>JACRLJ010000083.1 GCA_016215105.1 Candidatus Hydrogenedentota bacterium
ATGAACATCGCCACCAACGGCAGTCTGCCGCAGCGTATTGCGGATACCGTTCGAAAGTTGCTCACCGACTTTCCCAGTCAAATGCTCCGCATCAGCTTTTCGGTTGATGGCTTCGGCCCGCAGCACGACGAAATCCGGAAGATCCCGGGGTTGTATGAGAAATGCAAGGAATCAATTGCCTTGCTTCGGGAAATCCAGAAGGAACATCCAGATCTCGCAATTAACGTGATGACAGTCGTTTCCCATTACAATCAGGACGGCATCGAGGCCACTATCGAGAAGATCGAGCGCGATCTCCAGCCGGATTGCCATTTCCTTATGCACGCCTACGGCGACACGCCCGAGGCATTTGGAAGTGATTTCTCAGTCGAGGAGTACGTGCGGATTTTCAAAGAAGCCAAACAACGAAAGAAGCCCGCCAAGAATCATCCGCTGGCGCCAATGACGGCGCTGCTCGATAAGGTTCAGTCGAAGATCATCGAGGAGACCAAGGCGCAAGGACGGCAAGTAGTGCCTTGTGTGGCAGGGTCCCGGCTGCTCGTTATCGACGACGATGGCGAAGTCAAGCCGTGTCTGGAGCTACGCGACTCCGATCTCCAGAAAGACGGTCTACGCGGCGTCAACATGGTGAACATCCGCGATCACGGATTCTCACTGCGCCGGGCCATGCGCGACCCGCACGCCCGAGGCGTCGCGAAATTTGTGCGGGATGGCAAGTGCCATTGCACCGCCGAATGCTACATGATCCCGAGTATCCTGTTCAGCCGGCGCTTCTTTTCCAGGGTTGCATGGGCGACCGTTAAATTGCTTGTTGCGCGCTGATTTTTGCCCTCAGAGAACGCGTTCTTCCCACCCCAATCTGTGGCGCGTCAGAGCACGGAATAAAGGGTGAACAACTTCATGTTGGGTCTATTGACAACCCCCTGGTCGAGGGCTATGATGGCCCTGATCTGTACTCATAAGTGAAAGCACTAAAGGGACTTATTGATGGCGAGAGTCGCCTTCTGCCAGGACGTGATGGTCGAGTATATGGGCTTTATGAGCATCTCCGCGGTGCTCAAGAAAGCCGGCCACACGGTCGAGTTGTTCTTCGACGAACAAACGAACGAGGAACGCTTCATCGAGCAGTTGGCTCGCTTCCAGCCGGATATTATCGGATTTTCCATACTCAGCCCGAGCGCGCCTTGGGCCGTGCGAGTCGGGGAGATGGCCAAGGCCGCTACCGGCGCCATCACCATCTGCGGGAATGTTCACGCAATCACGGCGCCGCAAATCATCGAGCATCCCGGAATGGACATCGTGTGCATCGGCGAAGGCGAGATGTGCATGCTGGAATTGTGTAGCGCGGTCGATCACGGCGAGGACTTCAGTCGCATCGAGGGGCTGTGGGTCAAGACTGAGGACGGCTCCGTCGTCAGGAACTGCGCACGGCGTGAGTTGGTGGACATGGACGCCCTGCCCTTCGTTGACAGGGGACTCTACAACAAATACGCGTTTTTTCGAAACAGCGCATACCTCCGCGTCATGACAGGGAGGGGTTGCCCATTTCGCTGCTCCTTCTGCACGAATCCTATCCTAGCCGATCACTACGGCGGCGCCAAGACCTACATCCGCAAGCAAACCCCGGAGCGCGCCATCCGCGAAATCGAGTCGCTTGTAGCCAATCATCCCCACAAAGTGTCCTTCCTCTTCTTCATCGACGAGGTCTTTTGGGTCAAGAACGAATGGCTCCGGGAGTTTCTCGCGCTCTACAGGGACCGCATCAGGATTCCCTTCGACGCCAACTTCCGCTTCGGGGCAATTCTTGAGAACGACGTAAAGTTGTTGGCCGACGCCGGCGCCGCCATCCTGAACGTGGCCGTCGAGAGCGGCGACGAGAAGCAGCGCAAGGGCATAATGAACAAGCCCGTCAGCGACGAACACATCTTTCAAGTCACGACGTGGATGCGCAAATACGGCATCAAATTCGGGTCCAGTTGCTTCTTCGGCCTGCCCGGCGACACGTTCCAGGACCACGTTGAGCGCTTGGGCTTTTATCGCAAGCTGAATCCAACCTATCTTTGGACCACCTTTTTCCAGCCCTATCCGGGACTTGCGCTGACCCAGAACGAAGACATCAAGAAATACACCCCGGAGAGCAAAGCATTCGAGGTGACACTGCATCATGACATGTATCTTGACCTGCCGGACCGGGACAGACTGGTCAACCTCAAGAAGGTCTATTTCCTTTGCACAAAGTTCCCCGCCTTGGCGCCGCTGCTGCTCTGGCTCACGAAGTTCAATATCCCGTTCCTCTTCGACGTGCTCTTCATGGCGCACTTCTCCTACTACATCTTCCGTTTCGAGCGCGTGTCCCTGTTTCAGTGGCTCGTACACGTGAAGGTATTCGCGCTGAATCCGCTTCTCCGCAGGAAACAGCCCCTCCAGAACATTGGCCGGCCCTTCGGCATCCCGTGGCGGAAGAAGGCGCTCAAAGACCAAGCGCGAAACGAAGCCCAAACCAAGGTCGTCTGACGCCCAATTCGCGCCTGAAATACCGCCGCTGGGTAGTGTAGACGCCGTCTGCGCGCGACCAAAAGTGGTATACTCATAGTGTCAGTTCCAATTTGGCAGACAACGCGGAATAATCGCGCCCTATGATCCGATACACGTGTGACGGCTGCGGCAAACAAATCGCCAAGAATGCGCTGCGATATACCGTTAAGATTGATGTCCGCGCAGCTTACGACATACTCGAAGTCGGGCTCATGGACTTGGTTCGGGATCACCGCGCCGAACTGCTAAGACTCATCGAGTCAATGAAGCACAAACAGCCCGAAGAAATCGAGGAAAGCGTCTACAAGTGCATCGCCCTCGATTTGTGCCCGTCCTGCCAGCGCGCATTCATTAGCAGACCCCTTGCCTTCCGGCCTGACCAGGACGTTCGCGAGCCACCGGTAAATATCGACGCGTTTCTGCGAAGCTTGGGATACGGTACCGGGCGAAGCGCCAGCGAAGACGAGTAGCCGATTCCGGCCGAACTTTCACTGCCGCTTCTTCGACTCGTCGCCCCCTGAGTCAGGCTTCAACGCAATAATCGTCCACAGTATAAGCGCCACAATCAGGAGTCCCATATACACATAATACATTTGATGTTCACCTCGTTCCGCAAGCTATCTGGAGTCCTGGCCGTAAGCCCCGCTCCACTATCGACACCCGGCATAATACCACGCTCACGCGTATGCGGCGCCAATCCTCACCCTCTGAGTCTAGAAGAGAAATTCTCCCGCGGGCGCTTGAGTAGTCCGCGACGTTTCGCTAGAGTGGGCGCGGGAAAATGCGGCCCCCACAGGCAGGAGAAACACCACTATGAAGTCCCTAGACGCGGCGCAGGCGCGAGCGCAATACGAAGCCGATGGTTACTACATCCACACACAACCCCTGATACCTAGCGATGTCATCGGGCATGGCGTAGCCGGTATGGACGAGGTGCGCGCGGGCCGCTATGACACCGGAACGCCTCCCTGCCCTTCCATGACGCAGCCCGGTGACGATCCCCGGAAGCTGTGCAAGATCGAAATGCCACAGATCGCCAATCGCGCCATCATGGATGTTCTGCGCTATCCCGCCTTGGGCGAACTCGCCGCCGCCATCACCGGGGCCAGCATGGTTCAAGTGTGGTGGGTCCAGTTGCTGATCAAGCCGCCCGTCGACCCGGACGGAACAATTGCGACCAATATCGGCCTTCACCAGGACCGTCAATATTGGCAAGCTTGGGAAGAGGGTAGCGAACTCTTCACCGCGTGGATCGCCATGAGCGACGTCACGGCAGACACAGGTCCGATGAAATTCTGGCGCGGCTCGCACAAATGGGGATTCCTAAACAAAGGCGATTTCCACGGCCAGGACCTCGACGCGCAACGCCACGAGATTTCCGGACCGGACGGGAAACGTTGCGAAGAGGCCGCGGCAATACTCCCCCCCGGCGGCGTCAGCTTTCACGACCGCCTTACGTTTCACGGCAGCGGCCCCAACTTGTCGTCCGGCCCCCGCAGAAGCTTCGCCGTACACATGCGCACCGAAAAGTCGCGGCCAGTCAATAATGCCCGCCAAGGGTTGACCGAGTTTATCGACAATGAGGCCTGGTGCCCGGTCATCTACGGGAAGTTGGGATAGGACGAAGCGGCGGGACCTCTTGGACAGGGCGGCTGTTTGCGGTACAATTACCGTACCGGTTGGTATGCAGCCGGGACTGACCCGGAGGATTTGCCATGGCGCTGCCTGAAGAGAAGTATGCGCTCGATTTGCTGGGCTTGCCGCGTAACGCCCGCGCCAGGCTGGCCGCGAAACTGATTGCCAGCCTCGATGATGACGAAGAGGATGACGTGGATGAGGCCTGGGCCCGCGAGATAGATCGGAGATCGTCGGAGATCGACGAAGGGCGGGTAGATTGCATCCCAGGGGACTCCGCCATGGAGAGGGCACGCCGTAGCATCCAGTAAGGATTTCAGTCAACACGGCGTAATTGGGAGCGTGTGTTCACTCTGCGCGGAACTGAGCGCCTCGTTGCGAGTCAATACTGACAAAGGGGTCAATGTTTTATACGTTTCATCCAGAAGCGCTCCGCGAGATGATCCAGGCGAGCCGATATCTTCGAGACTCCAACGTTCAGCTTGCGCAGGATTTTCTTAACGAAGTAGAACGCGGCTTGAAGGGAGTTCTAGATTCGCCTTCTACGTGGCCTTATTATAGGGGCAATGTTAGAAGGTATCTGATTCACCGCTTTCCCTACGCTATATTGTACAACGTGAAGTCTGATCACGTGCTTGTGAACGCAGTCATGCACTTACATCGGCGGCCAGAATGCTGGAAGCGCCGTGAGGTAGACTGATTGAGCTATGACGGGATCTTGCTGACTCGGTCGAATAATTTCGCCATGGCGACTGGCGGAAAACGGAACTACATCTATATGTTCGGCGACGAAGGTTCCAACTCGCTGTTTATCACCAAGGACGGCAAAGCGTATTTCGTCGGAAACACCATCGAGGAACCGCGCCTGATGGCGGAGGAACTCGGGGTGCTCGGCTGTGAAGCCAAGTCCTTCCTCTGGTTCGAGGGCAGCGCCGCCGCACTCGTCCGCAAGGAGTTCACCGGAACGCTCGTATCCGACGACGGCTCGCTTGGCGAAAACGTCAACGGAAAACTGACGTACCTGCGCGCGCTGCTGGCGTCCGGCGAACTGGAAAAATACCGCCGTCTCGGCAAGCTCGCCGCCGAAGCCATGTCAACCACACTCGACGCCACTCAAGCAGGCCAGGCTGAAGCCGACGTCGCGGCCAAGCTCATCGCCGAAGGCGTCAAGCGGCGTTGCCAGGTCCCCGTGGCGCTCGTCGCGGCAGACGAACGCATCGCGAAGTTCCGCCACCCCTTGCCAACGGAAGCGCTGTTGATCCCGGGCGCCTTGCAGGAGCGCACCCTTCGCGGATACGTAATGATCGTCGGCTGTTTCATCAAGGAAGGGCTGGTCGCGTCCATCACCCGCTTCAAGAAAGTCGGCGACATCGACCCTACAATTCCCGGGGCCTTCGCGCGCATTTGCGGAGTGGACGCGCTCATGCAGGAGGCCAGCGTCGCAGGCAAGACGTTGGGTAACGTATTTGCCGTCTGCCAGAAAGGCTACGCCGACTTGGGCTTTTCCGCCAACGAATGGCACAATCACCATCAAGGCGGCGCGACGGGTTACGCTGGCCGCACGGCCAAAGGCACACCCGGCGAGACTTTCCCCATCCTCGACACCCGCTGGTCGCAACGTGTGAAGGACATTGCGGGTATGGACGTGCAGTTCGGCCACGCGTTTGCGTGGAATCCGTCCGCCGTAGGCGTCAAGTCCGAGGATACCTTCATTCTGCTTCCCGACGGCAAACAAGAAATCGTCACCGCGACACCCCACCTGCCGCAGGTCGATCTCGCTACCGTACTGGGACGGAAGACCCTCGTGACGAAATCCGGTATCGCGGGGACGTAGCAGACTGACGATTTGAGTCACTGGTCAAGGCGCTTCGCGAAGAACTCCAGAATCCGCTGCTCGTAGGCTTCCTTCGCGTAGCGATGGAAGTCCACGTGCCTTGCTCCTTCAACGGCCCAGAACTCCTTCGGCGCGGATGCCTGATCGAAGAGGCGTTGCGACTCCGCAAGAGTCGTGTGCTGGTCCTTCGTTCCCGCAATGATCAGGACCGGCGCGCCAAGATCACCTATATGGTCGATGGGGCGCAGGTCTGCCGGGGAGATACCCAGCCGGGGCTTCATCTGGAGCAGTAGCAGAGGCGTCAACGGTATGGCCAAGGGACCAAGGCGCATCCGAACACGATTCCCGACGGCTTCTTCAATCGTAGGGTATGCGGCCTCCAATACGACGGCCTTGGCGCCCAAGGGTTTATCACCGAGAATCGCCGCAGCGGCTCCTTGAGAACATCCCAGTACAGCGACAGGACCGCCGGACAGGCGCCCCTTCATGTACTCGACAGCAGCGCGCGCATCTTTGCTTTCAAGGTAGCCGAAGGTAATGTGTTCACCTGGGCTCTCTCCGTGCGCCTGAAAGTCAAACAGGAGAACGGAATATCCCGCGCGCCACAAAAACCTGGCGCGATCAAGCATCGCGAGACGGTTAGCGCGTACAGGGTGAAGCAGCACTACGCCCGCTGTCTTTCCCTGCCCCGGGATGAACCACGCGGCCAGACTGGTTGAAGAGCCATTCGGAATGAACACGGACTCGGCCGGAAAGTCGGCGGGGGGAGACCCAATTGTAGCGTGCGCCGGAGCGGACAACTCTTCCCCAGCCAAGAACAGTACGCCCACGGACGCAACCGCGAGAATGACGGCAACGACAATGGCTGACCGTATCGACAAAAATCGTTTGGTAGTCCAGTCTATGTTGTGGCCCCTTCTTCGCTCGCACGATGGCGCAGGCACGCGAGGCAGATGCGTATATCGGAGTAACTGATTTCTCCGTCAAGCATTTCCCGGATCGATTTGAGTCGGCCATCGTCGCATTTCTCCGCGACGGAGCGTACGCGTTCAAGGACCGCCGCACTCACCCAGCGCGAGGGATCGGTCACTCGCCGCTCCTCGATGAAGTCCACAAGATACCCTTCCGTGGTGGACATGGCACGCCCTGTGGACTGAGACACCTCCTCTATCGAATATCCTTGCTCGAAAAGCTCGAACGCCTGACGCCGAGTTTCTCCGGGCGCGGGACGGGGCTCTCGACGCGTCGGAGTCTTACGCGCCTCGGGCGTGTCAGCCGTGGCGTCGACGTTCACGGGCACGCCACCGAACTCCGCAATCACGCGTGTAAAGTCCGCGGCATACACTTGGGCTTTCTTTTGGCCGACGCCGGGCACGCCGCGAAACGCCTCGGGCGTGGTGGGTTTACGCTGCGTCATTTCACGTAACGCGGCGTCCGTGAATATCACAAACGCAGGCACGCCCAGTTCGTCCGCTTTGGCGCGGCGCAGTTTCCGCAACGCATCGAAGAGCGCTTGATCTACGCCCTCGTACACGCGCGCCCTCGACCGTGACGGCGCCTTTTCTTCGGACACACCCACGCGCGGCGTTTCGCCGCCGTCCCGCGCCCGTTGTGTGAGAGAAAGGATATTGTATTCACCCGTCTTGGCAAGAAATCTCTGACCGGCCAACTGCTCGATCCACCCACGGATGGCGCGGGGCGTATGCTGCGCCAGAGCGCCGTAGACCGGCAACTGATGGTGCCCCTTTCGGGTGACGCGCTCTTCCTTGGACCCGGACAGCACCAATGTGGTGTAGCTCGGGCCGGCGATGTCGCCGAGCGCCGCGACGCACTCCAGAATCACCCGCGCGATGTCTCCCGATTCCGGATGCGCTTCGGATTCGTCCAGGCACACGTCGCACATGTCACATGGAACGCGGGTGTACGTTTCGCCGAAATACGACACCAGCGCCTTGTGGCGGCACGACGGCGTCATGCAATAGTCGTACATGTCCCGCAGTTTGGACAACGCGACGTCCGCCGCTTCGCCTTCGGATTTAGAGACGAGCCCCTTCCACAAACCAAAGTCCACCCCGGAATAAAGCAGCCAGCACTCCGAATCGAGTCCGTCCCGGCCGGCGCGCCCGCTCTCCTGGTGGTAGTGCTCGATGGACTTGGGCATACCCGCGTGAATGACATAGCGCACGTTCGATTTGTCTATCCCCATACCGAACGCAACCGTGGCCACGATAATATCCGCTCTATCACGGATAAACGCGTCCTGATTGCGCTTACGCGACGCGTCGTCCATGCCCGCATGGTAAGGCAGCGCCTTGACGCCAGCCGCCGTAAGTTCCGTACACAGCTTATCGACGTCCTTTCGCGTGATGCAGTACACAATGCCCGAGTCGTTAGGATGCGCCGCAATGATCCGTTTCACTTGCTCAAACCCGCTGGTCCGGCGTTCCACGCGGTACACCAGGTTGGGCCGATCAAAAGACCCTACCAGTACATTCGCATCGCGCAAGTTGAGCTCGCGGACAATGTCGTCCCGCACCTGGCGGGTCGCAGTCGCTGTATACGCGTGCAGGCCCGCGTCCGGAAAACTGTCGCGCAACACTCGCAATTCGCGGTATTCGGGACGAAAATCATGCCCCCACTGACTGATACAGTGCGCCTCGTCCACCACAAAGAACGTTATCGGCAGCCGCTTCAGATACTCCAGGAACGCCGGATTGGTCACGCGCTCGGGAGACACATACAAGAGCTTCAGCGTTCCCTGCTGGATGTCCTCGTGAATGCGGCGCTTGTCTGTGACACTGATCGCGCTGTTGATGCAGGCCGCGGGAGCCCCCGCCGCCACCAGCGCGTCTACCTGATCCTTCATCAGAGAAATGCGCGGCGAGAC
>JACRLJ010000084.1 GCA_016215105.1 Candidatus Hydrogenedentota bacterium
AGCGACTATCTTCCTGGCTCGGAACCCATGCAGGATCTTCAGGCGGATATTGATCAGAAAAGCAAAGCGGTTTTGGAGGCGGTCGCGAAACTGCAAGGCGCCAACGGCGTCGGCGACGTCTGGGAAGAGTTGCAGAATCTGCGCAAGCAATATACCCAATTGCAGTTGGATGACTCCCGTCTCGATATTCAGATCGCGACCGCAAGGCGCTTGCTCGAAGAGATGGTTCAGAAATTGCCCGAACTGGCGAACAAGAATTACCAGCACGAGCAGTTGCGGCATGACGCCGACCAGATTCGGGCGCAGTTCCACCGCGTGCTCGAAAAGGAATTCGATCTTCGGACCTCCATGGGGAAGGGGTCCGGTCAGGTCATGCGCAACAATCGGGTGCTGGTAAGCGGCGAGAGTCCGCCGTTGCGGTCCTGGGTGAATTTCGCCCTGGGCGGCTGCATCGGTTTTCTCATCGGTATCGCGTTGGCCTTTGCCGTGGAAACGTTGGATACTTCGATTCGAAGCCTTGAAGACGTATCCGAGTACATCGGTATCGAAGTGATCGGCACCATACCGAAGATGAAGTTTGGCAAGGGGCGTTCGGCCCGGCGGCACGGCGCCCACGTTCCGGATGTGGACGAGGAAGAGGTGGACGCGTGTATCGTGACTCAGCACGATCCCAAGTCGCCAATTTCCGAGGCCTATCGCACGCTTCGAACCAACTTTCAGTTTGCCACCATCCAGCAGAAGCCCAAGACGCTGATGGTGACCAGCGCGGTCCCCGGTGAAGGCAAGACCACCACGGCCGTGAACTTGGCGGTTACCATGGCCGATCGCGGGATTCGCGTGCTGCTCATTGACACCGACTTGCGGCGGCCTAACGTCCATCGCGTGTTGAAGGTCGAACGCGGTCCGGGGCTTTCGGATGTGTTGCGCGAGAGTCTGGACGTACATACCGTTATTCGCAAGACCCGAATCGAGAATTTGTCCATCATATCGAGCGGCCGCGTCCCGCCAAATCCCTCAGAACTGATCGCTTCCGAGCGTATGCTGCATCTGGTGAAGTTACTGGGCCGCGAGTTTGATCTGGTCGTGTGCGACGCGCCGTCGATTCTGGTGGTAACGGACCCGGTGCTGTTGGCCACGCACATGGACACGGTGATTCTGGTGGTGTCGGTCAACAACGCGCGGCGCGAAACCATACAGCGCGCTAAGAAACTGCTGGATACCGCACAAGCCAGTGTTGCGGGCGTGGTTCTCAATGGACTCGAGGCCACCCGGCGCCATTACTACTACTATTACTACTACTATGACGACGCCGCGGGCGGCCGGACACGCCGGTGGTACCACCTCTAAGGGCTGGCCGGAAATGACCGGGCGGCCACCCAACGGGTACACGCGCAGCGGCGCGCCCCTTGGCGACTCCAAACGATTCACGACCAGACTAGAGGCGCGGCCAGAAAGCCTCCTTATGCCAAGACCCGAAACAAGGGAGCGATGGTGTTAAACATCTCACAGATGCTTTCTGGCCGCGCGGCGTCAATTTACCGGCTTTCTGGCCGAAAACCTAGCGAGGAATAGATGGCGTTATTCCGTTCCGAGCGTGGGATTGGGCGCGGTGAAGTCGCCGAGAGCCAAATCGAGGCGCCGTTCTTCGCCGCATTCATGGTGTTCGCGGCCGTATGCCTGCTTATCGCCCACATCTATTTCGGCAATCTGACGGTTACACTCGCGCTGGCGGTGACCTTCGTTATTTTTGGGCTGACACTGGTGCGTGTCGATCTTGGGGTCTACATTCTCATCCTGGGGATGCTTCTCTCGCCGGAAATCAATGCGGGCCAGGTGGGCTATGGTGAGCGTGCGCTCAACCTTCGGTATAATGATTTCCTGATCATCGTCATCTTCATGGGGGTCGTGATCAAACAAGCATTCGAAGGCCGACCTATTCTGTGGCGGCCCAGTCCGGTCAACGCAGGCATTCTTCTGTACTACGGCGTCTGCGTCATATCGTTTCTATCCGCCTATCAAACGAAGGTGGAGGCGTGGGATGTGAAGGCGGCCGCGTTCGTGATGCTGAAGATGCTTGAGTTCTACCTGATATTCTTCCTGGTCGGAAACGCTACGAACAGCGCGGACCAGATCCGCAAGCAGCTCGGGGTGTTCTTTTTTGCGGGACTCGTCGTCTGCGCCTACTGTATTGCGCAGATTGGATCGGTGGACCGTGTGGGTGCGCCGTTCGAAACGGAAGGTACCGAGCCCAACACCTTGGGCGGATACCTGGTCCTGCTGATGAGCATTGCGGGAGCGCTATATGTTCACGCTCCAACACGCGGCAAGCGGTTACTCTTCCTCTTTCTGGCATTGGCGGCGTTCGTCCCGTTTCTGTTTACGCTGTCGCGCGCCTCGTATATTGCCCTGATTGTGTGCATGTTTTTGGTAGCCCTGCTGGCGCGGCGGTTTGCGGTCCTGATTGCGCTCGTGGCGCTGCTGGCGCTTTCCAACTGGCTCCTCCCGGCGGAAGTGCTGGACCGGGTGAACTACACGTTTCAGCGGGGCAGCGGGGAAGAGGTTGTTATCGCCGGAAAGGACGTGGGCTTCCAAGTCGATAAATCCACCCACGAACGGATTTACGTCTGGGACAAGGTCTGGTACAACCTGAATGTCTGGCCGTGGTTCGGCGGAGGCGTGGGATGGGGACAGGTCCTCGACTCCCAGTACGCGCGTGTACTGATCGAAACGGGGTTGTTCGGCATTACGTCCTTTCTTTTCATGCAATACCGCGTGCTGCGCACCACACGGCAGGCGTATCTGTGGTCCACGGACTGGGTGAGCAGGGGTCTGTCGATGGGGACGTTCGTTGTTACCGTAGGACTTGTTGTGCATTCGCTTGGAACCATCACATTTCTGGTGGTGCGAATCATGGAGCCATTCTGGTTCCTTGTGGCATTGACGACCGTGGCGCGAGCCAACGCCATCGAGGAGTACGTGCGAACCCGCGCGCTACCGCGCGCGGAAGCGAACCCAAGCCCCTTGCTGGAACCGGCGCCGGCTGTAGTCGTCGCGAGGGAGGGACGCGCTGCGTCGTGATGACTTCCGCCATTCCCAATCCGTAATTCTCAATTGGTTCCGCTACCTCAGGTCTACCAGGACCGGGTCAGGGGCGTGCCGACGAGTACGCCAGTACCGGTTCACGACCGATGGAAAAGTAGTCGAAACCGTAGTGGCGCATGAGAACCGGAGGATAGATATTGCGTCCGTCGAAGATGACGGGGACGGCCATAGACGTGCGCATGCGATCGAAATCCGGGTTTCGGAAGAAGGACCACTCGGTGGCGACGATGAGCGCGTCCGCGTTGTGTAGCGCGTCGTAGTAATTGTCTGCGTAGGTCAGCCCGTCGCGTGCGCCCACGGCGCGTTGCGTTTCGTGAGCGGCCTTGGGGTCATAGGCGCAGATCGTGGCGCCGGCGTCGAGCAGTTCGGTGATCATCACCAAGGCCGGCGCTTCGCGCACGTCGTCCGTCTCGGGTTTGAACGACAGTCCCCATAGCGCAAAGCGTTTTCCCTGAAGCTGGTCACGGTAATAGGTCCGCATCTTGTCGAGCAAGCTATGCTTTTGCCGCTCGTTCACACCGTCAATCGCGTCCAGCAGGCGGGACGGGCATTTCACCTCCAACGCGGTATGGATCAACGCCTTCACGTCTTTCGGAAAACACGACCCCCCATATCCGATTCCCGGATAAATGAATTGGTAGCCAATGCGGCTATCGGCGCCGATGCCATTGCGAACGTCATCGACATCGGCTCCCACCTTTTCGCAGATATTCGCGATCTCATTGATGAAGGAAATCTTGGCCGCCAGCATTGCGTTTGCGGCGTATTTGGTCATTTCCGCAGAGCGGGTGGACATGGTGAGAATGGGCCGCGCGTCGCGCGCGAAGCTGCCGTAGAGTTCCTTCATGAGCACCGTAGTGCGCACGTCGTCGCAGCCGATAACGACGCGGTCGGGGTGCAGGAAGTCGTCAATCGCCGACCCCTCCTTCAGAAACTCCGGGTTGGAGACCACGTCGAATTGACAGTCCGCCTTGCGGCGATCCAATTCGGCTTGAACAGTGTGCCGCACCTTGGCCGCGGTGCCTACGGGAACGGTGGACTTGTCGACAATGATGCGGTATCCGTTCATGTGTTCGCCAATGGACTTGGCCACGGCCATTACGTACTTCAAGTCGGCGGTCCCGTCCTGCTGCGACGGCGTTCCCACGGCGATGAGAATTACGAGGGATTTCTCGACGGCCCGCTGGAGGCTCGTGGTAAATGAGAGGCGGCCCTGGGTCACATTGGTCTTCACCAATTCCTCAAGCCCTGGCTCGAAAATTGGTATGCGGCCCGCTTCGAGTGCTTTGATCTTATCCGCGTCCACGTCAACGCAGATCACATCGTGACCCATTTCGCTGAAACAGGCCCCGCTCACTAGACCTACGTACCCAGTTCCAACAACCGCGATCTTCATCGCTTAACCTCCCAGTCGTCCTCGATTCCACCGGTCCAAACGGCGCCAGTATATGACATAACGCGGACGCGGTTCCTCAAGACATGCGCCGCGCGTTGTATTCAGCGCGCTTTTGTGATTCAATGAACCTTCGTGGAGACGTATCCATTCCAAGGAGACAAGGAAATGAAGACCGCTATCAACCAGTGGGCCTTTCCGTCAACCATGCCGGCCGCGGAAGCCATTACCCGCGCGCACCGGCACGGATTTCAGGCGATCGAGTTATGCGTGGACGAGGCGTCGCTTGTGCGGCTCGATTCGTCCGAAGCGGATGTCACCGCGCTTCGGAAGCACGCAGACAAGCTCGGCATCGATATTAGCAGCGTAGCGTGCGGGTTGGGTTGGAAGTATCCCATGTCCTCGCTCGACTCGACTGTGCGCGAACAAGGCAAGAAGGTCACCGCGCGGGCCCTGCAGATCGCGGCGTGGCTCGGCGCGGGGTCGTTGCTCGTGGTTCCGGGTAATATCGACGCGCAGACGCCGTATGACACGGGCCTCGAAAATGCGTTGAGCGCTGTCCGGGATCTTGTCCCCGAGGCGGAGCGGCTCAAGGTCTCGGTGGCGATCGAGAATGTTTGGAATAAGTTCTTGCTCAGCCCGATCGAGATGCGGGATTTCATTGACCACTGCGAGAGCGAATACGTCGGCGCCTATTTCGATACGGGAAACATTTTGGTATGCGGATTTCCGGAGCAGTGGATTCGGATTTTGGGACGCCGTATTCGATCGATACACGCCAAGGACTTTCGCAACATCGTGGGCAATATACAGGGCTTTGTAATGTTGATGGAAGGCGACGTCAACTGGCCGGAGGTGGTCTCCGCCCTCAAAGACGCCGGCTACGACGGCGCTTTGGTCGCCGAGTTCGGTCCATATGCTCATTCGCTCGATGTCATGCTGACTCACGTCCACGCGAGTCTAAGCGCCATCGTGTCCATGTGACCCTGGAGGAGTAACGATTCATGAACGTTGCGATTATTGGCTGCGGTGGAATGGGCCACATGCACGCGCGAATGGCGGCCAACGCAGGTTTGAAGGTTGTAGTGTGCGGTGACAAGTTTAAGCGGAAGGCCGACGCGCTCGCCAAGAAGTTTGACGCGGCGGCTTCGGACGATTGCATGGAGGTTATCACCCGGCCCGATGTGGACATCGTGGCGATTGCGACGCCGACCCCGGTGCATACGCAATACGTGGTAGCCGCGGCGGAGGCCGGCAAACACGTCTTTTGCGAGAAACCCTTTGGGCGCACAGTACACCAGTGCAAAGAGGCGATCGCGGCGGTCAAGAAGGCCGGCGTGCGCTTGTTTGTCGGCCACGTGGTTCGCTACTTCCAGGAATTCGAGGCCATCAAAGCGCAAGTTGACGCGGGAAAGATCGGCCGTGTCGGGTTTATCCGCACCTACCGGGGCGGCATCATGCCCGAAGGCGAGGAAATGTGGTTTCGCGATTATGATCAAAGCGGCGGCGTGACGTTCGATTGCGTCATCCACGATCTCGATTGGCTGCGCTACATGTTTGGCGACGTGGACCACGTGTTCTCGCAGCACTTGCAGCGCAGTACACCGGAGACCATGGACTACTCGCAAACCACGCTCCGCATGAAGTCAGGGGTCATCGCGAACGTGATTGGCACGTGGGCGCACCCTTCGGGTTTCCGCGTGAAGACGGAATTGTGCGGCGAAAGCGGGATGATTCAATACGACAGCGCGGAATCGCCCATTCACGCCATGTCGCGCGGAAACGCCGGCGCAGGACCGGGCATGATCGTGCCCTCCAGCCCCGTTCCGGTAAGCCCCTATCAATTGGAATGGGAAGATTTTGTCGCATGGCTGTATGAAGAACGCGAGCCGCGGGTTACCGCTCACGATGCGCTGGAGGCCGTTCGTATTGGGCTGGCGGCGCTGCAGTCGGCGGAAAGTGGTAAACCGGTTTTCCTGTAGACGGCGCTGGCGAAGTCCCGATGTGATCATACGAGAGGAACGATGAGTCCCAAGAAACCATCTTTAGATACCGTACTCGATCTGGTTGATTCGGGCGATTACGGTGAAGCGCTCGCGGCGTTGAACGAGCTGGATCAGGACAAGCTCGATGACGAGGGGCGCGCCCGCATTCTCGGCCTCTACGTGCTGTGTTTCCGGGGGGTCGGAGAAGACGACGCGGCGGATCAAGCCCTGGCTGAGGCCGAGGCCGCGCTGAGTCAAGACCCTGACTTCGCGCTCGCGACCGGCGAGCAACTGCTTGATCTCGATGAGTACGAAGACGCGCAATGGATCTTCGAGCGCTACTGTCTTGCGTACCCCAAAGAGGGCATCGGCTGGTATAACCTTGCCTTTACCCGCGAATCGCTGGACCGATTCGAGGAGGCGCTCTCCGCTTACAACACGGCCCTTGAACTCGATGCCGATTTTCCGGATTCGTACCGTGGAAAGGCCTCGTGTCTCGACGCGCTGGGGCGCATGCCCGAAGCCATGGAAGCCTACCAACGGTACTTGGCGCTGAATCCGACCGACGCCGACGCGTGGATTGGCCTGGCCAACATTTGCACGGAGTTGAAGGATTTCGATGGCGCGTATTCTGCATTCAGCACGGCCGAGCAACTTGAAGCCGAACCATTGCGCCTCTACATGATGTGGGCCATTTGCGCCCTCGGACGTCAGGACCTTCCGCGCCTGGAACAGTGTCTTGCGCGGATGCAGGAGTTCGCGCCGGAGGAGTGGCGGACCATTGCCGTGGACGCGATGCTGGCCGAGGTGCGCGGCGAGCGCGAGCGCGGCTGGGAGCGGTACCGGCATGCATTTGACTTGGCTAACGAGTCGCTTCCGCCCGAAGCGATATACGTCGCCGCCGAATTGATGCTGGGCTACGCTGTCCGCAATGAGTTGAAGGCCGAATACGAGGACGTTCTCCCGCGCCTTTTCGAGTCCCGGCCATTCAACGAGACGGTTCTCGGGGCCATGCGGATTCTTTCCGGTAAGCATTCCGAGAAGGCCGACGACTTCATGGTGGTTATCGAGGGCTCGCTGAAGGAAGAGGACATCGAGGACGTCCCGGAAGAGGAAAACGACTACGGTCCTCCGTACCGCTTCCTGCGTATGGTGCGCGTGCTCGCTACGTCCGAAGACGAGGCCGTCCGCATGGTGATGGAGTTCGAGACCCGCTGCAATGCGTCGCGCATGATAGTCCATGAGGTCCAACGCACTAAGTGGAAGGGTGGAGGCCATCTTGGCGTGTGGATGCGCCCGCCCGCGGAAGTGTTCTCGGAAAACGCGCCGGATGGCCCGCACGACAATTGAGGCGCAGTAGACTGGCTTACAGGATAACGAGGTTGAGGATATGACGAAGATTGGGATGATGAGTTTCGCCCACATGCACGCCTGCAGCTACGCGGCGTGCGTCAATCAGCTTGCCGACGCGGAACTGACCGCCATCTGGGATGACGACGCCGCGCGGGGCCAATCCATGGCGAAACAGTACAAGACCACGTTTATGGCCGATATGAAGAAGTTTCTGGCGTCTGACATCGAAGGCGTCATCATCTGCTCGGAGAACGTGAAACACCGCGCGATGACCGAGGCCGCGGCCAAGGCGGGAAAATGGGTCCTGTGCGAGAAGCCCTTGGCCACGACCGTGGACGACGCCAAAGCGATGGTAGCCGCGTGCAAGAAAGCCAAAGTCGGATTGGGAACCGCGTTCCCGTGCCGCTATGCGCCGACACTCATCGAACTGAAGGATCGTGTCGCGCGCGGCGAGTTGGGCGAGATCTACGCCGCCTCCACTACCAATAATGGTTCGTACCCCGGCGGATGGTTCGCGGATGACGCGCTATCCGGCGGCGGCGCGACCATGGACCACACGGTGCATGTGGTCGATGTTCTTCGCTGGTTAACCGGAAAGGAGTTTACCAAGGCCTACTGCGAAAACGGCAGGCTTATTCATAAGAATATCCACACCGATGATGTGGGTAGCGTGCATCTCGAAATGGACGGCGGCCTGATAGTGTCGCACATCGCGAGCTGGAACCGGTCGAAGAGTTTTCCAACGTGGGGCGACGTGACGCTGGAGTTGATCGGCGAAAAAGGCGTGATCGAGGTCGACGCGTTCAACCAGAAGATCAACGTGTACAGCGACAAGCAAATGAAGGCCGAGTGGGCCAACTGGGGCGGCAATATGGACCTCGGGCTGGTCCAGGATTTCGTAGCCGCCGTTCGCGAGCGCCGCGATCCGCCGGTGACCGGTCTTGACGGTCTTCGCGCGGTCGAAGTCACCGTCGCCGCCTACAGGTCCGTCCAAACTGGAAAGATGGTCCGCGTCGCGTCATAGCCGGGAGAGGCGGATGTCCTAATCCGTCGGTCGGGGCGCACAGCGCTGCCGCAGTTTGGCGCGTCGTCTTAGGCTCGTGACCTCAGCCGGACAGATTTCGTGTTCGCTATTGACAGGAAGGCGGAAGGACGACAATGAAGATCAACACCAAAGACTTCCGCGTGAAGCCCGGCGCCAAGGTCAAACTCAAGAACACCCCGACCGCGATAAAGCCATACTACAAATCCGAAAAACGATACCAGGATCTCCTTTCCGAACACATCCAAGAGCTCAGCGCCCTCCAGGATCTCCTCTACTCCCAGGATCAGTATTCGATCCTGCTAATCTTTCAAGCGATGGACGCCGCTGGCAAAGACAGCGCCATCAAGCACGTCATGTCCGGCATAAATCCCCAAGGGTGCGAGGTCTGCAGTTTCAAACAGCCCAGCGCCGAAGAGTTGGACCACGATTTCCTTTGGCGGACCTATCGCCGGCTTCCTGAGCGAGGGCGCATCGGGGTGTTTAACCGCTCCTACTACGAGGAAGTGCTTGTGGTCCGGGTACACCCCGAGATTCTTCAAAGACAGAAGCTCCCGCGCGAATCTTGCGATGAAAAGTCCATTTGGCGGGATCGCTTCCGTTCGATCGTGGATATGGAAGATCACCTGCACCGCAACGGAACGCGCATCATCAAGTTCTTCCTGCACGTCTCCAAAGACGAGCAGAGAAAGCGCTTCCTCAAGCGCATCGACGAACCCGACAAGAACTGGAAGTTCAGCGCCGCCGACGTCGAAGAGCGCAAGTACTGGAAAGACTACATGGCGGCCTACGAGGATTGCATCGAGGCGACCAGCACCCGCCGCTGCCCGTGGTACATCGTTCCCGCTGACGACAAGGAAAACGCGCGGCTGATCATTTCCCAGGTCGTGGCTGATACGCTCAAGGAATTGAAAATGGAGTATCCAACGCTTGACCCGGAGCGCACGCAGGAATTGCAGACCATTCGCGCGCAGTTGGAGAAGTAAACACGGGAGCCCGGCGAAAATGTAACGCCGGCTTCCAGCCGGCATAGTTCACTCGCTTCAATGCCGGCAAGATGCCGGCGCTACGGCCTGTAAACAAAAGGTTCTGAAGAGATCTAAGGGAGCCCGCCATGAATGACCGTCCTGAAGTGGTGGCGATCTACTGTCCTCTTTGGCACAACTACGACCATGCAAGCTCGTGGAAGGGGGAGGGCTGGTGCGAATGGGAGCTGCTCAAGAGCGCCATTCCGCGGTTCGACGGGCACTACCAGCCGTTGCAGCCCGAATGGGGTACGTTCGACGAGAGTGACCCCGCGTGGGCTGACAGGGAAGTCGTCCTCGCGGCGGACCACGGGATCGACGTCATGCTGTTCGACTGGTACTGGTACAACGGCGTCCGGATTATGGAAGAGGCGCTCGAACGGGGCTTCCTGGGCGCACCGAACCGCAAACGCGTGAAGTTCGCGTTGATGTGGGCCAACCACGATTGGGCGGACTATTTCCCCGCGCCCTTTGGCAAGGACTGGAACTCGTGGTTGCCGATGCGGCACTCGAAACGCGATTTCCTGCGCGTGATCGACTACGGCATCGAGCGCTATTTCCGTGAGCCCAACTATTGGACGACCGGGGGCGGGCTTTTCTTCAGCGTGTTTGTGCCGGCGAAATTCGTCGAGGAACTCGGCGGCCCCGTTGCCTCACGCGAGATACTCGCGGAAGCCGATAGGCGCCTCGAGCGCGCCGGCCTGCCGCCCTTGCACATGAACGCGATGGTGGGGAATTCCGATCCGGTCTCCGAATTGAAAGACGCCGGGTTTCACAGCACGACCTCCTACAACTTCATTTCCTCCGGAACCGCCGGCCCGGATTTTATCGAGCGCTACGAGGACCTCGCCGCGATGCACCCGGTGAAATGGCGCGAAATCGCGGCCGCGCCTCTGCCGTATTTGCCTGTCGTGACGATGGGCTGGGACGTGACCCCACGCTGCGAAAAACACATCCCCTGGCCTTTCCCAGACCAACCCGGCCGAGGCCCGCGCAGTTATCCCTACGGCCCGGTGGTCGTCGGAAACACTCCCGAGCTATTCGGCAAACTCTGCGGCGCCGCGCGCCAACACCTCCGCGAATTCGCACCGGTCCCCAACGCCGTCCTCGTGAACGCTTGGAACGAATGGACGGAAGGCTGCTACCTCCTCCCCGAAAAGCGCTACGGCGATGGGTTCTTGAAGGCGTTGCGCGGCGCGTTCTCATGAGCTTGGGATTCCGGATTAGGCTGCTGTGTTTAGTCGGCGCCTAAGTCAACAGCGCAGTTGTCCCCGGCCGCAATCGTCAGTGAATAATATGGCCAACGTTTGTTGTGCGGGCAGGGAGGGTGTTCGCTATACTGCTGGGCATGTCAGAAGTCGATGTCATTTGCGGGTGCGGGCAGCCGGTGCGGATGTCGGAGTTTGCCGTTGGAATGCCGACGAAGTGTCCGGCGTGCCGCGCGCCGTTGGAGTATAAGACGATTCGGCCGGTGGCGGAGTCGGGTCCGGCGCCGTTGGAGACGTTTGCGGTGGGGCGCGATACGCGGTCTTCGGGCGGCGAGTCCGCGGCGCGGGGTGGTGGACAGGCAACGTCTGCGAGGGAGGGGTCTCGAGCTGGCGATGGCGCTGTGAGTCCGTGGGCGCCGCCGGATGGTGTGCGTTCCGAGTCGCCGGGTCCCGTAGCGGTAGGCCGTGCCGAAGTTGCGCCGCGCGGGCGGACGGAGTGTACGCGGTGCGGGCGCCGGTTCCGGGGGGACTGGGACATTCACGAGACGGCGAAGGGGCCGTTGTGCCACATCTGCGCGAACCGGGTAGCGGAGGTGGCGCCGCAGGAGACCGCTTCGAGTCATGTGGAACCGGTTACGAGCATCTATCTGCCGGGCACGCTTCACGCGGGAGGACTGACGCACATCGGTCCGCCGAGCGAGAGTCCGCCGCCACGGAAGTTTCAGTTCGATCCTCAGAGTCCGGTATTCCGCCGGATACTGTGGGTGGCGGCGATTGGGACCGTCGTGCTGACACTATTCCTCTTCATGTCGGACGATTCGATACCGTCGCCGAGTGAGCGGACCGAAGAAGCGAGCGCGGCGCCGGAAAGTACTATTGGAAAGCTGCCGTTTGCGCTGATATTGGTGGTGCAGGCCTTGTGCAATTGCGGCGGGACCACTCTTGCACTGTTCCTGACGTTGTGGTACCAGAACAAACTTCCGATGGACCGTTGGTGGGCGAACGCGCTGCATGTCGGGGGGGTGGGGTTGTGTTTGGGGGCCGTTCAGGCGCTCGTGATGATCGTTCCGATGATAGGGCCAATCGCGGCGATATTGGCCACGTTCTGGGTGTGTTTCGAGATATACGATTTCGGGTTCATGGAATTCGCGATGTTTTTCATTATGGGGATCCCGGCTTCAATCATCGTGCGTCTGGTGCAGTTGACCTTGCTGGGCGCGATTGCGAATGCGTTCCTGTGACGGCTGGGGGGAGCGCCGGCGCCAGATGATCGGACGGATCGGACCGATCTGACAGGTCGGATGCAGTTTGCATCAACTAAGACCGTTCGCTCTACTAGAACGCGGGCAGTTCGGGATTTGACGCGGGGACGATGGCTATGCCTTCGACCTCGATGAGCCAGCCGGGGCGGCAGACGGGGGCCACGACGACTTGGAGGGGCGTGTCGCCAAATAGCTCGCGCATGCGCTGGCGCGCGAACTCGTAATCGCTTGCGTCGCGCACGTAGACGATGAACATGCACATGTCCTTGAAATCGGAGCCGGCCGATTTCAATAGCGCGTCGATGTTCTCGAGGGTGCGGTCGAGTTGGCGCGAGACGTTTCCGGGATACAGAATTCGGCCCTGGTGGTCGATGCTCGCCGTGCCCGAAATGAAGACGTGCTTGCGGTCACGGTACGCGACGGATGTGCCGCGCTCGAAGGTGACGCCGTAGAGCTGCGTGGGGCTGAGGTGCTCGGGTGCGGCAAGGAATGCGATCTGTTCGGGGCGGATTCCGGATATGGCATACGCGTCCATGGCGACTTTGGCGGCAGTATCCGCATGGGCGCCGTCGACGCCGGTGCTGGCGACAAAGTGAGTGTCCGGGGTGAGTCCGTGCTGCGCGAAGAACTCTCTGCGGGCCGCTACGAAACCACTGTAGTTCGAGTCAATATTCTGCACGAAGAACCACGTGCGGACCACGTTGTGCGCGAGCGACATCGAGTGCGCCTGCAAGATGGCGTCGTAGCTCTCCAGTATGCCGCGCGTCTGGTCATAGGGCAGATCCTGGTTTGTTGAGGTCCTTCCGGTCGTCCAGTGGTGCGCGAGCGCGCCTCTTCGCAGCGTCACGGCGGACGCGGCCAGGGTCTTATCCAAATCCGATTCGGGATCGGTGAGATGGTAGGCCCACAGCGCCACTTTCGCGGACCCACCCGGCGGCTGACGCGTCCACGACACCGCGCACGGCGTGTCGGGGTCACTAGGGTTGGAGAAGGGGCGCGCTTCGAGCGCGGCGGTCTGATTCGATAGGTCGCTGCAGAAAAAGCGCCTTAGGACAGTGGATTGCGCATCCAGCTCCAACGCGTCGAGAGCGTTCTGGTATGCGGCGGACAGCCATTCCAGTTGGGCGGAGAAACTGCCGTAATCCGTCGGGCGGACCATGACATGGTATTCGTCAACGCCGTCCTGTCCGCGAAAGCGCGAAATACTCACCGATGCAGGAAGTACGCCGCAGTCGATCGAGAAGGATTCCATTTGCTGTGCAATAGCGACCATTACTACTCCCACGTTCTCTTGAATTTATGTGAATTGAAATACTGTACTTGCATTGCAGGATGCATCCTCTATTTGCCCACGATCACGAACGGAATTGCGGGGAGGACGCCAACCGGCACGCGTTGTTTTTGACCTGGCGTCGTGGCCTGTTTGCCTTGCGCGGCCCGCTCGGTAAAAGCTTCAACGATCAGGTTGTCCGCGAATCCCGCTTTCACGGCAGCGCCGTCCGATTTCAGCACAAACGCCAAGCCGTCGCGGGCGGGTTCGACGCTTTCGAGAGTGACTCCCTTTGGCGGATCGCTGAGTTCGAGGCGGACATCCTCGATGCCCGGATAGCCTGGAGCGCGAACCTGCACTCGTGCCGAGCCGCCCGCGGGAAGTTGAACGACCTCGCTGCTTGCGAGTTCTACAGGACGTCCCTTTCGTTTGGGTCCCGTCACCTTGGCGAGGAGCTCCTGGGACGGAACCAGATGCCGATACAGGAACGCCTGCATCATATCTTCCGCGGGAACAGCGGGCCGGGTGACGCTTTGTCCGCCGATAGTGGCGCGCCCTTCAATCTGCAATGGAAGCAGCTCGGCGATGGGCGTCATCGGGGCGGTGAGCGTCATGCGAACGCTGTCACGTCCGCTGGGAATCCTGCCGCCGTTTACAACAAGGCCGGCGGGCGCGTCCTTCAGCGCGATTTCGATGTCGCCGTCGAAGCCATCTTTGCGCAACGCGCAGACTGTAATGGTAGTCGCGCGTCCCGTGAGCAAGTTCACGCTCGAAGGTGTCACGCGGAGCGCGAAGTCCGGCCGCGGCGGCGCAAGCGTGAGACGATAAGCGTATTCGCCGCCGCCGTGCCGCTGGGTGTCGCTCACTTGCACTACATACGAGCCGTCCTGCGGCAGTTTGGCGCGCAGATAGGAGTCAGCTTGATGCGTGATCAACCCGAAGCCTTTGTCGTCCTGGTCGTCATTCCACGCGACGACGGCGCCCGCGGCATCAAGCAGCCGCACGACCGAGTCCAGCGGCGAACCCAGACGCCGCGCCAACACTTCGGCCACCACCTCGTCCCCGGCGTGTCCGTCGAAGCGGAACATGTCGGCGTCGCCGGGCTGGCCAATGCGGCCGTTCACCACTTGCGGCAGTGTGACCGCCTGTGCCTCCTTCGCGGCGTCATTGGGTTCGGCTTCGTCGCACTCGGGCAAGGTGTCCACTTCGTATGGGATCCGGTTTGACAGCCCGATGTCACCGCGCATGACGGTTTCGCGGAACTGCGGGGAGCCGGGTTGCATGTTGAACGGCAGGACTTTCGTGGGCAGGTTCCATCCGTCAATCGAGGCAATCGTTGACGAGCCGGCCTGGCCTCCTAGTGGGAACACCTGCGTGACGAACGGCAACTGTCCAATTGCGATGCGGTAGACGAAATCGTCGCGTCCGCGGAAGATGGAGTCTCGGATTTCGATTTCGTATTCGCCATCGTTGGGTACCGTGTAGAACAGAACTGGATCGGGATCAAAGCGGTAATCGTCGTCGTAGGCCAATTCGTTGTCGTTCGTGTCGTAGAGCGTCATCGCCGCCTGGAACCAGCCGGGAACAGCGTCCGCCAGATAGGGAATCAGGCTGCGGGCCTGCGCGGCGATCACCAGCCGCTCTCCTTTGTGCGCTGCAAAGCGGAAACGGTCGGAGTCGCCGGGCATTACTTGACCGTTGAGGATTGCTGGCAGCGCGATGGCTGGCCCATCCGCGGGCGTCGCGGACGCTTTCCGCTCGTTGGGCTCCTTCTCGAAAACTTCGGGCAGAGTCCCTACTTGAAAACAGATCGGATTGGTCAGTCCGGCTGCGGCGTTGAGCCGTACTTCGCGGTCACCAAGCGCCGCGCCGGGATCGATCGTGACGTCAATCAACGCTCTTTCGGCGAGCTGCGGATTAGGCTGCTTAGGTCTTGGTTTGAGGGCTTCGCTCTCTAGAAACGCGAGTTCGTTGAGACTCAACTCGTCCAAATCACGGATCAAGGGGTGATCCGGCAGCTCGACGCTGCTTTGTTGCATCATGTCGGCCTGCGCGGTCTGCGGCGCAGGCGGCGCCGGGGTCGTTCCGGTCAATACGGCCCGGCGCGCGGCTATTCGTTTTATCAGTTCTTGGCGCTGTTCCTTTTCGAGCGGTCTGGTCGGCCTCAGGAAGTACTTTACAGACGCCCGAACACCTGTTCCAGAGACATAGACATCTTTAACGCCATTGAGTTGCTGTCCCCCGGCAATGAGCTGGAACGTGGCGCCCTGTTGTCCACCGGCTGGATAGAGAAAACCGACGTGCGGATCACGCTGCCGCGCCTGGCCCCAGGCGTTTGCGGCAAGCAGTATCGCCGATATCACCACCAATCGAACGTTCATTGACATGATTGCGCTCCCGGGTTCACGTGATTTCCGTGAGACGGCCGGCTCCAGGCGCGCCGCCTTCCTTCGTGAGCGGCATCACCTGCGCCGTCAGCCCGCGCGGATTGGGCAAAGGACCGTCAGGGTCGATGCCCAGCAGTCCGTACATTGTGCCGAGCAACTCTTCGGGCCGCACTGGGCGATCGGCCACTTCTTCGCCTTTCGCGTCGGAGGCGCCGACGACATGACCACCCTTGAACCCTCCACCGGCTACCACCGCCGAGAAGCAGTTTCCGTAATGTCCGCGGCCGCCGTTCCATGGCGCTTCCCACTGAACCTTGGGGGTGCGACCAAACTCGCCGCCCCACCATACGATGGTGCTGTCCAACAGCCCGCGCTGAGACAAGTCTTGCAGGAGTGTCGCCATGCCGCGGTCCATCTCGGGCAGGCGGCGGCGCATAGTCTCGAAATTCTGTTTGTGGGTGTCCCACCCTTTGTAATTGATGGTGACGTAGGGCACGCCCTGCTCGACGAGGCGCCGCGCCATGAGACAGGCTTGGCCGAAGGTATTCCGGCCGTATCCGTCGCGCATCTCATCCTTCTCTTCGGTGAGGTCAAACAGCTTCCTGGAGTCGCCCAGAATCAGTTCGTAGGCGTCCGCTTCGGTCTTGTCGAGTTGCTCGAATTGCGCATTGCCCGGCATCGCCTTTCCCAGCGAATCCAGCGTGTGCATCAACTCGCGCCGGCTCTTCTGCCGATCATCGGAAACGCCTTCGGCGACAACTCCTTCGACCAGGAATCGCTTTTGGTTGGGGTCGCCGCCGGTTGCGAAGGGCTGGTAACGCGGTCCCAAGAAACCGGCCTCGGAAAAGCGTCCTTGAAGCTCGGCAAGGACCACGTAGGGCGGGATGAGCGAGGTGTAGCCTTGGTCGTACCCTTTGAATCGGGACACCACCGCGCCAATGCTGGGGTAGACGAGGCGGTCGGGCTGGCGGCCGGTCTGCACAATATACGACGCCGTCTCGTGACTGTTGTTGCCGTGAGTCATGCTGCGGATGATGGAATACTTGTCGGCCTGTTGGGCGAGCAGGGGCAGCAATTCGCAAACTCGGATGCCGTCCACGTTCGTGGCGATGGGCTTATTCAAGGGGCCGCAGTAGTCGTAGCCGGCCTCCGGCTTGGGATCGAACGTATCCAGATGCGGCGGCCCGCCCCACATCCAGATTTGTATGATGGATTTTGCCCGCGCGTCTTTCTTCGGGGCGGACGCCGATTTCTTCCACGACCGCGCCAGGACACCACCCGACCCGATGACGGTCGCGCCGGCCGCGCCGATGAGTCCCCGAATGAGGAGATCGCGCCGGGTTAGAACGTGTTTGGCTGGTGGTTCGCTCATGTGTACATCCTCGTGTCTCATTCGGCCGGCTGCGCCGTGTCGCGCCAGCTAATGGCGGTACAGGAATTCCTTGGTGTTAATCAGGGACCACGCGAGATCGGCGGCAACCTGGTCGGGCCTCAGTTTGCTGGATTGCAGATACTGGTTAACCGCGGCCAATTCATCATCGGTCGGATTGCGTGAGAGTATGGTGACGTAAATTGCGCGGATGGCCTCCGCGGGTTGTCCCTTTGACGCGGCGAGCAGGTCGCGCATTCGCCAACTGCGCTCGATCTTGCGTTGAACGGCGGACGAATTGAGCATATAGAGCCGCTGCGCGTCCGACGGTTGATTGTTGCGTTCGGACAGAAGACCCGAGTCACGCGACGGCCGGCCGAACATGTCCAGGAACTGGCTGGTGGTGCTGCCGTCGGCGAGAGCGATATTCCGTTGGTGATCGGGTATGAACGTGAACGGCTCGGGGATGGCGCTTTCGTAGGCCTCGCCGGTACCGGCGATCCAATTCAACGCGTCAATCAGGACTTCCGCCTCGAGGCGGCGCACCGGGTAGCTGGCGAACAAGGCTTCGGCTTCCGGGCGATTGCCCCGCGGAATCGAGGATTGTTGATAGACACCGGAATTGAGAATGATTCGGTAGATGTGCCGCAGATCGTAGTTGGCGCTTACCAATTCTTTTTCGAGGTAGCTCAGCAACTCCGGATTGGCGGGCGGATTGCCCGAGCGGATGTCGTCGGGTTCGTGGATGATTCCTCGACCGAAAAGCCAAGCCCAAATGCGATTGACGATATTGCGCGCGAAGCTGGGGTTATCCTTGGTCAGCAGCCAGTCCGTAAACACGGCCCGAGGATCGTCGCCGGGCTGCACTTTGACTTTCGTTCCATCGGGAAAGACGGCCTTTACCGGATCGCCGGGCGCCGGGTCGAGGCATACGATCTCTTCCTTCCACTCGCCGGTGTGTTTGAAGACAACCTTTGAGAAGAAGGCCTCCATGCCGGCGCGGCGGGCCTTGGGCCACTGATCGATCCGCTCGCCCATGAAGGTCAGCGCGACGGCGCGCGCGATCGCGGAGGGCTCGTGTCCCTGGACGGCGCGGTAGAAATTGACTTGGCCCACGCGGAAGTTGCTGCCGCTGGAGGTCAGCAGTTCGCGCGCGAATTGGTCATAGGGTAGGTTTTTTCGGATTGCGTCGCGAATCCAATGGTGGTAGGCCTGAACGGCGTTTGGCCAGAGGTTGATGGGGTATTCCGCCTTGACGCGAAGCACGTCGCACCACTTCATGGCCCAGTATTCGGCGAACTCGGGCCGCTCGAAGAGGGTCTCGATCAGTACCGAGCGCTTGTCCGGATTGGCGTCGTTCAGGAAGGAACGAACGGCTGCGGGGTCGGGCAGGGTGCCGATCACATCGAGGTGTACCCTGCGGATGAACACCTCATCGGAGCAGCGGTTTGCGGGCTCGATACTCTTCTTGTGGAGTTTGGCGAGCGTCAGAGTATCAATGGAGTCCGCGCTGGAGAATCTGCCTTCAGATTCAAAAGGGCGCACGATCGCGGAATCCGCGGCCGGGGTGTTCGATGTGGCGGCAACTAGCGCGAGTATGAACGCAACGTGTCCCATAGGCTCCTGCTATGCCGGAAACGGTAATTTCTGGATTCTTCCGCTCCGCGCTGACCAAAAATCAGTATACCACTGTTGCCAATGGCTCGAACTTCGTTAGTTTCAACACATTCCTCGCGGGGAAGTTCCCGTAGCGGGTGAGGGGTTTGGGCGCGCAGGGCGCTTTCGGCGAAAGCGCCCTGCCCCCGACACGCCCTGCTCGGAGGCGTCCTGCCCACCGGCGCCCAGCGCTGGGACTCCCGAGCCCGCGTGTGAGCGCGAAGTTGACTTGGCTGTTCGCAAATTGCTATATTTGCGGACTTGCCGCTGCATGCGGTTCGGTACGCCGGGTGGGTGTCCGTCCTAATGCCGCGGGAAACGCCCTGTCCGGCGGTAGGCCGGCACGGAGAACAGTGATTTTTTGGGGCGTCGCCAAGTGGTAAGGCACCGGATTTTGGTTCCGGCATCCGTAGGTTCGAATCCTCCCGCCCCAGCCACACATTTTAAGACGTTCGAAAGACAGCGTGGAAGCCGATTACTGTGTCGTACAGTAAGGATA
>JACRLJ010000049.1:0-7942 GCA_016215105.1 Candidatus Hydrogenedentota bacterium
ACCGAGATCAGCGTGGCCAGCGCCGCGACCGACAAGTACAGGCCGACATACGCCAGCCCGTAGCTCTTCGCCAGCCAAACGGCGATGAATGGCGCCAGCGACGCACCAAAGATGCCGGCAAGATTGAACGTCAAAGACGCCCCGGTGAACCGCACCTCCGCCGGGAAAAGTTCAGAGAGCATCGTACCCAGCGGTCCGTAGGACATGCCCATCAGGGCAAGCGCCAAGCACAGAAAAATGGTCACCAGTAAGGCGCTTCCGGACCCAAACATCGGCGCCATTAGAAAACCAAACAACCCGATGGCGACCGTTACCGCAATGAGTACCCGGAGCCGGCCCAAGCGGTCCGCAAGGATGGCTGAAACGGGTATCGTGGCGCCAAAAAAGAGATCGGCGAACAGTTGTATCCTCAAGAATTCCGGGCGCGTATACCCCATTGACATCGTGGCCCAACTCTGCGTGAAGACTGTCGAGAGGTAGAAGATGAGAAACGTCGTCAGCGCGATAAACACGCCAAGGACGAGCGCACGCAGGTGGCGAGTGACTACGGTTACAGTCGGAATCCTGACCCGCGTATTCTGCTTCAGCACCCGTTCAAATGCGGGCGTTTCGGTTATCTTCAAGCGCACATATAACCCAAAAACAATTAACGCCGTGCTGGCGAGAAACGGAACGCGCCAGCCGTAGGAGAAGAACTGCTCGTCGCTTAGGTACTCGCTCAAGACCAGGAAGAAGCCGCCCGACAGAATGAATCCAATGGGCGCGCCCAGTTGGGGGAACATGCCGTACCACGCGCGTTTTCCGGGTGGCGCATTCTCTGTAGCAAGCAGCACAGCCCCGCCCCACTCGCCCCCGAGACCCAGCCCTTGCCCCAAGCGGCAAACCGCCAGCAACAGGGGCGCCCAGGCCCCAATCATGGCGTAGGTGGGCAACAGGCCTATAGCGACCGTCGCGATTCCCATAGTCAAGAGAGCGGCCACGAGAGTCGCCTTACGCCCGACACGATCGCCAAAATGTCCAAATATAGCGGAGCCGACGGGACGCGCGACGAACGCGATGCCAAACGTTGCGAGCGATTCCAACATCCCGGCCGTAGGGTCGGCGCGTGGAAAGAACAGTTTGGGGAACACCAGCACCGCCGCGTTGGCGAAAATGTAGAAATCGAAGAACTCGATGGTCGTCCCCACCAAGCTGGCGAGCAGGATGCGCGTGACTGAGTTTCGTGGTTTCATGCCGTCAGCCGATGACGCTACTTTGCCTGCGGAGGCAGGAGATGAAGCGCGAACTCTGAAATGGCTGGACAGGCAGCTCCCTTGACGATGCGCAGACGGACTTTGTTCGTCGTAATGTCATCGCCGCGCCACAGGCGGTGGTTTCCGATGGCTTGGCCCTTGGCAAACTCCTTCCAGGCGCCGTCACTCCACTGGTCCAGAGCCCAATCGTCCACGCGCACGCCCAGCGGGAGGTATTCACGCAGGCTTACCACGTTGAAGGTAGCCGCCTGACCAAGGTCGAGTGTTAGTTCCGCCGTCAGCTCGGAGTCGTCGGTACACCAATACGTGCTGCGATCCCCGTCGTTGACGCGCGATGCGGCGTACCGGGAATCGTTTCCGCGCGTGTTGCCGGCCGTTGCCTTGGCGCCCTTCGCGAGGTCCGTTCCAAAGGTGGCCTTGAGCACGTCGCCGAATTCGCGCAACGAGGCAATATCATTCTCGTGAATGCGCCCGCGCTGGTCGGGTGGCAGATTCAGAAGGAGCGCGGCGCCGCGGCCCACGGACTCGAAATACATCTTCATCAGATTCTGAGGTGTGCGAACCTTCTCATCCTCTTTGGCATGATAGAACCACCCTGGCCGTATGGACACGCACACCTCGGCGGGCAGCCAATACTGTCCGTCCCGATGTCCGTGCTCACCCTCTTGGTACATGCTTTGTCCCGGACAGGGCGGTTGGCCATCCTTTCCGTGAGGCGTGTAGGTCGGCCAGCATGGATCGCCTGCGTAACCCGACTCGTTTCCCACCCATCGGATATCCGGTCCCACGTCGCTGAACATCACCGCGTTCGGTTGCAACTCCCGAACGATCTGGTGCGTCGTTTCCCACCCGTAATACGTGGCCCGGTCGATGTTCCGCGTCTCTCGAGCGCCCCCGTAGTACCCGTCGCCACCGTTTGCTCCATCGAACCACACTTCAAATATCGGACCATAATTCGTCAGCAGTTCCTTGAGCTGGTTGCGATAGTATTCAATGTAGGCGGGCCGGCCGTACTCCGCATGATTGCGGTCCCAGGGCGAGAGGTACACCCCAAACTTCAGACCCTGCTTGCGGCACGCGTCGGAGAGTTCGCGAACCATGTCCCCTTTGCCGCCGCGCCAAGGGCTCTTGGCGATGGTGTGCTCGGAGTACTTCGACGGCCATAGGCAAAACCCGTCGTGGTGCTTGCAGGTCAGGACAAGCCCTTTCATGCCGGCGTCGCGCGCCACGCGGACAATCGCATCCGCATCGAAGTCCGTGGGATTGAACACCGCAGGGGATTCGTCACCATATCCCCATTCCTTATCGGTGAAGGAGTTCACCGTGAAGTGAATGAAAGCGCAGAACTCCAGGTCCTGCCACTGCAGTTGGCGTTCGGTCGGTAGAACGCCGAACGGTTTGGGCGGTTCCGCCACCCCCGCCGCAAAGGGAACGAGGGTCAACAAGCTGAACACGGACAGAGTCATCACATTCACTCCTCCCGCGGCCTATGCGCCGCAATCGAATACTCATTAGTAAGACGATCGTATCTATCAACTCGCCTTCTTCGCGGGCTTGACAGTGTGGTGGTCGATGTACTTGCAGAGTTCGTCCATCTTGCCCATATAGTACAGACGCTTGAGCGTGGACGCATCCATGCCGGAATGGGCGAGGATATCCGCGAAGACCTTCTCCTTGAGCCAGAACCCGTTGTTGTAGCGATCACGCCGAGTTTTGCCGCTCAGGTGGCGGGAGTAACCGGGCGGCACGGTAAGCTCCGTGAGGGCCGCCAGCTCGGCTTTGGCGTACGTTAACTTGAGGTCGCGGTCTGCATTTTCGGAGGTGTTCAAGCCGTGCCGCTTGGCCGTGCGATATAGTTTCTGCGCATCGCGCCACATTTGTTCGTTAACCCGCGTATAGAGCGCCATCATCCTATCGTAGGCCGCGCGGTTTGGGGTCCCGGCGAAATCGCTCTTGCGAAGAGGATTCCCGTCCCACGTGTCGAGGCGCCACCCGGATAGCGGCGCGGTCACGCGAGGGTCAAACAACTCGCAGATGTCCGGCGCGAGTTCGGCGCCTTCGCCGAACTCGATGAGGGAGACCGTGCGCTCGATCCGTTCGGTTGTAGCCTCGCGGCCGTATTCGACGGTCATGTACTCGATGGTATCAATGAAACCGTTTCCGTTTCGATCTGAGTAGCGGACACGAGGATACCGCAGGCCCGCAGGCGGTTCCGGTCCTTCGTCCGTTCCCTTTCGATCCATGCTGCCCTTGTACAGACCCAGATAGTCGATGTCCCAGAACGCGGTCTCGGCATGGTGCAGGTGGATACGTCCGTCGAACTTCCCGATATACAGCATTCCCTTGCCGCCGTAGTCCGAGTCTACCTCGATACGGTCACCGATACGGTCGGAATACCCGGTCCACCCCTCTTCGTGCTTGCTGAACATCTCCTCCCAACGGCAGTCATCGTCGTCCTCATCGAACAGCAGCCATACTCCTTGCCAGCCGGGGAACTCGGTGGCCAGTTTGAATCCATCCATGTAGGGCCAGTAACGCCGTACGGTCTCCTGGCGCGTCCAGAGCAGCTTCTCCGACAGAAACTCGGCTTCGGGAAGTCCCTTCATTCCCGGCACACGGTCGGCGTACTCGATGTAGCTGGGGCCTACGCCGGTGTACTGATAGAAGGTCAGCTGCATATCGAGTGAGTGATATTTCGTTGGGGATGTGTTTCCGTTAAGTTCGAATGACATCTCGAACTCACTCAGGTCGCCGCGATAGATCTCATTGCCTTCGCACAGATTTGTCTGCTTGCCCGCGTCCGTATGGACGTCGGCGCATCGCATTACCATGTTGGTGTGCCCGTCGAAATCGAAGTCGTACCAGGCGATGGGATTTTCCCAAGCCCGCTGCGGATTTTTCGAGTAACTGTTCAGGAAGAACCCGTTGCCATGGACGTTCATGATGTACTTGCCGCCAGGAAGATACCGCTGCTCGTCGGCGTAGTAGAAATTCTTCCAGTCCAGGTACGACATGTCCGGTTCGCCGCTTAGGTTCACATGAAACTTGTTGGACCAAGGCATCTGTCCAGGGAACAGGTGGTAGTACTCGGCTTCCGGCGCTCCGTTGCGGTTCCAGTCAATGGCTTTGTAGTAGAAGTCCCCCGGGCTGTCGAGCCGCCCGCAGCCATCGCGATCCACAAGAATAGTGTAGTTGCCCCAGTTTTTCCGGATCGGATTCCACATGGACGGCGGTTCCTGCCCGACGTTGAACGACTCGTTGAAGTACGCGTTCCAGTCGCGGCGCTCGTCTTCGGTCCGCCAAGGGAGTTTTCCGTCATCGCTCACAAAGACGATAGTCTTTCCGTTCCACACGGTCACAAGGGTATCGGGAATCCTATCCCCGTCGAGATCGTTGTACCCCCATTTCAAACGCGTATGCTGCGCCCAATCGTAATTCAGCGCCAGCGCCTGATTCATAGCAGGTGTCCCCTTTGCCTCGTTTGCGTCCGCAGCCCAAGCCGTCGGAGTTCCAAGCTGAACCAACAACGCCACAGTTCCGATCGCGACCGACAAGCACCGCAGCATGGATCTACCCTTCCCCGTATTCAATTCTGACATTTGCACGCGTCTGGCATTCCGCGCAGGCAGTGTATTGGTGGAACGGGATGTTTTCAACTCCTACCGGTGCGAGCGTTCCCGAATGAGGCCTTTGAATCTATCTCAGGCTCCTCGATGTAGCGCCGCGACCCGTGACGGGAAAGATGGCCCAACAAGTATGTGTGCAGGATTTTACCGCTCTATCGGTAACAATTGCGTCACATACGCGCGGTACTCTGACTTTAGTCGATACCGTGATTCAGAGTAACCTAACAGTTGGAGGACGAGCCATGAAGCGTATTTGGGGAATCGTGTTCGTAATCTTGCTGGCGTCGTGCGCCGCCTCGGGGGCTACCGGAGAGTCTCCGAAGGAATTGCTCGAAAAGGGCGTATATTCCGAAGATACCGTCGGCGATCTCGACGGGGCCGTCAAGATTTACCGCCAGATTATCGAGAACGCGAAGGCAGACAGGCCGCTCGTCGCGCAGGCGTACTACCGGCTTGGCTCCGTGTTGCTCAAGTCCGGCCGTCAGAAGGAGGCCTTCGCAGCGTTCGAGGATCTCTCCACGACTCTACCCGAGCAGAAGGAGTTGATTGCCCTCGCGCAACGGGCTATGGCTCCATTTGTCGGAAGCAAGCCCACTCGGAACGACCCGAGAAGTTGGTTCTATTTTGAAAGCCGGGACACGGCGCAAGGTCCGCGGCTCATGCTGACCTTCGGCGACAAGACGGAGGAACTCGCTGCCTCCCAGGATACCGTGCTTATCTCCTATCTCGCGGACCGGGCTTGGGGCGCTCATGCACAGTTGTCCATTGCCGCAAACGACATGAACCGCGTTCTGGTGCAGTTTCCAATTCCCGCAGGCGCGGGGCGGCCCCCGTTAACGCGCGCGGAATTGGTTTTGAACGAGAAGATTCCGGAAAGGCCGGCACCCGTTGACCCGACAGACGTGGCGATTCACGCAGTACTCGGCGACTGGAACGAACGCGAGACCTCGTGGCTAAAGCAACCCGCAATCGACCCGAAGCGCGCCGCGATGACGCTGGCGCCTCCTGAGCCGGGAACGGTGCGCGTTGACCTAACGGACCTTGTGAAGCGTTGGTTGGATGGTTCGGCGCCAAACCACGGTTTGATGCTGAAAGCGGCTTCACCAGTCTACGGCGCGGCCCCGTGGGACACGTCGCAACCCGCCGGAAGATACACCGCCAAGGAGGTCCAGGCAACAGACGTTGACGCTCTCTTCAGCAAGATGATCTACGGCGAAGTCGGACGCCAATACCATGCCGCTCTGTGGGGACTCATGGCGAAGGCCACGGATGCTCCCGACATCCGCGCGGCCGTAGTTACGAAAGCCATCGGCATTCTCAAGGACACGGCTGGATTCGGGTATGCCCGGTGGCTGTGTTGCTACGTTCTGAGTGGTTTACACGATGAAGCGTCCGTTCCGCTTCTCGCGGAGACGCTACGTCACGATCCGGATTCTGGCGTGCGCATGGGGGCCGCAGACGCTCTCGGCGACTTCAATTCCGATGCTGCGCGCTCGATTGTGAAGGAGGCGGCCGCGAACGAACGCAGCGAGCGCGTGAAGGCCGCTATCGAGAAGTCTCTCTCCGGCGAAGGCCGCTCCGACCCTTCCAAGCGCGAGTATCTTGCCGCGGACGCCAGTCCCGCAGCTCCGCTAGCGCTCAGTACGCTCCCTGCCGGGAACGATGAAGCCAAAGGCAAAGCTGAAGACTTCGCGAGCAAAGGTTGGACGTTGTGGAATGCGCGCAAACTATCCGAAGCGGAGGAAGCGTTCCGCGCCGCCACCGCGCTTGACCCCAGCCAGTCCAATGCCTGGAATGGCCTCGGTTGGAGTTTGTTGCACCAGGGTCGCAAAGTGGCGGCCAAGGAAGCCTTCGCCAAATGCCTTGCCGTAGATTCGAAGCATCCGGCGGCCCTCAACGGACTCGGATGGATCGCCAAGGACGAAGTCAAAACAGACGAGGCCATTTCCTATTGGGAGAAAGCCGTTGCGGCAGCGCCCGGCGCGACAGCCGCCTTGAACGGTCTCGCCAAGACCTACATGGAGAAGGGACAGCCGGAGAAAGCGGCGACCTATTACGAGAAATGGCTGGCGGCCGAACCGCAAAGCCCCGAGGCCAAGGCTGGCTTGGCCGAAGCAAAGGCAGCCTCCGCGAAGGCGCCGGCCGCGGAGAAGCCACAGGCCGAGGCGCCGAAGGACAAAGCCCAGCCCCACGAGCAGAGTCTTGATCGCGCGGCTCACGACGCGTTCGATCGCGGCGACCTCGTGGGCGCGTGTGATGCGGTGATGCAGCGCGTCCATATCCGAAAGGACACCGGCCACCCCTACAAAGACAAGATCGACCTCGCATCGATCCTGAATTGGCGCAAGGATAAGGCCCCGGGATCTTCCGCCGGCCTCGATCTGAAAGACCAGCGCGAGAAGCTCAAGACCTACCTGGCGCAGCACGAAAGTGATCCGGAATACCCGTGGCGCCTGCATCACTTGCTGTCGGCCGTCGCGGCCGAACTGGGCGACAAACAGCAGGCCGCCGAGGAGTTCGATAGGGCTATTGCCGCCTATCCCGACACCGCGTACCCCGATCCCTCCAAGCACAGCAAATTTCAGCACCTAGTAAACGAGCGGGCCGGCCTTATCTGGGATGCGAAAGGCGAAGCGGACGCGGTAGCCTATGCGCTCGAAAAGCTCAAGACCGACAAACGCTATCACCATTTCTTCGATAACTGGTGGCGCGAACAATATGCGAAGCGAAATGGTTCGGTGGACGGACAGAAGCAGTACGAGGCGCTGCTCGTGAAAGTGAAGGAGGCGTACGAGGCGCGCAAGAAGAACTTTCCGGATGAAAAGATACCTGGGACGTGAGCGAAATGGATTGGGAATATGGCTCAGTCATGGGACTAGCGCGATGACGAATGGAAAGAGAGTCAATTGACCAGCACGTCCGGACAGAGGCTGTGGCCGTTATTGTTGCTTCTGTTGCTGGTCGTGCTGGCCCCGACGGTGTGCGTGCTGTGGGTTACTGCGCAGGCCACGCTCAACGAGCGCCTCGCTATCCGGCAGAAGTTGACCGACTCCTATGCGCGGC
>JACRLJ010000049.1:7949-8534 GCA_016215105.1 Candidatus Hydrogenedentota bacterium
CATGCCGGCCCAGGCGGAAGCGTACTGGCAGGGCGTCCTTGATGAGTTGAAGCGGCGGCCCGTCACGGACGCGAATTCGGCGCGGGCGCGGTTCGCCGAAGCGGTGAGCGGTGATACCTGCGACGGGCTTGTGTTCTATGGTTCCGACGGGGCCGTGCTCTATCCTGCTCACCCTCTTGCCGCGGCCTCGGGCGAACCCGAAGACCCCGAGTGGGCCGAGGCGCGGCGCCTCGAATACGAAGCCGGCGACTACAACGCGGCCGCAACGGCTTACGCCAACCAAGCGCCAAAGATCGAGGAATGTCGCGACTCTGCCATGGCGCTGAGACGCGCATTGGCCTTGCTGGCGCAGGCTCGGTGTCTCGCAAAAGCCGGTGACGCGACACAGGCAATCGCCGTGCTGACCGGACCGTTGCCTGCGGTGATGGACGGCGCCGCCAACGACGAAGCCGGGCGGTCGATCGCCCTCAATGCCCAGTTGCGCGCCATCGAGTTGATGCCGCAGACAAGCGACACTCGCGCAAAGGCCGTGCAGACGCTGGCGGAAACGTTGGTGACGTATTCTCCAACGATGCCAATTTCTTC
>JACRLJ010000050.1 GCA_016215105.1 Candidatus Hydrogenedentota bacterium
AGGCTTCTCGCGACGAAGTTCGACTTCTCGCCGTACCGAAAGCTCGTCGACCTGGCGGGCGGTTCGGGTGCCTGTTCGATAGCGGCGTGCCAGAGCAACCCCGACCTGAAGGCGGTCATCGTCGACTTCCCCAACGTGCTCGCGGTGGCCAAAGACGTCGTGGCGCGGGAGGGCCTTTCGGACCGGATCAGCACCCAACCCGGCGACATCACCAAAGACGATTGGCCCGCGGGGGACGTGATGCTGATTTCGCTGATCGTCAGCGGGTTCTCCCGGGAGACCCAGCTCGGTATCTTTCGGAAGTGCTTCGAAAAACTGCCGCCGGGCGGCGCCATCGTCGCCCGAAATGACGACACTGTTCTGGGCGCCGAGGTCCAGTAGGGTCTTGACGCCCAACTGATGGTGATAGGTTGCGCGTAGCCGCAGGTCGTTATAGTAGACGCGGCGTCTCGCCGCGTCGCCGGAGCGGGAAGGAAACGTATGACACTCCAGCCCGCCCTGGCCGCAAGTTCTACTTTGAAGAACGCGTGAAGCCCAGAACAGGACAGTGGGCTTCCTTAGCAGTGTGACAAGCCGAAACGGCAGTTGGGGAGAGAACAAACAATGACGAGCGGATGGAGTTGCGCGATCATCGTGTGTGTGGCGGGCCTCTTGGCTGCGCCTGAAACCAATGCGGCGCCGAACTCGAGCGGCGCGCGTATTTACGTTTCAACGGAGGGCAAAGACGCCTGGTCCGGGCGCCTCCCAGTTCCAGATCCCGCAAAGACCGACGGACCGTTCGCCACACTCGAACGAGCTCGAGACGAAATCCGAAAGCTGAAACAGGCGGGACCACTGCCGGCCCCAGGCGTCACCGTCGTCATCCGTAGCGGCGCGTACTATCTCGGCAAACCGTTCGAATTGAGCGCAGACGACTCCGGAACCGAGACTGCCCCCATCACCTATACCGCCTTCCCGGGCGAAGAGGTCCGTCTCTCCGCCGCGAAGCCCGTCGCGGGATTCCAGGCCATTACCGACCCTGAAGTCCTGCAACGTCTGGACGAACAGAGCCGCGCCCACGTTCTTCAGGCCGATCTGAAGTCGCAAGGCATTGCCGATCCCGGCGCGCCCAACGAGGGCGGCGCCGAAGTCTTCTTCGATGACATGCCCATGACCTTGTCCCGCTGGCCCAACGAAGGTTTTGCCCGCATCGCCGACATCGTCGTGCAGGACGGGCTTGTAAGCCACGGCATCAAGGGAAGCAAGGTCGGCAAGTTCAAGTACGACGGCGACCGCCCTTCACGGTGGCTCCACGAGAAAGACCCATGGCTGTACGGATGCTGGTTTTGGGACTGGTCGGACGAACGCCAGAAGATCGCCTCGATCGATACCGGCGCCGCCACCATCACCCTGGCCCCGCCCGCCCACGGCTACGGATACCGCAAAGGCCAATGGTATTACGCCTTCAACATGCTCAGCGAACTGGACTCGCCGGGCGAATGGTACATCGACCGGGAAAAGGGCATCCTCTACTTCTGGCCCCCGCACCCGATCAACACCGCCAAGACGGCCGTGACGATCCTGCCCAACGTCGTCGTGATGAAGGAAACTTCCTTCGTGACGCTGCAAGGGTTCACCATCGAAGGCGCGCGCGGTGACGCGCTCATCGTATCCGGGGGTAAAGGCGTTCAAGCGGCCTCGTGCGTCATTCGCAACATTGGAGGAACCGGAGCGCAGATGTCCGGCGCCGGTCATCGTTTTCACGACTGCGAGGTCTACCAGACGGGCGCCGGAGGTGTCGCGCTCAGCGGCGGCGACCGCGTGACGTTGACGCCGGGCGGCCTTTCCGCGGAAAACAACCATTTCCACAACTACGGCCGGGTGAAGCCTATGTACACGCCCGCGATATCGCTGAACGGCGTCGGCAATCTCGCGGCGCACAATCTCATTCACGATGCGCCCCATGCGGCCATTCTCTTCGGCGGCAACGACCACGTCATGGAGTTCAACGAGATTCACCACGTGTGCCAGCAATCCAACGACGCCGGCGCCATCTACACCGGCTGCAACTGGACCATGCGAGGCAATCAGATCCGCTACAACTACCTTCACGATATTACTGGATTCGAAGACAAGGGCTGCGTCGGCGTGTACCTCGATGATATGTTCTCCTCCGCCGCAATCTACGGCAACGTGTTCTACAACGTCGTAAGCGCCGCGTTTATCGGAGGCGGACGCGACTGTAGCATCGAAAACAACATCTTCGTCGACTGCAAACCGGCCGTACACGTGGACGCGCGGGCCTTGGGCTGGGCGGCAGGCACCGCGGACGACTGGCTCAAGGAGGCCAAGGACAAGGGCACGATTTCGGGCATCGCCTACAATAAGCCCCCCTACAGCGACCGCTATCCCAAGCTGATTACCATCCTAGACAACAACCCCAAGGCCCCGGTAGGCAACGTCATCGCGCGCAATATCTGCTGGGGCGGGAAGTGGGATGATATCGAGCAGGCCGCGCGGCCATTGCTCACATTCGAGAGCAACCTGCTCGATCAGGACCCGCTGTTCGTGGACGCGGAGAAACATGACTACCATCTCAAGAAGGAATCCCCCGCGTTCAAGCTCAAGTTCAAAGAGATCCCGATCGATCAAGTTGGAATTCGGACACCGCCGGCGCAGAGTAAGGCCGCGCAGAACGAGCGCGAACGTATTATCGGCGCGCCGGAACTCTCCGCGACCCAGCAGGTAAGCGCGTGGCTGAACCTCGCGCGCAAATCTCTGGAACACAACGACTGGCCGTTAGCGGCGGCGTTTACCAAGAAGGCCCTGGGCGTCAAAGGCGCATCGGCGGAAGACAAGGCGCGCGCCCACCTCGAGCGCGGACAGGCACACGCCGTAGCGCGTCAATTTGGCGACGCCCGTAAAGGGTTCGCAAAGGCTGCGCGCATGTCGCAACCGTCCAGACCAATCCGCAGCCTAGCCGAACTTCAGCTCGCGCGAATGTCCGTGGAAGAGAACAAAATCGCCGGCGCCAAAGCGAACTACACTCGCGTTTCCAGATCGGAAGCGGCGCCTCCCCAGCACCGCGCCGAAGCCGACGAAGCGTTGAAGTCGTTGGAACGCGCAAAGCAAGGACTCTCGCCTCGCGACCCCAACGAAAGCCGGTGCCCCGTCAAGAAACGCCCGGAGCCTGGCCTGCGGCTGTACGTGGCGACGGACGGATCGGACGCGAACCCGGGGACGCAAGAAAAGCCGTTCGCCACCATCCAGCGCGCCGTCGACGCGATCGCCACAACCGCCAAAAACAGCGGGTTACCCAACGGAGGCGTTTCAGTTAGCGTTCGTGGCGGAGTCTACCGGCTGCAACACGGCATTACCGTTTCTCGCGCCGCGTCCGGCGCCGAAGGAAAGCCCGTCGTGTTCGGCGCGGCCGAAGGCGCAGATGTGCGCATCAACGGCAGCGCGCCGGTCAAAGGTTTTCAACCGGTGAAAGACCCCGCCGTCCTGTCCCGCCTGCCCGAAGCTGCGTGCGGAAAAGTCGTCGTGGTTGACTTGAAAGCACAGGGTATCACGCATTTCGCTCCGTTGGTCTATCGCGGCTATAGCTGCGGCGCGCAGTCCTCCACCGAGCTTTTCGTAAACGGCAAACCCATGACGCCCGCCCGCTGGCCCAACACCGGATTCTTGCGCACCGGCAAAGTCATTGACGCGGGTTCACAAAAGGAGAACCGAGGCGGCATATTCGAGTTCAAGGACGAACGGGCCAAGCGATGGTCGAACGCCCGCGACATGTGGCTCTACGGTTACTGGTTCTATGACTGGGCCGATAACACAATCGGCGTCGCCGCCCTGGACACCGCCAGCGGACAGGTTCGCACCACGAACTCGACCACCTATGGCATCAAAGAAGGCCAGCCCTTTTATGTCTTCAATCTGCTCGAGGAAATCGACACCCCCGGTGAGTGGTACCTCGACCGGGAATCGGGCCGCCTGTATCTCTATCCTATCCCCGGCCTCGAATCCGCCGCCGTTGAAATCTCGCTGCTTGAAGAGCCCCTCATCCGCATTGACGGCGCGTCTCACGTGACACTGCAAGGACTGACTCTCGAATACGGCGCCGGAGACGGCGTCAAAGTTGAAGGCGGCGAGAACTGCCTCGTCGCGGGCTGCGTCGTGCGGCGCTTGGGCGGCACCGGCGTCTCCATCAACGGTGGCCACGCCTGCGGCGTCCTCAGTTGCGACCTCTACGCTCTCGGACGCCGCGGCACGGAAATCATCGGCGGCGACCGCAAGACGCTGACTCCGGGAAACAATTTCGTCGAGAATTGCGACATATTCGACTTCTCGCGCGTTGATCGGACCTACACGCCCGCAGTACAGATCGAAGGCGTCGGCAACCGGATCGCGCACAACAATTTCCACGATTCGCCCGCGCATGCCATGCGCCTCGAAGGCAATGACCACGTCGTCGAGTACAACAATGTCCATGACGTGGTTCGCGAGACCGACGACCAAGGCGGGATCGACTTGTGGGCCAACCCCAGTTACCGGGGCAACATCCTGCGCTACAATTTCTGGCACGACATCGGAAACGACCGCGCCTGCGGCCAAGCCGGCATCCGCCTCGACGACGCCATCAGCGGAACGCTCATCTACGGAAACGTGTTCTACCGGTGTTCGGAGCAAAACTTCGGCGGCGTGCAGATACACGGCGGCAAAGATAACTGGGTCGATAACAATATTTTCGCCGAATGCAAGTATGGAATCAGTTTCACGCCGTGGGGCAAGGAGCGGTGGGAGAAGTTTCTTGCGAGCGACTGGATCGCGTCGTTGCTCACCAAGGATGTGGATATCGCGTCACCCCCCTACAGCACGCGCTATCCCGCCCTGCAGCATCTGCACGAGGGCATTGATGTCAACATGGTCTGGCGCAACATTGTCTACAATTGCGGAGACTTCCTGAATCGCACTCAGCCCGCTCAGAATTTGCTGGACAACTACGTGACGCGCCAAGACCCCGGTTTCGTTGACGCCGCAAAGCAGAATTTCGAGTTGAAGGACGACGCCCCGGTCTTGAACGCCATCGGATTTCACCCGATTCCATTTGGTGAAATCGGGCTCTACGACGATGCGTTGCGCGCCAAACTAAAGACCATCGAACAATGAGCGGCGAATGAAGATTGTGTGAGCGAGTAGCCGTAACGCGGTTTGCGGCTACTCCTCCGATTCGTAGTGGACCCAGCGCTTCGACAGACGCAACTGCATCACCGTCAGAGCCAACACGATCGCGCACAACACCCACGCCATCGCGGACGCATACCCCATGCGCATGTATTTGAACGCGTAGTTGAACAACGCGTACGCGTAGAACATGGTCGAATCCACCGGACCGCCCTGGGTCATGATGTACGCCTGAGTAAATATCTGAAATGTGCCGATGACGCCCATGATAAGGTTGAAGAAGATGTACGGGCTCAACATCGGCAACGTAACATGCCGGAAACAGCGGAACCGTCCCGCGCCGTCGAGGATCGCCGCTTCGTACAAATGCGCCGGGATGCCTTTCAACCCCGCCAGCCAAATAATCATTCCGCCGCCCGCGCCCCACAACCCCATGACAATTAGCGCGGGCTTCGACCACGTTTCGCTTTGCAGCCAGAACGGACCAGGTATCCCGAGCTTACCTATCAGCGTATTCAGCAGTCCCTGCTGTGGATTGAATATCCACATCCAAAGGATCGCCCCGGCGACGGCGGGCATTATCGACGGTAGATAGTAGAAGGTCCGGTACACGGCCATGCCACGCACGCTGTAATTCAGCAACATCGCAATCGCGAGCCCGGCGGCCATACTGAGCGGGATTCCCAGCGTCATGTATGCGGTGTTGCCGAGCGACTTGTAGAACAACGGGTCGTCCGTAAACATTTCGACGTAGTTCTTCATCCCTACGAAACGCGGCGGCGTAAACGCGTCGTAGTCACAGAAACTCATGAGCAACGAGAACAGAATCGGGCCGCCACCAAACACGACGAAGCCCAGGAACCACGGCGAGGCGAATAGGTAGCCCGCGTGAAACTCGTGACGGAAATACCCGCGCGCCACGACCTTCTTATTGAAATACCGGTGAAGCCCAATCGCGCCGGCGGCGACCACCACAAGATAGACCGCTACGATCGCGCGCCAATCGAGGGGAACCCCCGTCTTTGGCCCGTAGATGCGGTCCAGCTCCTTCTGAACCACGGCGTTGCCGACGTCCAGTGCCATTTGCGCGTTGTGGCGCACATCCGCGGGATCGTAGCGCTTGTACAGCCCGCCTTCCATCGCTCGAACGTGCTCGTTCCACCAGAGTTGCCCCACCGGTGACAAGGGCCGAATACGGCAGAGCGGTAACGCCTTGACGCATACGCGCAAGGCCTCCTTATACCGCTCCTCGATGCCGGGATTGCTGAAAACATAATGGTCCATCCCCCACTCCGTCAGATCTTTTCGCGCGCTGACCGTCGGTATGAAGAGATGGCCGCCCGCGCGGATGGACTGAGCGCGGCCGTCGTTGCGGATCTGAAAGGCGCGCTTTCCGCTCAAGAACTTCACGAATTCCCACGCCTCGTCCGGATGCTTGCTCATCGTGGGTATCACCCAACACCAGCCGCCCGCCCACGAAATCTGCGGCTTGCCCGGCGGAGCCGGCGGCATCGCCACACCGAAACGCATGTCACGGCGCGACGACGAGAGAAAGCCCAGGAAGCCGTCACCGTCTATCTTCATCGCGATTTTTCCGGTCAAGAAGGGATCGAGGTCCCCCCGCGTCATCGAGGACTCGAACGCGCGCACCTTCTCGACGCCACCCATGATGTCGTAGAGTTCCGTCATGTACGTCAGCGCGTCCACCACCTCCGGCGAATTCATCGTCGAGGTCCGTCCGTCCGGGCTGAGGAACTCCGCGCCGTTTAGCCACGAGTACAAACAAAGCCACGTGTTGCCATAGTTTGGAATGTACCCCACGCGCGTAAGCTTTCCACTGTCGTCATACTCGGAGAGAAGGCGGGTACACTCCCTCAGTTGATCCCACGTCCGGGGCGGACCAGGCTTCGTCGGGTCTTTCGGATCTACGCATCCAATCGCAATTAAATCGGCAGCGTGTTTATCGAAGACATCCAGGTTATAAAACAGAAGCCGCGCCTCGGTATCGGACGGCAGCGCATAGAGTTGTCCATCGTATGACGCTTCCGTCCAACAGTGGGGATAGAACGTCTCGCGGCGTGGGGTCAGCGGATCATCAGGACGCTCCGCCCAGTCCCGCTCCAGGAACGGTTGCAGCGAAAGAAAAGCCCCGCGCGACGCCCACGCGGCTACCGAGTTGCGTCCATAGATCACTACGTCCGGCGGATCGCCGCCAACCACCGAGCACAACAAACGCTGGAAATCGCCGTCCTTGGTCTGAACGGCGCTCTGGCCCATGATCACCTTGATCGCGGGTTTACCATCGCTGCCATCGTGTAAGCGTTGGAACTCTTCGATTTGGTCCAGACCCAGGACATCGGTTTCCCATCCCCAGTAGTAGAGAGTCACCGTCTCCGAGGCAGAAGCGCGGCATAAGATGGACAGCAGGAGAATCGCAGTTCCCCACCTCACAACTCGCCCGCGCGTTCCCATGAGGACACCCATTCCGTCTGACCTGTCCGATCAGCCCGACCCGTCCGATCGGTCCACTCCGCCTATCCCCGCCCCCTCACAGCACATTCGCCTTCGACTTCGACGCGGCCTTGACCTCGTCCGCGGTCACTTCCCTGCCCAGCTCATTCGACATGTATATGGCCTCGGAAATGAGCATCGTGTTCAGCGCAATCTCCGCCACCGGCAACAACTCCACACGGCCCTGCAGCGCCGCCACCCAATGATGCTGCGGGCTGTCATAGACATCTCCAACCTCTTCCACGGTATGCAGGCGCCATTCCAGACCTCCCAGATCCGTCGTGCAATTGAGATCGAGATGATCCGCGCATCGAAAATAGCCGAACGGGTCCAACCGCACGCCGCCCTTGGTTCCTACCACCGTCGAACCTTCAAACTTGTCCAGGTGGATCGCCCACGCCTCGATAATGTCCAGCGTGACGTCACCCTTAAACCGAACGAAACCCAAACCCAACTCTTCCACGTTATAGCCGCTGGACTTCTTGCGCCCCTCGTCCATCGCTATCTCCTGATACGTCTTCCCCGAAACCCGCGCCACCTCCGGATTGTCCAGCAGGTACAGCATGTTCGCAATGTGATACACGCCCATGTCGTACAGCGCGCCACCGCCCGAATTGTTCTTCTGCACAAACGCCGGCTTGCCGTACCCGTCCACGAACGGACGTCCGCGCCGGCGATGCCCCGTCGAACGCGCGTGATACAGCTTGCCCAGCATGCCCTGATCAATCAGACTCTTCGCCGCCTTCGTCTCCTTCGAGTACACCGTGGCGAGTTGAATCGCCAACTTCTTCTTCAGTTCCTTGGCGGTCTTCAGCATCGTCTCCGCATCGCGGTACGCCCCCGCCATCGGCTTCTCACAATACACGTGCTTGCCCGCCTGCAACGCCGCGACAGTGGCCGGCATGTGAAAGTTGTTGTGAAGACAAACGTCCACCGCCTCGATATCGTCGCGCTGCAGCAATTCCTTGGCCGTGTAATATACGTTCGGAATTCCGTAAAGCGCGCCGACGCGATCGGCTTCCGCCTTGTCAATATCCGCGATAGCGACGATTTCCGCATTCTCGATCTTTTGATAGGTGTCCAGATGCTGCTTCCCGATCTGACCAACACCGATTATTCCAATTCGTGCCTTCTTGCTCATGAGTCTCTCCCGTCTCCTTCCAGAACAGATTCACTCGGCGTATTCGGCCAAGACGCGCTTCATCAGGGAAATCGTCTTCTCAACCCCCGCGTACTCGTCACCGTCCGTCGGACAACTCTCGATGCCCCACGACTCGTCGTAGCCCTCGTCCAGCAACAAATTCATCACGCGCGGAATATCCACTGACGGCTCGTCGCCATTCTCATCGAACTCGAATGTCTTGATGTGGGACGCCTTGGCATACTTCGCGCATAACTCCCAACCCCGCTCCTGCATGCCTGGCGCCCAGTTATTCGTGTCGAACAACAGACCCAGCCCGTCCACCGCTTCGAGAATCTTGACCACATTCTCCGGTATCTGCGAAGGCCCCCAATGGTTTTCCATCAGAATCTCGATACCGCGCTCGCGCCCCCGCGCCACCAAGTCGTTGTAGCCCTCCACGATAATCGCGAAGATGTCGTCCGGCATTTCCGCCGGCCCGCCCGCGTCGATGCGCACCTGCCGCGCGCCCAGCCGCTCCCCCACGTCCAGCCAACGGTACGCCAAAGCGCGATTGCCCCGCCGCGCCTCTTCCGTAGGCTCGTAAATGTGCGCCCCGTCCACCGCGATGCAGCCGAACGGAAGCCCCACATAGTCCGCCGCAACCTTGACCCGCTTGAGATAGTCTTCGTCCTGAGGCGAAAGCTGCGCGTTCTCCGGATCGGCGCCCGCCTTCAAGACCGCGTCGCCATCCTTCACCGGGGCCAGATGCGCGTTCCACGGATCGAGCTGCGTCGCATGGACCTTCTTACAGTCCTCGATGTACTTGAAGATGTCTTGTTTGCCCGCCGCCAGCAGGCGATGGTAGCTGAACGAACATATTCCAAAATCCATGGCTCTCTCCTTGGTGACCCCGCGCCCTTCGCCTTCGGCGAACGGTCGGCAGTATAGACCATGCCTGCCCCGAATCGCCATACGGTATCAGCCCCCAAAGTAGATGTGGCGTCCCCGCCGCATCCGATAGCCTCCCCTTCGCCGCTATACACCCCGCACCCCGCACCCCAGAACCCAGACCCCAGACCCCGAACCCTGTACCCTACGCCCCGCTCCGTGTTAACCTGTGCCCATCACAAATAGGCAACGGACAATAAACAAAGGATGGTTGGCATGAAGTTCGCACTGGGATTGCTTGTTCTTCTAATCGCAACGGGAAGCGCCTTCGCGGGGACACTCGCCGTCGAGGACATGACGAAATGGTCCATCGTCGTCGCGCAGGACGCCATTCCCAGCGAGCGCTTTGCCGCGGAGGAATTCCAAACGCTCTTTCAGAAGCTGACCGGGATCAGCCTTCCAATCTGGGACAAACAGCACGGCAAGTCGCACACCATCTTCATCGGCCCCGGCGCCGCGGCCGCAGCCGGGAAACTCCAATTTGACGCGTCAACGATTGGCGAGGAAGCCTTGCGTATCCGAGTTTCCAAGGATACCATCGTCATCGCGGGAGGGCGGCCGCGCGGAACGCTGTACGGCGTATACGAATTCTTCGAGCGCTATTGCGGCGTGCGATTTCTCACGTGCGACCAGGTGTATTATCCGGATGCCGCTCACCGTCAGCCGCTCGCGGAAACCGATTTCATCTACACCCCGCCGTTCTCGTTCCGGTGGAGCTACTACAAAGAGAACTCCGACCGCCCGGATTTTGCGGCTCGGCTACGGGTCAACACAGTTCCGAAGGATGAAAAACTCGGCGGCTCGACACGTCAGGCCCTGATTAACCACGCCTACGCAAAGTGGATTACTCCGGAGAAATACGGCAAGACACATCCGGAGTACTTCGCGCTGGTGAACGGGGACCGCAAGTGTACCGGCGGCGCGGGAGACACTGAACCCTGCGTAACCAACCCGGACGTCATCGACATCATCACCGAGAACGTCCTGGCCGAAATCGCCGCGGACCCGAACATGGAAAACATCTCCGTCAGCCAAAACGATAATGACGCATACTGCCGTTGCCCGCAGTGCGAAGCCATCAATCAGCGCGAAGGCACGCCCATGGGAGCGAATTTGGCGCTCGTGAACACGGTGGCCGAACGCGTCGAAAAGAAGTATCCGAACGTGAAGATCGGCACGCTGGCCTACTCGTACACGCGCAAAGCGCCGAAGACGATTGTCCCGCGCGCGAACGTGCAAATTCAGTTGTGCAGCGCCGAGTGCTGCACGCTCCATCCCATCGACGACCCCGCTTGCCCGAAGAACCAAGAGTTCTGCGCCGACGTCCGCGCGTGGACCGCCATCTGCGGCAGCGTGTGGGTCTGGAACTACAACACCAACTTCACGTGCTACGACCAGCCCTTTCCTAACTTTCGCGCAATAGGCCCGAATGTACATTTCTTCCAGGCCAGCCATATCCGGGGCGTCTTCATGCAGGCCAATGGAAACGGCAACGCCGGCGAATTCTGCGACCTTCGCAATTACGTGATCGCGCACTGCCTCTGGGATCCCTCGCTGGATAGTTGGGCGCTGACCGAAGAGTTCTGTACGCTGCACTACCAGGAGGCCGCGCCTATCATTCTGGAGTATCTCCGACTTATCCACGATCTGGCCGAGGCCGCGCATCTCCACCCGGACTGCGGCCCCATGCCGAATGAACTGGGACTCACCCCCGACGTGACCAAGAGGATCTTTGAGATGTTCGCCAGGGCGCGCGCCGCCGCCACCTCGGATACAGTTCGCGCGCGCGTCGAAAAGGCCTCCATCTCG
>JACRLJ010000089.1:0-2236 GCA_016215105.1 Candidatus Hydrogenedentota bacterium
ATGCCGTTCAAGGCTTCGTCGGCGTGGCCATACCAAGAGTAGACGGCGCGAATGGCCCAATTGTTCGCAGGATCTGAGAAAAGCTCAATCGCCTTGTCATAGTCGGCCAACGCGGTCTCTAAGTCACCCATGCGCTCATACGCCTTGGCCCGGTTCCAGTAGAAGAGACCATTTTTGGGATGCCAGTAAATTGAACGATTGCAGGCCTTGATCGCGTCGTCAGGTTCCGCCGAGGGGGAGACAGGACTCAACAGGGTGTAGCACCAAATCGCCCCGTAGGCGCCGACCAGAAGAAAGACCAGGACGCTTGCCATGATGATTCGAATCTTCAAAGGCTTGGGCCGCCGTATCATTGGAATTCCCCCGTGATGGGTTATGGACCTCTACCTACCCTACACCCTCAAGACCTCAAAGAACTCAAGCACTACTTTTATACTACGCGCTCCGCGTTGGCGTCAAGGAATTTCGTCGTGCCCAATTCCAGCCTTCCGATCTTGCCGTGCGGATAATTTCATTGTCAATGTAAGGACGGGACTTGGGTTCTTTTAGATTTTTCGCAGCATTTCGGCCAAAGCATCAAGCCACGCCGGGTGAGCGTTGAGCGAGGGGACGAGGACGAGATCTTCGCCGCCGGACGCGATGAAGCTTTCCTTGGCGCGGATACCAATCTCTTCGAGGGTTTCGAGGCAATCGGCGACGAAGGCGGGGCACATCACCGCGAGGCGCTTCACGCCTTTTCGCGCTAGTCCCGGCACAACTTGGTCGGTTGGCGGAAGGAGCCAGGGGTCACGCCCCAGGCGGGATTGGAAGCTGGTGGAATACGCGCCATCTTTGAGGCGCAATCTCCGAACGAGTTCGCGGCTGGTGGCGAAGCAGTGAGCGCGGTAACAGTATTGATTGGCGCCAGTGATGGTGTCGCAGCAATCCGATTTCTGGAGGCAATGAGCGCCGGTGGGGTCGGTCTTCTTGACATGACGTTCCGGCAGGCCGTGATAACTTAGAAGAACATAGTCCGGTCTGAATTCGTCCAGCTTGGGTTTCGCGACCGCTTCCCACGCTCGTAGGAACCCTTCGTCCGAGTAAAACGCCGGCAACGCGGAAATGTTGGGCGTGTTCCAACGCTTGGCCGCGATCGAGTAGACCAGTTCAAGGGCGGAGCCATTGGCGGCGGAGGCGTACTGCGGGAAGAGCGGGGCCGCGATGATCCGATCAACGCGCGCGGCGATCAACGCGTCCATGGCCTTCGGAATGGAAGGTTCACCGTACCGCATTCCGATTTCGACGCGCGCGTGGGGAAGACGCTGCTTAATACCAGCGAGGCTTTCGCGCGAGATGGCGAGAATGGGGGAACCCTCGGCGGTCCAAACCTTGGCATAGGCTTCCGCGGATTTCTTCGGACGGGTCGGGAGGATGAACGCGTTGAGCACGAACCAACGCAGTAGCGCGGGCCAGTCAATCACGCGCGGGTCGGAAAGAAATTCGCGCAGGTATTCGCGAGTTTCCGCAGGCTTGGGCGCTGCCGTGGTGCCGGTGTTAATGAGAAGAATTCCAACGTTTTCGTTTTCGCGCATCGTCGTGACTAAGTCCATGAACAGCCGGTAATCAATTCAGACATCTTTCCAACGTCAAACCACAGCGGAGCCGGTTTGTGGCCCTGAAGGGGCCAAACTATTTCAGCCCAGGGCATCGCCCTGGGATCGCGTAAAAACACCAATGACAGCCCTGAAGGGGCGTGCTACGCCTTCGTAAGCGCTCTCGACTCATACCCGGAGACGTGGATCGAGCCTTCCCAATAGTGCGCCCTTTCAGGGCTCACAGAATTACGATTTCGTCTTCCCAGTTCGCTGCCCTGGGCTGGTATAGAACGGCCCTTTCAGGGCCAGAGAATACGATCAAATCACCCGGTTTCACCACTGCGGCAATTCGACATGTCCAGATCGTACGAGATTCCTCGCCAGTACCCTAATCTTCCAAGTACCGCTGATTCAGTTCCGAATACGCGTCGATGCGGCGGTCGCGCAAGAACGGCCAAATGCGGCGGACTTCCTCGCCGCGAGCGAGATCGATGTCTACGACGAGCACTTCTTCATCGCGGACCGAGGCCATGCCAAGGAGTTCGCCTTGGGGTCCGGCCGCAAAGCTGCTTCCCCAGAAATCGATGCCGGCCGTGGCGCCGGAAGGGTCAGCCTCGAAGCCGACCCGATTTACAGCGATTACGGGCAGCCCGTTTGCGACG
>JACRLJ010000089.1:2243-69840 GCA_016215105.1 Candidatus Hydrogenedentota bacterium
ACGGGCAGCCCGTTTGCGACGGCATGTGCCCGTTGCGCGATGATCCATGAGTCGCGCTGGCGTGTCTTCTCGTCATCCGGATCGGGCGGATTCCAGCCAATCGCGGTCGGGTACATGAGCACGATGGCGCCTTGAAGGGTCATTATCCGCGCGGCCTCGGGGAACCATTGGTCCCAACAAACCAGCACTCCCAGCTTGCCCGCCGAAGTGACTATGGGAACAAAGCCGAGGTCGCCGGGCGTGAAGTAGAATTTCTCGTAGAAGCCGGGGTCGTCAGGTATGTGCATCTTCCGGTACTTGCCTACCATCGTTCCATCGCGATCAAATACGACAGCGGTGTTGTGATACATCCCGGGGGCGCGTTTCTCGAAGAGCGAGGCGATGAGAACGGCGTTTGCGTCGCGGGCGATTGCGGAGAGCGTATCGGTCGCGGGCCCAGGGATAGATACGGCCAGATCGAACTTTGTGGTGTCCGCCGTCTGGCAGAAGTAAGGCCCCATGTGCAGTTCGGGCAAGACAATTAGTTGGGCGCCTTGCCTCGCGGCTTGGAGGGCCAATTCGCGGGAATGCCGGAGATTCTCCTCGGGGTCCGTGGAGCAGGACTGCTGTACCAGCCCGACCGTAAGCAGGCGGCTCAAAACCGGACTCCTTTGGGGAACTGCATGGTGACGCAATGCAGGGACCCGTGTTGCAGGATGAGACTGGAACAATCAATTCCGATGAGCGTGCGGCCGGGAAAGCACTGGGTGAGCAGTTCGAGCGCCGTTTCGTCCAGGGGATCATTATACGTTGGCAGCAGCACCGCGCTATTAATGATGAGGAAGTTGGCGTAGGTCGCGGGCAAGCGGTTGAGTTCCGAGTCATATTTTGCGCTCGGCATTGGCAGGCGGACTAAGGAGTAGGACTCGCCGTCCGGGGCGGTCAGTGCCTTCAGCTCGGCTTCCATGGCGCCGAGTTCTTCGTAGTGCGGGTCATCGGGGTCGTCGCAGCCCACGTAGGCAATGGTGCACGCATCGCAGAAGCGCGCGAGGGTGTCCACATGGGAATCGGTGTCGTCGCCTTGGAGAAAACCGTGACTGAGCCACAGGATACGCTGCGCCCCGAGGAACTCGCACAATTGGGTCTCGAGCTGAGCCTGATCCAGGTGCGGATTTCGATTGGGCGACAGTAGACAGTACTTCGTGGTCAAGATGCTTCCTTGTCCGTCGGATTCGATGGCGCCTCCTTCGAGGACGAGACCCAGGGTTCGCAGGTCTGCCCCCTTTAGGACTCCCTTCCTGTGCAAGCTTCGCGAGAGCTCATTGTCCAGATTTGCGGGAAATCTGAGTCCCCACCCGTTGAACGCGAAATCCAGCAAGAGGGGCGTATCATTCTCGAACACGGTGATGGGGCCATGGTCGCGGGTCCAGGTGTCGTTCGACGGCGCGTGCGTCAGCGCGATCTGGTCTACCCGCGCCTCGGCCTTCTGCAGGAGCGCCGCGACATGGCGCGTGTCAGGGCATACGATGAGCACGCGCTCGTGGAAGCTGATTTCCTTGGCAATCTCGACAAAACATGCTTCGACTTCGGCGAGATGGTCTCGCCAGTCGGAATGCTCGTGAGGCCATGTGAGTTGCACGCCGTATTGCGGTTCCCATTCGGCGGGCAAACGGATGTTTTTGTGTTCAGCCATGGTAGGTACAAATTTACCTTTTGCAGGACGCTGGAACAAGCTTCTTGCCGCGGCATCTTGGCGCCGGAGGGGTTCCGGGGCGATTTGGAGTCGACAGCAGGGTCATATTCCCCACGCGTATACCGAAATGTCCCGGCTTGAGCCCTCGTCAATACGTTTCATATTGGCCTCGACCCAGGCAATGTCCTCGGCGTACTGCTTCCATCGATTGAACCGTTGGTATTCGGCGATGAAGTAGCCGCGGGGATGTTCGGTGACAAAGCGCTTGAGGTCATCCACGGTTTGAAGGCCATGCGACCCGGATTCCCAGTATTCCCAGAATATGATGCGGCTCGGATACCAATCGTCCACTTGACCGATGTAGTAGAGTGCGGGCATATAGGCCGTGGAAAGGACAGCGTCGCCGTTTCTATGGTCACGGACATAGAGGCAAGGCTTGCGCCATTGAGGATGGAGGAGGGCGAGTGTCAGGTCCGCGCCGCGAGCGGTTTCGATCGAATTCCCGACCAGCCGAACTGTGGACCAGCCCAGGCGTCCGGCGAATACAACGATGCAGCACGCCGTCACCGCATGGAGCCAGGAACGCCGGGCTTTGGGAACGATTCGCGCGAGGCACACAATGCCGTAGGAATACGCGGCGACATAGAGTGGATAGGCGAAGTACATGAAGCGTTCACGGCGGTATCCGACGAGATAGGTCAGCACGAACAGCGGAACCCAGAACGCTAAGGCGACATAGACTCCGCGCCAGCGTTCCCTGGTTAGCATGGCGGCGAAACCAAAGAGCGCCAAGGCCAGAAATCCGACCCCGAGGTTGTTCTTCAGCCAAATGAAGTAAAAGAAACGGGGCGAACGATCAATATCGAACTTGGGGTCCGCGAGCTTCCCACCCAGCGCGCCCGCCTTGAAGATGGCGTCGACGTCGGCTGACGGCAGCGTGGCCCGCATAATGAGCATCGTGAGAATCCCGAGTAGGACGGCCACGCAGCAAAGGGCGAGCCATCCGCGCCGATGAAGGCGGGAAGTTGCGCCGCGAAGAAAGGCGTAGGCGGCGAGGGGGCACAGAAACAGCGGGGAATGGAGGGCGGTAAGCACGCCCAGCGCGTAGACGACGATGGGCGGTCCCGTCTGCCGAAGCCATTGACGCGATGGGGGCGCGCTCACGAGGCGCCACGTGAGCCATAGAAACAGCAGGTAAAGCAGTTCCTGGAGTCCGTAGAAATTTGCCTGGCGCGACCATGCCACGCTCCATGGCGAGGTCGCGAGGAACAGAGCGGTAATCAACGCGGCGGGACGTCCGAGGAGGCGACGTACAAGGAGAAACGCCACGAGCACGCTTAGGGCGCCGATGATTACCGAAGGGGCGCGGACCGCAACTTCATCAGCGCTGCCCAGTGCGCGAATGAAGCCCGCCGTGATGAGGCTGTGGAAGACGCCACTGACGTAGGTCATCCCGCTCGGCTGTTGTGGCCATCCCTTTTCGAGGATGCTGTTGGCCACGTAGATGTGAACCGACTCGTCGTGTCCGACGCTTGGCTTTCCAAGATTGGAGAAGCCCAATACCAGCGCCAGCGCCACGGCGGCGCCAATAACGATGGCCTCCCAACGGGCTAGAGGCAAAGTGACATCGCCGCCGCTGCCGGCGCATATTTCCCCCCCGTTGTTTTCCATGCTATCGTTTCCTAAAGCGGATTAACCGCACAACTAGACTCATTGAACTAACTTCTTTATCTACAACAATTGTGCATTCTGCGCAGATGCCGCCGGCAAAGAAGGTGAACGCCGTTCGTCGCATACCGACGCGCGTGTCGAGTATACTCAAAGAGCAAGAAACTCTGCCAGGAATTCGCGGACGCCGGGAAGGCGTCCGGGACGTACCCTGGTGGGGGATGGCGGCGGCAGTGACGAACACCGAAGTCGTGTTACGAAGAGTAGCGCTTTGCGGTTAAGGGCGTGAACCCGATAGCCGTGCATATAGGCGAGTTGAAGATTTTGGGGCGGAGGCGCGCATGAGGCTAAACCTGGGATGTGGCCGGGATTACCGTAGCGGTTGGATCAATGTGGACTCCAATCCGGAAGTACTGACGGATGTGCGAGCGGATTTGTCGCGTGACTTGCCGTTTGTAGAAAACAGCGTTGACGAGATTTATCTGGATAACGTGATCGAGCACATCCCGCGCGAGCGGCTGTTTGTTTTCCTCGAGGAACTGTACCGCATCTGCCATGCCGGAGCGCGCATTCGGATCTACGCGCCGCACTACAGCGGCATGCACGCGTTCAAACACCTGGGACACTATCAATACTTCGGTGTGGGTTCTTTCGACATCTTCAAGCCGGACGCCCCGTTCAACGGGGAGCGTTATTCGCACGCGCGATTCGAGGTCCGCGCCGAGCGGCTGCTATTCTTTCACCACAACTTGGTGAACCATCTCTACCTCAGCCGGCTGCCGATCAACGGCCTGTTCAATTTCAGCACGGAGTGGATGCTGCTCATGGAGCGGTTTCAGTTTCTCGGTTTTGATGAGATCTTCTACGATCTCGAGGTCATGAAGTGAACCGGGAGTCCGAGCAGTGAATGGCAGCGAGCAATCGGACTCGGGGCTGTTTACGTTAGCGCCGCGCCGGCGATGGATGCGGTACGTTTGGCTGATTGGCTTGCTGGTATTGGCGGCGGGCGTTTGGTTTCTCGGGTGGGACAGGATACGCGCCGCTTTGTCCGCCGCGCGCTGGCAAATCTTGCTGGCTGCCGTGGCGGTGGATGCGGCGGCGTTGTGGTTGCGGGCGTTCAAGTGGCGCTACGCGCTGGGGACAGGCAAGGGCGCCATAGGCTTGTTTTTCATGGCCAAGGCCGCCGGGAATTGGTCGCCGGGCCGCGCTGGCGAATTCTTGCCAGTGTTATTACCGGCGTACCGCAACTCGGCGGCGGCGAGTTGGATCGTGTTTGACATGCTCTTGGAGGCGTTGGCGACGATTATTGCAGGAACGCTTGGGGTTGTGCTGTTTCGCGCGGGAACGAATTGGGGCTATCTTCCGGTTTTGGCTGGAGCCGTTGTTGTAATACTTGCGTTGTTGTGGGGGCTGTCACGAACGGATTTCTTGCGGCGTCTTCGACCGTCGGACGGAAGCGGGGGTATCGTTGGCAAGGCGTTGTCAATTCTGGCCGTGGTCAGCGGGGAANNNCGGCGCTGAGAACAAAGTTCCCGCTGATCGGCCTGTTTACTGTCGCCGCAGTGACGCTGGAGCTGACAGCGAACGTGCTCTTGTTCGCCGCATTCGGATGGGCGGTTCCGTTCGCGGCGGTCGCGATGGCAAAATGCGCGCACGGTATTATTGCCGCGGTACCGTTTACACCGAGCATCAGCGGCGTTCCCTACGTGATGACGGCGGTGCTCTTGTATCAAACCGTCGGGGTCCCGTACGAGACGTTGATCGTGTCGCTCGCGGCGAAGGAAGCGTTCGCCAATGTCGTCTTCTGGACGTCTTTTGGGGGCGCAACACTGGACATAGCGGGCCGAAGCAGCAAGACCATGCGGGCGGGTGGGTCACATAATGGGTGAAGCTACTACGTCGTCATCGCTCACGATCTGCTTGGTATGTTCTCATGGCGGGCATTTGGCGGAAATGCTGCAACTTGGCGACGCGTTCGCCGGACATGCCGTTTTCTACTTCTGTTACGACGCGGATACCACGCGGCGTCTTCCGGATGCGTTCCGGGTTTCCAATCGCCCCTACAGTCCGTTCGAGTTTCTGCGCAATCTAGGACGGGCGATCCGGATCTTCCGCCGCCGGCGCCCGGACTTAGTCGTATCGACGGGCGCGGAAATCGCGATACCGGTCGTTCTTGTGGCCAAAGTCTTCCGCACACCCGTCATCTACATCGAGTGTGGCGCCCAGGTGGCGCGTCCTTCTGTGACGGGCCGCATCCTCTACTATTTGGCCGATGAATTCTATGTGCAATGGCCTGAACTCCTGCGCGCCTATGGTTCCCGCGCGCGCTTCGAGGGAAGCCTCGTGGACGAGGTGAAGTCGATACCGCGTCAAGGTGGCGCAGAGATATGATTTACGCGACTCTGGGCACCATGTTCCTTGATTTCGCGCGGCTGGTCCGGGCGATGGACGCCATTGCGGAGGCGACGAATGAACACGTGATCGTGCAGACGGGACTGTGCCGAGTGACGCCGGTCCGTTGCGAGTATTTCGACTTCAAACCGCGGGACGAGGCGCAGCGGATTCAACGCGACGCGCGGGTTATCGTGTGTCACGCCGGTATTGGTTCCGTAATGGACGCGCTCGAAGCGCGCCGGCCGTTCGTGGTCGTTCCTCGGCTCAAGCGGTTCGGGGAGCACTTGAACGACCATCAGTTGGATCTGGCGGAGGCCGTTCAACGCCGCGGGTGGGGGCGGATGGTGTTGGACATTGGGGACCTCGCGGCGGCCTGCGCGAATCCCTTGCCTGCGCCAGCGGACTATCTCCCGGCGCGGGAACCACTGCTTGCGGCCGTACGCCGAACGGTGGACCGCTTGGCCCAGAAGAAGGCGGGACGATGCGAGTAGCCGTTGTCATACCCGCATTCAATGCGAAAACGACGCTTGACCGTTGTTTAGACGCCTGCCTGCGTCAGACCCGTCCGGCAGACGAAATCGTCGTTGTCGACGATGGTTCGACCGACGAAACGCCTCGCATCGCGGAGGCGCATGGAGTACACTGCATCGTGCAGCAGCGGCAAGGACCGGCGGCGGCGCGAAACGCCGGGACACGCGCCGCGCGCGCCGATATTGTGGTCTTCACCGACTCGGACTGTGTTCCCGAGCCTGAGTGGCTCGAACGCCTGTTGGATGGGTTCGCTCCGGGAGTGGCGGGCGTTGGCGGCGGCTACGGCATCGAGAACAGCGGCTCCTGGCTGGCGCGCGCGGTCCACGAGGAGATTAGGACGCGGCACGCGGCGCTTGGTCTCGAAGTGGACTATTTGGGTTCGTTCAACGTGGCGTACCGAAAGGAAGTTTTCGAAGCTGCGGGGGGCTTCGATGAGACATTTACTGCTGCGTCGGGAGAAGACAATGATTTGGCGTATCGGATTCAAGACGCGGGCGGGACTCTACGTTATGTGCGGAACGCACGGGTGGGGCATTTCCATCCCGAGCGCCTTTGGCCCTATCTGCGCACCCAGCAACGCCACGGATACTGGCGCATGAAGCTCTATCGGAAGCATCCGGGACGCGCCGCGCGTGGCGACAAGTACGCTGGCGCCGTGGACTTGATCTGTCCTCCGCTGTCGCTGGCGCTGGTGGCGGGGATAGGTGTGACAATTGCGTTATGTGCGCTGGGGCATGCCTTGCCGGCTGCAAATCTGATACTGTCAATTATCGTCATTGGATACGGGGCGATCCACGCGGTCCGGGCGTGGTGGATGGCGCGCCAAGCCGCCGATCTCTCGCTGCTTGGTTTTGCCGGGGTCGCGGTATTGCGGGATGTTGCGCGCGCGGTGGGGATGGTTCGAGGAATTTGGAGGTTTCACGTGGCGGGTTTGGAGTCGTAATGGAGCCGCGCGTACTCATAATCATACCGGCCTACAACGAAGAGGACTCGATTGGGAACGTTCTTCAATCGATTCGAGACCACTGTCCTGAGTACGATGTAGTGGTAATCGATGACGGCTCGGCGGATGCTACAGCGCAGATCGTGGGACGCTTCGAGAACGTGGCCTTGGTGCGTCTGCCCTACAATTTGGGAATAGGCGCGTCGGTTCAGACAGGCTATAAGTATGCAATGCAAGAGGGGTATGACATTGCGGTTCAATGCGACGCGGATGGTCAGCATCCCGTGGATCGTATTCCTTCCCTTGTTGCCCGAGTTACTGCCGGTGACGCGGATCTTATCATCGGATCTCGGTACGTGGCCGAAAGCGCGTACAAACCGTCGTTGGGCCGGCGCGTCGGCAAATCGATCTTGTCGAGGTTGGTGGATGCAGTTGTCGGAGGCGGCATAACGGATACCACCAGCGGGTTCCGGGCGGCGAATCGCAAGGTGATTGCGACGTTCGCGAAGTACTATCCGGATGACTATCCCGAGGCGGAGGCGCTGGTCATTGTACACAAGTCCGGGTTGAAGGCGGCTGAAACGGCGGTCGAGATGAACCCTCGCCAAGGAGGGAGGACGTCGATTCGCCTGCTACACGCCGTCTATTACATGATAAAAGTCGCGCTGGCGATATTCATTGACGTATTTAGGAAATTCACAAAGCACGTGGAGACCCGGTAGGCATGGGTGAAGCACCGCAATTTGGCATCGAACTGTCGCATCGCGTGGCGTTGTTGACCGCGAGTTTGGCGCTGTTATGCCTAGTGCTGGAATTGGTTCGCCGGGGCTACCTGAAGGAACGCTACGCGTTGTTGTGGCTGGCGACGTCGGGAGTCGGCTTGCTGTTGGGATGTTTTCCCGGTCTCATCGTATTTATTTCGCCGATCCTGCAAGTTCAATACCTGACCGTTCTATTCATCCTTTCGTTTGTGTTCTTGTTGAGTATTGTTCTGGTGTTTACCGTCGTTATCTCTCGCTTGACCGAGCGGCATCGACAATTGACGCAGGAGGTCGCGTTACTCGCCAACCGCCTGAAAAGACTGGAGAAGAAAAGTGAATAAGGGGGAGTGGATACGCAGAATCGGAATCGCCTTCTGGGGGGTGTGGATTGTTCTGTCGTTTGTCTTCTTCGAGATCCGATTCTCGAGGATCGTTTACGATCAGCAAAAAGAGGCTATCGACAGCGTATTGACGCGTCTTCACTTGCTTCAGAGTCCGGCGGCGCCGGTCTTGCCGAGAGGTTCTCGCGAGCGATAGCGGCGAGCTGCTCACGAACGCCACACCGCGTTTTTCGGAAGACATCCGCGAGGGGATTGTGCTACGCTGACTCTAGACGAGCACGGCGGTGCGCTTTCCGCCAGAGACATGGGTGATAGGTGGCCATGCGCTGGATTGATGTGAGTATTCCAATGGGTCCCGGTATGACCGTTTGGCCGGGAGATCGGGCATTTGAATTCAGCGCCTCCAGCCGCATATCGGAAGGGGCGGGGTGCAACGTGTCCGAGGTGACGTTTGTTACGCACGCCGGCACCCACATGGACGCGCCGTGGCATTTCGAGGATGGGGGAAAGAAGTTGCACGAGATGGATTCGTCCGTCTTCTTTGGTGACGCATTGTTGATCGATCTTCCGGACGTAGATATCGTAACCGCGGGGGACTTGGGCTCAGCTCCTCTACCTCGCCGGGTCCTGTTCAAGACTCGCAATTCGACTCTCCCGGTAAATGGCCCGTTTGCCCGCGATTATGTGGCGTTATCGCCGGACGCCTCGCGGAGGTGTGTCGATGACGGGGTGAAGCTGGTCGGAGTGGATTACCTGTCCGTGGCGCCGTTTCATCAGCCGGGACAGGAAACTCATCATATTCTATTGGGCAATGACGTGCTGGTGGTCGAGGGGCTCGTACTGAAGGGGCTTCGGACTGGGACGTACCCATTTGTTGTTCTGCCGCTGCCGTTATTGGGGGCCGACGGAGCGCCGTGCAGAGCATTCATTGGAGATAGGGATTTAGACTCATGAAGAATGTACTGGCTGTACTTCTGGCGGGCGGCGTCGGCGAACGCTTGCATCCGCTAACACGAAACCGCGCCAAACCCGCAGTGCCTTTCGGGGGGATATACCGCATCATCGATTTTACCTTGTCGAATTGCCTGAATTCGGAGTGCCGCAAGATCGAAGTACTGGTGCAATACAAGTCGCTTTCGCTTGGGCGGCACATCCGTTCCGGGTGGAATATCATGCACGCTGAACAGGATGAATTCATCGATGTCATTCCCCCGCAGAAACGGGTGAATGACAACTGGTACCTGGGAACAGCGGACGCGATTTATCAAAACCTGTACTCGATTGACGCCGCAACGCCCCGGCAGGTCCTGATTCTTTCGGGTGACCACATCTACAAGATGAACTACATGAAGATGGTGGAGTTTCATCGCCAAGCCGGCGCGGATATGACGGTCGCGGCAATCGAGACACCCATATCTGAGGGTAGTCGGTTCGGCATCGTGGAGACCGACTCGTTCGGGCGCATCGTTGGGTTTGAGGAAAAGCCCAAGAATCCTAAGCCCATGCCGGGTAACTCGGACGTCGTGTTGGCTTCGATGGGTATTTACGTCTTCAATGCGGACACGCTCAAGCGGGCATGCACGGATGACGCGGAACGCAAATCCTCTCATGACTTTGGCAAGGACATTATTCCGCGTCTCATCGAGACCCATAGGGTCTTTGCCTACAATTTCCAGGACGAAAACAAAAAGGCGGCGAAGTATTGGCGCGATGTTGGAACGATTGACGCGTATTGGGAAGCGAACATGGACTTGGTCGAGGTCACCCCTTTGTTCAACCTTTACGACAAAGAGTGGCCGATGCGTACGCGAACGATCACAAGTCCGCCCGCGAAATTCGTGTTTGCGTCGGAAGGCCGGCGTTTCGGCGTGGCGATTGACTCCATTGTGAGTCCGGGGGTGATTATTAGCGGTGGGATGGTAAAACGCTCCGTGGTGTCTCCCGAGGTCCGAGTGAATAGCTACTCGCACGTCGAGGAATCCATTCTGTTCGACGGGGTGAACGTCGGGCGCCATGCGCGGCTCCGCAGAGTGATCGCGGAAAAGAACGTGCGTATACCGGAGGGCGCCGTGATCGGGTACGACTTGAACGAGGACGCAAAGCACTATCGTGTCACGGAGAGCGGGATCGTTGTCGTGGAGCAGATGGACGTTGTTGGCGCCGGGGGGAAATAGGCGATGAAGCGAGCGCCAATCGAGGCCTTGCGGAATTACGAGACTGCGAGCAGATTGGAATGGATCGAGAGTGACGGTGTAGGGGGAATTGCCGCTTCCTCCTGCATCGGCGCGAACACCCGCAAGCAACATGCGTTGCTGGCGTTGGAACTCGATCTGGTTGGACGCTGCGTTCTGGTGTCGAACATGCAGGAGACCGTATTCGACGGCGAGGCGTCTTTCGAGCTTTCCACGAATGCCTATAGCCGCGCCATTCATCCCACCGGTTTCCTCAATTTGGTGGATTTCTCTCCGGAACCTTGGCCGACGTGGCGATTCCAATTGGGCGGGATAACGCTGGAACGCCAATTCTTTCTCGCGCATGGCGAGCATACCGCCGTGCTAATCTACACGGTCGTCAACGGAAAGAGACCGCTGAGACTCGTGGCGCGGCCGATGCTCGCGTTCCGCAGTCAAAACATGGTGCGGCGGGCGCACGACTGGAACCCAGGGAACTGGCAAGTGTCGCGCGAGTTTACCGAATTCAGGCCGCTGGACGACTTTCCCGCGGTGTATATCGCCCATCCGAACGCCGTCACGCACACGGTTCCGCTTTGGTACTACGATTTCCTCTACGAACGAGACCGCGAGTCGAACGTGGATTGCATCGAGGATTTGTTTTCTCCCGGCTACTTCGAGATTGAACTGGCGCCCGGGCAGCCGCGCGCGCTCGTGATATCGACACCTAGTCCACGCTCGACCAATCTTGCCGAGTACTATCTATCCGAGGAACGTACGCGCCGGAGCGGGCTTCGGACGTGCGCCACGGGCCGCGGCCCCGCCTTCGAATCGCTCGCGCGCTGCGCGGATCTGTTGGTTCACGAGAATCGAGAGGGAGACCCAAGCATTCTAGCGGGTCTGCCGTGGGGCGAGGCGGACTACCCATCCGGACTGCTGGCCATGCCCGGATTGTTGCTTAGCACACAGAGATTCGAGTTGGCGCGTGACTATCTTCGCAGCGCCATTGCGGCGTGGGTCGATTCGTGGAATCCCTCGGCGTTTCAGTCCGTGATCGCGCCCAATCCGGTTGCTCTAGTGGACGGACCTTTGTGGATATTTGTCGCCGCGTGGCAATACTGGATCGCGACGGGGGACCGCGAGTTTCTCGCGAATGAACTGTACCCCAAGCTGGAGACCGTCGCGAGCGGATTCATGGAGCGACTTGGATATCAATGCAGCATTGAACCGTTGATTTCCGTTCGAAGGTCTGATCAGCAGGAAATAGTCCACTTGACCACCAACGCGCTGTGGTACAACGCATTGGAGACGTTGGCGCAGTGGGCCTCGGCGCTGAAGCACGGTGGACACGCGGATTGGCGCAACCGATCCGAGCTGTGCCGGCGCGGGTTCCAACGGATATTTCTCTGCGGCGATGGTGCGACGCTGGCGAACGTGGTGTCGGAATCCGGGGGGTGGCGCGATGCCAGTCTTCGTTCGAGTCAGGTTCTGGCGATAGGGCTTCCATTCGCGGTTCTTATCGACGCCGATTCGGTCTTGTCACGGTTTCAAGCAGAGTTGGCGACTCCCGTTGGTTTGCGCTCGTTGTCTTGCCGCGATTCGGCGTATGTTGGCGACGGTTCGGATATCCGCTTTCTGCCGCGGCGCTGGTCGGGCAGCGTAGATCCGGCGTACTCTGGCCTTTATTGCGACTCGCTTATTCGCGCAGGGAAGAAACAGGCCGCACACGAACTGGTTGAATCTCTCAGGTCGGTAGTTTCGGGGCGCGGCGACGGATTTCTTCCGGGCGCTTTCTCAGGGGATGCCCCGCACGGTCCTTGCGACTTTGTGGTCTCAGCGTGCGCCGTAGGGGAGGCGTTGCGTGTGTTCGTGCAATTCAACGAAGCCGCGTCAAAGTAACGAGCGCTCCCGGCTGTTACGCGTATTGAATCCGGAGGGTGGCATGACTAGCATTACGCCCGCTGTTCGCGATCGGTGTCTTCCTGGGCCAGACTTGCAGCGTTTCTGCAATAGCGCTTTAGCCAGAAGACGCGGTAATTGACTCGAAACGTACGGAAGACATCTGTTTGCTTTCATTTACCGGCGGCGCGGCCGCAGTAGGAAAGTTGACAGCGTACCTGCATTGTCAGCGCCATCGATGCCTCTTTCTTCGATGGCGCTTACGGAGAAGCCACAGGAGTATTCGTTGTGAAGAGAGGCTGCCTTATTGCGTTGGGTGTAGTTGGCGGGCTGGTGGCGATCCTGCTTCTCGCGGCGCTGATTGCGGATCAGAAGTACGAGTTTCTATGGGCGTCCCCGGTGAATTCGCATAGCGCTCTCGTGGCTCAGGATACCTGCGTCCAGTTGGTTATACGGCCAGAGACCGCGCTTGCTCAGATTCCCAAGCTTTTCCCAAACTCCAAGGTTCCTCCCACGTTTCTCGGTCAGGTCTTGCCCTACGAGATTGCGTTGCTATGCTCGGCGGATTCGGGCGCCAAGAGCGCCGACGTGACGGTATTTGTAAATGACCGGCGATTGGGACCGATGATACGGCAGGCCGCGAACGCCTCAATGTTTCGAGGGGTGTTTCCGAGCGTCACGTGGACGTCCGAGAGTATGCAGCGCGAGAAACGCGGCAAGCTCATCTTGACTGGAGCGATTCCTATCGACAAGGCGACAAACGATGCGGTTACCGGACATTGGAGCGCGCTTTCGTCGTTTAACAAGCCGCTGGAAGTTGATGCGAAACACTTGATTGAACTGGCGCTAGACAACCGATCTGGCGGAGTGTTTGCGTTGATGGCTTCGCTGCCGAAAGCGGGCAGCCCGGAGAGCGCCTCCTTTCGCGACGAAAACACCATTAAACTATTCGCGGGCGTTTCCGTTGCGCGCCTAACTGCGGACCTCGCGGAGGGTAATACAGCCACGGTCGACGTCGATATACAGACGAATCCCCAAGCGAACATGATATTTGCGCTGAAACTGCTGTTGGATGGGGCCATTCCTCAACTCAATGAATCGCTGAAGCGATCGTACGGCGCCTCGATTGATGGCAAGTCTACGACTGAGGACAACACTATCAAGGGGCATTATACGATTACCAACGTGGACCGAATCCTATCCGCGGCGAGCGGCGCGGGCGGGAAGGTAACCAGGGAATGACTTCGAGCAGGATTTTGAGGCCAGCGTTTTGTTTGCTGGCGATAGGTTCTTGGCTGAGTTCAAGCGCGCTGCAGGCGAGGGCGGAAGACGTTCCTATGAAACCAAATTGCGAAATTGCGGCATACTACTTTCCAAATTACCATCCCGATCCGAGAAACGCGAAGTGGCATGGTCCCGGATGGACGGAGTGGAACTTGGTGAAGGCCGCCACGCCGCGCTTTGACGGGCACCAACAGCCCAAGGTCCCGGCATGGGGGTACGAGGACGAATCGTTGCCGGAGGTCATGGAGCGCAAGATCGCCGCGGCGGCTGACCATGGCCTGACTGCATTCATCTTCGACTGGTATTGGTACGAGGACGGTCCCTATCTGGAACGGGCCTTGGAGAAGGGGTTTCTGCAAGCTCGTAATGCGGATCGTCTCAAGTTTGCCGTGATGTGGGCCAACCACGAGTGGCAGGACATTCACCCCGCGCCGCGCAGCCGTCCGTATAACACGCTGGCCAAGGGAACAGTCTCGCCGAAAGCGTTCCGCGAGGCGACAAACCATATTATCAAGACCTACTTTCGACACCCGTCCTATTGGCGGGTCAACGGTGGCTTGTACTTCTCCATCTATGATCTGACGAGCCTGATCGCGGGGCTGGGTAGTGTCGAGACTGCTCGGGCCGAGTTGGACGGCTTTCGCGCACGGGTGCGCGAGGCGGGTTTGGGCGAACTCAATCTGAATGCCGTTGTCTGGGGCGTCACGATTCTGCCAGGCGAGAAGAAGGTCGAGGACATCAATGGCCTATTGGCTCAATTGGGGTTCGACAGCGTCACGTCCTATACCTGGGTACACCACCAGGGTCTTACAACGTTTCCAATATCGTCCTATGCCGCGATGCGCGACGCCTCGGTGAAGGACGCGGAACAGTTCCTGACGAAGTACAACAGGTTGCCCTACTTCCCTAACGTGTCGATGGGATGGGATCCGAGTCCCCGTACGATTCAATCCGACGTCTACGAGAATCTTGGGTATACAATGACGCCTATCCTGGACGGCAACACGCCCGAAGCCTTCAAACAAGCGCTCATGCAATTCAAAGCGGTCCTCGACTGCCACCCCGACGCCCCGAAAATCCTCACGATTAACGCCTGGAACGAATGGACGGAGGGAAGCTACCTCGAGCCAGACATGCTGACCGGCATGGCCTACCTCGACGCGATCAAGGAAGTCTTTCCGCGGGAACGTTGAGGGTCAAGAGTAGGCCGGCTTTTCCAAAGCCGGATAGAGTTCGTACCACGATCGAGAGCAATAGGGCTGGCCCGCGTTCCGGTTTTGGAAAAACCGGACTACCCTTCCACGCCCTCGTTCCCAAGTTGTACTTCGGAACGAACCGGCGAGCGCTTCGATCACGCTGAACCTGCATTCACGATGCGTCTGGCGCAGAGTTTACACGGGCGCTAATCAAGCGCTGGGAGGAAACGCTTGTGAAGCAATCTCGAACTGCGGTCAGCGTGGCGGTTCTGCTTCTTGGTGTCGCCTGCTCGTCCACAACAGACATTCACCAATTGACCTTGCGATCCGAGAAGCCCGTGACGAGCGACGAGAAGGGAACGCTGTGTTGGCTCCTTTACTCATTCGCGGACGGGCAATTGAAAAGACCGCCTGATCCAGCCAAAGTCGACTTCATGTTGTTGTGGGATGGTGACGATTGTGCACAGGGAGCGCTCCTTGGCCGGGATGAGAATTCAGGACACCTTTTCCATATTGGCCGCAAGTCGTGGCGCGAATTGAAGAACGCCACCCCGCCAACAGAAAGTTCAGAATCTGTTGCTGCGATCCCGCTTACCAAGGACAAGGAAGGACTGGCTTTCTGGGTAAAGACGAGCGGCGGAGAATACGTTCTGGCAAGAATTAGAAGAGTGGAGCCTGCTACTTTTTCGGACCTTGTCGCAGGCAAGTCCGCGACAATCGATTTGGAATGGACCCGCTCTCAGATTCAGCCTGTAGGAAATTGAAGCGACATACTACGAAATACAAGCGCCACCCTGCCCAGGCGGATCAGTTCAACTCACCTTCAAGATCGTGTGTTCCCGTCGCGATTTCCCTTTCTCAAATCTGTGCCCATCTGAGAAATCTGTGGATCAATTTCCGTTTTCTTTTCCTCTTTCCGTGTGGTCCGTGTGTTCCGCGGTAGAACGAGTCCCGACCGCAGCGAATTTGCATTTGCCACACGCCCGGCGCAGAATCTCACCGGTCGCTGAACTATCGCGAGCCCGAATATGGACCTATCTCGAAAACACACAAACAGAAGCTAGCTCTCTGTACAGGAACTGAGTGATGACTGATACACAGTGCCATCCTGATTTGCAGCGGTTCTGGCAATTGCTTGCCGAAGGTTGGTGTGCCGGACAGCCTCTGCTTACAGCGTTGCGCTCGATACAGAAGACCCTGCCGCTCGAGCCTATGGGAAGGGTTGTAGGCCTCCTTGCAGACGAGATCGAGCAAGGACATTCCCTTTCAGCGGCGATGAAAACTCACCCGTCAGTTTTCGGCAAGGCCCATATTTGCCTGATTGAAGGGGGAGAACTTCTGGGCATAGTTGACCGTGTGTTACTGCTCATCTTGGAGTTTACGTGGAGATGTTCAACATGTGGCAATCTTCAGTTACCCGGCGCTAATAAGAATCGTACAGGAGGTCCCTAACCTGCGTATTTAGCGGTTCGAGGCCGCCGATGCGCGAAACGTTGGGCCGGGCACACCCGCTGGCCGATCAACCGCCCTGGGTATCGCCCTCGTTTCCAAGTACGACTCCGCGAGCGCACCGACAGCGTCAAATTTGCATTTGCCACACGCCCGGCGCAAAATTTCCGCAGTCGCTGAACCAGCGCAAACCGGATTCCGCCCCCCACGGGGCCAAACGTCCAGGAGGTGGTTGTGGGTCTAACTCCATCAACGATGGTCAAACTGGGAACTCCGGCTCCCGATTTTGAATTGCTGGACACCGAAGGCAATATTGTATCCCGCGCCGACTTCACGTCCTCAAAGGGCCTCCTGGTGATGTTCATCTGCAATCACTGCCCCTACGTCAAGCACGTCCGGGAAGAGCTGGTTCGGCTGGCCAAGGAGTATCAGGCGAAGGGCATCGGAATCGTGGCCATCAGCTCCAACGACGCCGACCACTATCACGAGGACGGTCCCGAAATGATGGCCCAGACCGCCGCTACCTTCGGATTCACATTTCCGTATCTTTATGATGACACCCAGGAGGTGGCGAAGGCGTACCAGGCGGCGTGTACCCCCGACTTCTTCCTGTATGACCATAATCATAGACTCTGCTATCGTGGTCAGTTGGACGACAGCCGTCCCGGAAACGACGTGCCGGTTACGGGGAAAGACTTGCGGGAAGCGATTGACGGGCTTGTCACGGGTAAGACGATTAGTGGCAAGCAAAAACCGAGCATGGGCTGCAACATCAAGTGGAAAGCCGGCAACGCTCCCTCCTACGCGTAGGAGGACGAAAAGGGCGGCGGCAAGTGGATGGGTCAGGGGCAAGCCTAGTCGGGAACGCACTGGAGTTCTCTCTCCCGTCAATAGCCTCGCAACAAGGATGAGTGCGCTTTGCCAGACACAGTGAAACGACAAATTCAAGCGTTGGTCGATCGGGAGACGGAAGGCTGGGATACGAAGAACCCCGACCTTTTCCTGGCGATGATCCACCCCGACATGGCTTGGCCTTGGCCACCAACGAGCGACGCACATGACCCCGCGGAGTGGGTATTTGTCCTGGGACGCTTCGATAGAGAACGATGGCGGAAGAACTGGCAGGGGCTCTTCGATAGCCATCATCTGGTTCACAATCGGCGAATTACCGTGAAGATTGAAGTCTCTCACGACCAAGACGCGGCATTTGCCGTTGTTGATATTGACACACTCTGGCGGCACAAGGAGACAAACAAAGATAGCCTCTGGAAAGGTCGTGTCTGCAAGATATACACAAAGATGCCCACCGGAGAATGGAAATTCTACTTCCAAACGGGCGCATTGGACTTCTCGGGGAATTGGGGCACGGAAAGGACAGAGTCCAAATAAGCGAGGGCGGTTGTAACGCCGGCATCTTGCCGGCATCGCGGCGATAGGACTATGCCGGCAAGATGCCGGCGTTACACGGGAATCTAGCGGCAGACTGCGACAGAAGTGAATTTACTTCCGAAAGTGTTCGAAGCCGCGCAGGGGTGTTTCCTTTTCGTCAATGCGGACCCCGGCCCACCGGTCAGTGAACTCGCCGATGATGGTTACTGGCGTACGGAACTCGTGATGGAACCGGTGAAGCGTTTGTTCGGCCTCTTTGGGACTTAGCGAGAAGGCAAGCTCGAAGTCTTCACCGCCCGCCAATACGAAATCCAGAGGGTTCAGACCGTTCTCGGAGCAATACTGCGCGAGCGGCTCCGAAACGGGCAGAAGCTCGGTTTGAATGTTTACCCCAAGTTGGCTGGCGTCCGCGAGATGCGCCGCGTCCTGGAGCAGGCCGTCGCTAATATCAATGGCCGCGTGTACGGCGTAGCTTCGGCAAAGCCATTGTCCCTCGGCGATTCGCGGGCGCGGGTGGCAATGCGATATACGGAACGCCGAATGTTGTTTGCCGTGCTCGAAAGCGTGAAGTCCCGCGGAAGATTGGCCCAGGAACCCGGATACCGCGAGCAGGTCGCCAAGTTGCGCGCCGCCCCGCCGCAGGTAGCGCGAGCCAGTTGTCGTGCCAATGACCGTGACGTCCAGCGCGAGCGGACCGTGTGAGCGGCTAGTGTCGCCGCCAACGACCACGGCGCCAAATCGCGACATCGCGTTACTGATGCCCCGGAAGACTTCCTCGATATAGTGCGCTTCGGTTTCGCCTGGACACGCCAGACCAATGAGACCGAAGAGGGGGGCGCCTCCCATTGCGGCAATGTCGCTGAGGCTGGCGGCGGTGACTTTCCATCCAATCTCGTCGGGCCCCATCCACGTCTTCCGGAAGTCGATGTCTTCAATGGCCATGTCGCACGAGACAAGCAAGAGCCGATCATGCACGCGCAGTACCGCGCAATCGTCGCCAATGCCTTCGACGACGCTGGGAGACGTTGGCAGAACGCGCGCAATTCTATCAATGAGCCCGAATTCGCCTATGTCGTTAATAGTGGTCTTCACGATGAAGCGGACTCCGAAAGGCGCTTCCATGCCTCTGGTAGAAAGGTAATAACGTCGCCCGCTATCATGCCGCGTTCGGTCTTGGCCGCGGCGGCCAGATCACCGGCGAGCCCATGAAGGTAGACACCGAGTCGCGCCGCGTCCGAGGCGGGCATTCCTTGGGCTAATAGACCGCCAATAAACCCGGCCAGCACGTCGCCCGTACCGCCTTTGGCGAGGCCCGAATTTCCCGTCGTATTGATGTACACGGGGCCGCCGGGTTCCGCGATCACCGTGCGGTGTCCTTTGAGAACGAGGACGCATTCAAACGCGCGCGCGAACTCAGAGGCGATATGCTGACGCTTAGCCTGGATTTCCGAGACCGGAAGACCCGTCAGGCGCGACATTTCACCCGGATGCGGAGTCAATACCCGCCGGGCGGGCGCAGACTTCAGAAGCTCGGGGTCTTTTCCCAGGCAGTTGAGCCCGTCAGCGTCGATCAGCAGCGGCTTCGCGCATTGCCGCGCAAAGTCTTGTACGAAGGCCTTGGTTTCGGCATGCTGCGAGAGACCGGGCCCCAGAACGACGGCAGTGCGCGACGTGGACGCTTGGATAGCGGGGACCGCCGCCGTGTGAGCAAACGTCTCGGCCGGGGATTGAGGTAGACGCATCGTCATGATTTCGCTCGACGCCATCGCTGCGATATCCGCGAGCGAATGAGGTACCGCCAGGGTGACCAAGCCGACGCCGGAACGCGAAGCCGCCTCGGCGGCCAGGCGCGCGGCGCCGGTAAATCCCCGGGAGCCGGCAATAACAAGCACGTGACCGAAAACACCCTTGTGCGCGTCAGGGGGACGCGCCGGCGCCAGGGTACGCACGGATTCAAGATTGAGTTCTGAGATGCTCTGGGACATTAGGGAAGGGATCGTAATCTTATTCCCGATCGGGATCAAGGCGTGGCGTCAGAAAACGCTGGGCTGAATCCTCCATTGAAAGGCATGGGCGCCACGCGTACTATACGGCGCCAGGGAGAAACGCCGAGCGCACGACCGAAGCAAGATTGGGCCGCGTAGTGCGTTGTGTCGCGCGCTCTGCAGTTTCACAGCGGGCTCGCCGCACACGTGTCAGGGGCTTTCCGTGCTCGGAGAAGCCACGCTTCAAACGGCTCAGCGCAACGGGCATTGGATCGTGAGCGTTATCCCCAGCGGAAACCACTACGAGGAAGACACGCTGGGTTTTCGCATAAACGACACAGTGGTCCGGCGCCGCCGGCGTCTTGTTGTCGAGCTCGACTACGTGGACGACGGCTACGGGGTCATCGCGGCCAAGCGCCTGATCAATCCGGAATTCAAGGGAGAGTGGCGTCCTGCCAGCCGGTCGGTTGCATATACGCGTCTGAATACGGGGAAATTGCGAACGGCGGCGTTCGAATTCGATGGCGAAGTGTCGGGAGAACTGGATTCGGGAAAGCCAGACGTGGTGTTTACCGGAACGAAGAGTGTTCGCGAGGTCCGGGTAATCGACGGCGCGACCGAGGACTACTGGTCCGGATTGCAGGCCAAGATTCCAGCGAAGATTACTCCGGCGGTGACGCTGCGCCGTCCGATGCAGGTGGTGTGCAGCGCGGGCGTTCAGGTGCTTGGCCGGAACGACGGGCCGAAGTCCTCGGTGGATATGTTGCGCGAGTATGCGCCGCTGGCCAAAGCGCTGGGCTTCAATGCGGTGGAGGCGTATGTCCGTTGGGATTTCGTCGAACCGGCGCCAGGACATTTTGACTGGAGTTTCTATGATGCGCTTGTTGACGAATTGCGCCGGTACGACCTCAAGCTTTTTCCGCTGCTGATCGTCGGGTCGGCCTATACGTTGCCTGATTGGTTCTACGATTCGGACGAGAACGTCGGTTTCGTGTGCCTTGAGCACGGCCTGAGCAATCCAATCCAGAGCATCTGGAGTCCGTATCATCAGAAGCACGTGACTCGATTCCTTCAGGAATTCGGCAAGCACTACGAGCCAATGCGGTGTCTTCAAGGGGTGAGGTTGGGACCCTCGGGCAATTTTGGCGAATCCCAATATCCAGCGGCGGGGGACTGGGGGTATGGCGGGGCGAAGATGCACCTGCACATCGGAATGTGGGCCGGAGACGACTACGCCGCGGAGGACTTCCGTCAGTACTTGCGCGCGAAATACGAGACCGACGAGGCGCTGCGCCGGGCGTGGGAGTCGGAGACCATTTCCTTTGAAGCCGCGCGGCCAATACTACCGGAACACTGTACGTCGAAGCGGCAGCGAATTGACGTGTATACGTGGTACAACGACTCCATGTCGAACTGGTGCGAGTGGTGGGCTATCGAGGCGCGTAAGGCGATGCCAAACACTCCGATTTACCAATCGGCCGGCGGTTGGGGCGCGGCGGAGATCGGCACTGACTACACCGCTCAAGCGAAAAGCATGCTGAAAGTGAACGGCGGGATACGACTGACCAATGAGCTCGACAGCTTTCACCAGTGCTACTACGCGACACGCTTAGGGGCCACGGCGGCGCGGCTGTACCAGATCCCAGTGGGTTTCGAGCCGGCTATGGGGCATACCGCGCGCGGGACTGCCGGGCGGATGTTCAATTGCATCACGAACAACGGGGATCACTTCTTCATCTATGGGGGGAACATCTTTGACCGCCAAACGTCTATTGAGAACTGGCTGAAGCACTATGGGTTGTTTGACGGCAGGCAGGCGCCCCGCGTCGAGGTCGCGCTGTACTATCCGCAGACGATGAACTTCCTTTCGCAAGATACGTTCCGCTATCTGAACGCGTGGGGGTTCAATCCGTATGCGAGAGAAATCCGGAATCAACTCGAAGTCGACTACCTAGACGACCGCCTAATCTCGGACGGCTTCCTTAGTCGGTACAAGGTGTTGATCTTCGCGTGGGGCAATCAAGTCGAATCCGGAGTGTTGAAGGAGATCGATGCGTGGTTGCGCAATGGCGGAACCGTGATTTTCCCGTGTTTCCTGCACACCACCCTGGCTACGGTCGAGGGCGACGACACCGTTTTCAAGAACTGGGACAAGGGTGACACGGGCAAAGGACAGTTCTTCCACTACCTTGGAGACGATGAGCCGCCTTCGCTGTATGCAGCGTTTGTGCGCGCGACGCTGCTCGGGCAAACTTCACCGTTATCGTCCCAGGTTAGGGCCGCGCTGGAATCCACACGGCCGGACAGCGTCTTTATCTCATGCGAGTCGGACGGCTCCTTGCTCGTGCTCAATTTCGGCGACGAACAGGCGGTGGTGGCGCATCCTGCGTTTGGGCGTGTGGAAATCGCGTCCTATTCCTTTCTTCAGGTCAAGTACGACGTGGCGAAAATGCACTCGTAGGAAAATGGCAGAATCTTCCGCGTCGTTGGCTCGCGCATACTCGGCCGAGAGGCAGTCGCAAGGCAAATCAAGTATACTTATCGTCTGACTAGACCCCCGGCTGATCCGGAGGCCCAAGGAAGGTTCCCAGAAGCAGTCTGCGTTTGCCAACTGGGAACGCCGTCGCCTGTCACGTCGCGGAATCTTCACTACCGTTTCGACGAATAGGATTAAGTGCCGCATCTACCGAGAATTGGAGTACGAATATGAGCAACGTATTGATTATTGGCGCGGGCGGGGTCGGCGGAGTCGTTACCCACAAGTGCGCCCAGGTTCCAGAAGTGTTTTCGGAGATCTGTTTGGCGAGCCGGACCTTGGAACGTTGCGAACGGATAAAGGCGCAATTGAGCCGTCCGATTCGTACGGCGAAGGTGGACGCGGACAAGCCTGCCGAAGTGGTGGCCCTCATCAAAGATTTCAGACCAGCGGTCGTGATCAATGTGGCCCTGCCGTACCAGGACTTGCCCATTATGGACGCGTGCCTGGAGACTGGCGTCGATTATCTGGATACAGCAAACTATGAACCGCCGAACGAAGCGAAATTCTGTTATAAGTGGCAGTGGGACTATCAAGACCGCTTCAAGCAGGCCGGGATCATGGCCCTGCTGGGCTGCGGGTTCGATCCCGGCGTGACGAACATCTTCTGCGCGCACGCGCAGAAACGCCATTTTGATGACATACACACGATCGACATTGTGGACTGCAATGCGGGCGATCACGGGCATCCGTTTGCCACGAATTTCAATCCCGAAATCAATATCCGTGAGGTAACCCAACGCGGAAAGTACTACGAGAACGGACAGTGGATCGAAATCGACCCGATGTCGGTGAAGATGTCATTCGACTACCCAGGCGTAGGGCCGAAAGACTCCTACCTGCTGTACCACGAGGAGTTGGAGTCGCTGGCCAAGAACATCAAAGGCGTCCGGCGTATCCGGTTCTGGATGACCTTTGGCCAGGAGTACCTGACGCATCTGCGCGTGTTGCAGAATGTCGGAATGACACGTATTGATCCTGTCGAATTTGAAGGACATCAGATCGTACCCCTCAAGTTTCTCAAGGCGCTGTTGCCCGATCCGTCGTCGTTGGGCGTGGGGTACAAAGGCAAGACGTGCATCGGGTGCGTGGTCGAGGGAATCAAGGACGGAAAGCCGAAGAAATACTTCGTCTACAACATCTGCGATCACGCGGAATGCTACAAAGAGGTCAAAGCGCAGGCGGTTTCGTATACCACGGGTGTGCCCGCGATGATCGGCGCGATGATGATGCTCACCGGAAAGTGGCGGGGGAAAGGCGTGTTCAACGTCGAGGAATTCGATCCCGCGCCGTTCATGGAGAAACTGAACCAGCACGGACTGCCCTGGATCGAAACGAATCTATGAGCTTCGATCTGAATGACGTGCCCACGCCGTGTTACGTCTGCGACGAGTCACTCCTTGAGCAGAATCTGCGTCTCTTGGATTCCGTGCAACAACGGACCGGCTGCAAGATACTCCTGGCCCTCAAGGGATTTGCGATGTGGGCCACCTTTCCACTCGTGCGCAAGTATCTCAAGGGAGTCGCGGCAAGTTCTCCCCACGAAGCCCAACTCGGCGCCGAGGAGTTTGGCGGCGAGGTGCATGCCTACGCGCCGGCGTACAGCGACGCTGAACTCGCGGAAATCATCCGGTACGCCGACCATATTAGTTTCAATTCGGTGTCCCAATGGAACCGGTTCAAGCCGGTGGTTGCGGCGCAGCCGAAGAGTATCGGCTGCGCCTTGCGCGTGAATCCGGAGCACTCGGAGGTGGAGGTCGCGCTCTACGATCCCTGCGCGCCGGGCTCGCGACTCGGCGTGACCTGCGATCAACTCGAAGGCGCAAATCTCGATGGATTGACCGGTCTCCACTTTCACACCCTGTGCGAGAAAGACTCGGACGCGCTCGAACGCACCCTCCCTGTGGTCGAGGCGAAGTTTGCGGCGTACCTGGAGCGGGTGTCCTGGGTGAATTTCGGCGGGGGCCACCACATCACGCGGCCCGGATACGATGTAGATCGGTTGTGCCGAATCATTGACGGCTTCCGTGCCCGCCACGCGGTGGAGGTGTACCTGGAGCCGGGGGAGGCCATCGCGCTCAACACGGGGGTGCTGGTGGCGTCGGTGCTCGACATCGTTCACAATCGGGGCGATATCGCGATTCTGGACACGTCGGCTACCGCGCATATGCCCGACGTGCTCGAAATGCCCTATCGTCCGAAAATCGAGGGCGCCGGCGCCCCGGGTGAATTCGCATACACCTATCGTTTGGGTGGCCTGACTTGCCTTGCTGGCGACGTGATCGGTGAGTACTCGTTCTCTGAGCCTCTGCGGGTAGGGTCGAAGTTGGTGTTCGGTGACATGGCGCACTACACGATGGTGAAGAACACCACATTCAACGGAGTGCGTCTGCCCTCAATCGCAACCTACCACCCCGGCGCCGGACTGCGTGTCGTACGGGAGTTTGGGTACGAGGATTACAAGTCCCGCTTGTCTTGAACGAGTTCCTGCTGCAGCCGAAGGATCTTCTTGGGGGTGAACGGTCCGAAGGAGCGGAGAAGGGAATCATGACGTCTCGCGAGAGGGTGTTGACTTCGTTGCGATTCATGGAACCGGATCGCGTGCCCTACTTCGAGCAAGGGGTCGCGTCGAAACCGGCCTCCGAAGTGTTAGGCCGGAAGGCTCATACTGGGGGTGGCGGCTTTCGCCGGCTCGGTGTGGAAGCGGCGTTAGCGGGGCCGAACGCGTACGAGCAATACGTCGAAGCGTTCTTCGAGGACTGGTGTGCGCTGGTTGAGGCGCTGGACTTCGACGTCGTGTCGCTGCCTTGGGCCGGTGGCGGCAAACCCGCCCGGAAGCTGGACGAATTCACGTATTTCTTCGGCGACTTGGACTGTGCGTGGCGAGTGGAGCAATTCAATCCAGCTTCCGACACGTTTGCTACAATCGACTCGTCATTGCGTCATCAGGGGGCGTTACAGGAAATCGCGTCGCATGTTCAGGACCTTGCCGGGCAACACGCGGCCCGTTCCGTGCTCACCGCGGAGTCGTTTCCTCTACTGCGGCGGCTAATCGAACGGTTCGGGACGCGGCGTGCGATTGCTGACGGCCCATGTCTCGCTATCCCCATGGAGGCGGCATGGTGGGAGGCCATGCTCGAGTTACCCGAAGTGGTCCAGCGGTATCTCGATATTCAGGCTGACCAAGCGTGCGAGATGATCGACGTGATGGCGCAGATGGGGGTGGACATGATCTGGGGTGGGGGTGATTTGGCGTCCAACAGCGGCCCGGCGTATTCCGCGGCGCATTTTCGCCAATTCATGCTGGCGCCGCTACAGCGGATGACGGCGGCGTGTGCGCGGCACGGCATTCCGTACATATTTAGGACCGACGGAGTCATTTGGCCCATCGCTCAGGAACTCTTCGTCGAGTCCGGGGTGCGCGGCTACGGGGAGATCGACCGTCAAGCCGGGATGAAACTCGAGGATGTCCGGCGGCGCCTGCCGCACCTCATTCTTTGGGGCAACGTGGACTGCGGGCGCACTCTGACGTTCGGCGCACAGAATGAAGTTGCTGCGGAAACGCGTGGGTGTATCGATGCGGCGGCCGCGGGCGGCGGTTATATTCTCGGTTCCTCCAACGTAATCCACTCAGAAATCCCTGCTCGGAACCTACTGGCCATGATCGAGATGTGCCGGGAGTACGGGCGGTATTGATCCGGCGCTGTGGTTTGCAGCAATGCGCCGCTGCTACGTTTGGCGCCGGCGAAATGAAGCGCTGCGCGATGTAACCCTTGTGCGGCCCGCGGGGTACATAGGGGAGAATGGCTGATGAATAGCTGGCGCTGTATTTCGATACCGGTGGCCCCGGTGGGAGGTTATTCGCGTGGACGCAGCAGCAATTGGCGGGGATTCGGCGGCGCACCGAGAAACCACAACCCAGCTGGTGGCGGCGAGGCTGTTCGCCGGTCTAATCGTCCTGGTGACGGCGGAGGTATTCTCGGGGGCCTCGTTGAGGGCCGGGCTGTGGCATCCGTGGACCTTGCTGGTTACGTATTGGCTGTACTTTGCGCATTTCTTCTTCTTTACCACGCTCGCCGTGTGGACGGGTAGGACTTCGCTGGCGTCGCTGTATTTGTGGGGAGTGCTGTATGGGCTATACGAGTCCTGGATAACGAAAGTCATCTGGAGCGGGTACGACGGCGCCGGCTCGGTCGCCTTGGGACGCATCGGGCCTTTCGGCTATTCCGAAATTAGCATGGTATTCTGCTATCATCCGGTCGCATCCTTCATCGTGCCACTGGCGATTCTTAGCCTGATCTCGCCAACAGTGCGCGCGTTGTTTCCCAGTCTGGCTTGGCTTACGGGAAAGAGCAGGACCGCACGCGCGATTCAGGTGTATCTGACGATAAGCTTCGCGACTACAATGGCGATGAACTCCGGCGGATTCGTGAATCTACTTCTGAATCTGGCGTTTGTCTCCTTCCTCTTGTACGCCGCGTTACGATTAGGGGGGCCAGCGCTTTCCGAGCCGGGCAGAGACGCAGTTGTGGTATTTGGCCGGCGCGGGTTCGTCGGATTGTGTGTCTATCTACTGCTGCTCTACGGATTGACGTATCGTTTTATCCGGCCTGAAGGGTTGCCCTCAATCCCCATTCAGCTGCTTACTTTCGTATTGTACGCGCTCGCGATTGCCGGTCTGGTGCGGCATCGAAGGGAAGCGCCACGAACGGACACTTCGGTACCGGTAGACGGGCGCGAACGAAGGATCATCGTAGCGCTGGGCGCAGCGTTGTTCGGTGTGGCGCTATGCTTGTCGGTATTCGCGGGAACGCTGGCGCTGACTTTGGCCACGGCTGTACACTTGGCCCTGTGGCCGCCTCTTGGTCTCGTCCTGACACTCCTGGCGGTGGCTGCAACGAAGTGAAGCCACGAGAGCCTGAGCGACCTCCTGCTGCGCATCCCCACCCACCCCAACAAGGATATCCACCTGCTCCTGCCCGACCCGTGGAAGGCCAACCTCCCCCCCCGAAGCAACCGCCCCGTTCAAGCTGTAACCCGCAACCACGTCACGCGCAAACAGGACCTGGGTTCACCAGACGTTTACATACAAAACAAGAAGCGCCACCGCAACAAGCGACAACTGAAACGCGGGGCTTGCTAGAATATGTCTCGCAAAAGAGTCGCGAATCACCCGCTCCGTACCAGTTATGCTTTGCAGTCTATGCCTAAGCACACCAAGATCCGCGATTTCGGAAAAACGTAGAAATCCCCCGACGGAAAGACCTAGATCGATGGCCCTTGTGTGCGGACTGGGCCACTTATCCTCGTATACGCGCATACTCGCTATCTCCCGCCACGGCACGAGAATAATTGTACTTCTTAGTAGGGATCTCCACCACGACAGCAGACCCCCTTCAGTCTTGGCACTTCTGGACTCTACCTCATATACGTCGTACCTAGACGAGAGAAACGGATATCCTGGAATCGTTTCGACGCGCACGCCTTCTGGACACAATACTATGTTACCTATGGGACCAGTCGCTACCGAGTGCCACAGAGAGTAGAAGAACATACAACCGACCACAAAACCCAGTCCTGGATGAACGTGAGCCAAGAGCTCGTCCAGGTAGACTGGCGCAGTCATCTCACCCCACGGTAAGTGGTGAGCCAATCCCAGCCAATTCAAGATGGACTGCACACCATAAACGAAGATGCTTCCTAGAAAAACCCCCCCACTCAGAACCAAGTAACCGTACACGATAGAGAGCCATTTGAGGTGTACAGAATCTCTCCATACCCGATTCGGCGAGAAAACGTGTCCGCCGCTTTCGACTTGGGCTTGCTCCTTCTCTCCAGTATCCATGGCCTGAACTGTCCTCCCGGGGCGACAAAGTCCGATTAGGAAGCCGAGCATTTGCGTCGAACTTCTATGTGCTTTTTAGGGAGACCTCACGCACGGGGTGCAGTCGTTCGCTTCGTTCCACCACAGTCTTCGTGAGGGACTCTTGGTCAAGAGGATTCTGATTTGACTGAAGGCACCCAGAATTGCCGCGCAGCACGACGTCCCGTGAGGGACGCGCAACCAGGTAGCTGACAACCGAAGTCTCCAGATATACACGCGGTCTGGTCAGATTCATGTCCCATGTGCTCCCTTCTTCAGGATCACGTGGGTAGCGTTGGCTACTCTACGAAAAGCTATTTCGAGAATTCAAACGCACAACTTGCCTAATTCCGTTTACGGCGTCATTCGCGCTACACCAGCGTTGGGCATCGGTAACACGCCGCGAAATCTTCGTCTGAGCGGAGGTGACAATCAGGCTTGTCGTGGTCGAAGACGACTTCTAGTGAACGGATTGCCGGTGATGTATTCTAATCTCCAGCTATACGGCTCCAGAGCGGGTGAACACGATGGGAGGAGGCTGCAATGAGCGACGTTTCCGATCTGACCGGGTATGTTTCGGCGGGGCGTCAAATCCTGGTGTTCACCGGCGCCGGAATTTCCACGGGGAGCGGTATACCGGATTTTCGAGGGCCGGGGGGCGTGTGGTCGAAGCGGAAGCCGGTATATTTCCAGGACTTCATGGCGTCGGAAGCGGCGCGGGTCGAGTACTGGGAGTACAAACTGGAAGGGTGGCCAGCGATGGCGGCGGCACGGCCAAACGCGGTCCACGCCGCAGTCGTGCGCCTGGAGCAAGCGGGAAAAGTGGAAAAGGTCGTTACCCAGAACATCGATGGGCTACATTCGCTGGCGGGTACGAGCGCGGACTTCTTGGTCGAAGTTCATGGGACGAATTCTCTGGTCGAGTGCGTACAGTGTCATAGGCGGAGCGAGCCGGGACCGCACTTTGAATTCTTCGCGACGCATCGTACTACTCCTCTATGCGCGTGCGGGGGCTACTTGAAGATGGCGACGATTAGTTTTGGGCAAGACCTCGATCCGAAGACGATGGAGCGGGCGTACGACGCCGCGTCGAAGGCGGACCTGGTAGTCGCGTTGGGGTCGACCCTGTCGGTGTACCCGGCGGCCTCGATTCCGCTGACGGCGGCGAAACGGGGCGTTCCATACGTGATCGTGAATCGCGGCGCTACAGAACACGACGGGGAAGCGTGCGTTTCATTACGGATAGAGGGGGATGTCGGAGCGGTGTTTCCCGCCGCGGTAGATATGGCGTTGGGAACGTGACAGGACGGGAAGCCTGTGGGCGACTTTGGTGTTTACGTTGATCCCGTCGGTTCGGAACGGAAACAAACTGAGAAGGAGAGCATTCCATGCCCAAGGTACTTGTTCTTTACTACTCCATGTACGGCCACATTGAAACCATGGCCGGCGCCGTCGCCGAAGGAGCCCGCGAGGTGGTCGGCGTCGAAGTCTCCGTGAAACGCGTCCCCGAGACCATGCCAGAGGAGTCGGCCAAACGGCACGGCGTCAAACTCGACCAAGCCGCGCCCATTGCGGCGCCGGCCGAATTGGCCGATTACGACGCCATCATCTTCGGTACGCCGACGCGTTTTGGAAACATGGCCGCCCAGATGCGGAACTTTCTGGACCAAACGGGCGGCCTGTGGGTGAAGGGGGCGTTGGTTGGCAAGGTAGCGAGCGTGTTCACGAGCACCGGCACGGGCGGCGGCAACGAGACCACGATCCTTACGTTCATCCCAACGCTCCTGCATCACGGGTTTATTTACGTGGGGCTGCCTTATACGTGCCCTGAATTGACGGACATTAGCGAACTCAAAGGCGGCGGGCCCCTCGGCGCGGGTACCATCGCGGGCGCGGACGGCTCGCGCAAGCCCAGCGCCAAGGAGCTCGCGCAGGCGCGTTACCAGGGGAAGCACGTCGCCAGCATTGCCGCAAAGCTGAAGGGATAGCGGAACCCAATACCCAGTTCGGCCAAGGGGAACTGGAAACCCGCAATTAGGGGTATAATGAGCTTAGAGAACGGATCGTGCAGGCCGTCCGGGCGTAGCGCCGGAGGGGTTCTGGCGTTAGCTCGGCTCGGCTGGTTGAAGACGCCGCCGGGTGATGGCGGGGAGGTTTTGGCCATGGCAACGAGCGCCGGAGTCTTTCTTACACGAGAAGAGGAGCGGGTGTTGCTGCAGATCGCGCGCGATGCAATGCAGGATTGCGTGACGCACGGGAATTTGCGGGACCTTGGCAACTACAGGCTCACCCAGACATTGTGCGAGCGGCACGGGGTCTTCGTCACGATGCGGTGCGCCGGGCATCTCCGGGGGAGGGCGGGTTCGGTGAACTGCGACAAGCCCCTGGCGCAAGCCCTCCAGGCCTTCGCTGTCCAGGCGACGTTGCACGATGAAGAATATCGCCCCGTGGCGCCCAACGAGACGGACGACATTGATATCGAGATTACCGTGGTTCGTCCGGGGGAGAGCGCAGACAAGTCGCTCGCTCCGGTCGAGGACCTGGACGACATCGAGGCGGGACGCGATGGACTGTACCTGGAGCGCATGGAGCCGTGGACGGCTGCGGTAGTGTTGCCGCAAGAGGCCCGCGCACACCGATGGGATGAGGCGCATTGCCTGTCGGCGTTGTGCAAAAAAGCGAGTGTGCAGGCGGGCGCGTGGAAATCAACTGGCGCGCACGTATACCGGTTTGGAACCCAAGTGTTTAGCGAACGCCACCATTCCGACTATGCGAACTGGTAGGATGCTGGAGCGCAGGGACTTGGGCGCTGCGTAGGCGGCGATGGTAAATGCGCGGGGAGGAATGTCAAACGCCGCGTTTCGTGAATTTGACACGATTTGCGGGGTTTGTTAAGCTATTTGTCACACTTTTCCTCTTCTTCTTCCGGGGTTGGATCGTTATCGAGCGTCCCCACAGGAGAGTTTTTTGGGGCGTTTCGGAAATGGGCCGGTCCCTTTTTCTTTTGCTTAGGGCGGTACTGGGATTTGCGTTGATGCGGCTTGGACGCATTGTTGTCCGCGAAGTTCGCGGATACTGAGGAGTTTGGCATGCCACGAATACTGGTCCTGGATAATCTTAGCGAAGAAGGCGTCGAAATTCTGCGCGCCGCGCCAGGGTTTGAGGTAGACGTGAAGCCGGCGCAGAAACCGGAACAATTAGCGCAGATTCTTCCTGATTATGACGGTTTGGTGGTGCGTAGCGCGACGAAAGTCACTGCGGAGTCGCTGAAAAATGCGAAGAAACTGAAGGTGATCGGGCGCGCGGGCGTTGGGACCGACAATGTCGATAAGGACGCCGCGACCAATCTGGGAATCGTCGTAATGAACACGCCGGGGGGCAACACCATATCCACGTGCGAACACACGTTCGCGCTATTGTTTGCGCTGTGCCGGAACATTCCGAAGGCCCACGCCACCATGATGGAAGGCCGCTGGGATCGCAAGAACTTCATGGGCACGGAGTTGTGCGGCAAGACGCTCGGGGTGCTCGGCGTGGGACGTATAGGCGGGGCCGTGGCGAAACGCGCGCAGGCCTTCGAGATGAAGGTCATCGCATTTGACCCAATACTGACGCAGATGAAGGCGGATGCCTTAGGCGTGGAACTGGTGTCGCTCGATGAACTTATCGAGCGGTCGGATTTTATCAGCGTCCATGCGCCGAAGACGGAGAAGACGAATAATCTGATCAAGGCGGCGGAATTGCGGCGAATGAAGCCAACGTGCCGCATCGTGAATTGCGCGCGGGGCGGAATCATCAATGAAGCCGACTTGGCCCAGGCGTTGTGGGACAAGGTAATTGCCGGCGCCGCGTTGGACGTGTATACCAGCGAGCCGTTGGAGAACAACCCCTTCCTCGGGCTCGATAACGTAGTGACCACCCCGCATCTGGCGGCTTCGACGGACGAAGCGCAGCTGACGGTGGCCGTGGATATCGCGAAACAAATCGTTGACTACCTGACGACGGGCGCCATTATCAACGCGGTGAACGTGCCGAGCTTGGACAGCGAGCAGCGCAAGACGCTTCAGCCGTTGTTGTACTTGGCGGAGAAGCTGGGACGCTTCCAATCGGGATTCATGCGCGGCCGGCCAATCTCCATCGAGATCGAGTACGCCGGCGACTTAGGCGTGACTGATACCTACCCGATTAGCGCGGCGGTGATGACGGGATTCCTGTCCCCGCTGGTGGAGTCGGTCAACGCGGTGAGCGCGCCGGTGATGCTGAAGCACCACGGAATCGAGTCGAAGGAGACGCGGCGCGCGATCGAATCGAACTATACCTTTGAAATCGGGGTTACGGTCACGACGGATCAAGAGACGCACCGTGTGGCGGGGACCTTATTCAGCAAGGATGATCCGCGGATTTGCCTGATTGACGATATTCGCATGGACGCGCATCCGGAAGGGTGGATTCTGGTGTGCCTAAACGAGGACAAGCCCAAGACCATAGGGACGGTGGCGTGTATCCTTGGGGACGCCGGAATCAACATCGCGAATCTGACGCTGGGCCGCGTGGCCCGCGGCGGGTTGGCGACGACCTTGTTGAACTTGGATGAAGCAGTGCCGGAAGCGGTATTGGACAAGGTTCGCAAATCGCCGCACGTCAAAGAAGTGCGGTTGGTCGCATTATGATTTCTTTGTCGGAGACTCCCGTGCTGTTTGCGTACGCGTTGCTGACTAAGAAGTCACACCATAGGCTATTTGACCGCGGATAATCCGCGTAACACACGCCTCGGGGTGTAGCCTGGGCGCCATAGAATCTAACGACGGAAAAGGCAAGGAAAAGGACAATGGGCAACTACAAATTCGTGAAGGTACCGGCAGGCGACAAGATTACGGTGAAAGATGGCGTATTGCAGACGCCGGACAAGCCCATTATTGGATTCAGCGAAGGCGACGGCACGGGGCCCGACATTTGGCGGGCGTCGCAGGCCGTGTTCGACGCCGTCGTAAAGCACTGCTACGGCGGCAAGCGCCAAATCGCGTGGATGGAGCTTTACGCGGGTGAAAAGGCCAATTCAGTCTGTGGCACGTATTTCCCGGAAGAGACCCTGGACGCGGTCCGCGAATTTACCGTGGCAATCAAAGGTCCGCTGACGACACCGATCGGCGGCGGCTTCCGCAGTCTTAACGTCGCCATGCGGCAACAGTTGGATCTGTTCGCGTGTGTGCGGCCGGTGCGCCATTTTGAAGGTGTGCCGAGCCCGGTTCGCGAACCGGAGAAGGTGGATATGGTCATCTTCCGCGAGAACACCGAGGACGTGTACGCGGGGTTGGAAGTGAAAGAGGGGAGCCCGGAGGCGAAGAAGTTCCTCGAATTCGCGAAGAAGGAGTTCGGCTGGAATATTCGTCCGGACTCCGGTATTGGATTCAAGCCGATAAGCCTCACGGGGTCGAAGCGCCTGATTCGCTCTGCGATTCAGTATGCGCTTAAGCACAAGCAGAAGACGGTGACCTTGGTGCATAAGGGGAACATTCAAAAGTTTACCGAAGGCGCCTTCATGAAGTGGGGCTACGAACTCGTGAAAGAAGAGTTCTCCGACGTCGCGGTCGGTTGGGACGACTGCGGTGGCGACCCTAAGGGTAAGTTGCTCGTCAAGGACTGCATTGCGGACATCTTCCTACAGCAGATTCTGACGCGCCCGCTCGAATTCGACGTGGTAGCGACCCTGAACTTGAACGGTGACTATTTCAGCGACGCGTTGGCGGCGCAGGTGGGCGGAATCGGCATCGCGCCGGGCGCAAATATTAACTACGCGAACGGAGTCGCGGTCTTTGAAGCCACGCACGGCACGGCGCCGAAGTACGCGAATCAGGACAAGGTGAATCCGTGCAGCGTGATTCTGTCCGGCGTAATGATGTTTGAACACATGGGCTGGACCGAGGTCTCCGACGCTATCACGAATGCGCTGGTGAAGACGTTCAAGGCGAAGACCGTCACGTATGATTTTGCTCGACTGATGGAAGGGGCCACGCTGTTGAAGTGCAGCGAGTTTGGCGCCGCGATCATTCGTAATCTGTAAGCCCAAATCGAGACGTTGGCGGGACTGGCCCCCTATTTCGTACTGCGCCTTAGTGCGAAATAGGGGGTCAGTCCCCTTCCCCGATGACTCTCGCGACTATAGTGCGGATTCTTTATTCTGCTGGACTTCAGCGCCTCAGTAACGCGCCAATCACCGAATTTAGGATAAAAAGTGGAAAACGCGTTTCTGGGCTGACTTTTACGGAATCTGCTTGACCTCTGGGACCTTGTATGGCACAATCTGTCCGGCGCAGAGGCGGAGATATGACTGGAGAGAACCCGAGCGACGGGGGCGGCGAGTTTGCTGCGCTTCGTGAGCTCAAATCAAACGAAGTACTTACCGCGTTGAAGCAGCTCTACAGGTATGCGCAGGTGGGGCGCTGCGTCAGCAGTGTCACGCATGACGTGAACAATCTGCAGGGCGCCGTTCTGGCGTATGCTGAGCTTGTCCAGTTAGACACTCAACTCAGTGACGAATCCCGGCGCATGCTGGGCGAGGTCATGGAGGCGGCGCGCCGGTGCAGTTCGCTGGTCAACAATCTGACCTCAGTGGCCCGGAAAGAGCGCCTCGATATTACTCTCATCGAGCCCGCTGCGCTGGTGACGCACATACTGGATCTTCGCCGCTACGACCTCAAAGTCGCGCGAATCTCGCTCGAGGAAGAATATGAGAAGGGGATTCCGTCGCTTGTGGTGCTCAAGCCGAGACTCGAGCAAGCCATCATCTACCTGATGAGTAATGCGGTCGAGGCGCTCGAGAATTCGGCGGAACGGCGCGTGCGCGTACAACTCAAGGCCCGCGAAGGCTGGGTAGACATAGAAGTCTGGAATTCGGGGCCGCCAGTTCCCGAGTCGGACCGCGAAGCAATTTTCCTGCCGTTCTTTAGCGCCAAAGGCGGGGGGCATCTCGGCCTCGGATTGCACTTGGCGCAAGAAATCGTCAAGCTCCACGAGGGCAATCTAATCTATGATCCGTCGCGAGGATTCGTGATCGAACTGCCGCGTGCGAACAGCTTGGCAAAGAGCGCGCAGGACTCGCCCGGGAACTCTGCCTGAGAGCGCGAAATCCAATCCTGGCCTTTCATCCGCCCTGTGGTACGGCGTAGAGGTACCAAATCCGGACTTTCGCGGTGCAGGTGAGTCGGCGTATGTCCGGCTGTTGTGCTTTGGACGCGGCATCCTGGTTCCAGACCAAGCTGACTACGCTGGCGCTTTCGATCCCGATAATCTGCGTCTTCATGGCGATGGCGATCGCCTCGGCGCCTGGATAGGCCTTTTCCGTAGCGAGCGTCACGGCGGCCTGCTCGACGGACTTCGTGTTCTCCACGCCAAGTAGGGGGCCGTCTACCTCGCATTTTAGCGCCAATGCGACCGCGAGAATGTCGTCGCATAACTTGGCGAACTGCTTTGGGCCTTCCTCATTGTTCTTGAAGGCCACAGCACTGAAGCGCAGTTTGGCGGACCGAAACGTGGTGAGATTGGCCGCGTTGGGGATGGCTAAATTCGAGAATTCCAGCGCCGATGCCGTGAGCTGGCGTGTCTCCAACTCTTTGCGAAGCGCAGGCTCAAAACCCTGACTGCCCTCCGCGGATTCCGCCAAAGACTTGCCCGTGCCGCGCTGATGAATCCAGAACTCCACGAAGTCCGGGGCGACCTCGACGACTCCGGAGCCGGCGCTGTCAATGGTTGGACTTGGAGGAGTGGCCGCAACGGCCATTCCAGACAGCGTCAACGCGAGTAAGACCGATGTGAAGCGCCTCATCTTGAAAGATCCTCCCTCCAGAACCAGCCAGCGCCGCGTCCAACGGGCGCGCACAAGGCTACCCGGTCCTAACGTTTTCGGACGTTTTTGAAGAACGGAAACAAGCGCCGAATTTCCTCGCGAGACGGCTGATGGCCGTATTCGGAGATTTCGAAAAATTCAGCGAACTTGATTTGACTTGCGCGAGCCTTTCCGTACCACGATTCCAGAGCTGCGCGGCCGGACTTGGACTTCGTCACGAAGTAAGGGGCATACGTCTTGCGCAGCCAAGTCTTGCGCGCCTTCAGTTCCTTGGGGACTTCCCCGAGTTTGCCCGCCAACCAGGGAAGCCACTCGTACACTTGAGATTCCATGGCGTCCAGCATCTCGAACTTCGTGTCCATAACATCGCTGACGTCCACGGCAATGTGGGGATGGAATGGCGCCGGTTTGGTGAACGAGTCGGCCAAATAAAGAAAAACCGGGTTTCTGCGCAACGCCGGTGTCTCGGAGCAGAAATGGGGCACCGCGACCATGAACGCCGCGTCCTGGACCAGCAGCGACGTGTACCGATGGTCGGGGTGGTAATCGTTCGGGCGGTGGGTCAGCACAATATCCGCGTTGTGCGTGCGAATGATACGAACCACCTCTTTGCGGGCCTCGAGCGTAGGCTGCAATTCGCCGTCATGGTAGCCAAGCACCAGCGTCTTGACTCCGCCTCGTTCGGCGGAAACGTGCGACTCCGCCAAGCGCCGGCGGGCAAGTTCGCCCCCCGCCATCTGGTGATGGCCGATGTCGCCGTTGGTCGTGGAGACAAAAAGCACGTTATGGCCCAGCCGGGCCCATTTCGCCGCAACGCCACCGGCGAAGAACTCGCAGTCATCGGGATGTGCGCCGATACAAACGACGTTCATTTTGCTTCCGGGGCGCGATTAAACTTGACCACAAACGGATTGCTGAACAGAACGCTCATGTTCTCGGGTGAAGCCGTGGCGGTATCGGGATTCACAGAGGCGGCGTCGGTTCCAGCGGGGAGTAGAAGGGCGTCGGCCTTTATGCCCACGAAGACCGATTCTGGAGTCCCCTCCAAATGCGGCATGATGTCGATCTTCGTCTCCGCAATTTCGTTTCGCAGAAAAGAAACGCATTTGAAGGGCTGGATCACTTTCTCCCCCTTTTCGCCCAGCGCGACCGAGCCTCGCAACACGACGGGGGCCTCAGGGCCTTTGTTGTCCAGGACGACGAAAAGTCTGACCCACAGGTGTTCGGGGAATGGCGGAGAAACTGTAATGGTCGAGCTGTTGATGAGTTTGTTGGATCGCGTCAGTTCCTTAACCTCTACGTTTGCGGCCTTTGACTCGTCCGCTAGAGTCATCTGCAAGTGAACACATTGCTCGACGTCCCCAATATTGTAGTTAAGCGCAGTCTTGATCACGGGTGTCCCGCCGGGGCGGGACGCCGGCGCGTTAGGCGTTACGGCTTTGGGCTGTGCTGGCGCCTCGTTCTGTTGACGAGGGGCACAGGCTACAAGGGCGCAGGTCACTACTAAGGCAAGCGCAAGCGGTTTCATGATAACGATTTCCTATCGATAGCTTCTTGACGGTTAACCTAAGGCGGACGAGCCGCAACGACATAGTTTACAGCGTGACTTCTTTCTCAGCAACTTCGTTGTGATTAGCATGGACGCCGCTAGATAATACACTGCTCGGAGAGCCGCTGATTCATTTTCGCGAATCGCTCCTTGATGGCCGGGCGCGCCGCTCGAAATCGAGGACTCAAGACAGCGGACGTATCATAGCAGCCGCAGGGGCCGGATTCATAACGTTCGCCGGCAAGGGGGATGGCACTGTCGCGTGGCGTAGCGCAGCGAGAAAGGCGTCTTGGTTTGCGTAATCATCCACAAACACCGTGGCGCCGCCCGAGCGAAGTCTATCTCGGCAAGACTCCCGGGTTATCGCTACGAAGCGCATCCCGAGCGCCGCTGATGTGACGGCGTCCCACAATCCGTCTCCCACGTAGACGATGTCCGCCGTCACGGCGTCTGCGCGCGCCATCGCGATCCGCGCGATGTCCGCTCGGGAGCGCGCATCGTTCGCATATCCGCCCGGAATACCCGCGGCGTCGACGCCGATGCACTTGAGCTTGAATGTGGCGGTGGCTCGCATGCCGCCCGTCGACAAAGCGACGGTGTAATCGGGGTGGGCGCACAGTCGTTCGATGATCGCCCTTGCCCCGGGAATCTCGGCGAATCCGGCGGGATTCGCGGCGTGCTCTTCCTCGATCTCCCGAAGAAAGCGTTGTTCAAAATGCTCCAGTTCGTGCTCATTCAGAGCAGCGCGGCCCGTCCGTTGAAGGGTCTCGTCAATGATGCCGATATCCGTGACATGGGTATAGGTGTGCCAGTCCGTGGTGGGAAGGGGAATTCCGAATACCTGTTCGAACGCCCGAGCGTAGCATCGCGCGTCCGAATCGGTGGTCGCAGTCAAGGTTCCGTCGATGTCGAAAAGGACAAGAGTCATGTGGTACCAGTTCAGAGTTTTGCGTCCGGGGGAGGTGATGTCTGCTGGGACTTACGGAGGTCCCTGCGGAGAGTCTCGTCGCCGAGGGTCTGCTGGTAGATGGCGCGCTCTCCCATGATGTATTGAAGCCGGATATAACGGATGTCAATCAAGACAATGGCCAGAGTTATGACGAATAGGACCAGGAAAACAGTCCAATAGACGGCCATCAGAAGTAACGAATGGCGCAGAGCCTCGGACTCTGCGCCAAACCACGCCATCAATCCGCAACCGCCCAAAGTGAGGGTTGCGGCTCTACGCCATATGCGTTGCGTTACCTTCACGATCCCGAACTAGCGGTCCGGAACCCAGACTCGCTCCTCGTAGGTCTCGCCGGACTCATTGCGGACGCGGCGGGTCTCGTAGTGTCCCGTTACCACCGGGTCCTGGCTGCGAGTCGTCGTACGCGGCGGTGCGGACGCTTGGCTTCGAGCCTTTTCCTGCTGGTCACCGATGAGCGCGCCCGCGAGCGCGCCAGCGCCGGCGCCGATGAGCGCGCCGTTACCCGCATGGCCAGACTGGTTGCCGATGATCGCTCCGGTGCCCGCGCCTAGCGCGCCACCGATAAGGGCACCATTCTGGACGCGCGTGGTTTCGCACCCGACGAGAAACAGACCCATCGAGGCGATGACGGCTACCGACAAAATCGAGATCAATTTCATTGTGTACCTCCACATATTGGGGTTACTTTAGCAACCCCCTTGATTCTACCACAATTTACAGGTTTTGCGGCAAGAATACTTCGGTAGACGTATAGACGAAAACAGACTCCCGTGCATTCATTTCGCCGTGAATAACGGTAAAACATTGAAGCTAATGAGCTTACGCTACTCCGCGCCGCACCAGGCGCCACGCGTCACGCGTCACGCGTCACACATAATTCTACCGTCACAGGGCGGAAATCTAACAACCAGGCCGTTGCCTCTTGGCTAGCAACAACACAACGCGGACCAAGCGGCCGCCGCCGGCAAAGTGCCTAGAGGCGCGGCCAGAAAGCCTCCGCATAGTAAGACTCCGCACGAGCCGATGCTACTACTGAACAACTTACAGACGCTTTCTGGCCGCGCCGCGTCAAGAAGTTGACTTCCTGGCCGGATTCCCAGGAGTGTGACTCCGAATCGGTCAAGGCTTCGGTGTGAGAGTTTGCTCCCACGTGTTTCGTCGCCCATTCGCGGCATTCGCGTCCAAGCACAAGACTCCGTCAAGATGACTCATTACACTATGAAGGCAACACCGCGGCAAGGGACGAAATTTCGCTCGTGCGGATTCCCGCAGTGCCGGTGTCGTAGGTGGCCGGGGCGGGATACGTGCGAGAAGGCGGCGGGGTTGCGGCTGTACGCGAAGACGGGTATTGTAGCAGCGGATTTCGCGGCGGTAAGTCTTCTTGGGCTCTTCGCTGCGCTTTGGAATGGACAGCGCTTAGTTGGGGGATAGCCCCGGAAAGGCAGGCACGTGATGAGAACAACCGTTGACAAAGAACGTTCGCGCATCTTGCGGGAATCGTTGGGGGCGTCGAACTGGTTGGTGGGCTGCAGTATCGCGGCGGCGATATTTCTGGTGATCCTCGTCGTTCGGCGAGCAAAAGATTCGGGTTGTCGAGGTGTTCGACAGGAACTACACGAAATGGAATGACGAGAAGAAGATTCCCGATGCGCAGGCTGCGGTGTTCTCCGATTTGCACGAGGTGAGCCAGCGTGAGGACGCGTCATTCTGGGTTGTGATGCTGTGCTTTGGGACTGCAAACACCGTTTTGGAAGACGGGAAGGTCACAGACGACGAGGCCAAGTCCATGAAGGATGTTGCGGACTTTGTGAAAGAAAAACCGGGCGCGGGCTTGGTGGAATTCGGCAACTTCTTCCAGTCGCACCCCGATATCGAGAAAGCGTTCAAGTCGATGCAGCAGCGCCATGCGCCCGCGCCGACGCAATAACAGCGCGCTTAGCTCGTGATATTGAGCAACTCGCCCAGGAGGTCGGATTGGGCGCGAAAGGCGTTGAGATTGGCCCGGGCCGCGTGAACGTTGATGAGTGAGTTCACCATTTCGGTGGAGAGGTCAACATTCGAGCCCGCAAGCGCGCCCGAGAGGACCGGGGCTTCGGTCGAAACAGGATTCGCGGCGCCCGAGGCGCCGGTTTCCCGAAATAGGCCGTTTCCCAACGCAGACAGACCGCCCGGGTTGGGGAATTGAAAGACCTGAATCTGCCCGGCGACCTGGGGCGCTAGTTGACCGGGAACCGTGGCGTTGACCGTGCCGTCGCGGAGGACGGTTACGCTGGTGGCGTTGGCGGGAACCGCTATGGGCGGCTCGAGTTGGGCGCCGCCGCTGGTAACGACTTGGCCTTGCGCGTTGAGGCCAAAGTGTCCCGAACGCGTGTAGGCCGTGGCGCCATCGGGCAGCGTGACGCGGAAGAATCCCGATTCGGGAGCGAGGTCGAGCGGAGCGCCGGTGAACTCGAGCGGCCCCGGCGTGGAATCGCGAGTTACCGCGCCCACAAACGTCCCGCCGCCGGGCGCGTCAACCGACAGCGCCGTAGACGCCTGAAATCCCGGAGTGGCGAGATTCGCGATGTTGTTCGCGGTGACGTCGTTTCTCCGAAACGAGGCGATGATGCCGGACGCTGAGATGAAAAGACCCATACCTTGACTCCACAGGCTTTCGCTAGCGCTACCGAATTATACCACCGAATTGAACGTTGCGGCGGCCTGATCGAGTAGAATGCGTGTGGACATCGGCGCACGACGGTCTAGCTTTGAGACGTGTGCGCCACCGTAACGAAGGAGCAACAGATGCGCGAACTCGTTGGCGTTTGGACGTGCGTGGTCCTGACTTGCGGATGGGCCATGGCGGTTCCAGGCGAATTGCTTACCACCAAGGTGACGGCGGTTCTTGACGGCAATACCCTTGAGATTGCGGATGCCGCGCATCCCGGACAGTCCGTGAAAGTGGTCCTGTACGGGGTGGACTGTCCCGAGTTGGGGCAGCGCAGCGGGGGAGAGGCGCGCGACTATGTGAACACGTTGTGTTTGGGATTGACGGTGACGATTCAAACGCATAGAGTCAGCAAAGCCAACACCGTACTTGGCGAGGTCACGCTTCCGAGCGGCGTAGACCTGAATAGGCGTCTGCTCGAGCGGGGGCTAGCGTGGCTGGCGTCCGACGTGCCGTCTGACCCGGAGTTGGCGGAAGTGGAACAGCAGGCGCGGGCCGCCAAACGCGGGCTTTGGCAGGAATCGAATCCGACCCCGCCGTGGGAGTACCGCAAATCTCACCCGATGACGCAGAGTGCGGGAGTGGCGCCACAGAGCGGGGGAACGGCGCCGCCACCTTCCAGCAAAGCGTCTGCGACGGGCCAGACGGCTATCCAGGTAAGCCGATCCGCGGTCGAGCAGGCCTGGGACGCGCACGGGATTGAGATGCTCGCAGCGTCCGGGGCCGTTCCGTATGTCGATGCGTCGGGCGTCATGGCGGGCGCGCTGGTGCCAAGGGCCAGCGCCGTGCCGCTGGCCCGGCAACTGGGACTGCGCGACGGCGATGTGGTGCTGTCCGTAAACGGTGTGACGCTGAAAGGGTTGGACCTGACGGCCGCCGCGAAAGAGTTGGAGAACAAAACGCAATACCGCGCGGAAATCCTGCGCGGCGGCGCCATTGTCGTCCTGAACTACTCCGTTACGAAATAGGTTCGACGGCGGCAGTACGCTGGTAGCGGCTGCTTGATTTTGAATTGAACGGGAACATCCATGTCATTTGGGATAGCCACAACTTTGAAACGATCGTCTTGCCTCCGATTCATAACCGCCTTGCTTCTGACTCCACTCGCGGTGATTCACGCGGATGAAGCGAGATCCGTAGCGCCGCATCTCGTCACTAATCCTGCCTCTCCGGCCATGCTCGCCGGATCCTGGCTGCCGGACGACACGCAGCGGATCGACTTCGACAAGCTACCGCGCGTGCAAAGCCAGCACGCGGTCATAAGCGATGTCCGCGCGGCAGGAAGTTCGTCGGGTACAACTGACAAGAAGAGCGGCGGCGTGAACCAACACAACTACCTCGCCCATTTCGACGGTCAGTTTTGGGCTATGTGGAGCGATGGACCGGGTGTGGAAGATCAAGTCGGCCAGCGGGTCAAATTCGCTTCCAGTTCCGATGGCTTGATATGGAGCGCGCCGCAGTTTCTTACACCAGCGCCGCCGAACTCAGGACCTGATTCTCCGCACTACGGCACGCGCACAGACAGAGGTTTCCGATACATTTCCCGTGGCTTCTGGAAACGTGATGGCGAGTTACTCGCGCTCGCTTCCCTCGACGAAGCCGCCGCGTTCTTCGGTCCGAGCCTGGAACTCCACGCCTTTCGTCTCAAGACCGCAACCACGACCTGGGAAGATGCCGGAATCGTCTACAAGAACGCCATCAACAACTTCCCGCCAGTCAAGCTGCGCACTGGCGACTGGATGATGTCTCGGCGCGCTTTCGATTACAAAACGACGGGCGTGCAATTCCTCGTCGGCGGCGTGAAGGCGCTGGACCAATGGGAATCCTTCCCCGTGCTCGGCACTAGATCGGAATTGAAGGCCGAAGAGCCCGACTGGTGGATTCTCCCAAATCACGACCTCGCCGCCGTCTTCCGGGATAATCGCCACAGCGGATTCCTCTATCGCTCCATATCCACCGATGACGGTCGCACCTGGAGTATACCCGTCAAAACCAATTTCCCCGACGCCACGTCAAAGTTCAACGGCCTGCGCCTCGACGACGGCCGCTATGTCCTGGTCTCTAACCCAAACCCCAGGAAGCGCGACCCGCTCACGCTCGCTATCAGCCCCGACGGTCTTGTCTTTACGAAGATGCTCTACCTTGTCGGCGGTCGTCAAGTTGACTACCCAAATGTCATCGAGCACGAAGGGATTCTGTACATCGCCTTCTCCGGGGGAAAGCAGACTGTGGAGATGCTGAAAGTGAGTCTACGCGATGCCGACACGGTCTCTATGCCGGAAACGCCATTGCTCGGCCCACCCCCGCCAGTGGTAAAATAGGGACAGCCACCTATTTCCGAGTCGTTCGCGATGGGTTGCTCGCTTTCTTCGGGCGGCCTACCGGCAAGGCGCGCAGGCGGCGTCCCAGTTTGTGCTCGAGTTTGCTCAAGAATGAGTCGCTCGCGAGTGGTCGGCCCGTCTGCGTGTTGAGGCGTAACGCCGCCAGCGCGGGGCGATCGTCGGCGCCGGTGAGCGCCTCCCTCCAGTTCATACCGGCCACTAACTCGTTCCATGCCGCCAAGTCGAGCGCAAGCGATGGGTCCGGTCCGCCGGTATGCGTTCGCGCGCTCGACCAGCGGTAGGTCCACGGGACGCGGGTCATCCTGGCCCGCACGGGGTTGCGTTCGACGTAGCGCATCGCTTTCAAGGCGTATTCGTCGTCCATGGGACACGAATGAAACCGGCCCTGCCACAGGTGGCCGCTGCGTCCATGGAGGCGGTTGATGTGCTGCGTGTAGATGAAATGGGTGCGCCCCACCGCGAGATTCAACGACTCTTCCTGTTTGGGAACCAGGACCAGATGGACGTGATTGGTCATCAGACAGTACCCCAACACTGTGGCGCCGTACTTCTCGCACTGCCGGCGCAAGATTTCCAGGTATGCGATCCGGTCCCCGTCCACGAAGAACACGTCCTGCTGGTTGTTCCCCCGCTGCGTAACGTGATGGGGAAGCCCCGGTATGACGACGCGCGCTTGTCTTGGCATGGCAAAACCCTAACCGAAAACCACCGCAGTGTCAATAAATAGGTGGCTGTCCCTAGTTTGACGCTGGTTGAAAAAGCGGTGGATCTGGGCCCTCATGCGAAAGAGCTTTCCAATGATGAACTGAAGAAAGCACGGCAAGATTGGCTTGAACTGGATTACTTCCAGACCTGGGCTAGTAATCTCAGCTCATTTCGGCGTATCGATGCCAACTCGTCTCTGGGTGAAGAGCTTATTGCGCCTGCAACTGTCTAGCGAAAACGGTTCGGCGTTCAAAGGGTGCATATATATTTGTTTCGCCTCGTCAACTCACAGCGTCCAATCCGCTCCGACATCCCCGAACCCAACGACGGTCCCTCAATACCAACCTCGCCCACCCAATACCCGTTTTTCTTTGTTTCACTCTTCTTCCGTAAGAGGAATGAAAGTCCCGGCGCCCCGCAGTCGTTGGAATCGATATCTAGGGTTCGATCCGATCGAGGCCGTTCATGTAGGGACGAAGGGCGTTGGGGATCACGACAGAGCCGTCTTTCTGTTGGTAGTTCTCTATGATGGCGACCAGGGTGCGTCCTACGGCGAGGCCGGAACCGTTCAGGGTGTGGACGAGTTCGGGCTTCTTGTCTCTGCGGAAGCGGATGTTGGCCCGGCGGGCTTGGAAGTCGGTGCAGTTCGAGCAGGAACTGATTTCGCGGTAGCAGTTTTGTCCCGGTAGCCATACTTCGAGGTCGTGGGTCATGGCCGCGCAGAATCCATAGTCGCCGCTGGGGAGTGTGACGACGCGGTAGGGCAGTTCGAGTCCTTGCAGGACGGCTTCCGCGTCGCGGGTGAGGCTTTCGAGTTCATCCCAGGATTGTTCGGGCGTGGTGAATTTGTAGAGTTCGACTTTATCGAACTGGTGCTGCCGGAGCATGCCGCGCGTGTCTTTGCCGTAGGAACCGGCCTCGCTTCGGAAGGAGGGGGTGTACGCCGCGTATTTGATGGGGAGCCTATCCGCTTCGATGATTTCGTCGCGGTGGAGATTGGTGAGGGGCACTTCCGCGGTGGGTACGAGCCATAGGTCGCGGTCGCGGACCTTGAACGCCTCCTGCTCGAACTTGGGCAACTGGCCGGCGCCTTCCATGCTTGAACCAAGAACGAGGAATGGCGGCAGGATTTCGGTGTAGCCGTGCTTGAGCGTGTGCAGATCGAGCATGTAGGTGATGAGGGCGCGTTCGAGGCGGGCGCCGGCGCCGCGCAACACGGTGAATCGCGCGCCGGAGACTTTGGCGCCGCCGTCGAAGTCGAGAATGCCCAGGCTTTGGCCGAGGTCCACGTGGTCTTTCGGCTCAAAGTCGAAGGATCTCGGTTCGCGCCACGTTCGTTCAAGGCGGTTGGCTGACTCGTCGTCGCCGTCGGGGACTTCGTCCGCAGGGATATTGGGAACGAGCATCCATTGTGCGCGCAGGGCCGCGTCCATTTCGCGTTCACGTTCCTCGAGGGCCTTGACCTTGTCGCTCACTTCTTTCATGGCGGCGATGGCCGCGGAGGCGTCTTGCTTGGCGCGTTTCGCTTGCGCAATTTCGCCTGAGGCGCGGTTTTGTTCGGCGCGAAGCTGCTCCATTTCGTACACCAGAGATCTCCGCGACGCGTCCAGCGCGATGATCTCGTCCAGTGCGATGGCGGAGCGGCGGCGCGCGAGCGCGGCGCGTAGGACGTCAGGGTTTTCTCGCAAGAGCTTCATGTCGAGCATAGACAACTTCCTTCAATTTGGCCTAGTTGACGTTCTACCCTGCCTCTAGGGTGCGACTTATGTGCTTCTAGGGCGGAGTCATGTGTAAGAGTGAAGCAGATTCTTCACTTCGTTCAGAATGACACGTTACGGAAGCCGTTGTGAATCAGTCATTCGACACCAGCACGATGCGGTCGGCGAGGACGCCGACCCTCCCGGCCACGGGGCGATTACTTTGGGCCCGTGCGGAGTATCGCGAGTATGCGTTCGAAATCATCGAGGTTGAAGTATTCGATCTCGATCTTGCCGCGATTCCTGGGCGAAGTGCGTAAGGTGACGCGTGTGCCCAATCTCCGGCGGAGGTCATCCTCGATTTCCTGTATATTCGCGTCTTTTGGGACGTGCTTTTTCGCGGAGGGTTGGGGCGGCGCCGCGAGCTTCTCCGTTTGGCGCACCGACAAGCCTTGGTCGATGACCTTGCGGCAGGCGGTGCGTTGCGCCTCGGGCGTCGGCAAGGCGAGCAAGGCGCGGGCGTGTCCCATGGTGATTGAACCGTCGGCCAGTTTCGCCTGCACGTCCGGGGGGAGATTGAGCAGGCGGAGGGTGTTCGTCACCGTTACACGGTTCTTGCCGACTTGGGAAGCCAATTCCTCTTGGGTCCAGGAGCACTCCTCCATGAGCGCCTTGTAGCCCACGGCGAGTTCGATGGCGTTGAGGTCTTCGCGTTGAATATTCTCGATGAGCCCGAACTTGAGCATGTCGGCGTCGGGGACATCGCGGGCGATCGCGGGGATATGTTCCAAGTCGGCCATGATGCTGGCGCGTACCCGGCGTTCGCCGCTGACCAATTGGTAGACGTCACCGGCCTTGCGGACGATCACCGGCTCTTGAACGCCGTCCCGGCGAATGGACTCGGCCAACTCCTGCAACGCTTCTTCGTTGAAAACGGAGCGCGGCTGCTTCGGATTCGGCTCGATGAGGCGCGGGTCGAGCTGGAGGACCTGGTCACCGGCAGGAAGGCTCTCGATCGCGACGGACGCAGCGGCGGGCTGCGGCGCAGGGTCCGCCATGGGGACGATGAGCGCGCCGAGGCCTTTGCCGAGCCCTTTCTTCTTGCCGCTAAGCACGGGAGACCATTTCCCGGGCGAGCGCGAGATACGCGCGGGCGCCGGCGGATTTGAGGTCGTAGAAGATGATTGGTTTACCGAAGCTTGGCGCTTCGCTCAAGGTCACGTTACGTGGAATCACCGTTTCGTATACTTTCTCGCCGAGATGCGTCCGCACATCGGCCACCACCTGTTCGGACAGGTTGGTGTGCTGATACATGGTCAGGAGCACCCCGTGCAATTGAAGGGCCGGGTTGAGCCCGTCCCTCACCAACTTGATGGTTTGAAGCAGTTCGCTGAGGCCTTCCAGGGCATAATACTCGCACTGCAAGGGAATCATGACGCCCGTGGCGGCCACAAGCCCGTTTAGTGTAATCAATCCGAGCGACGGAGGGCAATCCACAAAGATGTAATCGTAACTTTCCTTGATTTCGTGCAAGCTGCGCCGCAGGCGATGCTCGCGTTCTTCCATTTCCACCAGTTCGACGTTGGCGCCGGCCAGTTGCTTGTTCGAGGGGACAATGCCCAGGTTCTCCATGAGAGTGGGGGCAATGATGTCTCGCAGCGGCACGTCGTCCACCAGCGCGTCGTAGAGCGAGTGGGTGACGGCGTTCTTGTCGATTCCGAGGCCGCTGGTGGCGTTACCCTGGGGGTCGAGATCGACCAAAAGCACGCGGCGACCGGCCGCGGCCAGACATGCGGACAGGTTGACGGCGGTGGTGGTTTTGCCAACGCCCCCCTTCTGGTTGGCTATCGCGATGATGTCTCCCATATGAACCGCGAATAATACGGTCCTGACGGCGACAAGTCAAAATAGCGCGGCTGATTGGCCGGACAGGCCGGGAACTACTGGAGAGGGACAGACACCGAATTTCGCGCCAAACCGCCGCGCGAATTTCAATGTCAGTCCCAAGCGGCGGTTAGACGCCAAATTGGGCGAGGTGGTGCTCGAAATGGCGGATGTGCATTTTGTCCCAGCCGTCGATTCCGATGTCACCGAAAAAGGGGTGGGGTTCGGGGGTCATTTCGCCGGCCTGGACGAGGTCGAGGTACTGGTTGAGAACGGCGTGGAAGGTTTCGAGGTCGGCGTGTTCCTGCGATCGTTGGGCGTCAATGGCCCGTTTTGGAAGCCGGATGTTTCGGGGGATCTTGACAAAACCGTGCATGATTAGCGGACCGAGGATGTTTTTTGCGAACCAGCCACCGGTTACCTTGGTCTTTCCGGCGTGGCCCATCGAGTATTTGACGGTCATGACGAGGTGTTGCACGAGTTCTTGCGGGGACATCGAGCCCCACTTGGGTTCGGCGTCGGCGGGGATACGCCGCACGCGTTGGATGAGGTCGTTGACGTAATCGTGGTCCAAGTGGCGCATGATGATGGGTTCCTTTTTTCTAAACAGGTCGCGCTCATTCACTGCTAAATCCGGACTGGCTCACCACCTCCGCTGGTGAGAACTCGCCGGGTGACGCCGTATTCGCTTTCTCGGGAGAGACATGCTCACGGCGCCGTCCTGGGGCGTTAGCGAAAAACCTGACGCGTTCGCGGCGAGCGTTCCGCGCATTAGGGCAGGCCGTCGCACGTTGGCAGCGGACTCTTCGCTATCGCTCAGAATGACGCGTTGGCCGTCGAGTCTCCGATCCCTAAAAGTCTGGCCCTTTCCTGAACTTTCCTTGGATGCCTCGCGCATTATCGGCCAGAGTGGGGAGGTGGAGCAAGGCGGACTTCTGTCCGGCGCGCTGACGAGGGGCCGTGGCGCGAAGTTTGACCGCGTGCGGGGCGGCCAGTACTATGGACTTGGAGTAGACGGGTTGGTCGAACTTGGCGCCATGAACATGCGGATGGCTCGGAAGGGCGTGGAATGACGGAACTGGCGAAACTGAAAAGCTTGTCGGAGTGGTCTAAGTTACGAAACGCTTTCGAGTCTAAGGTCCTTGCGCAGATGGGGACCCTGCCGAAGGAGCGCGGAGAGCTCCAAACGAAAGTTCTGGACGAGGTCCAGTTTTCGGGTTACACGCGGAGGCGCGTCAATTACTTCATAGACGAATGGGAGCGGGTGTCGGCGTGGCTTTTTGTTCCGGACGGGAAAGAGGAAGTACCAGCGATACTGTGTTGTCACCAGGCGACTCCGCACGGGAAGGACGAGCCCGCTGGGCTGGCGGGGGAGCCGGAACTCGCGTATGCGCGGCATTATGCGGAGATGGGATACGTGACCCTGGCCCCAGACTGCCTGACGACGGGCGACCGGGTTTCCCACGGTCTGGAACCATTCAATGCGGCGGCATTCTACAAGGAAAACCCGCGGCAGTCGATCATGGGCAAGATGCTGTGGGATCACATGTATGCGATTGATTTGTTGTGCGAGACGAAGCGGGTGGACAGCGCGCGGCTTGGCGTGGTAGGGCACGGCCTGGGCGCGCAAAACGCTCTGTTTTTGGTTTCGTTTGACGAACGGGTTCAGGTGTGCGTGGCGAGTTGCGGTTTCACGCGTTTGCGCGAGGACACGCGTCCCGATCCGTGGCGTCCGGAGGATGGATTGCTGTGTTTTCCGAAACTCAAGGACTTGGTGAAGAAAGGCGAGTATCCGTTCGACCTCGAGGAATTGCTGGCCTTGGCGGCGCCGAGTCCAACGATGCTGATCACGGCGCTTAACGACGTGACGATTCCGAACACGAAGAGTTGTGACAAGGCCGTGGAATATGCGAAGAAGGTGTACAAGCTGCTGGGAGCGGCGTCGGCGTTGCGCAACTATACCCATACCAGCGGCCACCGGATGCCTCCTGACGGGCTTCAGGAGTCTGATGAGTGGTTCGAACGCTGGCTTTGACAGCACAATCACGCGGCGGGAGGTAGTAGGGCTGACCGGCGCGGAAGAAGTACGCGGCATCTGGAGAAACGAATGAATTCACACGTCTCGGAGCAAGTTCAAAAGCTGATCAACAATGTCGAGGAGGTTATTTTCGGGAAGCGAGAGGTCGTCAAGTTATGCGTCGCGGGTTTGCTGGCGCGGGGCCATTTGTTGATCGAAGATATCCCCGGAATAGGGAAGACGACGCTGGCGCAGGGGTTGGCGCGGTCAATCGACAGTTCGTTCAACCGAATACAGTTTACGAGCGACATGCTGCCGTCGGACATATTGGGGGTATCGGTCCTGAACCCGCGGACGAATGAGTTTGAATTTCGCGCGGGGCCGATCTTCGCGAGCATACTGTTGGCGGACGAGATCAACCGCACGCCTCCCAAGAGTCAGAGCGCTCTATTGGAAGCCATGAGCGAGGCCCATGTGACCGTTGACGGGGCTACGCACGCGCTTCCGAGGCCGTTCATGGTTTTGGCCACGCAGAACCCGATTGAGTATGAAGGGACCTACACGCTTCCGGAATCTCAGTTGGATCGCTTTATGCTGCGAATCGAGATTGGGTATCCGCCGGAATTGGATGAGCTTCATATCATGCGGCGGCGCGATCCGGTCGCGGCGCTGGAGCAGTTGAAGCCGGCGCTTTCCGCGCAGGAAGTGATTGAATTGCAGAACGAAGCCGGACAGGTTCGCGTGGAAGACAGCGTTGCGCGCTACATGCTCGACTTGGTTCTTGCGACGCGGACCAGCGAGCTGGTTCAATTGGGGGCCAGTCCTCGCGGTTCGGTGGCGTTGTACGAGGCGTGCCAAGCCCGGGCGATGGTGGAAGGGAGGCACTACGTTACGCCGGATGATGTGAAGATGATGGCGGAGCCGGTGTTGGCGCATCGCTTGATCGTAAAGACGCGCGGGAACACGCCTATCGCAGGCGCGCGAGAACGGTCGCGGGCCATACAAGAGGTGATCAAGCGCGTCCCGATACCCGTTTAGGTCTATCGTCGGCCGATTTTGCGCAGATGACCATGGAATTGCGGCGTAATCGCCATCGGGAGGTACTGTGCTCCAAGTCGTAGCGACGCGGCGGAAATTGCGCGGCTCAGGCTGGGTGTTTCTTTTTGTCGCGGCGCTCATACTTTTCGCGGCCTGGAACACCGGGCTCAACCTTCTCTATGTTCTTGTTGGCGGCATGGTCAGCTTCATCGTTCTTTCATCGTTTCTGTCTCGGTGGAATCTGCGGAAAGTGACCGTGAAGCGGGAAGCTCCGCCGAGTGTACACCGGCTGGAGCCGTTCATGGTTGTGATTGGCATGGAGAATCACAAGCGATTCATGCCCGCTGTATCGGTGCGCGTTGAGAGCGTTGAAACCGGCCAGCCCACGGTCGGTTTTGCGCCGGTCATCGCTGCGCGGCGCGCGGCGGTGTTGCGGATAGCGCAACGCTGCGAGCGGCGCGGCATTCATACGCTTCCGCCCCTCGAGTTGGTCAGCCCCCATCCGTTTGGGTTGGGAGAAGTGCGCCGGCGGTATCGGGACAATTCGGAAGTGGTGGTGTATCCGCGTGTGTTGCCGCTTAACTCTCCGTTGCGGGATTTCGTATCGGAAAGCGGTCAGATTCCGGCTCCGATTCAAGATGAGACGAACGAATACTTCAGTCTTCGCGAATACGTGTCCGGAGACGACATACGCCGGATTGCGTGGAAGGCGAGCGCGCGATTGCGCAAGTGGCTGGTTCGCGAGCACCAGCGCGAAATATCCCGTGAGATCGCGATAGATTTTGATACGCGGGCGCCTGGGAAGTCCGACTCGGCCGAGGATATCTTTGAAGAGTCGGTTGAACTTGTGGCGTCACTTTCGGTGGCGCTTATGGAACGTCACTACTATGTCTCGATTGTGACACCGGATGGGGCGCTTCCGCTGGGCACGGGGAAGGGCCACGTGGTGCGGATGCTCGAATTTCTCGCTCGTGTGGAGCCGTCGAAGTCAGGTTCGCGCGTCGAGGCGTTCGGTTACCACAGCGAGTCTCCCGGCCGTGTGGTGCTGCATGTTTCGGCGAATCCGGAGCATTGGGGCACGCAAGGCGCAGGCATGCGCAGCCGGGTGCTCGATCCGCGGGAGGTGGCGCGTGCCTAGGCGGGGCATCCAGATCGCGCTGCGGCTGAGCAGCGGTGTATTCATCTTGTCCGGCTTTGCCGCGTTGCTCACGACGGGGGATCATGGCCCTGGGTACATCGTACTCGCACTGGTCTTGCTTATTCTTGCGCCGCTGGGAGAGTGGCTTGATTCGCGATACGTGGCGTACCGGATTATCAGCACAACGATTGCGATAGGCTACGCGGTAACGCTGGTGGTCCCGCTTGTACAGTACGGTTTGCTCGAAGCGGTAACCCGTCTGATCGTGTTCGTTCTGGGGTATCTCCTTCTACATCGCAAGCGGGAGCACGAGTACTACCAGGTGTTCTTGATGACGTTCTTTCTCCTGCTTTCGGCGTGCGCTCGATTTCCGGATGCGGCCATCGGGCTGGTGCTGCCGGTGTTTCTGGTCAGCGCGGTGTGGGCCTTCCTCTCGCTTCAGCTTCGCGTCGAATCCGATCGCGGTGGAGCCGGCGAAGGGGTCGAGATTGTTCCGCTTGACTATGGAAGGGGGAAGCGAGCCGCCGGTGGATCGACGCATTCTGTCCGGGCGCTTTTCGTTTCCGCGGCCGCCGTGTCACTTATGAGTTTGCTCATCGCCAGTGGCGTGTTTCTGGCGACGCCGCGCGTTGGCGCCGGTTTCCTGTCAGCGGATTACGTATCCGACGGTTCGGCCATCAGCGGGCTCGCGAACGAGGTGAATCTATCCGCGGGCGGACCGATATCGTCGAACAATCGCGCGGTGATGACCGCGCAGTTTCCTGATGAGCCGGGCGGACGGTTCGATCCGGAGCGGATGTACTGGCGCGCGGCCCCGCACGCGCTGTACGGGGGGAATATGTGGGGAGCGTGGGAGGCCGATTCGCGTATCGGGGATGAACGGCGCCGCATTCAATACACCGTCGAGTCGCCGGGTGTGCTTGCGCGAACGGAGTCCGGTCACGGGAGAAAGGTGAAACAGGTCATTTTCGCGGACGACGCGGACACGCAGTCCGTGGTGTGTTTGGAGATTCCCATCCGTGTTGAAGCGCCCGGTCAGCCGATAGGTTGGAGTACGCGATTCGACAATTCGGTCGCCGCGCGCGACCAGGCGCGGCACAATCTGAAGTATACGGTGATTTCGGAGCAGGATTCGCCGCAGGAAGACGTACTTCGGCGGTGTAAGGACACCTATGCGGCGGCTATGAACACATTCACCTATGGCCAGCTAGCGTATCAGGATCTCAGTCCAAAGAGCATTGAATTGGTGAAGCAGATTACCGCGGGTAAGACCACTCCGTACGACAAGACGGTTGCGATACGAGACTATCTTCAGTCAAGCAGTTTTTTCTATACGATCAACCCTCCGCCGCTGCCCACGGAGCATCCGGTAGACACCTTCTTGAACAGCACGCGGATCGGGCATTGCGAATTGTTTGCCGGGGCGATGGCGCTGATGGTGCGCAGCCAAGGGATTCCCGCGCGTGTGGTGAAGGGATATCGGGGTGGCGAATGGAACCCGAGTGACCTGTCTTACACGATACGGGCGTCCATGGCCCACCTGTGGGTCGAGGTGTACTTTCTGGGGTATGGCTGGGTCACCTTCGATCCATCGCCTCTAAATGAGGGAAGCGAAGCCGCAACCGTCAGTTGGCTGTCGAAAACCGTTTCTCGGTACTCGATGCGCTCCAAGATGTTGTGGTATCAGTATGTCATCGGTTACAACCCGCGGCGGCTGTTTGTGAATCTCAACTCGTGGAGTTTGCGGGCGCTGGCTGGTGGGTCGGGTTCGTCGAACAGCCGGGACGGGGCAGCCGGCGGGGCATCTCCGATGGGTGGGGCGGCTTTACTCGTGCTGGAAACCGCGCTGGGGTTGGGCGCGGTCTTGCTCGCGTGGAAAATCTGGACGCGGCTTCATGCGTCGCGATCCACGTTGTCCGAAGATCAGACTCGCGCGATTCGCCTGTTTCGGCGCCTACGGGCAAAGGCGCAACGGTTGGGGGTAGATTGCCGTGGCAAGACCGCGGAAGAAATGGGCCGGGAGTTTGTGCGGCTGGGCTGGATAGGCGCGGACGAGGCCAACGCCGTGATTAGGACGTACAGCGACGCCCGCTTTGGCGGCAAGCCGCTGCCGGTGGACGAGTATCGGAAGTGGCTGCACACAGTGCGGAGCTTGAGGCTGGGCGCGCCGGGTTAGGAAATCGGGCGCGAGGGGGGACAGGGGCCCGCCGAGTTTCGCTATTCCGGCGATTAGTGGCTGGTCTTTTCGCGTTTTTTGGCCGAGGTGGTGGCTGGCGCGGCTTTGCTTTCGATTGGCGACTTCGCAAGCAGCAGCGCGACGGAGTTGGTTCCCCACAATGCCACTCCGAGATCGGCGCGTCCGCTCTTATCGAAATCCGCGGCGCACAGCGCTCGCGGGTGTCCCTCCTTGAAGGGGTAGGACTCCCGTTCAAATTGCTGCGGGATGCCCGCGTTCGGGGAATCGTTTGTCAAGAGAATGACTTGGTTCGACGCGAAACACGCCGCGGCAATGTCCTTGCGCTTGTCCCCGTTGAAGTCCTCAACCAGGATATCTCGAATCTCGTGCTCGATGGAGCGATGATCCTTTCCCAAATGAATCTCCTGCGAAAGCGGGAAGTCAACGCCGCCCTCGCCGTAAAAAATCACGATGGAATCATCGGCGCTGCAATGGGAAACGATGAGGTCCGGCTTGTCGTCGCCGTTGACGTCGGCGATTCGGATCTTGTGTGGAAGGTTTCCGCGGCTCGAGAAGTGGTTTACTTCAGTGAATCCTCCGGCGCCATCGCCTTTCCAGATGGCAACCGTTCCGCTGGAATACATGGTGGTAACGACGTCCAGTTTCCCATCCCCGTCGAGGTCGGCCGCCGCGATATCTCGTGGACCACCCGCCGCGGGAAAGAATTTCGGCTCGCCAAAATGGGTCTTGTCATTTCCGGGAAGGTAGACCAGGGAATCGCAACTCCAGGCCGTGGCGATCACATCTCTGAACCCGTCGTGGCTGAAGTCGGCAATCGCGATCGAGGTGATTCCCGGTTTGGCGAACACGGGCTGATCGTCGGCGTCGCGTTGTTTGGTGTAGGGCAACCCGTCGGAAGGAATCGCGAATTGGTCGGGTTCGAATAGGTTTTCGCCGATGTTGCGGAAGAGCGTTACCGCCTGCTTGTTCGACGCGAGAAAACTGCCGACGACAATGTCCAGCGCCTTGAGCGCGTCAATATTCGCGATGACGACGGAGTAGGGGGCGAATCCCGCGCGCAACGGCGGTTGTGAGATGTAAAGGAGGTCGCCTTGCGCCACCAGGAACGACAATTCGTCGTTGGCGGGACGCTCGTCACGCGGGCTGGATAGGTTTCCAATATCGCACGTGATAATCTCGGGCCAGCCGTCACCATTAAGATCGCCGGCGGCGATAGCGGACGGGTTGGGACCCACCTGGTAGGACCTGGGATGGCGCGTAAATGTCTCCGGCCCGGCTGCTGCGGCGCCGATGAGAAGGATACCGATAGAGAAAAGAAGTGGCTTCACAAAGTTTCCTTACTTCGTTGTGTTCGGACGGCGCCGCGCAAACTCGGCGGCGAGCCGCAGCGCGGCGAGTAGGCTTTCCTCGCGGGCGACACCTTTTCCGGCGATGTCATAGGCGGTGCCGTGGTCTACGGAGGTGCGGACGATTGGGATTCCCAGCGTAACGTTGACACCTTCGTCCATTGCGATGAGTTTGAGCGGCACGTGGCCTTGATCGTGATACATGGCGACCACCAGATCGAATTCGCCGTCCCGCATTCGCCGGAAGATCGAGTCTGCCGGGTACGGACCCGAACAGTCGATGCCTTCGGCCTGGGCGGCGCGAATGGCCGGTTCGATCTCGTCGATCTCTTCGCGGCCGAAGGCGCCGGCTTCTCCGGCGTGAGGGTTGAGTCCGGCGACGGCGATGTGGCGGCGCGGCAAATCCAGACGGCATAACGCATCGTGCGCCACACGAATCGTAGTGAGGATGCGGTCCTTCTTCACTTGGTCGATAGCGTCTCTCATTGACAGATGCGTGGTGATATGGACGATACGCATGTTCCCCGCGAAGAGGCTCATGGTATAGTCCGGCGCGCCTGTCATTTCGGCGATAAGTTCGGTATGGCCGTTGTAGTGGTATCCCGCCTTGTGGATGCCTTCCTTATTGATGGGGCAGGTGACGATGCCGTCCACGACGCCATCCATCGCGAGACGAACCGCGGCTTTGGTCCATTCGACGGCGGCTCGGCCTGCTTCGGGGTCAAGTTGGCCGGGATGATGTGGCGGCGCAGAGATTCCGGCTTCGTAGACTGGAACAGTGGAGAAGCGTTCGATCGCTGGAATGCCAGCGAAACGTTCGAAGCCTGGAATTGCAAGTAAGCGCTCTAGTGCCGCGACTGTGGTGTCTCGTAGGTCGTAGTACATTTCGAGCGCACTGTTGATTTCCTTCGGCGTGGCGACTTGAACGTCCACCGGCCGATCCAGCAGACGCTCCAGATTATCCAGTAAACTTGTGTTCGTGGGGTCTTCTGTTGCGACTACGAGCCGGCCTGCGTTTTCCGCGACCGGAATCACTCGGTAGACCTGGGCGACGGCAGGATCAATGAGGCGGAGCACCTCGTCTGGAATCTTTTGTTTTGATAGGCTTACGAGGGGAATATTGAGGTTCTCCGCCAACCTTTCGCTGTAATCATTCCCTTTGTAGGTTCCTTTAGGAGTGTAGCCTGAGAAGGTTACTAACCTGCGAACGGAATCGGATGACATGCTCTCCTGGGTGGAACGGATTGATTCATCTTTATCCGGAGTGGAGTCGTGAGCTTTGCCGTCCTCTCGGGTCTGCCCAGGAGACGAATCGTCACGGGTATCGTCGAGTTCTGCGCGCGATACGTTGTCAATTCTTCGGAGAAGCGGGCGGTAGGGAGTGAATTCCTGGGCGGATTCGAGTGCATGGATGTCTCCGACTACCAGCGGCACGCAGACATTGTGGATCTCCGGATGTCCGAGCGCCTTAGCCAAGATTTCGGGACCGACGCCATTTACATCACCCATCGTGATGGCCAGTATGGGTTTTCTCTCTTGGGTCATTCGCTCTTTTCGTTCAGTTTGCGTCTAGCGCGTCGTAGACCGCCAAGGCCATGAGCATATGTCCATTGCTCGAAGGATGTACCCCGTCCGCGGTCCACTTGCGACTTGGATTGGCGTGGATTGCGTTCCAGAAGGCGCGATTGATCGGAACCAGGGTCGCCTTGAATTCGGCGGCCAGGGCGTTCACACACTGCACATAGGGGCCTGTCAGTTTGTTGTGAGGGGTGTCGAGCGTTTCGCCGTTGATGCCCGGTTCGAGCAGGAGTAACTTGCAGTGCAATTCTTTCACAACGGGCGTCAGCAAACGGCGGTAGGTCGCCTCGAATTCGTCAATCATGACCTCGTCAGGATTGCGGGGGGTCTGTAATTGCCGCCACACGTCGTTAACACCAATGCTGATACTGAGCCAGGTGGGACGATGCGCCAAGACATCGCTTTGCCAGCGCCGGTCGAGATCACGGATAGTATCGCCGCCAATACCCTGGTTTACGACGTCCACGACAAGACTGGGATGCCGGGCAGCGAGCACGTCTCGGAACATGCGAACATAGCCTTGGCCGAGCCCATCCGGGTCCTCCCGGCGCCCAGCGTCGGTAATACTATCGCCAATAAAGAGGATCTTGTCTCCGGATTGCAGTCTCATGCGTGTCCTTTCCTTTGTGCGGGTTGGGGGGCCGATCTTGACGAAATCCGGATCGAATTGCAACACGGTGCTCTACTCCAGCGCGTCGCCGGTGTCCTCGCGTTTGGAGCGGGTACGCAAGAATGAGGGCGCAATGCGGTACAATGCGGGCGTGTTGTTTATCCCACTCAAGGAGTACCAGTAGAAAATGCCGGGTAATTCGGTCTGGCTTCGAGCCACGAATCGCATTCTGTGGCTGATTATGGCCGGGGGAGTGTTGTTTTTGTGCATGGCGCAATCGGATTACTTACTCGCGCCAAAGGCTTGGGAAGAGGCGGGGCATTGGGTCTATCGGGCGGCATTCTTCATTATCCTTCCGTTTCGATTGTTGGTGATGTTCTTTCTTCCGCGAGTGGACCACCATTTCAGCTTGCTTCATCTGGTGGTTTCCTGCTTTGGCACGCCGTTCTTCTTGTGGCTGATGGGGAGCGCGGCGCGCGCGGCGTTCCCGCCGCGAAGGCCGCCGGAGAACCCGGCGGGGCAATCTGAGCAACCAGCCGTCATCGGTCGGCGCCAATTCCTGGCGCGTTCAACCGTCAGCATGGTCGGGACAGCGGCCGGCACGCTCGGAGGATACGCGTCATTTGTCGAACCGGAACGGCTTCATGTCCGAAGGTATCAACAGCAGATTCTGGACTTGCCGGATGAACTTCAGGGCCTGACCCTGATTCACGTATCCGACACGCATTACGGTCCTTATACTTCGATGGCTTTCTTGGAACGCGTCATTGAAGTCGCGAATGCGCAGCGCGGTGACCTTATCGTGTTGACGGGAGATTACGTGCATCTAACTCCACGAGCCATTAAAGACGGGATAGCGGTACTCGATGGTCTGCGGGGGAGCCTGGGCCGGGTGGCGGTCCTCGGAAATCACGACCACTGGGAGGGGGCTAACGAGTGCAGAAGGGAGTTCCGGCGCCTCGGGATTCCACTGATCGACAATGATCGGCGCTTTCTCACGCCGGATGGTTTGGAAGAGAGACCGCGCCGGGGACGCTCGATATGTGTCGCGGGCGTGGGGGATCTATGGACCGACAAAGTCTCGATGTCGGACGCGTTGCACGGTGTGTCCGCGGACATGCCCCGAATCCTCTTGTCCCATAATCCCGACGTGGCGGAGAGTCTCGACCTGGAATATCGGGTCGATCTCATGTTGAGCGGTCATACGCACGGCGGCCAGGTGCGGCTGCCGGCGATGGGCGTACCGGTACATATGAGCAAGTACGGGACGAAATACTTGGGCGGACGTTGCAGCGGACCTCGGTGTCCGGTCCTGGTGTCTCGCGGGATAGGACTGGCTGGCATTCCGTCGCGATTTCGGGTTCCGCCGGAGCTCAGCGTCATCACGTTGGCGCGCGCGCACACGATATTGGCGTGAGTCACGCTTCGGCGGTTGGCGCCGAGTAGGATTGTTGAGTTGCCTCGAGGTTGGGACTTGAGATTTGAGATCTGAGATTTGAAATCTGAGCAGGGTAGAGCTGGTCCGATCTTGGTTCCTGAATTGCAATGATCGGGGGAAATCGTTAGAGTTCCGGGCACAAGAATGATGGAAAGGTCTCATTGCCCGCGTTGTTCTTGTGCGAAGCCTGCAATAAGTTGGGCAGGATGTCAGACCAACGACTCTGTCACTAGTGTAGTGAGTTACGTTGACGGAGTCTTGTGCTTGGACTAGGATGCCGCGAAAAGCAGGGACAGACAGGCTTTTCAAACTGCCGAAAAGCGAGTCAGTCCCCGTTTTTCGCTTGAGCCCCGTGTTCATTTAAGGCGCTTCGATTTTGGTTCACAACACTATACCGATTTAGGTGATGCGGCGGGACGACTTGGCGTGGGGGACACGCCCATTCACATCGAACGGAAGGTAGAAGATACATGTGCGGAGTAGCAGGGATTATCGAGCGCGCCGGACGGACTCCGGAAGAGCGTCGTTTGAGCGCGATGCTGTCGTGCATTGCTCACCGTGGCCCGGATGACGAGGGGACGTACATCCACGAGCGTGTGGGACTCGGACACCGCCGCTTGAGTATTCTGGACGTGTCTACTCGTGGTCATCAGCCCATGGCCAATCCTTCCAAGGACTTGTGGATCGTTTATAACGGTGAGGTATACAACTTTCAGGAACTGCGGGCGCAACTGCCGCAGGATCCGCCTTACGTCAGCACGAGCGATACGGAAGTCCTGCTTCGCGCGTATCAGGAGTGGGGCGTGGAGAGTTTGCAGCGTTTCAATGGAATGTATGCGTTCGCAATACTTGACCTGCGGAAGCAGGAATTAATTCTGGCGCGCGATCCTTTTGGGATCAAGCCGCTGTATTACGCGCAGGACGGGGATAGGTTCTATTTTTCGAGCGAGATCAAGTCCATGTTGGCGGGGGGCTTGGCGCCGCGTTTCAATCGTTCCGCTGGCACGGCGTGGGCGATGACCGGTTGGAACAGTGACGACGATTCGATGTTTGAGGGCGTGAAACGTGTTCCACAGGGCGCGTATATTCGGTATAGCCTCGTTGATGACACAGTAAGTGTCCACAAATACTACACGCCGAAGCCGGCATGGGATCGCGCGGAGTCCATCGGAGATCGCGAAGAAGATTGGGTCGAAGCAATCAAGACGGAACTAGTTCGCTCCGTGAAGGACCAACTGGTGAGCGATGTGCCGGTCGGCACCTACTGCAGCGGCGGAATAGACAGCAGCCTGTTGACGGCGATCGCGGCCAAGTATCATCCGGAAATACTCGCGTTCAACGTGGCCAACCCGGAAGTGAACGAACTTGACGAGGCGCCGTTTGCGTCGGCCGTGGCCAAGCACCTCGGCGTAAAGCTCCACACGTTCTCGCTGACGCCGAAATCGTTTCGTGATGCGCTTGTGGAGAGCATCAGTGTTTCGGAAGACCCATTGCCGTTCGTGAATACCGTTCCACTGGTGCTGGTGTCGAAGCTCGCGCGGGAACTTGGCGTGAAGGTGTTGCTGTCGGGCGAAGGGGCCGACGAATTGTTTGGTGGTTATGTGGGCTTGTTTCGGCGTCATGCGTTCCACCGCGTTGCTCAGTCCACCGGCCCGCTCGAGCCGCTCAGCCTGCGCGCCTCCGACATGTTGACTCGCTTCACCAGCCGCATGGGCGTAGCCGGCGTGCGGGGAGACGGTTTGGGAATGAACGAAGTTTTGTGCGGGCGGTTGAGGGAGTGGATTCTTCGCAAGCGAGGCGAGGAACTCTTCTCGCGGTACGCGAATCCGCTGGATCGCTGGCTGGCGGCAACGCTTTATGGCCAATTGCAGACGTATCTGCTTCCGCTATTGAATCGCGCGGATCGAGCCGGCATGGCTGCGTCCATCGAGGGGCGTGTTCCTTTTCTTGACGTGCCGCTGGTCGAATTGGCGTTGGCGACCCCGCCGAAGTACAAGGTAGCCGTCAAAGGTCTAAAGCCTATCGGCAAGAGCGTATTGAAGAAAGTCGCCGCGCAGTTCTTGCCGCACGACATCGTTTACCGCAAGAAGATGGGGTTTTCTGTTCCGGCTAGCTACTACCTTGGTCCGTGGCCGCAGTCGTGGATCGAAGACGGCTTTGTCGTCAATGAGTACCGGCTGAACGGCGCCGATATGAACGAGTGGCTGGGTCAGCTCAATGAACAGACCGCGTGCTGGATGATCTCGCTGGAGATTTGGGGGCAGATGTTCATGCGGGGCCGTTCGATCGACGAGGTGTCAGCGGAGTACTTGCGGGCGATGGCCACGTAGTTCAACCGAGCGCGCCGCATTCTTGTGTCTCTCCAAATCCAGTCAGATCGGCCGGTCCTGCCGCAGTTCGTCGGTCCTAAACGGATTCATTTCGCCGAATCTAAGTGAATTGGCTCTGATTTGAATGTATGAGTGGGGAGAAATTATTGAGGGTGTTTTGGACGAATTCGAGATCGCAGAGCGCAGGTTGCGCGGGCGCGCAGGAATTTTTGCTCGCGGCGCGATTTCCGCAGAGTCGCATGCACGAGACTGACAAGGGGTTATGCCGTTCGGAAAAAACGTGCTTGACTTTTTCGTTGTTCATGATGCAAACTCGCTGTTCGTAACGTCTCGAAAACCCCTAATTTTACGGGGCGAAACGCGTTTGTGAATAACTTGTGGATAACTTGTTCGTGGCGGATTGTTAGGGCTGGGTTAGCTTCGTTATCAGCGTTGCTCTTGCGCAAAGCGCCGATGACACTGATTACGAAGTCAAGCGGTTGACTACGTCGCTTCGGCGGGGTTGGCTTGGGTCGCCGGGCGTCCGCGAAATCATTGAGCGTTGGTACTTCTCCTTTTGTTCATCGATACAAACGCAGTGAGCGCATCGGGCGGATTGTTGCAGCGAGCGGATGCGCGATGGGGTGGGAAGTGGGTGGCGTTTTCGGGAGTCAAGGAAATACGAGGACACGTTTGCGGCCAGTGATGGCGCGTAGCGCCGGCCGAGTGGGAAGACTGAGAGCAGTCATCTGCCGCAGCGTGTTTAGGCGAATGATATGCATGCGATAGGAGAGACCATGCCGCCGAGAGAATCGGATTTGTGGGAATTGGCGCAAGGAAAAATAAGAAGTATTCTCGATGAGCACAGCTACAAGAACTGGTTTTCGCAGACACGATTGGAGTCGTGCGAAGACGGTTGTCTGATCGTTGGGGCGCCAAGTCAGTTCTTTGCGGACTGGCTTCGGGATCATTACTCCGATACAGTGAGTCAGTGCGCGCGCGAGGTCATTCCCGAATTTCGAGAAATTCGTTTCATTGTTTCGGCGGATGGCGCTGGACTGCCCGCGACTGCGGGGCGCGAGAATGGCGCTGCGGCGCCGGCGAAGCGAAAAGCACTGGCGTTCTCGCCGAAGTTCGAGGGATTCAATCCGCGATACACCTTCGATCGCTTTGTGGTCGGCGCGGGAAATCGTTTCGCGCATGCGGCGGCGAAAGCGGTGGCCGAATCACCGGCGCGAGCCTACAATCCGCTGTTCCTGTACGGCGGGACAGGACTGGGCAAGACGCACCTGATGCAGGCGATTGGACAAGAGATCCTCGAGCGCAACCCGAACGCGAATATCGAGTTCGTTTCGTCCGAGCATTTTACGAATCAGCTCATCGAGAGCATTGCAAAGAAATCCACGCAGCGGTTTCGCGCGAAGTATCGCAAGGTGGATGTGTTACTTATTGACGACATTCATTTCATTGCCGGCAAAGAAGCGACACAAGAAGAATTCTTCCATACCTTCAACGCGTTGTTTGACATGCACAAACAACTTGTGTTGGCGAGTGATCGGGGCCCGAAGGAAATTCAGGGACTCGAGGAACGATTGGTGTCCCGGTTCGAGTGGGGACTGGTGACCGACATCCAGCCGCCGGATGTTGAGACGCGCATGGCGATTCTGCACAACCGGGCCGCTCAGGAGACTCAGACCGTTCCGCAAGATGTTATCAAGTACATCGCGGGCGCGATCACGACGAACATACGCGAACTCGAGGGTGCGCTCATCACGGTATTGGCGTACAGCAAACTTACGGAGCGAAAGATCAGCATTGATGTTGTCGATGAGGTGCTTCGGGATCTGATTGGACGTGACAAGCTCAAACTGGTCACGATTGAGGCGATTCAGCGGGCTGTTGCCGAGTATTTCGATGTGCGGATCGCGGATTTACGGGGCCGGAGCCGGCAGCGCCAAGTGGCGTATCCGCGCCAGATCGGAATGTACCTGTGCAAGACCATGATCTCGAATCTTTCGTTGAATGAAGTGGGGGAGGCGTTCGGGGGAAAGGATCACACGACGGTGCTTTATGCGTGCCAGAAGGTGTCGAAAGAGGCGCAGAGCAACTCCGAGACCAAGAACACGCTAATGCGCTTGGAGAAGGTGATCCGTTCGTAAGTGTCTATCCCTCTACGACGGGGTTCGAGAGGACGCCAATCTGCGGTACGACGACCTCAACCGTGTCACCGGGCCGGATCGGGCCGATGCCTTCCGGGGTACCAGTGGAGATGATATCGCCGGGTTCAAGCGTGAATAAGCAGGAAATGTAGCTAATCATCTTCGGCAGAGAAAAAAGAAAATGGGCGGTGTTGCTATGCTGGCGGACCTCGCCATTGACCCGGCATTCGATATCCAGTTCGACGGGCCAGGGGATTTCGTCCGGTAGGACAAGGTAGGGGCCGAGCGGACAGAACGTGTCCAAGCTCTTCGAACGAAACCAAGGGTGGCCTTTCTCGATGTCTTTCTTCTGCATTTGCAGCGCGGTCCCGCGAGCTCCGCTTCGTGGTCCACTTGTCCGTAGTCGGGCCGTACGATGATGGGTTGACCGTGGCCGATGCACGAGCGGGGAGATTTCGAGAAGAGTATCGGTTCTTTGGGGGCGTCATGGCCGGTTTCGGCGGCATGCGCGGCGTAGTTCCTGCCCATGGCAAAGATCTGCTTGGGGCGGAACGGCAGCAGAAGGTTGGGCTCTCCTGGAAGCTGGTAGGTGGCCAAGAGATCGTGCTGCTCAAGACACGCCACCACTTTTTCCAGGTTTTCGGGCGTGAGCAAGTCCGCCTCGAGAAACGGCTCGATATGGTGTACGGGTTGAGGCTTCACGCCGTACGTAAGCCATTGGTACGTCGGATACGCGCCGGAAAGATCGAGCCAGCGGTTGCGCGCGTAGAGGGCCACGACGGGATCCGCTTCGGTCGAGACGAGTGCGACTTTCATGGCGAGTCTCCTTTTGTGCTACCGGCTGAGTATATCAAAAGGATTACGTCACAGGGGGATCTTCCTTTCATGTTAGAATACGACGTTCAATCATCCTCGGAAAGTCCTGGGGCGAACCTTTGGCGCGCAATGGTGTCAAAGGAGTTGGTACGGACGATCACGGACAGACACGGATACGAAAAAACGCGTAGGAGGGCTGGCATGCGAATAACGGGTATGGTTCTTGGGTGTTTGGTGGCTCTTCAAGCGCTGCTCGTCGCGAAGAATGCGGCTTCCGCCGGCGCGACGGACACAACGCTGGCCGATCAGACCGATATTGCGCTGACGGCCTACAACAACGGGATTGGATTGGTGCGGGACACGCGCGAGGTCAGCCTGTCCGAGGGGGAAATGCAGCTTCGGTTCATGGATGTGGCGCAACAGGTTCGGCCCGAGACCGTTGGGTTGAGGTCCGTAGCCAGGCCGGGTTCGATTGCCATTCTCGAACAAAACTATGAATATGACTTGATGACGCCCGCCAAGATGATGGAGAAGTACGTTGGCAAAGACATAAAACTCGTAAACCTGGACAAGCGTGTCGGATTGACCGAAGTGGGGGCGAGCTTGCTGAGTGTAAACGAGGGGCCGGTGTATAAGGTGGGCGAGCGGATCTATCTGGGCCATCCGGCGAACGTCGTCCTACCGGAGATTCCTGCCAACCTGGTCGCTAAGCCTTCCTTGATTTGGACGGTCTCGAACACGGCGCCGGACCAGAAGTTGGAACTGACGTATCTGACAAACGGGGTGACCTGGAAGGCCGACTACGTGTTGACGTTGGCCAAAGACGAGAAGTCGCTGGACCTGACAGCGTGGGTGACAATGAACAACCAATCCGGAGCCACGTACACCAACGCCCAACTCAAACTGGTCGCCGGAGAGGTGAACCTGGCGCCACAGGTCGTTGACGGCGGTGGCGGACTCGAAGTGCATGACTTGACGGTGCAATACGATAAGGCTCCCGAGGAGATGCCCCGCGAAGAGGCGTTTGGCGAGTATCACCTCTACACCGTACCACGGCGAACCACAATCAAGGAAAACCAGTCCAAGCAGATCATGCTTCTCGAAGCGCCAGGGGTGAAATGCGCGAAGAAATACGAGTACCGGGGCGAGGAATCTTTCTACAGTCAGCAGATGGAACCGACTGAGAATGAGCACGTTCCGGTGTATCTCGAATTCGAGAACAAGAAGGAAAACCAGGTAGGACTGCCTTTGCCCGCCGGTGTAATGCGGATCTATCAGGAAGACAGCGGGGGAATGCTCCAATTCACGGGTGAGGACACCGTCAAACACACGCCGAAGGATGAAAAGGTAACCTTACATATGGGTGATGCGTTTGATCTGGTAGCGTCGCGGGTGCAGAAGGACTTCAATCAGGTGGCGAGTAATCTCACCGAATCGGCGTATGAGATTACGTTGCGGAATCACAAGGACACGGACGTCGTGGTGGACGTCGTTGAGCCGATGCCGGGCGATTGGAGAATAATCGAGAAATCGCAGGAGTTCACGAAAAAGGATGCGCGGACGGCGGTGTTTTCCGTGCCGGTGAAGAAAGACGGAGAAGCGAAGGTAACATATCGGGTGCAGGTGAAGTTCTGAGAAACTCTACTCCACGTCGCGGCCAACGGCAGGGCGACCGGGAGGGCGGGGCCGGGAGGGCGGCTGTCCTCAGCCGCCAGTCCACGCGCAAGAACCGCGTAGATCGGGAACCGCCGGTCCACGCGCGAAGACGCTGGTAAAAAAAAGGCTTCAAATAGGAATCTATCCACAGAGAGTACGGAATCCAAGGAGAGGGCCGAATGATGAAAAAGATGATGATTGTGGCGATGTGTTTGACGGCGCTGGGCGCGTGGGGCGAGTTGCAGAATGTGGCGCCCGGTGAAAGAGTCAATCAACCCAATGGGCCGGGTTTTGCTCTTGGGCAGAACGTTCATGTTGGTGCGGCTTCGGGACCAGTCATGCGTCTAGCAGCGGACACGGCGCCGGTTGCGGCGCCCGTTGCCAAAACGGAGGCCAAAGTGACAACAACCGCGACGAACGAGACCTCGCTCGCCGACCAAACCGATATTGAGGTGACGGTGTACAACAGCAACTTGGGGTTGGTGCGTGACCGCCGTAAAGTAAAACTGCAGAGTGGGGAACTGTCGCTGAAGTTCATGGACGTCGCACAGCAGATTCGACCGGAAACGGTCAGCCTGCGCTCCATCTCCGACCCCGGCAAGATCGCCATTCTCGAACAGAATTACGAATACGATCTCATGAGCCCGGCGAAGCTCATGGAGAAGTACGTCGGGAAGCCCGTGCAACTGCTCAATTTCAGTAAGGAAATCGGCTTTGAGAAGGTGGATGCGGAACTTCTGAGCATAAACGATGGCCCCGTGTACAAGGTCAATAATCAGATCTATCTCGGCCATCCCGGTACGGTGGTGCTGCCTCAGGTACCGGAGAATCTTATCGCCAAGCCTTCGCTAATCTGGCAGCTCCAGAACAGCGGGGCGGATCAGGATATCGAAGTGACCTACTTGACGGGCGGCATCAATTGGAACGCGGACTATGTGGTGACGCTGGACAAAGGCGAAGCGAAGCTCGACCTCGCGGGGTGGGTCACGCTGAACAATCAGTCTGGCGCGACCTACACGAATGCGCAACTGAAGTTGGTCGCGGGCGAAGTGAACCTCGCGCCACAACCGCAGGTGAGACGGGAAATAATGGAAAAGGGTGCAATCGCGCCTGCGGGGATGGCTCCGCCACCGATGAAGCAGGAAGCGTTTGGGGAGTATCATCTCTATACGCTTCCCCGCAGGACCACTATAAAGCAGAATCAAGCGAAGCAGGTCAGTCTGTTGACCGCGACGGCGGTTGGAGTCAAGAAGATCTACGAGTACCGGGGCGATCTCCAGTATTTCAGCCAGCCTGTGCCGCCGATGAAGGACCAGAAGGTCGGTGTTTACTTGAAGTTCGCGAACAAGAAGGACAATCAGTTGGGCATGCCGCTACCGGCGGGCGTCATGCGTGTATACCAGGAAGACAGCGACGGAATGCTGCAATTCTCCGGCGAGGACCGCATCCAGCACACCCCGAAAGACGAGGACGTGCGGATTAAGCTCGGAAATGCGTTCGACGTGGTCGGCGAACG
>JACRLJ010000051.1:0-6839 GCA_016215105.1 Candidatus Hydrogenedentota bacterium
ACTCGCGGATGATGTCGACGGTGTCGGTCATGCCGTTGATGGCGATGGCTTTGAGCGCGCGGTTGAACAACACCTGGATGGCGGCAAAGCTGTGCGCGATGTGCAGGCGCAAGGGGTCGGGCCGGAAGCTCGTCGAGGCGCGCGCGAGGGCGTCGGTCAGCGCGGTGTCGTACTCCATCTGCTCGTACGCGCAGAGGGGGCGCTGGATGGGTTTCAATGCTTTGACGTCTGCCCCGGCGCAGGGGCAACGGTCCCACATGGGACATCCGTCGCTGCATGTGCGGAGCCGGCGCGAGTAGAGGCCGTGTATGACCGCGTTGCGGTTGCCCGGCGCGGCGCCAGTGAGGGCGAACCCGCCATGGAATTTGCAGCGGCCGTTGGCGTGGTTCGATTCGAGTTCGCAGGGCACGCCGTTGTGGGTCCGCGCGCCGCAGATGCGGCGGCCAAGGCGTTGTTCGGCGGCTTCGACTTGGGCGATCCAGGGGGTGTCCCAGGATTTGGCGCAGGGGGAGCCGGGGGTGGTGTGGGTGGGAGTGGACTGAGTGGACTGAGTGGAGCGGGCGCCTGCGCCGGGGAGGATGCGGGCGAGGAGTTCTTGGGCGAAATGCTCCGGGGGGAGGGTTTCGGCGTCGGGCTGGGGCTCGACGGGGTCGGTGATGGTAGCGGTTTGAGTCGTCATTTTGGTTCTCCTTTGAGAAAGTGCCTTTATATGTAAGGGGCAGGTGTTTCGGCTTTTTGGGGTGGTTTTTGGAGGAAAAGCGTGGGAAGTATGGGAGTTATGAGAATTTTTGGGAAAAAAAACACATGGACGGACATGGACGGACATGGACGGACATGGACGGACATGGAAGGACATGGAAGGACAGGGACGGACACGGACGGACGCGGACGGACGCAGCGCGGCGTAGCCGCAACCAAACCGACGCGGCCGCAAAAGAACGCATAGAACTCAAAGAAGATTAAGAAAGGGAAAAGAAAGAGAGCGATCCACAGATTTCACAGATGGACACAGATTTAGGGAAAGAAAATCGCGACAGGAATTCACGATTCTGAACGTGAGTAGTACAGATTGAAGACGGGAAATCAAAGCGCGGCTGGGCCGCAACCAAGAAGGAATTTGAGATTTGAGATCTCAGATTTGAAAACCAAGAAAGGCGAACACCGGCAACCGATTGAAAGGAGATCGCGGAAAGATTACTTGCAGATAGTACGGTGTCAGTTTCTGCGAAAGAATGACGGAATACGACGGGTAGTAGTGGTAGTAGTACGGACGGACACGGGGAGAAGGGACGGGAGGGACCAAAGGGACGGAAAGGGTCCGAGGGACGGAAGGGACCTGAGGGAGGTGGCTTGGTGGAACGAGGGGTGGGAGCGGCGGAGAGAGTGGACAATTGACAATGGACAATGGAGTTGAGTTTGGGGTCTTGGTGTCGGGGAGCGGGTGGGTGTGGGGAGGGGTTTCGCAGGTGGAACGAGGGGTGTTTACGTGGCTAAATTATGGTTTATTTTCATTATTCGCACCTAGAAACCACAGACGGAAGTGGCTGATTGCACATCGCCGATTGGGGGCCCTCCCCCGGCGCCGGTTGCCGCGCCGTGAATTGCCCCACGTAGACATTCTCACCTTCCATGTCTACTCTGGCGCGCCCGGGACGGAATGAAGGCCGGCGCGGATCGGCTAGCCGCGATGCCGTCTACTCCGGCGCGCCTGGGACGGAATGAAGGCCGGCGCGGATCGGCAAGCCGCGATGCCGTCTACTCCGGCGCGCCTGGGACGGAATCCTTCATGGTTAGGTTGCGGAAGTTCTTGATTCGGTGGAAGGTGAGGAAGTTGGCGTCGTGAAAGTTGTGGGCGCCGCCTTGGTCGTCGTCGTAGGCGGCGCGGTTCGCTACGATGAGGTCATCGCCGTCGAAGAGCCAGTCCACGTATTGGAAGCCGTGCTTTTCCGGGTCCGGGTGATGTATGACAATACAGCGGACGGTCCAGGTTTCTAGGTCGGGCGAACTAATCAGCGCGAGCGTGTTGCGTACCGACGAGAGGCTCGGTCCGGCGAACTGTTTGGGGACGTAGTTGCTCAATGACCAGTACTTCTTGCTCACCGGATCCAGGCGAATGGTGAACTTCTTCGATCCGCCCGGGAAGAGGGTGAAACCGTGTTTCGGATCGAACGAGGCCTGTTTTCCGTCCGGCGTGATGTTGATAATCGCGGCAAATTCCCGATCAGCGGGGCTGTCCACGCGCAACACATCCACGATGCCGCCTTCCGGGGAGACTACCGCGTTGCCTTCGAGCCATCCGTTGAACTTTCCGTCCAGCCACGCCGGATCACGGGGCAAGGCGTTGCTGAAGGTCCAGTTTTCGGCCTTGAGAAGGTCCGCATCGACGGGGACGGACAACATCGACGCATTGAAACGGTGGCCGAACGCGCCCGCGCCTTTGAGTATCTCCATGGCGCGCCAAAGCCTGCCGTTATGCTCGAGGACCGGCGTCGGGGCGCAGTGAAATTCGCCTTGGGCGAGCAGCCCCGAATTCTTGTCCGCGGGCGTGGTCCACGTGGCCCCGCCGTCGACCGACTTGCGTATGACCACATCCATGTCCTGATTTCTCTGGCCGATAAGGTACAGCGCGCCGCGATGGGTGAACACCGTGGACCAGAACGCCTCGACAATCGGCGGCCGCTCTTTCCAGGTCACGCCCTTGTCGTCCGAACGGAATACGCGGGTGATTGCGCGGGTACCGTTGTTCGCTTTCGGTCCGAATTCGTCGTGGGTCATGATGTAGGCGCCGTCGGGCAGGACGGCAATGCTGGGTGAACCGACGTAGCGTTCCTCGGACGCGGGGATGTGGTTCACAACCACACCCGGCACGTTGACCAGGGCCGAGGCGGCGGCGATTACGCTAGCGAAGAGCGCGGAAATTCCCATGGTTACCTCCTGGGCGCGGGTGGCGCTACGATGTTGCGCTCCGGCGCGTTTGCGACCGAGTCTTTCATAGTCAGTTTGCGGAAGTTCTTGATTCGGTGGAAGGTCAGAAAGTTCGCGTCGTGCATGTTGTGCGCGCCGCCCTGGCCGTCATCGAACGCGGTACGGCACGCGGCGATGAGATCATCGCCCTCGAAGAGCCAATCCACGTACTGGAACCCGTGCTTCTCGGTATCGGGATGGTAGAGAACGATGCAGCGCACGCGCCATTTTCGCAAGTCGGGCGAACTGATGAGGGCGAGCGTGTTGCGCGTCGTAGCGGGTTTTGGCCCGCGGTGCTTTTCAGGAATGTAATTGCTCAGCGACCAGTACAACTTCGTTTGGGGATCGAAGCGAATGGTAAACTTCTTCGAGCCTCCGGGAAAGCTCACGAAGTCTTTCTTGGGATTGAATGTGGCCTTCCTTCCATCCCGCGAGACCCGGACGATGGCGGCCTTTTCTCCGTCGATTGGACCGTCCACGCGGAGGATATCTACTAGCGCGCCCTTTCGCGTGACTACCGCGTTGCCTTCGAGCCACGCGTTGAACGCACCGTTGAGCCACGCGGGGTCGCGCGCGAGCACGTTGCTGAAGGTCCAGTTGGCCGCCACGAGCAAGTCGGCGTCCACCGGCACGGACATCATGAACGCCCGGAACCGGTGTCCCCAACCGTCCGGACCTTGAGCGTCCTCCATACCGCGCCAGAGACGCCCCTTGTATTGGATGACGGGCACCGGCGCGCAGTGAAACGCGGCATCCGACAGCAGTCCGGTGGTTTTGTCCTTGGGCGTGGTCCACGTGGCGCCGCCGTCGGTGGATTTTCGAATCACCAGCGCCCCGTATTCCATTGTCGTTCCGATCAAGTAGAGCGCGCCGCGGTGTGCGAACACGGTGGACCAAAACGCGCCGTCAATGCGCGAAATCTCGGACCAGGTCTGGCCTTTGTCGGTGGAGCGAAAGACGTGCGTGATGGCGCTGCTGTGGTACTGGGATTTGGGACCGAACTCGTCGTGCGTGGCGACGTACGAGCCGTCCGGCAAGACGGCGATGCTCGGCGAACCGACGTACCGCTCCTCCGCAGCGGGAATGTGACTAATTACCACGCCGGGCACGCCGGGGAAGGCCGGCGCCGCGGCGGCGATTGTGCTAAGGATTACCATTGTCAGCATCATAGCTTCTACCCCGAGTGTCACTAATGTAGTGAGTCATGCTGAAGGAGTCTTGTGCCGGGACGCGAATGCCGCGAGGAGCAGAAACTGACCGATGCCGGCTGGAAGCCGGCGCTACACCGGAGCGCACAACATTGGCACGGTCTGCGCCTAACATAGCGATATTCGCTTCTGCCCAAGGTTTGCGATCTACACTCCCTATCCCATCCGCGTCCGGGCTCGGCGGGGAAGATTGGCGTTCTCCGGATGAATCTGGCCCGCCGGATCCGTCAGCGATTCGTACAACTCCGGCCGACGATGATGCTTGCCGTAGATACCGTCTTTGCGGCGCTTTTCGAGGGCGTCAAGATCGACTTCATAGATCAGCAGACCTTCCTGATCGTCCAACTCCGCGCGGATATAGCCGTCGTAATCCACCGCGAAGCTGTGACCGTTCTGGCGAGGCTCGCAGTGATTCACCATGAATACGTAAAGCTCATTTTCGAACGCGCGCGTCCGCAATAGGCAGCGATGTATCTCGTCCTTCGGGCACCGGCACGCCAGCGGATTGAAGATCACGTCCGCGCCTTTGAGCATGAGGACACGCGCGCTTTCCGGCAGTTCCCGGTCGTAACAGATCATGATACCCGCGGTCATGTTACCCGTCGCCGTATCGAATTGCCACACTGGGAAATCCGAACCGTTGCGCCAGCCCCCCGGAGTTTCATAGCGGTTGAGGTGTACTTTCCGCATGACGCCCATGAGTTCGCCCTCGGGATCGATGACGGTCATTGCGTTGCAGAATTGCCCTTCGATTTCCTCGTACAGGCCGATGAGAAGATAGACCCCGAGCGATCTGGCCAAGTCACAGAACGCGTCCGTGGCTGGCCCGGGAATTGGTTCCGCTGCGGCGTCATGCGCGTTTCCGCCGTAGCCGTTTATCGCCGCCTCGGGCGTCATGATGATTTGGGCGCCGCGTTCGGCCGCCAGCCGTATCAGGCGCGTAGCCGTTTCGATGTTGTACGGCTTCCGTTTGGGTTCGCCGGAGAACTGCGTCCCCGCGAGCAAAATGCGTCCCTTGCCCATATGCGACTGGTCCTTTCCGCGTCATCACACGGTAGCGCCGGAGTCGACACGCGCAGATCCGGCGAGGACGCTATGATGGCCGACAACAGGGGGACAGTTTCAAGTACGCTCTGAACAAGCCAACGCGGACGTGTCTTCGACCCCTTTTTTGAGAAGCATTTGACCTTCGTGGCGTATCGAAGTAGACTCTGCGGCCATGCACAACGATTCCCTGCCCACTCCCGCCAGGAAGCTGACCCCTAGATTCGTGAGCCGAATTGACCATTTGGCCATGTTGATCTACGTGGTGGTGGTTTATGTTTGGTCCCTGCGGCTTTATCCGTTGGGCCGCGATTTCGCCTACCTTGCGCACCCCGGGGAAGGCTTGCCGTTCCTCGTGAAACAGGTTTTCTCCTGGGAAGTCTCCCAATTCGGGACCTCGCTTCAGTACTATCATCTATTGAACGCCGGGTTAATGTACGCGTGCATGCTCCTGGTATATAGATTCGTAAACGCCGTCGTAGCAGGCCCGGCGTGGTTTGGAACCCTGGCGGCTACCCTCTTCATGTCGAACCCCGCGCACAGCGAGGCCATGCTGAATTTGTGCGGAGTGGTCGAACTCATCCCGTGCCTGCTCGCGTTGGTGGCGCTGACGGTTTACGCCAAGGCAAACGCGCGGGCCGGGGTGTTACCGTTGGTTATTTCGACCGGCGCGTTTGCGCTGGCGGTCCTTCCGTACCGCGAAAACCTGGGACTCGTCCTCGTGATCGCCCTGTACGAAGTCTTCATCGCAGGGCGGCGCAAGAAGGTCTACGAACACGCGCCGTTCGCGCTCGTCACCATCGCCTCGCTGTACATTCATTGGCGTTCCCTTATTGAGACGGGGTTCAACGCCACGGACGCGTTTACTCCGCTCTACTTCCTTTTCTATCCGATTGGGTTCCTGCCCGAGACCGCGCAACTGTTCTGCGAACAACACTGGGTAGCCTGGGTGGCGGCCGGCGCCACGCTGATTATCCTCTTCTTGATATGCCGCAAGACGCGCCGCCGTTCGCTCGTATTTGGTTTGCTCGCCATGGCGGCAGTGCGCTTGCCCCAGAGCGGACAGCCCGTGGACCCTGTCCACTTGGTTGGTGGCGGCCAGTTGCTCTTGGCCAATGTATTCTTCGCAACCGCGCTCGCGTCGCTGTTCTACCGGATCATGGAGAACCCCAATTGGCGCGCAACCATCGTCAGCGGGACTACGCTGTTGTGCATGGTTTTCTTCGGGGTGGAAATTCACCAGATCTTCGCGTGGCGTCACGCGGGCGTGCAAGCGCAGGAGTTTCAGCGGCGCGCGGCGGCCTTTGCCGCGTCGAATCCGGGAGAATCGTTCTGTGTCTTGCCGGATTTTCGTTACTACTCTGGCGCGCCCATGTGCTTGTCCGAATCCATCGCCTTGGACACGCTCTTCAGTAAAGCCGTAACGGCTGAACCGCTGTTGCCTATGCACTACGAAAAGCCCGGCCATATGGATGTCAAGGTGGAGTCATGGGGCGTACAGGGAGGCGTCGTTCGTGTTCAGGGGATGGGGCCCGTTGCGGCGATGCCATGGCCGTATTCATTGACGGAAGAAGGCGCCACACTCGACACCCCGCAGGCAGCGTATGAGTTGACTCACGCAAC
>JACRLJ010000051.1:6897-16569 GCA_016215105.1 Candidatus Hydrogenedentota bacterium
GGGCAGGCCGTTTCCCGCGAAGGTGATTAGCGTGGGTGGAGCGATGGACGCGTTGGAATAGCGAGAGAGGTGGGGTGGGTTCAGGGTTCAGGGTTTGAGATCCGAGATCCGAGATCTGCGTGTCGCGAGCGCGGCATGTGGGCTTGTTGGCGATGGTTGATTAGCGGGGAAAGAAGCCGGCCGCTAACCCGAGGCCGACGCTCACGACAAGCATCGCGAGCGTAATCGCCAGCGCGCCTTGCCAGACGGGCAGGCGGCGCACGAAAGGCGCCGCCGCATAGCTCAACCCATATGAAACGGGGATAAACGCGGGTACGGCCCCAAAGCGCAACGCCGCGGCTTCGTACCGCCACAGGCCGGCCCACACGAACAGGTTCTCGCCGAGCGCGCCGATGGCTAAGGCGCTCGTTGCGCTTATGACCGATGCGATCATCAGGCCGTATCCGACGGCATGCACTCGTATCCCCACGTAGACGCAGTAGGTCGAGGCCAGCCAGGCAATGAATACGGCGTACAGGGGCGTCTCCAAGATCGCGAGATCCGGTTTGAGGTACGCGCCCCACCAGCCGACGGTGTGCACCACGGCCCACTCGCCGGCGGGCCACATCCCCCCCACCACTCCCCCAAAAATGAGGGCTTCGCGGATCTCGCCACCCCTATACGACGCATGCGCGCATTGGATGGCCAGGGGAACAACCGATCCGACGTACGCCGCCGTGACGGAGTCCCACCAGCAGTTCGCGATGAAAATAGTAAGAGCCAACGTATTTACCGCGAACACTATCGTGTCCGTCCGATTCCAGTTCTGAGCTATTCGACGCCACGTTGCTCTCATGCCGATCAGCATAGCAGAATGACCAGAGTGATCGAGAACTCGGCCAAGGGAAATGCATCTAGTCGTGCGTAATTATAGTATTTCATGGCGCTGGTTCTCGCAGGGAGATCGGATGAAGGAGTTGTTTTTCCCCTTCAGGGAAATCACGCGGGGTGGAATCTCTTTCCTAGGGTAGGCCACCTTCGCAAAGCCTCCGGTGGCCGACCCTAGGCTGTGATGTATCTCGCTTTCAGCGAGAAGAACGCCCTATGATTCGCGCTCCGCGAAACTTACCGAGCTGTGATATATCTAGCTTTCAGCGAGAAGAACGCGGGATGGCTACGAGTCGAATAGGCATGGTTGAGGCGCCGACCCTGTTGTGTACTTCGGCGCACCTGATTTCAGGCGGCTTTTTCGGAAGTTCAGATGCGTTTTCCCTGCGAACTCGGCCGCGCGTCTTCGACCCACCGGACCGGCCCGTGCTGACAATCCCCGATGGCTTGTGCTAGGATTCCGGCCAGAAAGTCGGCTTCTTGACGCGGCGCGGCCAGAAAGCATCTGTACGTTGTTCAACACCAGCGCTGGCTCGTGCGGAGTCTTGCTATGCGGAGGCCTTCTGGCCGCGCCTCTAGTGTTCACAAACGTTGAATATGCGTGCGCCGTCTTGCGAGGGATTTGTTCGGATATGCGTGCCTTTGGTCTAACCTGCGCCGCTATCGCCATCGCTTTGGGCGCCGCCGCGCAAGAACCGCTCAACACTTTGCTCGACCGGGGATACGTCGCCCACTGGCTCGTATGCGGGCCGTTTGCGCCGGACGGCGAGGGTGGAATTGCGGGCGCGCTGAAACGCGGTTCCCCTCCGCTGACCGATACGGACTACATGAAGCCGGTTGGCGGCGCCTCGACCGTGTTGCCTCGGCATCTCATGAAGGTTCCCACGTCGAACGGGTCCGCCACCTGGCAGCAGGCGGGCGCTCAGGATGAAACACTTGATTTGGCTCCATTCTTTCCTGACGCGGCCGAGGGCGTTGCGTACGCCGCGTTCTATACGCAGGCGCCAGCTAGCTCCGTAGCGTACTTCAATCTTCAAACGCCCCTTGGCGCACGGGTGTGGGTAAACGGCCTTCCCGTGCGCGATTTGCGCGTTGCTCCGGTGACCGTCACCGGCGTGGATCGCTTTGTTGCGGCGCTGCGCGCGGGGACGAATCTCGTGCTTATCGAGGTACCGGGCGCCACACTATCGAAGCTCGCCGAGATGGCGGCTACGACTGAGATTGATTTCAAGGCGCGCGGATTCCAGAACCGACCGCTCTTGCACGGCGCCAGCGGCTATGAAATTGGACTTCGCATCATGCCTGCGTCGCAACTCGGGCCTGTCGCATACGTCCCGAAACTTCGCGCGACCGGCCGCTTCTCTGGCGAGGGATCCGAGCTTTCTCAGGAGACTGTTCTCACGTTCTTCAATCCCTCGCGGACCGTTTCGCCGGCGATCTCGGTAACTGCTCGCGTTCCCGGAAGCGGGGAAACCCTGAAGTCCGTGGTCAACGCTATCTCACCGGAATCGGAATCGGAGGTCATCCTCTCCATTCCTATCGCATCGACGCCGGCAGGAAAACCCGTGAATGTCGAGGTGACGCTGGACGCCGGGGATAAGAGGGCCACGTTTGCCAGCGCGGTCGTTGTTAAAGCGCCGCCCGAAGCGGGCACGATATACCTGGTGACGGGCGCACACTTTTCCACAGGGAAGCCCGAAGACCAGCGGACCCGGACAGAGCGCCGAATCGAGGAGACTGCGCGGCAGGCGGCGTTGCTCGATAAAGAACAGGACTACGGATTCGACCTTGGCGCCGCCGAAGAGTGGGCGCCTTTCTGGAATGCGCGCCCTTCGCTGCGAGCGAGCGTTATCGAAGCGGTTGCGCGCGGGCGATGCGCCGCGAATGCGGGCTATACTACACCCGATGAGCGTATCGTGAGCGGTGAACTGCTGGCGAGGAATATTGTCTACGGCGTTATGATCTCACGAAACGTGCTCGGCGATGCGGGGAACTGTTATCACGCGTGGGACGCGCCGGGCCTGTGCGCGCAAACCCCGCAGCTTCTGGCCAAAGCGTCCGTCCAAGGCATTGTAAGTAATCTCAAGCTCTCCGATATTGCTGAATTGTCGTGGCGCATCGCGCCGAATGGGGATCGACTGCTGCATCGGCGAAAGCAGAGCGGCGCGGGAGTGCGATCTGCGACCGAATTGCGCGAGACGGCGGCGATCCAGAGGCGGGAGTTGCTCGAGCGCGGAATCAGCTCCGACATACTGGTAAATGAAAGCGCGCTGGCGCCGCCTGAGTCCTTTTTCTTGGGCGCCTGTTCCGCCTTGGCGCGGTCCACGCCCGCGATAAAGATCACTGGAAATGGCGGAGGCGAGTTTCTGGCCAACGCGCTGGAAACGATCAAGCGCAAATCGATCAACGTCCCGCTGAGCGGCCGCTCGCTGATGTCCTACCGGCCCGGCGAAGTGGTCGCGCAGACGCAACTCAAACAAACGTTCGCGCGAGCGGAGAATCGGTTACTGACGGCGGAAAAGCTCTCGACCGCCGCCGCCATGCTCGGCGCGGTCTACCCTGACGCGACTCTTGACGCCTCGTGGCGTCAACTGCTGTTCAGTTCATCGCCTGACCGACTAGGGTTCGCCGAAACAGGTCGCGTGTTTGTGGACTCGCTTGCCGCAACTCGCGATGCGCTGGCGCTGGCCGACGGCGTTCGTGATCGCGCCATGCGGTACCTCGCGTCGCAAGTCGACACGTATGCGTCCGCCCCGAACAAAGCGGAAGGGGCCTTCGCTATTGTGGTGTTCAATCCTTCCAACTGGAAGCGCGCGGACATCTGTGACGTCGAAGTCAACGTCAAGGCCTTGTTGGGACTCACGCTGATGGATGAGAGCGGCGCGGTGGTTCCGTACTGGGCCGAAGGGGTTCGTCCCGGCGTAGCGCGTCTGCACTTTGTGGCCAAATCTGTCCCTTCCTTGGGGTATTGCACCTACTTCGCAACGCCCGGCAAGAGTTTCCCGCCTTTGGCGAGCGCGGAAGGCGCCCAGATCGAGAATGAGTTCTTCGCCTTGGTCGCCGACGCGCATCGGGGTGGCGCCATCGTCAGCGTCAAAGACAAGAAGTCGGGCGCCGAATTTGTTCAAGGTTTAATGAATGATGTCGCCTCCGTTGCCGAGGATCCCGCGAAGAACCATGGCGGACGGGACTTCTGGACCTCGGGCGCGGTCGCGCGCATCAGCAGCGAATCCGCCACGATCTCGGTATCGAAGAGTCCCAACATGCAGCGCCTGAACATTTCCGCGCCGTTCGAGGGCGGGCGCGTAGAGCGTGAAGTCACGCTCTATGCCGGCGTGCCCAGAATCGACTGCTTCATTCAGTTCAAAGGCCTGTCGCGTGAAGACAAGCTGTATGCGGTCACTTTCGGAACCGCCGGGACCGGCTGCGCGCCGGTATCGGGAGATCGCTATGGGGCGTCGGTGGGATTTCCTGGACGAAAGGCGTTCGATTACCGGACTGACTCGGGGAAGAATCCGTCGGCAACCGGTCTTCAACCGGCGCTGGAATGGTTTGCGGCCTCCCCCAACGATCATATTCAAATTGGCATGGACCAAGCCCTGCCGCTGGCGCCGGCCCAGATCATTTTTGGGACTGAACCGGCGCTCGACCGCGCCGCCCGCGACTTGCAGGCGGCGTTTGTCGCGCGGGGTATTCCGTGCGAGGCCGGACCCGATACGCCGCGCAAACTCAACACCGTTTGGACCGACTCGACGGAGTCACCAAATCTCAACGACGAATTGGATCATTGCGCGCTGCGTATCGTGCTGGGCAATCCCACGCAGAATTTGCTGTGCAAGAACCTGTGCCGGCAGTTCGACGGCGCGACGCTTTCCGCGTTCACTGAGCGTATGCGTGAAGGGGCGACGCTCCTTTTCAATGACAGCGACGTTCCCAAAGGCAATCCTCCAGTTCCGACGCTAATCCTCGCGGGAGAAACGACGACCCAGACCACGTCTCTGGCCACATCGGTCGCGGAGTCACTCGAGGCGGGAGGCGTCATCCAGATTCCTTCGGATGCGTCAGTCATTGCGGACCTCAAGCCGCAACCTGAGACTGGAACGGCAATCCTGTTTGAAGGCGCCGGTGTTGCTGGAATTGAACCTGGCGGCGCCGCCGTTCTCGCTCTATTCCACGGGTCTTCGTGGCTGGAGCAAGCAACGGACTTGCCGAAGACCCTCGCTCCAAACTCGGCCACGTATCGCTATGCGCTCTATCCCTTTTCTGGCGCGTGGAGAGAGGCGGGCATTCCGCGGATGGCCCGCGAATACGCGGAGCCGCTTCTTGCGGTTACGGTTCCGCTTCATTTGGGCCAGATTCCGGCGCGCGCGAGCTTTCTTGACGTGCAAGATCCCAATTTCATCGTTACCGCAATGAAGCCGACGGTCAGCCAAGCCATGACCATGAGCGGACAGGAGACACTGCCTGTCAACGGGATAACCGTGCGGGGTTACGAGAGCATCGGTCAGCGGTGGGAAGGCAGCCTAAGCTTCCTAGGGGGATTGCGAGCGGCGGCTCAAACGGATTTGCTCGATCATGCCAGCGAGACGCTGGGCTACAGCGGTAAGTCCGCAGTGTTCACTTGTGGCGCGTTTTCCATCGAGACGCTATCACTCTTGCCGTCCGTCGCTGGCGCCACCGGCCCCAAGACCAGCCTCAGCGCGCCGGTGGAAGACACTCCAACGGTCTTCAGCCGATACTGGCTGCATAATCGGGGCACGGCGCCGACGGGGCTGCAGAAGCTCAGTGTCGCGCTCGCCGGAAAGATTGATGAGAAGGACGCTAACGTGGAGCTTGTCGTGGCCAACAATCAGCCGGATACGCCGGTTCGCGGCACGGTCGCGCTGACCGCTTCCGAAGGCTGGAGTCTTGCCCCCGCCCAAGTGGACTACGACCTGAAACCGGGCGCGAGTGTATCGCGGCAAATCGTAATGCTTCACGACGGCGCCGGTACGTCGCCGGCCGGACTTATCGCGCGCACGGAGTATGACGGACGGAGCTATTGGGATATTCTGGAACAGGGTGGTGAAGCGCCGGCCCTCGAGGTAACGAGAAGCGGTAACGAGGCGAGGGCCGTTATCAAGAACTCCGGAACGCTGCCGCTGATCGGTTACGTGGATGCGATAACCCCGGAGGAACTCGGACGGAGACCCGGCGCCGTTCTATCCACGACGGTAACGCCGCGCCGGACGCCTGTTTCCGTGGCCCCGTTTGGCGAACAGAAGCTGGTCTTTCAGATTGCGTCTCCGGGAGTGCCCGACTGGATTGTCCTACGTCTGGCCGCGAACGGCCGCGTGGTCTATTCGCCCGTCGAGGTGCATGGCGGCGAATGAATTTGCTACCGTCTTGAACAATCCTAAACGCGTTAGTTGGCGGGGACTGACGAGCCAATAGAGGAACACATGGACAAAAGAGGTATCGCAATCTTTGCAGTGACCGTAATCGGAGTAACGTGGGCCGTTCAAGGGTTGCTAGGGACTATTCCGTGGACCCGGTCCGGCGGCGATCTCAAGGGGTCTTTCATTCACATCGCGGTGCTCATGATACCTGCTCTCGCGGCTCTGCTTGCGTCTATTATTCGACGCGATTCCGAGTACCCATCGTTGACGCTTTGGCCCGTTCCAAAGTACCCCGCGTTGGCCGTCACGGCCATCGTGGCGCTCATTTTTGTTATCGTTTACTCGGCGACAACGTTTCTCGGGAAAACCACCCCGGACTGGAAAATGAGCGGCCTGCTGGTGCGATTGGCGCGCAACCAACAAGTTCCTATCGACCCCTCGTTTTTTCTTGTGGCGGGATTCGTGATCACGGTCCTGCTCGGACCGACCGTGTATGCGCTGGCCTGCGCGGGAGTGGAGATTGGTTGGCGCGGCTATCTGTTTCCGAAATTGCTGCCGATGGGACGTGTTCGCGCCCATCTGGTGGTGGGCCTGCTTACCGCGGTCTGGGCCTTGCCAATAGTGTTCAACCCTTTCCGAAACCCCGCCCGCGTTCCCGGCCAGTTCTTGTTTCTGCTGGGTATATCCATCGCGGTCAGCGCCTTCCTCAACGAACTTTGGCTGCAGCGGCGCCATGCGGGATTGACCGCCGTGTGCGCCGGGTGCTTCATGAGTCACGCTACCGGGATATGGCAATACCTGTTCCCTAACGCCGATCTGCCCTACGGCGGAACGCTGGGTGTTGTGTCAATTCTCGTTTGGTCGGCTGCGGCGGCGATCGTGTACTTCTTGCCAGCCACGAACCTGTCGGATTCGCCCGAACCGCAGGTAACGGAGCCGATCCCAGAGTAAATGCAGCATCCTCGCCGCGACCAGACCAAAGACAGTCAACCACGGAAAACATGGAAGACGCTGAAAACATTGCGGAGAAGAAAGACAAAGAGAGAAGAGAACTATCCACAGATCTCACGGCGCGGCGTAGCCGCAACCAAACCGACGTTGCCGCAAAAGAACGCAAAGAACTCAAAGAAGAGTGAAAGCGAATGTTCCACAGATTTCACAGATGGAGATAGCGCGGCGTCGCCGCAACCAAACCAAAGACAATTAACCACGGAAAACACGGAAAACAGAGAGGGAAAGAGGTAAAGAGAGAAGAAGACTATCCACAGATTCGCACAGATTTTCACAGATGAAGAAGGAGAAATCACGACAGGAATTCACGATTCTGAGCGTGAGTAGTACAGATGGAGTCGATCTGAGGGGACAAGACAGCGCCTCAATCGTCTAGAAAGCACGCGAAGGGATAGGAGAGGAATCCGCAGAGTTCACAGATTTTCGCAGATTGGAGAAGAACAAATCGCGACAGGAAATCAGGATTCTGAACGTGAGTAGTACAGATGCCAGAGCGCGGTGTCGCCGTGACCAAAGAGACTTGAGATTTGAAATCTCGGATATCAGATCTCAGATTTGGGATTTGGGATTTGAGAACTACGATCTACGAAGACAGGCGAACGGATCAAGAGAGATCGCGGCAAGACGACTTACAGATTCCGCAGTGCGAACTTCTGCGAGAATGAACAAGGAGTTGACGGTTAGCAGCACGGTGTGGGGACTGCTTTCGAGCGGGGCGGGGGTGATCGAACGCGCCGGGACGGACGCGTCTGCTATTCGCGCGCACCAGAAGGTCGTTGCGGTGACCCGGCGAACTCGACGATGCCCATATCTTGCAACATCCGGCGCACGGGTAGTACAGTCCTAAGACTTCAGCCAAAAACCGAGGACGACCGCTCATGAAACTCATAACCCAACAAAACGTGGTAAGCGAGATCTCGTTCCAGTCCGCAGCGTCGCACACCGATCCGTACAATGACGTCGACGTGGATGTTATTGTCACGCCTCCGCGTGGAGCGAAGACGCGGCATCCTGCGTTCTGGGCAGGCGACGACGTTTGGAAGTTCCGGTTCTCGGCGCCGGCGCCTGGTGAATACACCTTTGAGACCGAGTGCTCGGCCGCTGCAGACTCGGGGCTACATAAACGCACCGGCACGTTCATCGTCGAACCGTATACGGGCGCGAACTCCGCGCTCCAACACGGACGCATTCGCGTGTCTGATGACCGGCGCCACTTTGTCCATCAAGACGGGACGCCGTTTCTGTGGATCGGCGATACGTGGTGGATGGGGCTTACCACGCGCATTGACTGGCCACAGGGATTCAAGGAGTTGGCCGCGGACCGCGTCAGCAAAGGGTTCAACGCCATTCAGATTGTGGCCGGCCCTTATCCCGATATGGACGCGTGGGACCGGCGTGGCCGCAACGAGGCTGGTTTCCCGTTTGCCGACGGTTTCGAGCGGGTGAATCCTGAGTACTACGATCACGCCGATCTGAAGATCGGCCACTTGGTTCAGTCTGGTTTGATGCCGTGCATCGTGGGGATGTGGGGCTATTACCTTCCTCAGATCGGTGTGGCCAAGATCAAGCGGTTCTGGCGCAACCTCGTCGCGCGTTATGGGGCGTATCCGGTCACGTGGTGCATTTGCGGAGAGGGGACCATGCCGTACTACCTCTCCGAAACCCGCGAACACGACCAGCAACTTCAGAAGGAAGGCTGGAGCGAGGTGATGGCATACGTTCGGAAGACCGACGGCTATCACAACCTCATCTCCATCCATCCGACCCAGTTTGGCCGCGACCAAGTCACTGACCCCGCGCTGATGGACTTTGAAATGTTGCAGACGGGCCACGGCGATCTCGAGAGCGTTCCCAACACCATCGAGTCGGTGCGCAAGGCCGCCGCGCGCGAACCCCGCATGCCGTTCATCAATTCCGAGGTCAACTACGAAGGCATCCTCGGACGCTGCTGGCAGAATATTCAACGCTTGTGCTTCTATCACACGGTGCTGAACGGCGCCGCCGGTCACACCTACGGGGCCAACGGGATCTGGCAAATGAACGGCAGCGATAAACCGTACGGCCCCTCGCCGCATGGACGTTCCTGGGGCAGCACGCCTTGGCAGGAGGCCGCCCAATTGCCCGGCTCGCGCCAGATCGGCCTTGGAGGGCGTGTCCTCGCCGGGCTGGCCTGGTGGGAGCTACGCCCGCGACCAACGTGGGTTGCCGCGTCCCCGAAGCCCAACGATCCGTACGGCTGCGTGGCCGTAGGAGCGCCCGGCAAGCTGCGCGTGGTGTATATCCCGATGTGTTGGGACCCTCCCGCGCTCCACGAAATGGAGCCCGGCGTTACGTATCGTGCCCGCTACGTCGATCCGTGCAACGGATCCGTGATTAATATCGGAGACGCGACGGGTGATACGGATGGGAACTGGAC
>JACRLJ010000040.1:0-37487 GCA_016215105.1 Candidatus Hydrogenedentota bacterium
CGCGTGTTCTTCTTGCAGGAACGTCAAGATTTTGATTCAGCGACGAGCAACCGTTGAGTCAGGCCGCACGGCGTTCGTAGCGGTGGTGGAGGCCACCGACTTGGGGTATCGCGATGACTTTGCCTTGGTCAGACGCCTGAAACGGGCGAGTGACAGGACTGTCCATCTCAAGAGATAAGTGGGTTCGAGTGGCATTGTAATACGCAACGTAGCTGGCAACAATCCGCCTCAAATGAGTCTCATTAAGCACGATCACGTGGTCCAGACATTCTCGGCGAATGCTGCCATTGAGTCGCTCCGAGTACGGAATTGCCAAGGACTTTGCGGCGCTGTGAGCACTTCTTCGATACCCATGTTCTTAACACGCCGTCGAAACCAATCACCGTAGATCGAATCGCGATCGCGCAATAGGTACTTCGGTGCAGTGTCCCAAGGAAACGCCTCCACCACTTGTTGCGCCGCCCAAGCGGCGGTGGGGTGTTCCGTAACCGCGAAGTGAGTGATGCGCCGACGATCAACGGATAGGAATAGAAGTACGTACAGGATCTTGAATCGGACCGTTGGTACTACCAGGAAATCGATGGAGACGATATCCTTCGCATGATTCTTCAAGAATGCGCGCCACGTAGCGGATGGCGGCTTTTGAACGCGCGCCTTGTACTTGTCTGCCGTGGACTTTGCCACCGCGATGCCAAGCTTCGCCAACTCCCCCACGATGCGCGGCGAACCTCAAGTCGGATTCATGGAGGACATCGTTCTGACCAGTTCCTTCACTTCCTCCGCCACAGGCGGCCGGCCCGGTGCGCCGGAGCGAGACAGCCTTCTCCAGTGTTCATTGAATCGCTTGCGTTGCCAGCGGATGACCGTGTCCGGCTTCACAAAGATAAGGGCATCCTTCCATCTCGTCCAAGTCTTGGCCAGAAGGCTCCACAGGATGCGGTCTGCTGACCGCACCTTCGGCCTCTTCACACTTCGCTGGTACACACACAGCTGATGCCGCAACGCCAGATTCTCCGTTTGAAGGGCTGCACGCGATTTGAGCAGCGCGACCAAGAAACCGGCACATAGCCTGATGAATTCAATCATATCCGCTCCGATGACGTGTCCAACAACGACGTTCTACGAAGCGGGAAGGGTAACAGATGGCGTCGTGACGTGACGAATTCAGAGATAGGCGCAACACTTGTAAGTCCTTGCCTGGCAACAAGGACGGATATTCGGGAACCACAACTGGGACAAGTGCATCCATTATTGCTTCTACTTCATATCACTCTTACTTCATTGACGCAGACCTGGGCCTATGTTAACCTCCCCATGAAGGAGCCAACCGCGATAGCCCGTTGCTCTTCTTCGCTCAGAAGATCTCGGGGCCACTTAGTTTGAGAAGGTCCAGCTTGAGTTTGTGAAGTGCCTTGCCCTTATCCGAGCGGCTCTGCAATCAGACTTGAAGGTTGTCTACACCCAAGGCGTTGAACTCGGTGTTTAGAGCATATTGGAGTTCTTTGGATATTAGAGAGGACTGTCCCGTTTTGGCGAACCCGGACGACATCGACAACGTGAAAGGTCCTGGAGGTGGCTTCGAGGGTCCGGTCTTACCTGTGTGGTACACTCGCGCGTGAGTCGCCGAACAGCCCCTTCCAGCGGACCGGACAGGGCAGAGGGAGGACATCCGGTGAGAGCGGCCTTCACACATTCCCTTTGGCTCCTTGCGGTCATCGTTTGCGCATCGTCCTGCCGCCCGGCACACGGACCACGAGATGCGGTCCCCACCGTCGTGGCCAAGCTCGAGGCCGCCGGGACGAGGGCTTTCTACCGGTTCGACGATAACCTGTCGAAGGCTTCTACCTTGAAGGTGCGTCGCATCGTGCGCGAACGCGGTGAACCGCTCAGCATGAAAGTGACTGACTTTGTCGGCTGGACCACCGGCGCGGCATCCTCCCGCACGGCTGTGGAAAGCGGTCGGCTCGTATTCGAGACTCGGGACGCGGACACGCTTACCAGCCCCTCCACACTCTCGATTCCGGTAAGGCAGACCGAATCGTTGGTGATTCGGATGGGGGGGGCTGGGACGGACAAGATCTCGGTGGCGTGGCGCGGGGATTCGTCGGAGGAGTTCCAAGCCGACGCGGCCATCGATATCGCTTTGACATCGGGCGAGGCTACGCAGGCGTACGAGATTCGCGTCGGCGCCCTACGGGGGTGGTCCGCCCCAAACACTGCGATCCGGCAGCTTCGATTCTCAGTCCCGTCAAAGGCGAAGATTGCGATCGAGTCGATCCGGGCCGTGAGCCGGTACGAGCGCTTCATGGCGCACGATGCCGGGATAGTACACTTTGCATTGAACCACGATAGCCGGACGTGTCTTTTTCTGCATGCGCCGGGGGAGGTCCATTACCCAATGCGGGTGTTTGATGGGGCGCATTTTGCCGCAGGGTTGGCGACGCTCGACGCGGAGCCGCCGGTGACGTTCAGCCTGAGTGTTCGAACGGGCGCTACGGAATCGAGTTTGGTTCAAGACGAGGCCCAGGCGACGATGTGGCGGAACGTGAGTTCGGACCTCTCGGCCTACAGCGGGCAGGATGTCGAGGTTACAATAAAGGCGGAGTGCGCGGAGCCCGGCAACGTACTGTTGATCAGCAGCCCGCTACTTTACCAGGCTTCAGCGGGCCGTCACGAGAAGCCCATCAACGTCATCTGGTACATCATCGATGCGTTGCGGCCGGATCATCTCGATGCGTATGGGTATTCGCGCGAGACCGCGCCGGTCATCGCGCAAATCGCAGAGGAAGGCGTCCGATTTGAGCGTTGTTTCTCGTCCGCCACGTGGACCAAGCCGTCGGTGACCTCCATGATGACGGGAGTCTCTCCGCTGGTCCACCACGCGGGGATGGGCCAAGAACTGCCCCACGATGGACTGGCCCTTCTGCCCCAGGAACTGCGTGGTATTGGATACACAACAATCAGTGTAACGCAGAGCCCGTTTGGGCCGCGAAACGGGTATTTGGATAAAGGCTTCGACGTGGTCGCGGGGACCGGCATCGGCCCGATGAGTTCTGGGGCTCAATCGCTCCTGAGCGTGCCGCGGGACAGGCCTTTTTTCCTTCTCATGCACGTGCTCGACACCCATCCCCTCTATTGGCCCCCTTTGTCGTTCATGCAGTTCCGCGCCGAAGGCGGTCGGCTTGGTCCTATGGACCTCTACGACGCTCGGATCGGGTGGGCGGACTCGAACATGAACGTGTTCATCAAGGTGCTGCGGGATATTGGCCTGTACGATCACACGCTACTCATCATCACGGCGGACCATGGGGAGGGCCTGGAAGGCGACGTTGGGGGCTTGGGGCACGGCGGAAAGCCGTACTTGTCGCGCGCTCGTGTGCCGCTGATCATGCGTTTGCCCGGTGCGCTGCCTGCGGGGATCGTGGTAAAGGATAACGTCCAACTACTGGACATCGGTCCGACCTTGCTCGACATCATCGGGGCGCCGCCCAACATGCAATTTCAGGGTGCCTCGTTGGTGGGCCTGATGCGGGGCGGAACCGCCGCGGCGTTCCAGGCGAGGAGTCTCTACTGCATTGGGCAGCAGCCGGAATGGAAAGGCATGGCCAAGAGGGACTGGTACCTATTCGACGACGACGGGAAAGTCGGCCTCTTTCACTTCCCCAGCGATCCCGGGCAGAATCATGATGTGGCCGCGCAGCAGGAGGCGGTGGCAAAGGCGATGGCCGACGAGTTGACTCGGTATGCGGCGGAGCAGGAGGCTGTTCGGAATGCGCTCGGCACCGAACCCGGGTCGGCGGCGTTGCCTGTGGACCCGCAGACCGCTCAGCAACTCAAAGCATTGGGGTATCTGTAGACCTATCGGAGCGACTCGCGTGCCACTTCGTGTCACAAAGAAACTAGGCGGCCCCTCGAGCACACGTCATATGGCGACCGGGGTCGTGGTCTTCGGCGTGCTGTTGTCGGCTTGGTGCTATGGCGAGGAGGTCCACCAGCAGAGGGAGGGAAAAAGCATGGTAGACATGCCGCTGGGTGTGGACGATGCAGGATCAAGGACGCCGATCTGGACGGATAAGGCCGCGCAGGACGCCTACCGTGCGATGGGCTTCGACTTTCTCTCGTTCCATCTCTATCCCCAGACCTCCCAGGAAAACTTGCGCGCCCTGGACGGGTGGGCCCGGGAGACCGGCACCCAGTACGTCCTGAACCAGGAGGGCGCCGAACGCCGAGCGGGGGCGCCAGAAATCTTTCCCAGCGCGGGTGCCTTCTATCAGCCGGATCGCAGCGTACTGGCGCCGTGTCTCGATAGCCCGCGGTGGCTGGGCATGGTGTATGACGAACTCGACCACTGTGTCACCAACGGCGGCTGGCCTACCGTGATGCGTCGCGAGTACGCCCCGTACTTCTACGACGCGAAAGGCCGAACCCTTGACGAGGCCTACGACGGCAACCTGCGCAATGCGGAAATGCTGATGTCGAGAATGTATCCTGGATTTCGGGAGAACGGGCGTGGCGACGGTCGCGGTCCCGTTGTCGGCGGGGAAAACGTCTTTCCTATCCTGGACCACCTGTTTGCCCGCGCCGGCATCGTGCCGATACCCAAGTACCTGAAAGAGACAGTGACGCCGGTGCAGGCGGCGGTGGCCATGGGGGCCGCAAAACAGTACGGAACCCAATACTGGGCCTGTCTCGACCTCTGGTTCACCGAGTACCCGGGGCACCCGCCCTTCGAACTCACTTCGGCGCTCCATCTTGCCTACTGGACCGGCGCCGACCGAGCATATGTGGAGAACTTCCACTATCAGGACAGTCTGTACAAGGAGACGCCGGAGGGCATCCGGTTGACGCAATGGGGTGAGGCAGTGCGCGCGTTCCGTAGAGAGTATCTTCCCGCGCATCGGCGCACGATTTCGATGCGGGATTTCGCGCCCGAGATTGTCATCGTCCGCTTTCCGGACTCGGATTGGGGCCAGGAGCCGACGGGCACATGGATCACAGGGTGGCTTTACGGCTCGCCCACGCTCCATCGGGACGAACAGACCAGCGACTGGATCCGCATCTGGAACGTGCTCACCCACGGCAAGTTGGTGCCGATCGCTTTGAACTACAACAACACGCGATTGCCCAGGCCGTACCGGTTCTTCTATCCGGCCAACAACGTCGCCGTCTACGATCATCTCGCGGCGGACCCGAAGCTTTTCAGCCGCGCGCGGCTTGTGCTCCTAAGCGGGAAGCGGATCAGCCTTGAGTGCATGGGAACGCTCCGGCGTCTGGTGGCGGAGAAGGGCCTGACCGTTGTGACGCCGAGCCATCTGGCGCCGGGGGGGCTGGGAAGGACCGGCGGGATCTATGCGGTACACGCCGAGGGCTCAGGGCGGTGGATCGTGACGGATGCCGTGGACGCCCCGGAGGTCGTGAAACAACTCGATCCGTATTTGGGCAAAGCGGACGAATTGCGGTACGTCTTCGGAGAGACGCAGGTGGTTTTCCGCCAGCCGGCTCCGGACGCGCCGGTGACGGTCGAGGTATCGAAGCTGGCCGCGTCGGCCGTGCCGTGACGAGACGACGGAGACAGACACGGATGAGCATGGAAAGGACCGAGACTCAGGCGCTGCTACTTTGGGGCGGCGCTCTCCGGGGTTGTGCCCGCGAGCAAATCCTTGAAGTAGTACCAGATGGGACACTTGGCACCGTCGGGGCGGATGAGCCAGTTTCCCGAAAAATCCTCGTTCTTGGGCTTGCCTTCCACGGGGTGTTTGGGCCCGTCGCAGTACAACTCCCAGAAGAGGATGTACGGGGCACCGAAGTCGCGGGCGGCTTTCACGGTGTAGCGGACCATGTCGAGGCGCTGTGCCGGTGAGACGAGGCTCTCGGGCCAGCCGAATTCGCCGATGTAGACGTTCTTGTCGCCGAAGTACTTGCTGTCAGGCGCCTTCTCCGCGAGGTACTTCAGGGCTTGACGGAAGAGTTCTTCGCTTTTCGCCATCGTGTCGTAGGACGAGTAGGAGTAGAGGTCGCAGTGCGTGTGGGGGAGTACGCTGTTGGTGACGCAGCCGTGACCCTGCATGGCCTTCTCGACGAGGTTGACCTCGGCGGCATGGAACACGCGCACTCCTTTCATACCCACCTCGCGGCGGGCCCTGTCCACGCCATCTTGACGGGCGTTGAGCCACTTGATCATGCCTTCGATGGCGGTCTTGTCGGGCTCGGTGGTGCGGGGAAGCTCGGGCGGGGTGAGGCACCAGTCGCCCTCCCAGTTCTGGAGTACGAAGGTCTTACCGGAGTCCGCGTACGTAGTAAGCAGGTACTCTGTGAACTCGTAGTAGACGTCGCGTTCGCGGGCCTCGTCTTCGGGCGTGATGGCCTTGGTGAAATAGAGAATGTCCTTACCGGGCGCGAACGTCATCAGCACGAAGGTCGAGAATGGTTTGGCGAAGAGTTTCTTGTACGGCGGCAATTCCGCGGCCTGGACGAGGCTCGTGATCTCCGGCCACGTTGTGTTGAGGCCGTAATACTTCTCGAGGTGGTCGCGGATGATCAGCTTCATGACGCGGCTACCCAGCTCGAGGATCCTGTCCGCGCCCTCGTTGATGAAGTCCTGGTCGGTGAAGTTGTAGAAGGCATTGAAGTGGTTGACGCCGAGGACATCCGGCAACAGTTTGGGCGGCGCGTCTGGCGCTCCGTGCAGCGCGGTCATTAACACGATCACGGCGCCTATCATAGGTTCACTCCCTCGCGACGTGTGCGAAATATGTCCATCGTTTCTCGAAAATGGGGACGCTTACCGAATGACTTCCGGTCGGACCGCTTCGACGACGGGAGCGCGCTTGGTCTGCCCCAGCCAAAAGCCGCTAATCTCTTCGAGCGTGAGGTCCTTGGTTTCGGGGATGAAGCGCCAGACGAAGGCGACGCAAGCCATGCAAATGCCGGCGAACAGGAGGTAGGCGCCGCCGCGGTTGCCGAAGCTTTGCTGGAAGTAGTCGGTCACGTTGGGGAAGGCCCACGTGACCACAAAGGATGACGTGAACAGGCAGAAGGTTACAATGCCCATGCACTTGCCACGCACGCGGTTCGGAAAAATCTCGGACACGACCACCCAACCCACGGGCGCGAGGCTCAGGGTGAAGGAGCCGGCGGCGACGAGCATAGCGAGCAGGACTATCCACGTCGAGCTATTGGTGAAGAACGAATAGGCCATGATCAGATGGCCCAGCGCCATGCCCGTCGTGCCAGCCATCAGGATCAGCCGGCGCGGCGACTTGGCCACGAGCCAGAAGCTTACGATGGTGCAGAAGAAGATGAGGAAGTACACGTAGAGGGAATTGAGCAAGGCGTTGGAGACGCTGCCGATGCCGGCTTCGACCAGGATCTTGGAAGCGTAGATCAGGATCATGTTCACGCCGTTGACCTGCTGGAAGATCATGAGGATGCAGGCCACGAGCAGCGCGTACCGGATGCCCGGCTGCCCGAGGTCGCGGAAAGAGCCCGTTTCCTGCCCCAGTTCGGCCTTGATCTCGGCCAGTTCCTCGTCCGCCCGCGCCGCGCCGTTGATGCGCGCGAGGACAGCGAGGGCCTCTTTATCCAGGCCCTTGGATGCAAGCCAACGCGGGCTGCGCGGGACGAAGAGCAAGCCGATAGCGAGGGCCAGGCTGGGTACCGCCGCGGATGCGAACATCCAGCGCCAGTGTCCCCCGTAGGACAACAACAGCGCCACCACGATCGACATGACGATGCCGACCACGATAGAGAGCTGGTTCACGACCACCATACGTCCGCGCATCCGGGCGGGCGAAATCTCGGCGATGTACATAGGCGAGATGCCGGTGGCGAGGCCCACGCCGATGCCGCCGATGGCCCGGGCTACGTCAAACTCGATCGCGGACGTGACAAGGCTGCACCAGATCGCAGAGACCAGGAAGAGACCGGCTGCGACGTATAGAGAGTTGCGCCTCCCGAACTTGTCGGCCGCCCATACCGAGGCGAAGGAGCCGAGTATGCACCCGAAAACGGCGCTGCTGGTCAGAAGGCCCAGGTTGGCTCCGGCGAAGTACTTCTCAAGATAGAGCATGGCGCCGGTAATGATGCTCAGGTCGTACCCGAACAGAAAGCCGCCGACCGCGGCGGTGACCGCTACGAAGTACAGGTAGAGGTTGCTGACAGGACCCTTGCCGGCCGTCCCCAAAGTCGTTTTTGCCATTGTTCGCGCTCCTTCCTCTTTCACACTACGGAAACTGAAACCGGGTTTTATGCGCAGACCGGATGCAGGCTCTCGGTCCGGACCCATTGACCTGACTCGGCCGAGCGATACCCCGCCACCATCACCTTCTGCAGCCGAATACCCTCCTCGAGGGTGGGGCTCGGCGTCTTGTCGAGCGCGATGCACTCAAGAAAGTTGTACAGGCAGTGCATGTGCGCGCGGATCCAGCCGATGCTGAACTTGGGATTGGGGAAACCACCGCCCGGGGGCGGATACTGCTGGACGCACTCGATCTTCTTGAAGCCGCGCAGGCCGCCTTGCGGGGCGCACGGATCCCGCACGTCGTAGACCTCGAGCCAGTTCGGCTCCATAAGGTTGAACCGCATGGCCCCGAGCTCGCCGTGGATCTCGAAGCGCAGTTCGTCGCAGATGCCCGTGGCCATCTTCGTGGCTTCGAGTGTGCCGATGGCGCCGTTGGCGTGGCGAAGGAGCATGAGCGCGACGTCGTCGGTGTCCACGGCAACCAGGGTTCCGGCATCCTTATTCGGCCGTTCCTTGATGAAGGTTTCGCACAGTACGTTGATGGTGGCGATCTCTCCCACAAGATGGGTCATCATGTCCAGCGTGTGCGCCCCCATGTCGAACAGCGATCCCCCGCCGCCCTGGCTCTTGTCCGACTTCCAGTGCAGGGGTTTATTCGGATTGATGTTGCTGGAGTGGATGTAGCCGCCGCGGTAGTGGAAGATGCGGCCCAGGAATCCTTCGTCCACCAGTTGCTTCGCGCGCATGGTCGCCGGGAAATAGCGGTATTGCAGCACCGTCTGGCTCTTACCCATGTACCCCGTTGTGCGCATCGCGTCGAGAACATCTTCGGCGTCTTCGAGCGACCCCGCCACCGGCTTATCGCAGTAGATGTGCTTGCCCGCGCGGATGGCCGCGATGAGTTGATCCTTATGAAAGCGGTTGGGCGAGCTGACGGTCACCACGTCGATTTCGGGGTCGTCGATCAGTTCGCGGTAGTCGCTGACGATCTTGCGGTAGTACCCCATGGATTCCGCGGCTTCCCGCCCCGTGGGCGTGCAAATGGAGATATGCTTAATCCGGAACGGCAGCGGTTGGTAGAACAGGGGCATGTTGATGAGGCCGTACGTATGAGTCTGGCCCATGAAACCGGCCCCGATGATTCCGACACCCATCTCCGGCACGCTCATGCCAAGAGTTCCTTCTCCGTCTCGCCAATGGCTTCGTCGATGATGTCAAGGCCCTTGAGCAGGGTGTCCTCGTCCATCACGATGGGAGGGCTCATGCGAAGGATGTGGCCCGCCGGGATCCAGGCCAGCCCCTTGGCGAAGGCCTTCTGGTAGACCAGCGTGCCTGCGTTGTCGAAGGGCTGCTTCGTAGCCTTGTCCATCACCAGTTCGATACCCATCAGGCAACCCCTGGCGCGGACGTCGCCGACGATGCGGTGCTCGTTCAGCATGCGGCCCATGCGCTTGAGGGCCACTTCGCCCAAGCGTTGGGCGTGCTCGAGCAGGCCTTCTTCCTCGATCACCTCGGTCGAAGCGAGGGCGGCCGCGCAAGCCATGGGATTGCCGCCGTAGCTGCTCGACGCGCTGATGGTCTCGAAGCTTTCCTTGTAGGGCTCGCGCACTGCGACGCCGGTTACAGGGAATCCATTTCCAAAGCCCTTGCCGATAGTGACCACGTCGGGCACAACACCCCAGTGCTCCGTGCAGAGCCACTTGCCGGTGCGTCCCCAACTCGTTAGGACTTCGTCGGCCATGAGGAGGATGTGACGCTCGTCGCAGAGCTTGCGCAGTTTAGGAAAGAAGTCGTCCGGCGGCATGATGGTGCCGCCCCAGCCCTGGATGGGTTCGAGGCAGAACCCCGCCACGTCGTGGACGGTGCCTTTGTCGAGGTACTCCTCGAAGAAGGTTATGTAGGCGTCGGTGTCGATGGCGCCGTCGGTTTTTTTCCATATGGGGCGGTAAGTGTCGGGCCGCGGGAGCATATGCATGCCAGGGACTCGCGTGGCGCCGTAGCAAGCGGCGCGAATGTGGCCGAGTGAAACCGCCCCTTGCGTCTTGCCGTGGTAGTCGTAGAAGCAGCTCAGAATCTCATTGTGCCCAGTCGCGGCCCGCAACACGCGCAGCCCCGCTTCGACAGCTGTTGTCCCCGAGTCGTAAAACTGGAAACCGTTCAAGTCACCCGGCAGAATCTCCGCCAGTTTTTCGACAAGCTGGGTCTTGATGGGCGTGGTGAAGTCGTGGGCGTTCATAAGGGTGCGGGCGTACTTTGCCACCGCTTCGCTGACTTTGGGGTGGCAGTGCCCCAGGGTGGTTACGTAGATTCCCGATGAGAAGTCAATGTATTCGTTGCCGTCGACGTCCCGCAGGATGCACCCTTCGCCCGACTCGAACGCGACCGGGAAGAGCTTGACCTGGCCGCTGAGCCCCCTGAAATAGCGAGTGCAGCGCTCGTGGTAGCCCTTCGACTGGGGCCCAGGAGGCGGTACTACTATTTTGGGGTAAGCCCCCACGTCTACCTTAGCCCATTCCAGTGTCGAAAACTCGGTAATCTCCATCCTCCACCTCCTATCAAAACAGCTCGCTAAGTTTCCGCGCCTGGGTCCCGTCATATGACCACCATCAAGTGCTCTTAAGCTGTCCTTGCCGCTTAAGCATCCGCGGAAGCGTGGTAATATTAGCACAGAATAGCCTGATTTCAAACAAGAACTAACATGCTTGCGTCTCGATGTAACGTCCACGCGACGATGTGGCCTGAGGAGACCTCGCGCCTTCCTCTCCGCCGTTCGCAGGAATCCCAAGTAGATCGCACCCGAATTGCTGTATAACTCACATTTCCATACTCTTGCGACGTCACCCGGCGGCCCCGACGCGAGATCTGTATCGCAGAAAGAGCCCTCAGTTCCCTCTTAGGGTGGGGCAAGTTGCGTGACTGCCGCTGAAGCCGGTGACCTCTCGTCTTTTCACAATATAGCTGATATCTCATTTACTTGACGGACTTGTTTGAACGTGGTAAACTTGGCTTCATGCAAACACACTCAGAAGTCCAAAAAGCCTCCACGGAAGCGTGTGCGGTGACGGCGCACGGGCGCCTAACCCGTATCCGGGAGATCCTCAGCGCTGGCAATCCGGTGTCTATCAAGGAATTGGCGGTTGCACTCGGCGTAAGCGATATGACTGTCCGGCGGGATTTGGACGAATTGGAGCGCACGGGTTTCGCACAGCGAACCCACGGCGCCGCCATCGCCACGGATCGCCTCTATTTCGAGCTCAATTTCTATCAGCGGCGGCAGGCGCGGCGGAATCAGAAGCGGGCCATCGCCGAAGTGGCCGCGCGCTTGGTGCAGCCAGGCCACCGCATATTCGTGGATGCAGGCTCTACCACCCTCGAATTGGTGTTCTGCATCAAAGACGTCCCAAACATCGTCGTCGTCACGACGAGCTTGGCGGTGGCGGCGGCTCTTCAACACTCCGATTCGGCGGAGACGATCTTATTGGGCGGCACGCTGCAGCCGGGGCGTCCCGACCTCGGCGGTGGACTCACCGAGGACATGCTCGACATGTTCTCGGCCGACCTTTCGTTTCAGGGCGCCGATGGCATCGATCTGGACGGATGGATCTATAACGAGAATGTTGCCTCGGCGCGGGTGGGAAAAAAGATGCGGGAGAAAACCAATCAGCCGTACATCCTGGCGGACAGCACGAAGATCGACCGCACCGCCCTGATGAAGTTCGGCAACATCCGGGAAGGTGGCGGGCTCATTACGGATGACGAAATCGATCCCAAGCATTTGCTGCGGTTCACCGATGGCTTGGGCATCGACGTGAAGGTGGCCAAGGGGTCCTGAAGCAGCGCTCGTATCGGACCTGGACGATCCCTTGAATGGGTTGCGTTCGGATCGGCGATAGAAGCGTGCTTGGTGCTCGTATCGGTTGGATGATACCTGCCGGACTGGATCGCGTACGCGACCGGAGGAAAGCGTCGAGCAGGTAGAGGCCTGCGGAAGCAGTGTTCGAGACCAACTAGAACAAGTTTCAACACGGGCGGCGGGCCCGTCGGGAGTCGTTGCATGGCGAAGCGTGTGCCGTTGATGGGATTCTGCCCCATCGGAAAATTCGTATTCAGTAACGAAGATGCTGTCCGCTACAAGGGAATACTCCAGAAGAAGCTGACTGAGTGGGGTTATCCTTACGTCGATCTCGAGGGCGTGCTTCCCGACGGGTTAATCAAGGACCAGGGTCACGTCGATGCGGCGGTAAGCCATTTTAGAAAAGCCGGGGTCGACTGCGTTTTCATGCCGCACTGCAACTTCGGCACCGAAGGCGCCGTAGGCTCGATCGCTCGGAAACTCGAGGCGCCGGTGCTCCTGTGGGGCCCCCGCGACGAGTCGCCGCTCCCGGACGGGCGCCGGCTGCGCGACACGCTCTGCGGCCTCTTCGCCTCGTCGAAGGTCGTATACAAGCAGGGCGTACCTTTCACCTACATTGAAAACTGCCGCGTCGACGACCCGCCCTTGCGACGGGGCGTTGACACGTTCCTGCGCGCGGTGAACGTGGCCGACGTCTTCCGCAAGGGCGTTCGTATAGCGTTGGTCGGCGACCGCATTGACTTTTTCTGGACCACCATCATCAACGAGAGCGAATTGCTCCAGAAGTTCAATATCGAAGTGTTGCCCATCGACATGGTCGAGTTTATCCGGTCCGCGAAGAACCGCGCCAAAAAAGGGCGCGCCGGGTATGAAGCGAAGGTGAAGGAGTTGCGGGGCAAGTATCCGGTCGAAGGCCTGAGCGGCAACGACGAGCTCATCAACGTGCTGGCAGTGGCCGACGAACTGCTCACCATCGGAAAGGATCAGGATCTGGCGGGGTTTGCCTTCCGCGGATTCATGTCCATCGTCGACGAGATGGGGTCCTACTGCAGCCACGCCGAGAGCATCGTCAGCGAGGACTTCGCTTTCGGTTACGAATGCGACATCCACGGCGCGATCAGCGATCTCATCCTGCGGCGGGCGTCCTTTGGCGCCGCGCCCGCCTATCTGGCGGAGTTCACCGTACGCCATCCCACGAACGACAACGCGGCGCTGCTCTGGCACGAAGGCGCGCCAATATCGATGTGCCACCCGGAGGATACGCCGAAACTCGGCCACCATTGGATCTTGCCCAGCCCGCTGTCGGGAATGAACCACTTCCGCCTAAAGGACGGCGCGCTTACCGTGGCCCGCTTCGATGGGGAGTTCGGCGAGTACAAGCTTGCCGTCGGTGAAGGTAAGACCATCGAGGGGCCCCCCACGCTCAACAATTACTGCTGGATGGAAGTGAACGACTGGCCGCGGTGGGAGCGCACCCTGATGGAGGGGCCGTACATTCACCACATTGCCATGGCCTACGGTCAATACGGCGACGCGCTGCAGGAAGCCTGCAAGTACGTGCCTGGCCTTGATCCCGTGCGGCTCGGGGCATGACGGCGTCGCGATCGCTACGGACCCGGGGAACGCGTCGCTGGAGACCGGCGCGAGCGCAAGCAGAAACCAGTAGGATGTCACGATGAACGAGGAGACGTGTACGCGATGCCGAAGCGATTGTCGGTGTTTAGCCTGATGGTTTTGTCCGTGGCCTCCGTTCACGCGGCCCCTGAAAAGGGGACCGTCGACGTGGGCGTGCAGCCCATGCATCCGGCATCGGCTTTGCTCCTTGGACAGAATCTGGAGACGGCCCTGGATACGGTCCCCGGGATGCTCACGGACCGCCTGGACAATCCGAAGTTCTTGGGGCCGCCGGACTCCGTAACGGGCATCGCCCCGGGCTGGCGGCACAATAGCGACAACATGAACGAGGTGCGGTGCGAGTTGACGCCCGGGGCCGGCATGTCCGGCAACGCCGCGCAGTTGATCCAGAACTTCAACGCCAAGTACGCCTTTGGCATCCTTCAGAACAATCGCCAGGTGCGCGCGGGCGAGAAACTCGAAGTCGAGCTGTGGGCGCGTGCGTGGAATACTCCTGCCACGCTCAAGGTGGGCCTATTGCCGCTTCCGAGCAGCTTGCCGCCGTACTCGGAGGCGACACTCGAGATCAAGACGTCTTACTACGAGCGCTACACCGCCGTGCTCACCTGCCCCGCCGACGATAACAAGGCCGCCTTCTATTGCACGCTCCAAGGCCTCGGCGCCGTGTGGGTTGATCAGATCCATCTGCGCCCGGTGGGGGAGGGCAACGTCAGTCCGGACGTCGTGAAGCGGTTCGCCGAATTGCGGATCCCGGTCCTGCGCTTTCCGGGTGGCGTCGCGACGACGGTGTACCACTGGCGGCTGGGTACCGGCCCACTGGAGTTGCGGCCCACCCTGCCCGATCCCGCCTTCAAGAATAGGATGTTCTACGACTTCGGTACCGACGAGTTCCTGCAGCTCTGCCTGGACCAGAAGATAGTGCCCCACATCACCGTCAACATCGGGTTCGGTACGCCGCAGGAGGCGGCCGATTGGGCGCGCTACTGCGCCGACTGGTACCGAAAGCACAACGCCGAACCGCCGCCCGCCTACTTCCAGATCGGCAACCACCCGTACCTCGGGGCGGAACTTGCGCACATGACGCCCGAGATGTATGTGCAAGCGTTGAAGGCGTACGTGCCGGGAGTCCGCGAGGCCTACCCCGGTGCACGGATCCTGGCGGTTTGTGATCCCTACGACGGGAATTGGCAAAACACTCTGCTGGACCAAGGGGCGGGTCTATTCGACGTCATCGCGCTCCAGGCGTATGCGAGCCAGCCCCCGGAAATGGGGGGCGCGGCGGATGCCAAGGCCGTCGACCCCAAGGGGGGCGAGGTGCGCATGGCGGCCTTGTCGGAAGGTGCGGAAGGGCTGGGGGCCGTCATCCACAAGACGGCCGAAGCGGCTCGCAAGCGTGGATTGCCGGCGAAAGTGTCGTTTGTCGAATGGAACCTCTGGGGCCACGCGTCTCACCGCGACGGAAAGAACTTCTACGAGCCGTACGACGTGCAGCATGCTTTGTTCGTTTCCATTATGCTCCACCAATTCATGCGCCTGGCGCCCGAGATGGAGGCGGGCTACTTTTACCACCTCCTGAACCCGATGGGGATGTACATCCACCGCGGTCCGGAAGTGAGCGAGTCCTGCATGGTGGACGTCTTCAAGCTCTATCGGCCCGCCTTGCCCGGCGACATCCTGCCGGTGACCGTAACAGGACCGACTCTGGGCGGTCGGCCGGCCGTGGACGCCGTGGCCGTGCGCAATGCCGAAGGGACGTGGATCTACTGCGTGAACCTGCATCCGTCGGCGGCCGCGGAGATGGAGCTTACGGGCCTGAAACCGAATGGTTCCGAAGTCGTCACGATGTCCGGGGCCGCGCCGGACGGGCAGTTCACGCGCGCGGTCAAGACGCTGACAGGCGGCCCGTTGAGCCTGCCGCCGCTGTCGCTGGTCCGCGTCCACGTGAAAGCGCCGTAGCCGGTAAGGAAGGAAGTTCGAGACGCAGTCGTCAGGAAGCGCTACCGCGCGCGAAGGGGAGAACGAGCAGGATCAACGCGCAGAATTACCGGCGGCAACGGCGACCCGGTTCAGTCTTCGCCGTGCAGTGTGGCATACAAGCGCCGGCAGACGGGGTTGGGAGTATAGCGACGCCTGACACGGCGCCAGTCGGCTTCGGCGCTGCTAGGCAGGTTGCCGAAGGCGCGGGCGGCCATCCACGCCGCTCCCTGGCAGGCCGGCTCCTCGCACGTCACCCGCACCACCTCGAGGCCGAGCCGGTCGGCTTTTAGCTGCAGCCATATATCGCTACGGGCGCCTCCGCCCGTGGCCAGGATGCGTTCGGGGCGCCGTTCCTTCCCCAAGCGCGCGATCAGGCCATCAAGCGCCGCGGCGTTCGCTTCGAGGATGGCGCGCACAAAGTGCCCCTGTGTATGGACCTCGCTCGCCCCCTCGAAGGCCGCTTCCTTCGTCAAGCCGGACAGAACGGGCCGAGCACGAAGGCCGAGGCACCCCGGTGGCACGGTTCCAGCCAGGGTGATGAGTTCGGGGATAGACGCGTCGGGCGCGAAGTGCGTGCGGTACCAGTCCAGGTTGGACGAGCCGGATTCATTGAATGTCAACTCGTAGAATCGGTCCGGCTGGTGCGTGGGACCGATGCAGCGATTCTCGTACGGCTCGAACCGGGCGTTGAGAGCCACGGCGGCCAAGACGGTGCCCGTGGATTCGCAAAACTCCGCTAAGGACCCGAGCCCGGCCCCCACTGCGGCCATGTAGTGATCCAGGCCGCCCAAGACAAGTAGTGTTCCTGGACGCAAGCCGATGCGTTGCGCGCCCTCTCCGGTCAGGGGACCCGCCGGTGTGCCGGGGCGCCGCGGCGCGGACAGTGTGTTGATCGCGATGCCAAAAGGGTTGAGACCCTCGCTCCACCACGTGTTGCAGCGTTGATCCACAAGCCCGAGAAGCGACGCTGTGGACAGGTCACCCAGCCTATTTCCGGTCAGACCGTAGACTAAATGATCGGAGATCGTCTGGACCATTCTCACCCGGCGCCAGAGCGAAGGTTGCTCGCGCCGGAACCAGGCCAGCTTGTACGCGGCGAATTCGGCGCCGCCTACGCCCACTCCGGTGATATGCAGGAAGTCGGCGTGGTGCCACGGGTCGTCGTTCGCGCCCACCAATTCGGACGCACGGCGGTCCGGCCAGAGGACCAAGGGTGTCAGAGGAGCGCCTGAGGCCTCGAGCAGAAGGAAGCTGTTGGCTTGGGACGAATAGCTGAGGCCAGCAACAGCTTCGGGTTTTATGGCGGCGGCCGCAAGGGATTCTGCGACGGCCTGCGAGAGCAGGCGCCAAAAGGCGGCTATCGGCAGCTCGCATCGACCGTCCGACTCCTCCTTCTCGACTGAGACGCGCCCGAGACCCAGCAGCCGCCCTCGGTCATCGAAGAGTCCCGCTTTGAAGAACGTGGTGCCGAGGTCAATGCCCATGAAACTGCGCATCCGCACATCTCCTCCAGAATCGCCCTGGAAATATCTACCGCTGGTCAGCGGACAGGCGAATACGGCGCCTGCGTGGCCTCTCTCTGCGCGCGCAGTTCCCCGAGCAGTTCATCCGTGCGATTGACCAAAAGCACTCCGTTGCGGTAGTCGAACAGGGCGTTGCCGGCCTCGTAATACCCCTCAAGCACGGCTTGCTCGGTGGCGATGTATCCCTGCAATTCGCCGTTGGCGAGGGAGATGACGAAGGTGTTCGGATGGCGACGCCTCACCTCGAGGCCGTACTCGACAAAGATTTCGCCGGGCCATGCCACGAAGGTCCAGGGACCGATACCGATGACTTGGATCTCGGCGGGTTGACATTCGTCGTAGACAGACCCGAGGCGATTGGCGGCGGCTGCCACGGCAAGAGCCAGAGTCTCCTCGGCGCCGAACCAGTCGCACTCGGCCGTACGCACTTCCTTGGCAGCAGCGCTCTCGGCCTTCAGGCGCTGGAACCGGGCCCGGGCCGCTTCCAGCCCCGCAGCGGCTGCTTCCACGCTCGGTAGGCGCCGCGGAATGAGGTCGAGGTTGGCGTGGCAGAAGGCGATGTCGGCTCGTTTCCGGTATTTGATCGTCGGAAGAACGGCCTCGATACTTCGGCCAATGTCTTCACCCAAGGCCCGCGCCGAGGCGAAGGTGTTGTCGGCGACGACGTGCCGCGGGCTCTGGTTGCCTGCCGGACCGATGTGGTGCAGCACGGGGCAATCGGGGCCGAGCACGCGTTCCTGCAAGTACCCCCGGACCATGCCGGGAAAATCCGCCGTGATGAGGGTCGAGTCCTCGTGCAGCACCGTCGGATGGAGGCAATGAACGAGCATGCAGGCCACGTATCGGCCATCGTCGATACTGCGTACGACGAGCACGGGAACCTCCGGGTCCGCGGGATCGGCAGGATCGTGGCGGTTGGTTCGAGTGTGGTCGGTGTGTGCGACGGCGAGCCCTAGTTGCGCCGGCACGGCCTTGCGCTGCGCATTCAGCGCCGACGCGACCATGCGCGTTTCGAGGTAAGCAAGGTATGCCGGATCCGCTTTGGGGATGGTCGGGTCCGAGGCGTTACTCAGGATGTCGACCGTCGTGGGGCCGGAATGGGTGTGCGTGGCCGAGATCAAGATATGCGATTCCGGAACTCCCGAGATTTCCGCGATCTTGCGGCGTACGCGCCGACAGAGCGCTTTGGAAACGTAAATGATGTCGTTGGCCAGGATGAGCGCTTCACAGGATCCCTCGCGCAGGTACAGGGATGACGTCAGTAATGGGTCGTGGATGCCTGTACTGTATCGCTCCCTGTGAGGGTACCCGTAGAGGAACTGCGAGTCCCGAGGTGTAATGTCCGCCACCGCGGCGCCTGCCACGAATTCTATTTTCATGTTGTCTCCTTCAGTAATTACTTCACCCGAGGCGCCTTCCTCGGAACCGCCTCACCTCGCTACGGCATCGGCGTTGGCATGAAGAGACGCGTCCAATCCGGCGTAATGCGTTCCAGCGCCTCGGGAATCGGACCATCCCATCCCTGAATGATACCCCGCCAGACACCAGAGGCCCCGCGCCACAAGGCCAAATCCATGCGGTCATTCAACTCAATGGCCAGATCCGGGCCGCGGAACGATTTCAGTGCTCCCCCCGCCAATGCCTCGACCTCGCCGCGCTTGCTCAGCCGCACGGCGGCGACGCCCACGGCGTCGAAGGTTACGGATCGCCCCTGAATCATAACGGTCTGCTGAATCGGGTCACCCATGACATCGTGTTCGCCCGAGGCGAGGATGACGGTGCCGTCGATGAGTCGACACTTGCCGCTCGCCCTCGGCATCATCGATGCTGGGAAAATATCCGACCCGTGCATCGTACAGGTCGTTTGCGGCTCGACGCCAGCGCGGCCCAAGCTCTCGACGATTCTCGCCACGCACGTGGGCGGGTCCCAGGCCTCCATCTTCGCTGGCAGGGCGCCGTTTCCATCAAAGGATTCCCCGTCAAAGCCAAGTGTCCAGTCGCCGACGCGGTACAAGGCGGTGGCGCCCGATTCGGCGGCCCCGCGCAGGAACTTCGCCAGATTAGGTCGCTCGAACTGCGGCTGGTAGAGAATAACGGCCGAATACCGCTGAAGACCGTAGGCCACGCGGCCGTCTTCGGCAAGGCGCAATGCTCCGTTGGCAATCTCGCTGCTGGGGATGAGATCCGCGTAGTATCCCTGCTCCCACAACCCGTTCGTCAGTTCAAGGCCCGCGTCGCCCAAGCCGCCAGAAGTCCAGTTCAAGGAACGAGGGTGGCCGAAGACTACCGCCACCGGGCAATCGATGGGCGTCTTGGAGACGTAGTTCAGCAACCGCACGCGGCAATCGGCTTCGAGGAGGCGGCCGGAGAGGAGTGAGGTGGTGAACTTGTCCCATGGGTGAGGGAAGAGAGGGTGGAAATTCATCCGGCCCCCGCCGAGGACGTGCCGCCACAGGTCTGATTCATAGGCTGCGACGGTGGGATCATAATATTGATTGTACCAAACGGGGCTGCCCCATTTCTTGGCGAGGGCGGTGCGTACGCAGAAGGGTGTGCTCTCGTCGGTCTGAGCAAGGTCACGTCTGGCAACCCACCAATCGAGACCGTTCTTGAAAACCTCTTTCGCGCAGATAGCGGGGTACCACGTGGCATGCGTAGCCACAACCGCCTCGGGGCCGAAAACCTCTTTGACCGAGTCGTAGAAGCACGCCTCGATCTCACCATTCCGTTGCCAGAACATTTCTAAGTAGTGGTTGATGGCGGTCGTGCGCTCGGCCTCGCGGCCGGCCTCGCCGCGCGACATGAGCAGCAGGTCTCGGGTCAAGTCCCGGTTGGGCAGCCGCTTGGCGTAGGCATCGGCCATGAAGTGAGAGAACCATAGATCGTCCGTGCGCGCTTCAGGACGGCCGGGGAAGCCCCACTCGTCCTTGCAGCCCCCTGCCAGCGGCACGTCGGCATAGCTGCGCATGATCTCGCGCTCGAATTCAGCCACATGAGGGCTGAACACATCGGGTGTGAAGAGGCCGAAGGCCGCCAGCACACACGCCATCCGCCGAGAGTCCTGAGCGGCGCAGGTCACGGCGACCTTGAGGCCCTTCGGCGTGGACTCGACGACGCGGCACCGGCCGGTGATCTCGATAACGGAGTTCGGCTGAACTCCACCAGGACCCAACTCGTACGAATACACGGCGAGTAGTCGTTGCGAAATGACGTCGTAGCCGCGCGCGCGAAAGGTGTAGTGATCGCCCAGCGGCAGCGCATCGATGAACAGGATCGTCTCGCCCGAATCTTGGAGGGGCGTCTCCCGCAGCCGTACGAGTTCCTGGTGCTCCCCGGGGTAACGGTCCGTAAAGGCTTGGCGGGCAAGCCGGACGTCGAAATCCAGGACCAGATACATGCCGCGGGCGCGCGCATACAGCGCGGCTGCCTTGAGCTGGTCGTGGACCTTCGGGTCCGTGATCTCGACGGGATGGCGGATGCTTGTAGTCAGCAGGCGGTATCCGGAGTGTTTCGAATGGAGATCGACAAAGCGCTTGTACCCATCCGGTTCGAATTCCTCGCCCGTCCAAAACCAACTCCCAATACCAGGCCAGGGTTTGGTGATCACGCTGCCGGAAGTAGGAATCCAATCGCCCTCGTAGGCCCTTGTTGCGTAGTCGTCGGCCGTTGCGCTCATCAAGTACCCTCCCGCAAGAAACAGACCGAGCAACCCTAGCGCCACCGTGGTCCTTGAACGCATCCCAGAGCCCTCCAGAAAGGCTGCTAGAGTTTCTTCTAGGCGGCAGCCGTGCTTCAGCCGCCGTCCAGGCCATTCCGCCGTGCTCCATGAGCAGGCAGACCATTTCGAGAACCCACAAGAGATTATCATGTTAGAATGTGTTAAGTAAAGTTAAAAAACGACAGCCTCTGTACCTAATGATACAACGAGCGCGAACGTTGTTAGCTGCAGTTCTCGCACGCCACGCGGCATTGAGAAGTGCCAAAGGCCTTGACAGAGGTACTGGATGAATGCCGACCCGCTTCCGTCATGAAGAGACTTTTCGAGCGAGATCGGCCAAGAGGTGAATCCTCTTAACGGTCCTCTTATATCATTATACGTGAATGCTTTATGTCTTGTGTCCGTGTTATCCAATGCCCCAGATTGCTCATGCCGGATGGTTGGCTGGGGCGCTTTTCATCTCCGGCCCCAGTCTTGAGCTTCGTGGGAGAGGCTGGCGAGAAAGGGGGCGATACGAAACGAGGAAGAGGGTTGACAAGAAACAATATCTGTGGTAGTTTATGTTCGCAATAAACCGTAATAAACGAATTGAATCAGGTTAGGACGCGAGGGAAGCTGGGGTGTCACAGTGGCAAACTGGGCCGCGTTCCATGCTATCGTTCAACCAAGGCTGTCTTGGTTCGTGGGGCTCTCATTCAAGAAAGAACGGAGGATTCGGATCATGAAACGGAAAGGCTTTACGCTGATCGAGTTATTGGTCGTTATTGCCATTATCGGCATTCTGGCGGCCATCTTGTTGCCGGCCCTCGCCCGGGCAAGAGAATCGGCCCGTCGCGCGTCCTGCCAGAACAATCTCAAGCAGTTCGGGATCATCTTCAAGATGTTCGCGAACGAAAACAAAGAGAAGTTTCCGGATTCGATACAATACGTTCCTTGGAGCTTGTACTACCTGATGGGTTTCAACGGCGCGCAGCTATACCCTGAATACTGGACGGACCCTGCTATTGCGCGTTGTCCGTCGGACGCAGGTGGTGACAGGTACGCGGAAATCTTCGGCATGGAGCAAGACTTCCCCGCCCAGATCAGCCGCATCAGCAAGTCCACGACCGGCGACCCCGCGATGAAGAAGATCTGCCTCGACTACAAACTCTCCATGCCTATCTCGTACTGCTACTACCCCTATTTGGGCCAGACCATGTCGCAGATGTGCGACGTGGTTTACGGGCTGTTCCTTGACGCCCTGCCCGCTTACAGCCGCGTTGGTACTACGGTCGAGTCCATCACGGGCGCGCAACTGGCGCCGGTGGATGTCTCTTGCGGTGTCGCCCCGGTTGACAACCCGACGGTCGGCGGCGGGCCTTACTCGGCCCTGAGCCCTGTAAAATCGTGGTACGGCCCGTACGGCTTCAAGGACGACGACGGCGTCACCGTTCTGCCGCTGACCTACCAGCGCCTCAAGGAAGGCATCGAGCGATTCCTCATCACGGACATCAACAATCCCGCAGGGTCCGCCGCGGCCCAGAGTACGCTGTTCATCATGTGGGACGCTTACTCGCAGGGCACTACCCTCAACACCGGCGCCTTAGGTGACAACGGCATTCCGCGCTTCAACCACGTCCCCGGCGGATCGAACGTGCTCTACATGGACGGACACGCTGAGTTCGTGAAGCTCAACGCCAAGAACCCTTGCAAGGTGACAGGCCTGCCGAGCACGTCGCTGGCTGGGTTCCCGAATGCCAGCGTAGGCACGTTCCTCTTCTGGGAACTCGGATTCTGGGGCGGTCAAGGCTGAACCAAAGGCGAACTGGCACAGCGATGGAAGCATGTGGCGCCCGCGGCGATGGTCACGCGTCGTGGGCGCCTTTTCATGCGGCCTGGCGCAACCCCCTCGCGCGCGGCGCGGCTTGGGTGAGGTCGGGAGCACACGAGGTCTCAGTGGGAAATGGAACCTACATGAGACACCACCGAGCCTGCTGAATGGTACTGGAGTTGATCAGCATGAATCTAGGACTCAAGCCAGAAAACCGGTTATTTGGCGCGGCGCGGCCAGAAAGCGTCTGTAAGACATTTAGCGCCAGTACTGGCTCTTGCAGAGTTCTGCTATACGGAGGCGTTCTGACCGCGCCTCCAGGACGGGATTCGGATTGGGTTGACCGCGCAGGCAACAGGAGGTAGGTCATGAGTAGGTTTCCAGCGTGCCTGGCGATAGCCTGCGTGGTGTTGGCGGCGGTCCATCAGGCCGCGGTAGGAGAGGATACCTTGCCCGTCACTCAGCGTGCCGCAATTCTGGTGGTCATCGACGAGGGTTCATCAGAAGTAGAGCGGACGATTGCCGACGCCTTCGCCCGTAGGCTTCACGCGCGCAGCGCCGCCGTCGCCACGGTCATGGCCGCTGGCGAGGCCGGGCGACTGGACCTATCGGCCGCTGGCGCCAACGGGCTGGTTGTGCGGACTGGCGTGGTGGGTCGCGGCGGGCAGACCGACCGCTTAATCAAAGAGCTTGGCGTCACGGCGTCGGAGAAGCCGGAGGGCTACACCCTCGACGTACGTCGGGCCCGGCCTGAAACGTTGCAGAAGTTCCCGATGGCGTCGTGGGAGGCGCTGGTCGCCGGGCACGACGCGCGCGGCATGCTTTACGGGCTTGGTAAGCTGCTGTGCGTGGCGGACTACGGCCCGGGTGGCGTCACGGTAAAGCCGTCCTCGCTTACGGATGCCCCTGCGATCACCCAGAGGGGCGCCTATTTCGCTTCCCACTTCAATAACTTCTACGAGCGGGCCCCCGTCGACGAAATCGAAAGCTACGTCGACGACTTGGCCTTTTGGGGCTTCAATCATATCTGGACTTGGTTCGACATGAATTGGTACCCGGAGGATTTCGACAAGGCCCCGAACAGCCGCGGGATGCAGTTGCTCGATCGGGTTCGCCGGATTAACCAGCGCGCCACCGGTCTTGGTCTCACGACCGGCCTCATCGGGATTGCCAACGAAGGTTTCAAGAAGCAGCCGCCCAAAGAACTACTGGCCGACATGTCGGAAAAGCGCGGTGGCTACTACCCTGACAGCACGATATGCCCCAGCAAGCCGGGGGGTATGGACCTAATTCTGAAGAACCGGCGGAAGGTTCTCGAATTGGTCGGGCCCATCGGCATCTTCATCGCCTGGCCCTTCGATCAGGGCAGTTGCGGCTGTTCGCAGTGCAAGCCGTGGGCGGCGAAGTTCCTGGCCATTTGCCCCGAGATCGCGCGGGAGGTCAAGCGCGCCGATCCGAACGCGCAGTTCTACGTGTCAACGTGGCTGTTCAACGACGAGGAGATGAAGCAGGTCCGGGCGCTGATGGACTCGGGCGCCGACTGGCTCGGGGGCGTCGTGACCGATACGACCTGGCCGGGCCGGTTTGATCCGCCCGCTCGGTTCGCCCGGTTCGTGTTCCCCGAGATAAGCATGTCCGGCAGCCTGTTTACGGGCTACGGCGGCTCGGGGGCCAACCCCATGCCGCACAAGTTCGTGGAAGAAGCCCGGCAAGCCGCGAAGCACGGGTACGGCGCGGCCCTATACTCCGAAGGCATCTACGAAGACCTCAACAAGGTCACGTGGGCGTGCGCCCTGTGGGACCCCAAGCGTACCGCCGAAGACATCGTGCAGGAGTATGCGAGGTTCTACTTTGGGCGCGAGCATCTCAAGGATTGGACCGACCTGATCCTGGGCCTCGAGGCGACCTGGCCGCCCGAGAACTTGCCGGCCACCAAGCCCGGCGCCGTTGACACGCTCTATGCGTCCGCGGAGCGTTTGGAGAAGGTGTTGCCGGCCGATCCGGCGAGTCACGTGCGTTGGCGATACTTGAGAGATCGCGCCGAGATGGACTGCAAAATGCTGCGTATCGGATCGGACGCGGAGCTGCTTGGGCAGGCCAAGCACGTTTTGGACGAGACCGGGTACACGCAGGACTTCGATCGGCTACGGCATGAACTGCGGCAATTCCGCGTGCAGGTTGTGAAACGTGCGGACGCCCTCAAAGACCTGTTCCAGACGCACTGGGCTTACCTCGAGCGGGCGCATCTGGAACGCTCGACAGGTCTCGTCATCACACCGCCGGCCTTCATTGGCCAGCGGGACTGGGATGCGTTACCGGGAATGCTGGACCGCGCCTTGGCCGAAACCGATAACGAAGCCATGCGCAAGACCCTCCTCAGCGGGTTCAAGGAGTGGTTCTGGCACAACAATATCACGATTGACTTCTTGTTCCTCTGAGAACGCCACAATGAAAATGTGAGGTCCGACCGAGGCTGCGGACACGTCGGCTACGCCGATGCGCCTTGCTAACGGAGAGCAAATATGGGAGTGAGCGCTGAGATGGCGCATCGCGCATCGAACCGCATAATCGCGGTAACGTTATTGGCCGCGGTCGTTGGGCTCGCGAGCCATGCCGACTCCTTTCGCTTCATTGCGGGTGACCTGGCTGGCTACCCCGGCGCCACGCCGCTCGCGCAGTCACCCTCCGGCGACTGGTCCGCGCCGTTCTCGCTCGGCGAAGCCGCGCTGGTGCGTATCGACGCGAAGTTTCGCGTCAGGAGCAGCGAGGGATCCTCTTCCGGCCGATTTGTGGATGCGATACTGACCGTGGACGACCGGCCGGTGGGACGCAACGCCTACGGGTCGCTCATCCGCGTGCGTCCGAGCGAGATCGGCGGCCAAGGACCTATCGATACGGGCTGGCAGGAGGATGCGCTCGAGGTCCACCTCCTTGCCGGGGCGCATACGTTGCGGCTGGGGCTGCGCACGGAGCAGGGAGCCGCCGCAGCGCCCGGCTGCGAGTTCACCGTCGATCACGTCGAAATCCAAACCGTTGGCACGGTCTCCTTCTCCGGCGACGGTGGCTTCGTCATACATGCCGGGGGCCGGGACTTCGCGAGCGGGTCCTGGTTTAGTCGGCCCGGCGGCGGCTGGTACGGCTTGGGCGCGGGGACACTCGCTCCGGGTGAAGCCGTGTCCCTGCGGATGCAGGCCGAGCGCCGGACGGAGAACGAATGGGAAGGGACGCTCGAAGCCGAGCGGTTTCGTCTGCGCCGGTCACTACGCGTGACCGGTCACCGCGTCGAAGTGCAGGATACCCTTACCAACCTTTCGGACACCGACCTCGGCTGGCAGATTCGACACGAGCTGGCGGTGCCCGAGACGCCGGCCGCCGTACACCTGGGTGGCGACAGCAGACCCCATCCATCGCCCGTCTATACGACGGTGATCAAAGATGGCGAGCGCGAAGCAGGTATCGACTGTTGGCGAGCGGCTAACCCCACGGTCTACGTGCCATTCCCGGAGGCCGGAGTGGGCCTTGTCATCGAAGACGACGTGACACGGGTGCATGGGCTGACCTACAGCCGCCGGAACTTGTCGGGCGCTCTGACAGTCGGGTTCCGAGACGAGCAGTTCGCGCTGCCGCCGGGCGGGCAGTATTCGACCCGCTGGGCGGCTTACATCATCCCGGGCCCCAACAAGGACTACTACGATTTTATCAACGAGATCCGCGCGGACTGGGGCGTCAACGACATCACCGTTCCGGGGCCGACCGTCTTTTCCTACTTCCTGCCCAACATGAAGAAGGCGCCCGACGAGGATTTCGCGGGGCGCCTTCGCGGTGCCGGAGCTTGGGCCATCACAACTTCCCTTAACGGTTGGATTGTCCCGCTTCCCAGCGGCGGCAGCCTGTCCCTTGGCGCCAAACACCAGATCGGTTTCGGCCCGGGTGTGCTCGACCCTCATTTTGCGCCGCTGCGTGAGGAGTGGGTAGCCGATGTCGAGCGGGTTCACCGGCTGACGCCTGGCGTCAAGGCGCTGCACTACTTCCACGTATTCCTGTATGCCCCGGAGCCCGATCCCGAGTCCTTCAAGGATTCGTGGGTCACCCGACCCGACCGCTCGCGCGCAATCACCGATTGGGGCGACCTCAACCTCACGCCCGCCGGGCAGGTCTTTCCAACGCTCACCAACGCCGTGGGCCAGGGAATGAACCAGGTGCTGGACACGATGCTCGGACCCATGAAAGGGGACGGCGTCTACATGGACGAGGTCAACTATCCCACCGGCATCGGCTGGATGGGCGTCCCCCCTTGCACCTACGGCACGTGGGACGGCCATTCCGCCATGCTCGATCCTGCAACGTTCGCGGTCGTGCGGAAGACGGGCTATCTGCAATTGCTGTCGGCGGACTACAAGAAGGCGCTGTTCAAGCGTCTCGCTTCGATGGGAGCGGTGATCCTCGGCAACGGCGAGCCGGAAACGGGTTGGGAAAATGTTCAGAAGTTCCCCCGCCACACGGAATGCCGAACGGATCCCTATCCGCGCGCGTACGAAAGCCACCTGTATTCGCCAATCGCCCTTGTCGAGGATTCGTCCTTCGCCCACAAGCGCCACATGCTGGAGTACGCCACCATCGATGCCTTTGTACGACTGGACGAGGCAAGCATCGCACGGGACGAGTTGACCCGGAGGTTTTACCCCCTTACTGTACGGGAGGTCCACGCGGGCTGGATCCAGGGAGAGGAGCGGATCATTACGATGGTCCCCCGAGTCTATTCATGGCACGAGTCGGCCAAAGTGAAGATCTACGAGTTCGGCGCGGATGGGGTGCTCGCCGCGACACGCGAGGTCGCAAGCGCTGCCGGAGCCTTTGACATCAAGGTCCCTCAGGAAGGCATGGTCGTCGTGGAACGGGTAATGGATGCGGAGAAGAAATACCCTTAGGACTCCGGCCACAAAGCCTCTAGAAAGGATTGGAAGTCTACTGGTGTCGTTCCGGCGTCTTGCGCGACGCCGGTCAGGGATAGCAAGAGAAACTTTGCCAAGCATGGGAGATATGTAGAATGAAGCGATGGATGAGCGCAAGTGTGGTTTGTATGCTGATGCTCGTGGCCGTGGCGTGCGGAAAGGACCAAGGCGGGCCCAAGACGACCGAAGACGCCAAGGAGAGAGTCGTAAACGTCCGGGAGCAAATGAAGCAGATGCGACAGGATATGGTAAAAAGCAGGCCGCAACAACCTGCGCCACAGCCGTCCGGCCAAGGGCAGTAGGAACCGGCAGCGCATCGGTTATGCGTGGGGGACCCAAGGCTCCCCCGTAGGCTGGGCGTGCCCCATGCGGCTTCCTTGTCCTTGTGGGTCCTTGGGTTTCCGGACTGTCGAAGACCCGAAGGAGATGAAGGGCACAAGAGCAACGACGACAGGCCAGAAAGGGAGAAACCGCAATGTGTAGCGTCACGTGTTCCGCATGCTTGGTGGTTAGTCTTCTCGTTTCACGAGTGGCAGTTGGCGCCGAGCCCTCCGCGCCCGCAAGTGCGCTTGAGATGGTGGTGGAAGCGGGTCAGGTCATCGGCAAGATCAACGCCGGACTTTTGGGCGTGAACCACGGCCCCTTGGCGGTCTACGAGAGCCACGCCATCTTCAACGGCAAGAATGCGGTGGACCTGTCTGACCGCTACAAAGAGATCGGCGTCCGTTCCGTGCGCTTGGATGAGTTCGGCGCCATCGACATCCAGTCGTTGTTTCCGGATTTCACCGCCGACGCCGATAAGCCGGAGAGCTATCGGTTCTGCCCCGCCGATGCGTACCTGAAGGCCGTCCACGATGTCGGCGCAGAGACTGTGTTTCGGATGGGGTACAGCGAGAAGCCCAACCGGGTCGATCCGCCCAGCGACTTCGAGCAGTGGACGAAAGTCATGGTGCAGGTCGTGAAGCACTACAACGAAGGATGGGCGAATGGCTACCGCTGGGGCATTCGGCATTGGGAGGTGTGGAACGAGCCCAGCGGGCTGGGCTGGACCGGTACCCTGCCGGAATACTGCCGCCTCTATGAGACGGTCGTCAAGGGGCTCAAGGCGTACGACCCGAACCTGCTTGTAGGCGGACCGACCCTCGGCTCCCCCGACGCGCAGAAGGATAAGGACTGGGGCGAAGGCTTTATTCGCTACTGCGCCGACCGGAAACTGCCGCTCGACTTCTTCTCGTACCACCTATACTTCACCAAGCCGCAAGAGCAGATCGAGCACGCCACGCGCCACCGCAGGAACCTGAACGCGGCAGGCTTTCACGACACGAAGATGTTCCTCACGGAGTGGGGTTGGCTGAGCGGCCGCGCGTATCCGCCGCCCGTCGAGGATTTGGCCTCCGCCAAGGATGCCGCGGCTGACATCGCGGCTATGGCCATCCTGCACGATCGCGTCGAGGGGGCTCACTTCTACGTCGGTGGCGCGATGGCCGATTATCCCTGGGGCCTCTTCGACTTCGTCCGCGAGTCGGGCAAGGTCTCGGCACGGCCTCGCAAGTCGTTCTAGGCTTTCAAGGCGTACCGCATTCTCACGGAGCAGGCATAGCCATTCTCCTCAGTAACTACAGCACCAATGTGAGCCGTTACCGCATTCAAGTTGAGTCGCCGCCATGGACCGGACCCATCGCCGCCAAGATCCTCATGCTCGACGCAACGCGAGACTTGCAGGAAGTCGACATGCAGACGTCCGTCCTGGAAGGTAGCCTCCGTATCGACGTGCCCGTCGAGTTACCTTCCGTTTGCCTGATTCGTCTGGCGCCGAAACGCCCGGACCGGCGGTGAGGCTATCGGCAAAATCGGCCGCTTACTTCCCCTTCTCTGCTGCGTTCAGTCTGCGGACGTAGAAGGGCATGTTGGCCGTGGCGGCGGCGGCGTGGCCGTCGAACACGTACAGGAAGAGTCGGTATGGCCCTTCTTTTTGGGGCGCGTGAAACGAAACACGGGGACCATCCACATTTACTGCGACCGGGATCAGAGGCGGAATCGGACCGGTCAGGGCGCGCGATTCCTCGCGAACCTCCCAGGCAAAGCGCAAGCCGTCACCGTCCGGATCGCGCGCGAATACGAGCCCCGTATGGACTGAGTCCGGCGCCACCTCCTGCAACGCCGCGTCGGTACTCCAATACACAATTTCGGGAGCGCGGTTCTCGGGGAAATGCCCGGTCCACGATAGGGTGAACGCGTCGATGGCCCCGAGCTTCTCGCCGGAGCCGGGCAGGAACGTTTCGTACCACGTGTGGGTTTGCACGATTGTGGGCTCGACCCCCCCAAAATAAACGTAGGAACCAAGACACCAATGCCGTTGCGTCTCGACGGCGGCCTGGTAGCGTGTCAAGTACGCATAGGCCTTTAGGGTGCTGCTCTCCTCGAGCGGTGCGCCCCACGGCGCCTTCGCCGTCTGCCAAGGACCAATCGGACCCGCTTCGGTGATGATGTAAGGCTTGTCCCAACCGCACTTCTTCAGCCGCGCCGGAACGGTGGCCATGGCGCCGTAGGAATTGACACCAAGCGCGTCGAGGCTGGGACAGTAACGTTTGATGGCATCGATTTTGGCTTGGTTGAACTCGGCGATCACCGTGATGGCCGGATGGTTCGGGTCGAGTGACTTGACCATCGCCACGATGTCCTCGACCGCCTTCCACACCGACGGATTCGCCCAGCCGTCCTCCATGCCTTCGACGCCCTCCATCTCGTTGCCGACGCCCCAGATGAGCAGCACCGGATGGTCCTTGTAGCGGAGCACGATTTCACGCGACTTCTCGAACTGCTCGCGGACCTGCTGAGGGTTGTTGTAGTCGAAGCCGTGTTCCTTGTGGCCGAGCCAGATCCCGAAGGTGACAGTCAGGCCGAGTAGCTTCGCTTTGTCGAGGTAGTCGCCATCGCGCGCGGCGCCCCAGGTGCGGAAGGAGTTGGCGCCAGCGGCCTTGATCTCATCGAGGCGCTCCCACTCCCCCGCGCCCTTTACGAAGTAGGGTTCGCCCTCGCGCGTAAGCTGGTAGCCCACATCCGTCTTCACGATATGCACCACCGCCGGTCCGTCCGCGCGAGCCACCGTTCGCGCCCCCGGAACGGTGGCACACCCTTGCAGCCACACGCTAACAAGGACAGGTACTGTCGTGAACCAGACCAGGGTAGCGACAAGTGAAATACTCGGCCTCCGATTGCGCCGTCGGACATGAGATCCACTAATCGGTTCTATCGTTCTCCCTCCCATATCACCCGCCCCAAGGCGCGCGCCCCCACCGTGGTTAACAGTTTAACAAAAGCCTCGTCGTTCCTGGAAACTCATCTATGTTGGTGGGCCAGGATATGCTGCGGCGGTCTACCTCGATATTCACAACAAAGACCCCAAGCCCTTTGTCTGAACCGCAACCGCAGACGAAATCTTCAGGAAAATCGCTCTATTTTGTGAAGGCATTTCTAACTCAGGACACTAGAGGAAACGGGTGTATGCCCACGCTCCGCATTCTTTCCGACACAGGATGATACTTTTCCTTTTCCTGCTCGCCGAGCAGCAGAACTTGGCCGTGATGGACTTCACTCCTTTCGCCGAGAAGAGCGACGCCAGTACTCCCGCCAGTAGCGCGCAGAAAAGAGGAGATACAAGCGCATACATGTTGTCCTCCATTAAGCGGGCATGTGAGTGTTCATACGTGTCAGTTCTACCATCTATCCGTGCGGAAAGGCAGAGCGGGGAGGCTGTCTTTGTTCATGAGGTTTGGCTGAGCGACTCTATCCCACGCGAACCGCGCGGCGACGGGCGCGGCGACGCTGTCGCTCCAAACGACGATGTTTTCCTTCTCGATTTCCGCTTGCGCTGGGACAAATTTTCTGTCTTGGCCCGCGATGGTGAACCACGTCAAAGGCTGGTTGTCTCGTGACATCAGACCGCTACCCACGTAGTCAAATGAAATGCGGACCTTGTTTCCTTTAACGTTCATAGCCCTGTAGATGGGGCCGGAACATACGATGTCCTTCTTGCCGTACGTCTTTGCCAATGCCCAGCGCGCAAGGCGTTTGCCAACATCCAGTTTGTTCTTGGGGTGGATATCATTGAGGTCGGCTATATCCTGCGTACTCGCAAGGCCGGTGTTGGGAATCGCGAGGGCGGCCAATTGCGCATCCCACATAAGCGGGAGCGTGTTTGTTTCGTAGCCAGGGAGCGGGGCGATCTGGACATAATAGAAAGGAAATTCGCCTTCGTTCCAGGCTGCCCGCCATCCGCCAATGAGGGCCTTCATCTTCTCGGCGTAGCGACTTCTATCGGCGACGTTTCCCTCGCCTTGATACCAGATCGCGCCTCGGAGCGCAAAGGGGGCCAGCGGCCGTATCATGCCGTTGTACAGACTCGTGGTCGTCAGGGGGTTGGGCGTGATCAGTGGGTCCGAATCCAGTGGGTGTTTCGGCCACTGGGGGCGGGGCGGGATCGGCGCGCCGTCCTGAATGGCTTTTTTGCTGTCTTTGACCCATGCGCCAATCTCATCGAGTTTCGGTTGCAGCGTATTGCGATACGTTCTGTTGGCGTCTTCTATGGAGAGAGAAATATCGTTCAGTTCAGGCGCTTGGGCAAATCCCGCGGGCGGGGTCCACGGCTCGATGCGGGTTCCTCCCCAGGCCGACTGAATCAATCCAACTGGGGTCTTCAGCGCGAGATGGATATCGCGTCCAAAGTAATAGGCCGCAGCGGAAAAGACGGGCCAAGCGCCAGAACCCAGCAGTGCTTCAGGAGTACATACCCTCCACTCGCCCCTGCAATCAGACTGCGGTTCCCCGCTAGCCGCGAGACCCACAACAAACAACCGAATATCGGGATAGTTGGCCTTGGCGATTTCCTCTTGGGCGCCGTCGCAAGATGCGATGCCCATCTGCATGTTGGACTGACCTGAGCAAAGCCACACTTCCCCGACCAGGACGTTGTCCAGCGTGATACTATTCTTACCGGCAACTTCAAGCCTGCGCGGTTCGCCCGCCTTCTGGGCTGGCAACTTCACTATCCATTCTCCTTGCGCATTGGTCGTGGTCTTGACTTGAGAAGTGCCGAACTTGACCACGACTTGCTCGCCGGGAGAAGCCCATCCCCAGACCGGGACAGATATATCGCACTGCACCACCATGTTGTTGCAGAAAATATGCGGCAGTCGGACATCGGCCATCGCGCGATGCGTGGTTAGCCCGGCAATGGCTACGCAAACTAGACATGCACAAATCCCAGTATAGGTGTCACGATTCATCACGTTGTTTCCTCCTTTTTTCCAATCTTTACAGAGAATACGACATTACTTGAAGGCGCCACATTATGCGGGATATGGGATGGCGTGTCCATCACACGGCGAGCCTTTGGGCTTGGGTATTGGCGAGAGTGATCCGTTGTTGTATGGATTTTGCGAGTCCACTATTGGCCCCCGAGTTCGGGTTGCATTGGGAGAACAACACTACCGGCCGCAATGACAGGACGGCTCGGCGCTTCTGCCAGCTGGGACCTCATCGGCTACGTGGACCGCTCAGTCGCTTCCGTTAACGGCGGCGCTGGCCCCGCGGTTGCCGTTGGGGCATCACAACACTCACTGACGAAGACGGCAGTCAGTTGCCCGCCGCGTACATCCACACCAAGGAAGGTATCGAGCGTCTCTTCATCACCGGCGCCAAAAGTACCGCAGGGAGCGCGAAGGCCCAAAGCGCCATCGTGGTGGTGTGCGACGCGTGAGCCAATAGTGGCGCGGTGGGCGATGCAGTGAACACGGGTGCATTCCGGCGGCAGCGACCTCCTGTCCTTCCTGAAAAGCCATCCGGCACTGATTGGCGTGCACTGAATGCTCTTTGGGGGAGTGGGGGAGTTGCTCAAGGCGACGCTTCAAGACTTGGGGTGGGTATTCGACCTGCGTTTTGGAGGATTGATGCTGCACTACGTGTCCATCTCAAGAGATAAGTGGGTTCGAGTGGCATTGTAATACGCAGCGCAGCTGGCAACACTCCGCCTCAAATGAGTCTCACTAAGCACGATCACGTGGTCCAAACATTCCCGGCGAATGCTGCCATTGAGTCGCTCCGAGTACGGATTCTACCAAGGGCTCTGCGGCGCGGTGAGCACTTCTTCGATACCGATGTTCTTCACACGCCGTCGAAACCAATCACTGTAGATCGAATCACAATCGCGCAATAGGTACTTTGGCGCCGTGTCCCACGGAAACGCCTCCACGACCTGTGGGCCGCGCGTGCCGCGTTCGCGGACGGGGTGACCTTTTCTCTTGCACAGGGCCTGATGTGTACCGTAGTCTGTACCGTAGAAATTGAAGAACATGTTGCACATGTGCAACATGTGGCACAGAGCCCAAAGGCTGAAAGCGACTGGCTCTCTGTAAGTTACAATGATTTCAATGGGTTACGAGAGTGCTTCCGAGTTCGCTCATAACCCAAAGGTCGCAGGTTCAAATCCTGCCCCCGCTACCAACTTACCAGACAAGGACTTACGGAAATTCCGTGAGTCCTTTTTTCGTGCCATGTTGCGTTGGGCCGACTAGTCTTTGTCCTAATATTGTTTGTCCAACCCAGTCTTATTGTTGTAATGCGTTTATCACTCCTTCCTTTTCCAGTTCACTCTATTTGCGGCAGTTTTGGTCGGGTCGTTTCAGTTATACTTCGTGAAGGCTGGCATTCGCAGGAGGAATCGAACTCAGTCTACATCTAAAGACCGGCGCGACTGTGGCTTCTACTCAGTTTGCGCGTGCACCAGCGCGGAAAAGGGTATGCGCGTCAATGTCGAAAAGCCAGGACGGGAGTAGACGAACTTGCAGGACGATGCACTGCGCGTAAGGCCTTGGTTACCAAGAGAGGCGAGTTCTTGGCGAACACCGGGAACGAATCTCAGCGAGGGAATTTTCGCGGCGGGCTGAATTGCGTTCCAATACGTTACAGATGACGGAAATGCAATTGGCACGGATCCTGTCATGTTCCTTTTGCGTTCATTTACATGCCATGTGAGCTACGTCTAGCTGACCGGTTTCCTCAATCGGTAACCTCGTCCGGGCACGTTGATGATCAACGGCCACAGTTCCGCGCTGCTTATAGCATTCCGAATCCTATCGGGCGTGCGACCAACTCTCCCTGCAATTTGCACACTGGTCATCCAGGGTTGGTCATTGACACATTTGAATATCTCCGCCTTTAGTCCCTTCAGCGTAGCCTTCTTATGTGAAGGAACAGGGTGCGCCGCACATATCCGCAAGACGTACCGGAATCTGTCTCTGGGAACTCTGAGCACTCCTTCTCTATCCCTCTTAAGGACGCCACGTTGGGCGGCTACATTCAGAAAGTAGTGTGGCAATGGTAAGGGCGCTACCGGACTCGGACCCGCGGCCCAGCGCCCCAACTCGAACAGGAATACGCGTTCTCCATCTGAACTCTGCACTAGTTCCAGGCGTCCGTGGTCATGAGCTCGCAGCGCCAGCTCGATTGACCCGTCTAGATTCTGCTTTTCTACACCGAGGGCCTCGAGCGCCGCGGCCAACGGAACCGAATCGTTCTTGTCGAACTCTTGGTGATAGGCTTGCCGCAATTCCGTGAGCTTTGCCACGTTCAATCTGAAGAGCAGATCGCCGACGTGCGGCGGAAAACCCTTTGTGGCTTCCCCGTCGCTGTTGAGCATGTGAATGACGCCAAGGCTGTCATAGCCTAACCACGCCGTGCCGCCTATGGTCGGAAGGTCGGTTCTGTCTCCGCCAGGAGACAGACGGCGGAAAACTACTTTCTGATCCGCCGTTAGCGCAACCGGTTCGTTCATCACGATCAACTCGGAGACTGAGAAGGGAACCATCTTGTACCTCGATTATGCTCTGCTCACGCTGCCGCATAGTGATCGATACTGGCCGAATTGGTCGCATCGAGAATTGCCCTCGCCCGCGCGACCTCTTGAACGGAGCCGTGAACAACCAATAGGAACTGGTCTGCCTTCAGCGCGGTCTCATACTGAAGAATGCTGTTCTCAGGAATGCCGATACTGAAGAGGCCGGCCCCAAGTGCGCTCATGCCACCCGTGACGACAGCGCCTTCAAGTACCGCGACGATTGCCTGCACAAGCGGGCCCGCGACCACAAGGGGGCCAATGCCTGGTATCAGAAAGAACGCCGACCCAAACAACAGACCCCAAATCCCGCCCCAAAACGCTCCGAGCTTTCCCCAGTACATCATTCTGTCGCCAATGTTGTAGTACCCAACCGCGTTTTCCTCGGTGTGGTAATCTTTGCCCACAATCGAGAGCGTTTTCAGATCGATGCCCGCCTGGTGCAACTTCTTGATGGCAGCTTCCGCATCCGTGTGGTTGGGGTAAACGGACACGACTGAGCTTGTGTTCGACATTACTAGACCCTTTCTTTCCGCGATGCCGCGGAACTGGAATTTAACTGGAATTTTAGTGTAGCGCTACCCTCGACGTCGCGGTGACGTACGCCGACTGCGGCTGGGTGTGAGATTAACTACCGAATGGAAAGTGTGAGTAACGGATTAGTAAAACTTGAGTAAAGGCTCGGGAGTTTACCTCCCTAGCCCGGGTTAAACTGCGGATAGTTGTCATCAATGATCCAGTAGTGTGGAGGCCCTTTCCTGAGCGGGCGGCCGCTCTCCTTGCCGGGGTCGAGGTAATCTCTGAGGATGAGGATGACGTCGGAGCTGACGGCGGGACTTTGGTAGAAGTAGTTGTGGCCGGACCAGTCTCCTCGTTTAGTACGCGCATCGATAAGATCGAACGACGGGACGGTCTGCAGACGCTCCCGTTGAATGGGCGTCAGGGCGCCAAGGGTGGCTTTTCCCAGGCGCGCAAGGCCGCCGAAAAGCCACGAGCTGATTCCCATTGCACGGTCCTTTCCGGAAATGTAAATCGTCATGCGGCTGGGCACAGCGAGCAATCCTTCGGGCAGAATACGCTGGTTGGCGACCTCCAGGTCGAGGTCGGGCGCCGCAAGGATGACGTTGCCCAGTTTGAGGGTCTGGCGCGTCTCGACTCCGGCGCCTTCGTGATAAAGGTGCATCTCGCGAAGCGCCGCCAACGTGACATTGCTGCCGCGACTATGGGCGATCACGTGGATGCGCTCGATATCGGGGCACGACGCCAACGAAGTGAGAAAGCGCTTCAAATGCCAAACAGTGAATTCCGCCGATTCGAGGTCATTGGTATAGCTAAGTACGCCTTTTCCGCCGGCTGGCCACGAGTACACTATTGGCACGCCGACGCGTCCCAAGAAATGCCAGAGCTGCGCCATGGTAATAGCCGCTTCTTCGAACGACTCGTTGTATCCGTGGATGAAGACATAGGCGTCGTGCCCCTGCGCATGTTCGAGACGCTGGTGAATGAGTGCGTGAAGCTGTTCATTTGCTTCAGCTTCGGACCGCGCCAGTTCCTCTTTGCTTGTACTTCCCTTCTCGTTGGCCTTCGCATACAAGTTCGTGTCGGGAAACCGGAATAACTCCTGATTCTTGCTCAGTACAGTGTGCAACGGATGATCGCGGCGTCTGACGAGGCTTTGCCTGACAAGTTCCGGCCAGTCTTCCCCTTCGCCAAAGGTTACCGTACTGACACCGCAGGCCAGGTATCCGGAACGTTGGTACCCATACGTGAGGGCTTCGTTCTCGCCCTCGCTCGAGGGAAGCCTATCGGTCGCGTAGACGACCTTGGCCTCGTTACTCTTGAACTCGCTGGGCACCTTCTCGAATGGGTTTGTCCGAGAGTCTAGATAG
>JACRLJ010000040.1:37502-38891 GCA_016215105.1 Candidatus Hydrogenedentota bacterium
GTGTAGGCATTAGGACGCCGGTTTGGCCGGACTGGCAACCGATGAAAAGCAGTACGAGCAAACACGGAATACTTGATACAACACGGAGAAGACGCCGTGTTCGTACCCGCGGTCTCAGTACACCATGTCCGTAATCACCGATTAGTGTTCGCAGGACGAGCTCCCTTGCTTGAATGGCCGCGCGAGAATTGAAACGCGACAGCAACAAATCAAGGCATGGTTTGATGAAACCCAACATGGCGGCTTGCATGGTATAGCTGCTCGGCTTCTTGTCTCCTTTTTCGCGCCCGTAGCCGGGCCGACCCGTTCACGCCGCCGCTAGTTTCCGTTCCTATTTCCCACTCACGGTCGTGTTGTACCGGGTACGAAGGAATCCTTGCGCTGGTCCCTTGTCGGGGGAAGACGCCAGGCACTCAACGGTATGGACGCCCGCTTCTTTGAACGTATGTTTCAGGGCAGGTTCTCTAGAGACCTCTTTGCCGTCGATGCGCCAGACATACTTTTGATAGCCGGGAGGCGTCGTAAACTCCGTTTCGGTGTTGACAGCGACTTCAGTCGAGACCCCAGGCACAGGGACGACCCTGGTATGCGCCTTGGCGCGGGCCACGGCAACCGTCTTGTCATTCTCTTTCGCGGTCTCGATGTAGATCAGGACGTATTCGCCCGGCTCTTTGAATGTGTAGGTAAGCGAATTCCGTTCCGGGCCCTCCGCCACGGAATCCCCGTTCATAAACCACACACACGCGTGTCCAGGGCCGGGCTTAGCCGGCACGGTCAATTCGAGCGTTTGGCCCTCATAGTATACCGGCGGCAGATCGATCTTGATTTCAGAGCGGCTCGTGGCGGTTGCGAGCCCCATTTTTTCCTCGATTTTCTTCTCTGACTGCCCCGTGAGCGCCGCCATCTTTTCGACGACGTCGGGCACGTCGCTGAGCGGAGCAAGGACTTGCACAATCACAGAACCTTGTGCGGTCTCGATGTTGAGGTCGTAACTGCCGACTTCGAGAGTCTTGCTTGGCGCGATCTTGAGCGCGCCGTCCATCTTCTCCACGCTCAGCATGTGCTTGTAGTCATGACCGCTGGCCAAGAACTGCCAACTGCGTATGTCCTTTGCGGGGATGGGAGCGCCAGCCGCCGTCAGCTTAATGGTGGCCGATTGCTGCGGTGACGTGAAGGTGGCACTTGCGGGATCAGCCGTAACCGCCCCGTAGCTCAACGTGGCCGACAGGCACATGACCATAAGCACGCACGTAGCGCCGCTTACGTGCAACCAGCTTGCCTTTTTCATAGTCAAATCTCCTCTTGTATTGGCTAAAGCGCGCCTCATTGTCAATATCAGTCTTACCACGGGAGCCGAAGCGCTTTTCATATGTCTTTTCAACCCCGCGG
>JACRLJ010000153.1:0-1282 GCA_016215105.1 Candidatus Hydrogenedentota bacterium
AGCGACCCGCCGACAAATAAATCGTCCTGATGGCGTTCTCGTCGAGTCTGCATCGGGCTCTTTCCTCCTAAGCCCTTAGCTAAACTACATCCGCGGATCTGTCAAGAAAAAATCCTGCACGGGGTTTTTCAACGGCTCCTCTGTCCCTGAATTAGGTATGCCTTTGATTGGCTTGGGGCCGCATCCCTTCCCCTTGCCTCACTCTTCTCTGCGTTCCTCCGCGCTCTCCGCGTCTCTGCGTTGGGGAACTGCTTTTCAACCCCATTTTGCTTGCGGCCACGCCGCACTATGTGTTCCCCGCCATCGTCCTGTACCAAGCGGCATTTTTCGCCGCCAAAATAGTCTACCGCCGTCACTTTCCCGCTCCTAGTATCGGCTTTAGCGGGCTCCCGCCCTAACTTCACAACCCGCGCCACATTAGCTACTTACCCTGCCTCACCCCTTGTCTCGAAAACCCGCCGCCAGCCCCCAATCCGCAGCGCGAAATAGCCAATTAGCAGTCGAAAAAGCCGAAACAACTGCCCCTTACATATAAGGAGGTATTTCGTATGAACTCACTAGCCGAACTCGAAAACGAAACACTCGAAGAATCACCCGTTCTCTCGCAACAGCGGCTCGACGCGGAATCCGACTCCGCCGCGCGCAAACTCGTCAATGGGGCGCTTTCCAAACCCACGCCCACGCATCGCACGGCCGCGGGCACACCCTGCGCCGGTTCCTGGACCAAGTCCTGGATCGCGCGTGTCACGCAAACCGAGACCCGGCTTCAACGCCGCATCTGCGGCGCCCGGCTCCCCGACGGATCCCCTTGCGAACTCGAATCACACCATGAAAGCGGCCGCTGCCGCATGCACGGCGGCTTCAACCTGACCGGCGCCCCTCCCGGCAACAGCAACGCCGCGATTCACGGCCTCTACGCCCGCCGCCTCAAGACCTGCGGCCCCCACTGCCCCATGTGGAATGAATGTCCCTGCGCAGGCGCTGATGTTGCCGCGTTGGAACCCGTCAAGCGCCCGATCTGCCCCTACGAACAAGCCGAATACGACTCCGCTGTCGCCGTTGCCCTCGAAAGCGCGAAAAAGTCCGACTCCGCCACCCCGGCGCAAGACGCACACACCCTCGCCCTGCTGCAAGTCATGACCACCCGCGCCTCACTCGCCGTGCGCAACGAACCCCTCGCCCACGAAGTCGGATTTGTCTCCGAGGGCAAGTTCTGCCAAACGGGCACCAAACTCAACGCCCACTTCCAAGCATTCACCCGCATCGTCGCTGAATACCGCCG
>JACRLJ010000153.1:1339-34887 GCA_016215105.1 Candidatus Hydrogenedentota bacterium
GCCGCTTCACCGCCGTCCTCAAACCCAAAAAGAAGAACCGCGCCACCCTAACCTCGAGCGACATGGCCCTGCTCCACCTAAGCGCCGCCCAAATCCCCGAAGCCCCCGAATCGCCGCCTATCACCGATACTTCATCAGTCCCTGTGGTCCCTTGCGTCCCTTTGGTCCCTGAAACCCACCAAGTCCACCCCCCCACTGCCCCCCGCAAGGCGCAGTCCACACCACCAAGATCCTGCCGACCTCAGGAGCCCCCCTGCGGTCTTCCCGACCCCAAACTCGCCGCCCTCCAATGCTTCCTCGCATTGACCACTCCTTCGGAGCGCGCGCCTCGTCACAGGCCACCCGGCTGAAGCATCTTGAGCAATTACTGATACTTCTTTCTTTTCACGGGAAAAGAAAGAAGCAAAGAAAAGCGGGATTGGGGCATTGACAGCAGTCGGCACTTTCTCCACAATGATGTGGGTGCGGTAACGTGAGACTCAATCCTGGGCGCGAGAAGATACGAGGGTAGTTAACTACATTGTTAGCGCCATCTACACAACGAACCGGGAATTTGCTGACAAGGAAGCGAATTCTATTAGAGGCGCGGCCAGAAAGGCTCCGAATAGCGGGACTGCCAAATATCGGTCGTTGGTGTCAAAAGATTTACAGAAGCTTTCTGGCCGCGCCGCGTCAAATACCGAGATTTCAGGCCGAACTCCTGGCCAATTCCGGCAGGTCACCCTATCGGGTTTGTGGGCTCCGTCCTGTCGTCTTACTGGTGGCGGCAATGCTGGGGCTATCGCTGAATGCGGCGGCCCAAACGTTTAGTCAGTCATGGAAGACGGAATGTACTGAAGTTGCCGTTGATAGCTCGGGCAATGTGTACGTCACGGATTCTGCCAACGATTCTCTCGCTACATTTACATCAACCGGAGATTCCTTGACACAATGGGGCATGCCGGGTTCGGGCGATGGGCAGTTTAGCAATCCGCAGGGAGTGGCGGTTGATACCAAGGATAAAGTTTATGTCGCTGACTCCGGCAATAACCGCATTCAGGTGTTCACCTCGTCGGGAACCTACCTGACGCAGTGGGGTAAGCTCGGTCCGGGGGACGGACAATTCACCAATCCGCAAGGGGTCGCGGTTGATACGTCGGGCAGTGTCTATGTCGCGGATTCCGGCAACAACCGCATTCAGAAGTTTTCGCCGGGCGGGGCGTATCTGACGCAGTGGGCCACAAGCGGAACTCCCATTGGCGTGGCGGTGGACTCTTCGGACTTTGTATACGTCGCGGAGAACCCGTTGCCAGTAGTTCAGAAGTTCTCCTCCGATGGAGTGTCTTTGGCGGAATGGCAAATGAACGGAAGCGACAGCCCCGGTTACCCAATAGGTATAGCCACCGACACCTTTGGCGCCATTTACGTCAGCATGACGATCACGGACTATTCTCTGACCGTTACGGACTACCGGATTGTAAAGCTGACCTCTTCGGGAGCGTACGTGACCCGATGGGGACTGTTGGGATCGGGCGAAGGACAGTTTAGTAATCCGCAAGGTCTCGCAGTAAATACCTCTGGCGACGTGATCGTCGCCGATTCGGGTAATAGCCGTATCCAGGTATTCGCGCCGACACCGCTTCCGCGGCCCGTAGTGGGCTCCGTGTCCCCGCCTCAGACGCTTAACGGAGTAGTCACCGCTTCGATTCAGGCGGATGGGGTAGTCGGCCCGAGCGCCATTGCTCGTGTCTGGGCGGTAATAATCGCTCCGGGAGCGTCCGGCAGTGTGGTGGACGTCACCCTGCCGTCCGTCGGGGGAGGGAGTTACGCGGCGACACTGGATCTATTTACAGACCCGGGAGTGTACTGGATAGCGATCTATGCGGTCGATGTGTACGGAAGTATCGCGATGCCGGTAAATACCAGCGTGACGCAAGAATCCGATGCGGTGTTGCCCGACATCTACGAAGACGACGGCGCCCCACAGTCAGCGTCCACGTTGACCGAAGGTGTTTTGCAGTGGCACAACTTTCATGTGAGCGATGATGCGGATTGGGTCTACGTTCCGGATCCGTATTTGCGGAGAGTTTCGACATTCCGATTCGGCATAAACGCCAGTCCTACGATATCCGTCTACGGTAGTGACGGCGTCACACCGATCTTGGGCCTTGACGGCGGTTTGATCGATTTTGCGTTTAATATCGGTCCGTGCTATCTCCGCATTACGAACGCTAACGCAATCGGTCAGGGAAACGCAACGGGATATGGCCTTCTGTTGAGTCCCGTCCCGAATGTTCCGATTAACGGTTTCCCGGGAGCGATCACGGGCACTGTAACCAACGATTCAACGCATCTCCCTATCCCAGGCGTCACTGTTCAATTGTTGCCAACGATGGATCTTGCCCAGACCGATTCGCATGGTGTTTTCGCGTTTCCGGTAATTGCCCTTTCCGGGTTCTATACGCTTAAGGCGTTAGAGGACGGATTCAGTTCAACTCCGCTATTGGTCTATGTGCAGAATCCGTTTACGACCGTGGCCGACATCTTTGTGACCGGCGGCGCAGCTACGGTGCTATCTGTACGCCGCGCAGGCGCAAATCCGGCCAATGCGTCTACGGTGGCGTTCACGATTACGTTTAGCGAGAGTGTCTCCGGCGTTGCAGTGAGCGACTTTGCACTGACCACGACCGGCGGCGTCTTGGGCGCATCCGTGACGTCGGTCACCGGATCGGGCGCCACGTACACGGTAGACGTCAACACCGGTTCGGGGGATGGAACCATCCGCCTGGATGTGGTTGATAGAGATACAATAGTTGGCGCAGTGAGTTCGCTACCATTGGGTGGCCCCGGGTTGGGCAATGGCAATTTCACCGGAGGCGAGGAGTACACCATTGACAAGACGCCCCCGTCGGTGAGTATGAGCTCGACGACGCTTGTTCTAACGAACACCACTCCGATACCCGTGATCGTGACATTTAGTGAACCCGTGACCGGCTTTACCTCGGGCGGCATTACCCCAGGTAACGCCAGCGTCAGCGGGTTCAGCGGCTCCGGCGCGAAGTATGGCTTCGATTTGGTTCCCAATGGTCACGGCGCCGTTACGGCCGACATCGCGGCGGGCGTCGCACACGACGCGGCCGGTAATGGCAGTCTAGCCGCCCTCCAATTCTTCCGCAACGGCGGGCCGGAAGACGTCGACAGTAGCGGGCTCGTGGACGCCGTGGACGTCCAGCTCGTCATTAACGCCGCATTGGGCCTGGACATCCACGGCCTAAACGCCGACGTGAACGGCGACTCTATAGTTGACGCCGTGGACATCCAACTCGTCATTAACGCAGCACTGGGATTGTAGTCTTGCGTCGTGGAAGGGGTGACGTTTGCAGTGAAGTTTGATGTCTTTGGTACCCGCGAGTACTATCGTAGCGGATGGCAATGCGCCTGGGTGGAGGCGCAATCATGTAGTCGTTGACGTCTGGGGTTGTTCGGCGCAGCATCCCTACTAAGCGCCACGGGGCGGAACAAATGGACAAAGAGCTTGCGGAAGGATACTACCGTCGGGCGAACCAGCTATTTGCGGCAGGTCAACTCGATGATGCGTTAGCGGATTTGAACGCGCTCGCGCAAGCCTTTCCAAAAGACCCCACGATTCAGTACGCCCGCGCCCGATGTTTCGCGGCGCACGGCGGCAAAGATACCGCGATGTCCATCTGTCAGCAGTTGGTCGCCGAACATCAACATAAACGCGCCGGCGAACTCTTGGCCGAACTGAATCGTCCCTCGTGCGCCGCCTTGCCTACTTCAGTGACTGAGGGTCCGCCCAATGCGCCAGAGCGGCGTGTGCGCTGGACGCGTGTCCTCATCGTCGCGGCTGTCGCGGTCATCGGAGCCGGCGTGTACTACCAAGCGGTCGTATGGTCGGAGCAAGCCCTCGCGGACGCCAACCAGCGCGCCGTAGCCGCCGATCTCGGGTCCAGAGCAGCCAGACCGAAGAGTTCCGCTCCGGCAGGTATACAAGCCCCTCAAGCAGCGGTCATCGATCTGCGCGAGCACCTTCAAACAGAATGGATGCAAACGGCCATAAGCGGTGTTCCAGACTGGAAATCCGGGATCTATCGTCGAGTCCCAAATGTTCGCGATAACAAGTGGACAATCGATGTGTTCCTGCCCACGGCGTACGACGCGCAGCCAGAGAGCGCTTTTCCTGTGGTCTTCATTCAAATGCCTCAGGGCAACCCCGGATTCATGGAACTTGACGGATGGGCCGAAAGGCGGCAGGTGATTCTTATCGTGATGAACGAAAGCATGAACCGCAACAAGGGTCACATGCATTACAACGAGATCGCGCAAGAAATGGCCCTTGAGACGATCAATCAGGGCATGCGCATCGATCGGCGCCTTGGTTTTGCGATGGGTACCAGTGGCGGCGGTAAGTCGTCGTGGTACCTCGTGTCGCGCTACCCGCAAAACTTTGCCGGATTATTGATGATGGCGATGAGTGACGACAATAAGTCGAGCTATATTCCGCCCCGCATTCGAGTTGCTTATGTCCACGGCGAGTCTGACTTCAATAACCCATACATCGCAAAGAAGATTCCGAAGTTGCGAGCCGCTGGGCATCAAGTCCGCGAAAAGGTAATTCCCGGAGGGCACGTCAGCGGACGGTATGAGGACATGGTTGAAATGCTGGATTGGTTGGTAACCGAAGCGCGCAAGGATATTGGGCTGCCGCTTCCCTAGCCAATGTATTTCACCACAATAACCATGACACGCGACTGCTCGTCAAAACCGACACTGTGTGACCTTCGGGAAATTCATGGATGTCCCCACGGCGCCGTCGAGAAAAGACTAACGCAAACTGTCCAGTTCCGCCCAGCGGGCATAGAGTTGTTCGACTCGCGCCTTTGAGCGCTCGTGTTCGGCGAGGGTATCCTGGACTATTTTGTAGTCTTGGGTGTAGAACCCATCCCCGTGGAGTATCGCGTCCAACCGGGCCACTTCGGCTTCGGCCGTGTGGATATCGGTCTCCATCCGATCCAGTTCGCGCTTCTCTTTCCAGGAAAGCTTACGCGCGGCCGGGCTCGCGGCGGCTTTGGGTTCGGGGGAGGCGGCTTTCGTGGTCGCCGGAGCCTTGTCCGCTTCCTCACGCTTGGACTTGTAGAGGAGATAGTCATCGTAGTTGCCGACAATAGGGACTACGCGGCCGTCGTCTTCGAAGATCAGGACGTGCGTGCATACCCGATTGAGGAAATAGCGGTCGTGACTTACGATTAGCGCGGCGCCGTCGAACGCCAAGACCGTTTCCTCGAGCAGGCGCAGGGTCGGAAGGTCCAAGTCATTCGTCGGTTCGTCCAGCACCAATACGTTTCCGCCGCGCAGAAGCTTCTTGGCAAGGTCCAGGCGATTGCGTTCGCCGCCGGATAGATTCTTCATCGGCATGTGAACGCTCTCGATACTGAAGAGGAACTTCTCCAGATAGGACGGAACGTACATACGCCGACCGTTGATTTCCATATAAACTTGGCCGTTGGACACGTGCTTGAGGATGGTCGAGTTGGGGTCCACCTCTTCGTGCAATTGGTCCACGTAGAGAAACTGGACGGTGTCGCCGCGGACGACACGGCCCTTGTTGGGATCGAGTTCTCCCATCAGCAGCCGCAAGAGGGTTGTCTTGCCGCACCCGTTCGGTCCTATCACCCCCACTCGCATGTCTTTTTGCAGGATGAATGAGAGACCGGTGACCAGCGTACGCTCTCCAAGCCTCAGCGTTACCGTGTCGGCTTCGACCACGCGCTTACCCAGACGCGGCGCCTCGGGGATTTCGAAAATGAAATCCTTGTGTTCGAGGGGGGGGCCTTTGGCTTCGACTTCGTCATAGCGATCAATGCGCGCTTTTTGTTTGGTGCTGCGCGCCTTTGCGCCCCGGCGCAGCCACGCCAGTTCGCGGCGCAATATGGCTTGGCGGCTGACTTCGGTTCGCGCCTCGCTTTCCAGGCGCACGCTCTTGTATTCGAGATAGCGTTCGTATTGCCCGACAAAGCTGTAGATCTTGTGGAACTCGATTTCGACGATACGGTTTACGACGCGATCGAGGAAATACCGATCGTGCGTGACCAGTACGCAGCTCCCGGGATAGCTGGCGAGAAACGTTTCGATCCATTCCACGCTGCGCGTGTCGATGTGATTCGTTGGTTCATCCAGCAAGAGGAGGTCGGGCCGCCGCACGAGTTGAGCCGCGAGATCCACCCTCCGCAGTTCCCCGCCTGACAGTGAGTTCAAGACGCGATCTTGCGGCGGCAGGTCCAGCGCGATGGAGGCCTTCTTAATGTCCTGATCGAGATTCCAGGCGTCTGTCAACTCGATCTCGTGCTGCAATTGGCTCAACTGATTTTGCGCGCGGCGGTGCTCGGGAGAATCCTCGGGAGTCGAGGCCAGCACGTCCATTACGCGGTGATATTCATCCACCATATCCCGGACCTCGCTGACGCTTTGGTCCAGCGCCTGCTCGATGGTCAGGCTCGGATCCAGCTTGCACTGCTGCGCGAGCAGGCCCACGCGAAGGCCCTGGCTGCGGGTGACGATTCCCTCGTCGGGCGTTTCGAGGCCGGCCATGATCTTCATGAGGGTGGACTTGCCACAACCGTTGCGACCGATGAATCCGATTCGATCACCTTCGTGAATCGTGAGGGAGACGTCCCGGAGCACGGGCTGTGCGCCAAATCCTTTGGAGATAGACTGGACGCTGAGGATTGCTTTTGTTGGTTCGGAGCTCATTGAATTCCACCGATTCTTGTTTGAAGGACAACGTTATACACTATTTGGAGGCTCCAGGATAGCTCGCGCGGTTGCGTGGACAGCGTGAGTTCTCTACTTTTCCGCGTCCTGGGCGAGTGTGCTATAGTACGCGCCGGCATGGGAATGAGTAGGGCACAGAGCGGACCATTTCAAGTATGACGACCGGCGAACACCATCCGACGTTGACTGACCTGGAGGTATTGCGCCAGCAGCGGCAGGAAGTGCTCGGGCACGTTCTGGATCTTCTCGAGAAGGCCGAAGACCGTAACGCGGACGAGCCGGAAAACGAGACCAAATGGCGGCGGGTCCTCAACAACCTGTGGAAGTCGTTTGACGAAGCCAAAGCGCGTCTGGCCGAAGTCGAAGCGATGATCGAGCAAGAGCATCGCAAGACTATCCAACCGGCGCCGTCTCCGCTCGAGCCGCAGGCAGCCCCGGCGCCAGCCATTTCTCGGCCAGCTTCTCAGGAACCGCCAGCCAAGGCGCCCGCCGCGACCCCGCGGTATGCCAGTTTGAAAGTCTCCTCTGGCAAGAGCGTTCAGGAGCGGCGGCTTCAGCTTCTTTATCGAGGCGCCATTGACAAAGTGAAAGACAGGCGTATTGCGTGGATGACCATGGAGGAACTCGATTTGGCCATCGAGTTCTTTGGCGCCCTATCGCGGCGGCACAACGCGAATCCCGAAGACGACACGCTTACGCGGTTCCTCGATAAGGCCAGCATCAACGTGGACGAGGTGTGCGCCGAAATGCGCCGGCGCCGCGCGCAACTCTACGCCAAGAAGACGCGCTGAAGCCGTCCACATCGCCCGGCTGCGCTTGATACTATCCCCCCGGACCGACGCCCACGCGCCTCGAAAACCGCGCTGGGCAAGAAAGAGAAAAGTTAATGGTGCCGGAGAAGGGAATTGAACCCCCACTCCCTTGCGGGAACCGGATTTTGAGTCCGGCGCGTCTGCCAGTTTCGCCACTCCGGCAACCGACGGGAGTATAGCGCGTTGAATGGGGCGAGTTCAATTTCTTGGCGGGACTTAGTCCGGGAAGGCTGCTGTTGCCGGGCGCGGACGCATTCTGACAGGTCTGACAGGTTGGACAAGTCGGACAGGTTGGACAAGTCGGACTGGCGGACCGAAGTGGCAGCATGACTGCGGGACGATCTCCTGCTGACATGTGGCCACGTCAAGCGATGCCGTGGTTCGCTAGGAATCCGGCCAGAAAGAAAGCTTTATGACGCGGCGCGGCCAGAAAGCATTTGTAAGTGGTTCAATACCAGCGCTGGCTCGTACGGGCTTTTGCTATGCGGAGGCTTTCTGGCCGCGCCTCTAAAAGCGATCGAACCGCCAGACGTAAGGATTGCGTTTAGGGAAGAGCGCGGTGAGCAATTGGCGGGCTTCGTGGCGTATCAAGCGGCGCCGCGCCGCGATGACATCGTCCAGGTGAAGATATCCCGTCAGCAGTTGGATGAGTTCCGTCAGGCTGACACTGAGTTTGTTCTCGCCGGGCGCTGAGGCGACATCAATGGCGCCTCGGTTTGCGCGCACGCGGAAGTTGGCGTGGTTGACGACCAACGCGAATTCGGTTCGCAGTTCGCGCGCGGCGCTTCGCGCGAGTAGGCTCTCCCATTCGGGGATCATGTGCTCAAGCGTTTCGCCAATGTCGATAGGGGCCATCATTCCGCCAGCGTCGCGCTCGACTCGCATTTCGTGCGTGGATTTGATCTGGAGCAGGAAACGCGCAAAGGGGTGGCCGGGTGGCGCGTAGAATCGCATCTTCCCGAGGTTATGCTCGACGGCGTACGCGGCGCAGGCGCTCAATACCGCGGGGTAGGTGGAGGGGTCGGTCACTCCCACTTCCGCGACGCTCAGACCGTCGTTCTCCGGATGGGCATGAAAGTACGCGCAAACCTTGCCCTGTTCCGTGGTGAGAGTCTGAATGGCCTTGTAGGATTGTTCCCAGCGGTTGGTGATGTGCGCGCCGGTCCGCAGGAGCGAACACGCGACATCGGCGTCGTTGGCATGATGGATTCGTTGCAGCGCCGCGATATCTCCCGGCTTGGCGGTTCGCAGGCGGTACCCGCACTTGAGCCGCATTCCTTCGGCGACATCGACCGCGATGACGTATTCCGCGAGGGTCACGGCAAATCCGAATTTGTGGTAGAAGTTGGGGATACCAAAAAGCATTGCGACGTCGTAGCGATGACTGCGCAAGTAGCCAAGCGTGTCATTCATCAGCGCGCGTGCGATGCCCTTGCTTCGGAATCGGGGCGCGGTAGTGACCCATCCGAAGCCCCCCATTTTGAGACGGGCTTCGCCGATGCGAATGGTTTCCGTGTTTAGGCGGAGCGCGCCGGCAATTTCACCCCTATGCGCGGCGATGCGCGTGTGCTCGCGTAGGAATCCCGGATAGCCCGCTCCGCAGGTTTCGAGCCAGTGCATGCCGGCGAAGAAATCCTGGTAATGCACTTTCGCCATCAAATCGTTCGCGAGACGCAACTCCGCATCCGACTCAACCGCGCGATAGACGACCTGCTCCATTCTGCGTTCTCCGCTTCAGATCTACGTGACCCGCTTGAATTGTACCACAGGCCTGACCGAGGAAGGATTAGCGTAGAGAATCATACTGACGGAGCCTTGTGATCGGTGGCGATTGCCGCGAGAAGCAGGGACAGACTCGCTTTTCAAACTGCTGAAAAGCGAGTCAGTGCCCAATCTTCGCTTGAGCTTTGTGTTTGTTGCGCGACGGCCGCGAAAAGCAGGGACAGACACGCTTTTCAAACCGCCGAAAAGCGAGTCAGTCCCTGGTTTTCGCTTGAGCTTCGTGTTCGATTCGTAATTACGGGGTCTGAGTTTGCTACTCGTGGCGGAGGGCTTCGACGGGGTCCATATCGGCGGCGCGCAGGGCGGGGTAGATGCCGAAGATTACGCCGACCAGGCCTGAGATCGAGAAGGCGATGAGCGGCGACCAGAACGTAACAATCGTTTTCATTTCGGCGAAATAGGTAATGAAGAAAGGAATGGCCAGCCCAAGTCCTACGCCGATCACGCCGCCGACTCCGGACAAGAGCACGGTCTCGATCAGGAATTGCAGCACGATATCGCGGCGTTTCGCGCCCAAAGCGCGGCGAATACCGATCTCCCGCGTGCGTTCCGTCACGCTGGCCAGCATGATGTTCATGATTCCAATTCCGCCGACAATGAGCGAAATCGCGGCGATTGCGCCGAGCACCACGCTGAAAATGCGCTTGGTGCGTTCGGCTTGGCGTAACAATTCCAGCGGGACCACGAGCTCGTAGTCCTTCTTCTTATGGTTGCGCTTCAGCAATTCCGAGATGATCAAGGAGGACTCGACCACGTGTTCCGGGCTGTCTACTTTCACCGTGGCCTCGTGCAACTCGACCCGTTCGGCGGCGCGGCTTCCTGAGCTGCTCTTGATTAATATCTCGCCAAAGCGGCGCCGGGCGGCAGTCAAGGGGATGAACATTCGATCCGTCGCCGGCGAGGAGTCAGCGGGGCTTGCTTGAGGGGTTTGACCAGATCCCTTGTCTCCCCCGCCGTTGCCATTGGATGTCCCGGCAACGGCGCGATGGGACTTCAGTTCCATTACGCCGATGACTTTGTAGTAGTCCGAGCCAACACGAACTGTCTTTCCCATGGGCTCGTCGATTGGGAAGAGTTGGCGCGCCATGTCGTGGCCGAGCACACAGACGTTGCTGACTGCCTGCATCTCCAATTCCGAAATAAAACGTCCGCGCTCGACCCGATGATTGTTGATTATGGGATACCAGGGCACGGTTCCGACGATTTCACAATCGACGCGCTGCTTAGCGTTCCAGACATCCGTCCGGATCACACGGCCGGGAACCATCACGGTCACGTTGGGAATGGTCGCGCGAATACGGCTGATGTCCGCGTACGTCAATCCGTACTCGACCATGTAGGTCGTGGTGCTTGAGGTCTTCTTCTCGTCAGGGGGTTTGACGCTGCGGATGATGATGTTGTTGCTGCCGAGGCTGCGGATTTGTTCCTGGGCCTCGTAGCTGGCGCCTTCGCCAATGGCCAACATGGCGATCACGGAACAGACGCCAAACACGATGCCCAGGACAGTGAGCAACGAGCGCAAGCGGTGCAGCCACAGACTCTTGAGGCCCAGGCGGATCGTCCGCCAGAGGCGTGTAACGCCCATGGCATTGCCCGGTGGCCTCGGAGGGCGGCTAGTGGCGTTTGTGATCGTGCTCAAGCTGACCGTCCCGAAGTCGAATGACTCGCTTCGCCCGTTCCGACACCTCGTCTGAATGCGTCACCATAATCAACGTCTTGCCCTGTTGATGAAGCTCATCGAACACCGCCAGGATGTCGTTTCCGGAGCTCGAATCCAGGTTTCCCGTCGGCTCGTCCGCGAAGATGATAAGCGGATCGTTGACCAGGGCCCGGGCTATGGCCACGCGTTGCTGCTGACCACCGGAAAGCTCGAACGGTTTGTGATCCAACCGGTCTTTCAGTCCGACGCGCTCGGCGATTTGTGTCGCCAGCATGCGGCTGTAGCTTTCCGGAACCCCTTGGTAATACAACGGCACTTCAATGTTCTCGACCACGGACAGTTGCTGGATAAGGTTGTATGACTGGAAGATGAAGCCAAGCCGTGTCCCGCGTATGGCCGAAAGACTGTCATCGTCTAATTGTGATACGTCATCATCTCCCAAGATGTATTGTCCGGAAGTCGGTCGGTCGAGGCATCCCAGGAGATTCAGGAGTGTGGACTTTCCGCAGCCGGACGGCCCCATGATCATCACATAGTCGCCTTCCGTAACTTCCAGGGATAGGCCGCGCAGCGCCTCGACGGTGACTGGGCCCATTTGATAGGACTTGCGCAGATCCTGCAGACGTACGATGCAACGATTCGTCATTTCGGAGTCTCACCCGGTGACGGCGCCTCGCTGTTCGGGGGCCTGCTATCGGGGCGGGGTTGTTCCGGCTCGTCCTTCTTATTCTTTTCTGATTCCGGCGTTCCTTGGTCCTCTCCTCCGTCTTCTTGCGCGGTGGGACTAAGGAGCAGTACGGATTCCCCTTCCTTCAGTCCGGACTTGATCTCGATAGACTCATCGGTAAACTCGCCCACCGTAACCACCCGCTGTTCGGGGGACCCTAGCCCTTTCGCCACGTAGCAGACGTGTTCGCCGTCGCTTTCACTCACGGCCTGCACCGGCACGTAAATTACGTCCGATAGTTCATTCACGAGGATCAGCGCCTGGGCGCTCATACCCGGACGCAGCCAATCGTTGGAGCCGTCAATGGCGATGTTTACGGTGTACAGCTTCAGATCGGGGTTCATCCAGCGCTGCTGAGAATCCGGAAGTACAGCGACTTTCATCACCTCGCCTGTAAGGACTTTATCCTGAAATGCGTCGAGGGTAATGGTCGCCTTGAGTCCTTTCTTGACCTGCTTGATAGCGGATTCGTGGACCTTAACGCTGACCGACATTTTGGTCATATCGGGTATGGTGATGATGGGCTGACGCTGGCGCACCATCGCGCCTTCCTTGATTTGATCGTCCCCGTAGAAATTGCGTTCGTTCCCGCCGTAAACGACCAACCCGGCCCGGTCGGCTTTGATAACACAGCGGTCGATTTGTTCCTGCAATTCCTTCGTCTGTTGCTCTTCCAATTGATATCTCGCTTCGGAAGCTTTCAGGGTCGCCTCCGCCTGAGACAGATGGGAAATGGATTGCTTCTTGGTGCGTATCAGCTTTCGGATCGATTCCTCATAGTCCGAGAGGAGTTTTTCGGCCATTTTCGGGAACTCATACTCGGCGTACAGTTGCTTCGCGGTGTTGGTGGAATCTTGCGCGACCGTGGCGCGCTTTACCTTCATTTGGTCCTGCTGCAACTCGGTGTTGGTCGCAAATTCTTTCGAGGCGAGTTCCTTCGTCCATTTGAGGGCGTCCTCCGCGACCAGCAGGTCCTGAGACGCCAGTTGGTTTTCGGACTCGAGCTTGTTTTTCATTTGCTTGGCGTCGCCCTGCAACTTGGGGTTTTGAGCCAGGGCGCTGAAATCGATGGCCGCCCGTTTCGATTGGACGTCAGCGCTTTCTTCCTTCTCTCCGGTTGGATCAAGCGCGAGTGAATCAAGTATTTCGCGGCCCAACTCGGCGCCGAGATACTTCTCGAAGTCGATGCGCTTGAACTTTACGTCGAGGGCGGCAGCGGTTATATCGCTTTCGTTTTGCTTCTGCGTAATCTCGAACTGCTCCTGGGCCTGCGCGCGCGACGCTACGGCGCCTTGAAACTCGATTTGCTGTTGGGTCATGCGCTGCAGCAAGTCCGCGGAGTCGAGTTCGACCAGGACTTTGCCGTTCTTCACATCGTCCTCGGTAACTTGGTAGCCTTCCTCGACGATGCTCAGGATTTTGGTTTGGCCCTTGACGTCGGACTTCACTTCCTGAAACTCGCGGGCCTCCATCTGGCCGCCTTCGAGCACCGTAATCTTCAAGGGGCCGCGTTTGACGGCAAATACCGCGCCATTGCTTTGCGGCCCCGCGCCGCGTCCAAACACCAAGTATCCGATTATTAGCACGGCTACGGGAATCGCCAGCTTCCATGTCCATGGTTTGTTCATGAAAAAGCGCGATAGCGATTTACCTTTAGGTCCGGTACCCGCTTCAGGAGCGCTTGTCATCCGTAACTTCCTCCCACTGCCCATTGTCCTTGATGTATAAGATACCCATACTGCTCCAAAAGCGGAGCCGGGCTATGGTGTGATCGACCACGGCGGCTGTCAGGGCGTTGCGCGAACTGATAAGCGCGTTCTGCGCATCGATCTGATCCAGCGCTGTAGCGCGGCCTGCTTGACTCAATAGATCCTGTTCTTCAACTCGTCCTTGGTTGAGTTTCACGCCCAATTGACGGATTTCGAAGCTTCGCTGGGCTTGCTCGAGGTCGCGGTAGGCGGCGCGGACCTGGAGTTTCGTGTTGTCCTCGGACAGGCTCAACGCCCGGGTTGCGCGATCGAGCGCAATGAGCGCCGCCCGGTAGGTGTTGCGTTCCTGTTTGCGATCAAGGCCCAGATCAGCGTCCAGTCCGACTCCCCATTGCGAGCGCTCGAAATCGAGATTGGATAAATTGTCGGCGCCGCTACTTGTCACCTGACCGTTAACCAGAACGTCCAACTGCGGCTTCAGTCCATTTGCGGCGACTGTGACTTTCCTGTCGGCATCGTCTTTCTGGTCCCTTGATGTGTACAGGTCCAGGCGGGCCTTCAGCGCTACCTGGATCGCGTCTTCGCTCGTCACCGCGGGCACGGCCAGCTCTTTCAGCATCAGTTCGTCCAGTTCCGAACTGGCGAGCGCTACCTGCGCATCCGTGGAGAGCCCGAGTTGGATCTTGAACTGATCGAGGGCTTCCTTGTAGACGCGGATCGAGTTGTTCCAGGCATCCTTTGCGTCGAGCTCCGCCTGTTCCGTGCGTCCCAATTCGGACTTCTTCAGGCGGCCTGCCTGGGACAAGGCGCGCTGGCGCTCGACGGCCCGCTCCTGGGCCTTGTAACCAGCCCAATTATTACGCACGGCATCGTGGTTTTGTAGCACGCGGTAGAACGCGGAAGCGATGTTGACGGTGAATTCCTGGCGATAGCGCGCAAACGCGCGCAATTGGTAGAGACAGTCCCGTTCCGACTGGGTAAGGGTTTCCTTGACCACTTTGCTGCCGGCGCCGCGCAGCAAGGGTTGGCGGATACTCGATACGAGGGCAGAGGTGGCGCTCACTCGCGGATCTCCCGTGAGAAATCGAAGGAAATTGGAGGTCAGGTCGACGGCGATCTGAGCGCCGCCGGAAAGAAGGACGCCTACGCCGATTCCGGTTTGACCGGAGAGGCTTCGATCATCCACCACATGCGCTTGGGGTTGATCGAGGCCGGTCAGTCGTGAGGCGCTGGTGATGAGCTGGGCATAGCTGCTGAGGAGGTCGCCGGGCGTGCCCACCAGAGTCCCAATTCCTTGGGCAAGTTCAGGAGAGCGGTTGAAAATGGCCGCGGCGTCGGAGAACTGGGTGAGGTCGCGAGTGGTTCGTCTATAGGTTCCGCTGGCGGTTCCGGAAAAGATGGGCGCAAATTGATGGCGCGCGAGACTCAGGTTTAGCGCACTGAGATAGACCGCCTCCTTTTGTGACTGGTATTCCCGGCTGTTCTTTACCGCGATAGACAGGGCCTGTTCGAGCGTGAGCACAGTCGAACCGATCTCGCGTTTCCCCTCGTCCCCCATGAACTCGTCGGCCTTATCCAATGCCGGGAGTCCCGCGAGATCTGGCGCTCCCTGAGTTTCGATCGAGAATTCCGGAGTCATGCCGGGCACGTTTGGCGTCTTTTGGCGGATGATGCCATACGCCTCGCGGTCCGCAGACTGGCGATAATGCGCAGTGGAGCATCCCCAGAACGCCATCAGCGCGGAGAGCAGAATAGAAATATCTCGAACACAGGTACAGGTACGCATGAATGCGGGTGGTATATCCCCGAGAACAAGAACGACGCGCAGGCCGGTCGTCCCGTTCAGATCATGACCAAACGTATTGTGGAGTGAAGCGATTTTCCGCCGTTTGTCGCGCCAAAGAGGTATCGCAGCGAGCAAAACCGGTCGGCAAGTCCCAATCCAATATTCTGTGACTAGCTTTCCGATTGATTGGTTTCAAGGACGCATTCGCGCACAGACTCCACGTCGGCCCGAATTTGGGTTTGAAGCGCTTCTACGGAGGGAAATTTCCGCTCGGATCGGAGACGTTTGTGGAAGACCAAGTCGATGGTTTGGCCGACCAAGTCGCCGTGAAAGTCCAGGACGAACGCCTCGACGGTGGGATCTTCATTACGAATGGTGGGCGCGACGCCAATATTCACGGCAGCCGCGCGCGCGACGCCGCCGAAAATGGCCTCTGCCGCGTAGACTCCTTGGGCAGGAATGGCAGTGTGATGCGGCCGAATGTTCGCGGTGGGGAATCCCAATTTGGCGCCCATGCCACGCCCGGTCACCACGGTGCCCGAAACCGAATACTTGCGGCCCAAAAAGGCCTCGGTTCTTTCGAGGTCTCCGGCTAAGACTTGCTCACGAATGAGCGTGCTGCTCACGCGCTCGCCCTCGACGATAACCGGCGGGGCCTGCTCCACCGTGAAGCCAAATTCAGGGGCGACTTCGTTGAGGTAGCTGAAGTCACCGAGGGCGTCCCGTCCAAAACAGAAGTCGTGACCGACGACGAGATGACGGGCTTGGCACCGATCTCGGACGATTCGAGTGACGAACTCCCGGCGATCGAGCGCCGCGGATTCGGCGTTGAATGGCAAGAAAAAGACGATGTCGAGCCCGAGACGCTCAAACAGCTTGAGCTTGGTTTCATCGCTGGTGAGAAGGTTTGGCGCGTGCGCCGGCGAGAAGAATTCGCGCGGGTGAGGCCGCATGGTCAAGACCGCCGCGGAACCATTGGCGGATCGGGCACGTTTGACCACCGTGTTGATGATGCATTGGTGCCCCAGGTGGACACCATCAAAACTGCCGATAGTCAGTACTACGTGAGGATGCCCACCATTGAACGAATGAACATTCTCGACGACGATCATGGCTGGCCGCAGAACACCCGCTTAGGCTGCAGCGTCGCCCCTTGCGGGTCCGTTGTCACTTCCGCCAAGGCCAGCATCTCGCCGGATTCGCTCCAGACTTGGACCCAACCGCTGGCGACCGGGCATTCACCGGTGATGTCACCCGGACGAAGGGACGTGCCGGTCGGTATCAGCCGCTGGCGGTTCCGGCGAACGGTGACCACTGGCAGGTCGACTGCTTTTTCCAGCGGGATCAGGCGCTGCTGAACGCTGGCGGCGTCGGTGAACGAGGCCACTGGGGCGGCGTTCGCGACGGCATGGGGTCCGACCCATGTCCTGCGCAGCGCGGCGAGTGCTCCTCCGCAGCCCAGTTCGGCGCCTATTTCGTGGCAGAGGCTGCGCACGTAGGTGCCGCGGGTGCAACGCACGCGAAACGTGGCGTCGGGTGGAGTGTATCCCAACAGCGTGAATTCGTGGATGGTGATAGTGCGCGGCGCGCGTTCAACCGTTTCGCCTTTGCGCGCGCGGCGGTACAGGCGTTCACCCCCCACCTTTACGGCGCTGACCATGGGGGGAACTTGCTCGATGCTGCCAGTGTAACGGACAAAGGACTCCGCCAGCGTGGCTTCGGTCAACTCAGGAACGGGCCGCTCGGCGATAGTCTTGCCGTCAAGATCGTAGGAGTCGGTCTCCAGTCCCAAGCGCATCGTGCCCTCGTAGACTTTGTCGAGTCCCGTAAGAAACTCGGAGAGGCGCGTGGCATTGCCAAGGCAGAGAATGAGGAGTCCCGTGGCGAGTGGGTCCAGGGTTCCGGTGTGTCCGACCCTCCGCAGGCCCGAAGCCTTGCGGATCGCGTCTACTACGTCGTGGGAGGTGACGCCGGCTGGCTTGTCTACCAGCAAAATGCCCGTCATTCGGTTTTCCTTAGTTGAGCGAGCACGCTTTCGAGCACTCGCTCGCGGGCAGAAGCCAATTGCATAGGCAGGGTCGCTCCGGCCGCGGCGGCGTGACCGCCTCCACCGAGATTGTGCAAGGCCTCCGCGGAATTGAATCCCGGCCGAGAACGCAGGCTTACCTTCGTCGTTCCGAGGTTGACCTCCCGGAAGAGCACGGCCACTTCGACGCCCTCGATATTGCGTATAAAGTTGATGATTCCGTCGAAATCCTCGCCCAAAGCGCCCGCCTCTTCCATGGCCTTGGCGGTTACTTCGGCATAGGCGAGTTTTCCTCCGTTGCCAAACTGAACGGCGTCCATTACGTAGCGCAACAGGCGGAACTTAGGCTCGGACATGACGTCGAAACAGCGCGAAGAGATCGTGGCAACGTCGATTCCCGTTTCCACCAGGCGCGCCGCGATGAGGTGTGTGCGCGCGTTCGTGTTTGAAAACCGAAAGCCGCCCGTGTCCGTGGTAATAGCCACGTAGGCGCACACGGCGGCGTCCATAGACATTGGAACGCCCGCGACGGAGAAACACTCGGTGACGATTTCGCCGGCCGCCGCGTATGTCGGGTCGACAAGGTACATATCACCGTAGGGCGCCGATTCCAGGTGGTGATCGAGCACAATCACTTTCGCGCTTTTCGGGATGTGATTGGCGACAGTCCCGATTCGATCTCGCCGCGCAACGTCGATCACCAAAGCGATATCGAACGACGCCGGTATTGCTTCGCTTTCTACAACGTTTTCGGCGCCGGGCAGCCATTGGTAAAGCCGGGGCACGCGATGCTCGAGTCCGACCGTGATTTCGGTTTTCCCGAGGGCGAGCATGAAATGCGCCAAGGCCAGCGCGCTACCCACGGCGTCGCCGTCGGGGTTCACATGGGTTGTGATGAGAACGGATTCCGCGGCGCGGAGTTCCGCTACGATTGCGGCCAAATCACTTGCCGGCATTCTTGTCCCCTTCTTGCTCTTCGTGAATTTCGCGAAAGACCTCTTCCATATGAAACACGCGATCCAATGTGTCATCCTCGAAGAATCGCAATTCGGGCGTGAAGCGAAGCCGCACGGTTTTCCCGAGCTCGCGGCGAATCCAGCCGGCGGAATTCTTGAGCGCGATCAAGCTGCTCTTGCGTTCGTTTTCCTTGCCGTAGAGGCTGACGTATACGTTGGCGTATCTCAGGTCGCTCGATACCCGCACGGCGAGCACCGAAACGAAGCCGACTCTGGGGTCTTTGACCCCTTTGGTCAGCAGCGCGGCAATTTCTTCGCGTATAAGTTCACCGACCCGCTTTAATCTGTTTTCACGCATTACAACATCTCGATTCGATAGTCGATCAGTTCAGCGCCGTGATGCGACGCCGCGAATTTGGCGATTTCGTTTAGCTGTTCGTTGGCGTGGCGGCTTTCTCCGGATACCACACACACCGTGAGGCGTCCACGCGCCCATAGATCCTGGAGGTCCGTCTCCGCAACCGAGCAGTTGAAGCGGCTGCGCATGCGCTCCTTGAGACTCTTCAGGACACGCCGCTTATCCTTGAGGGATTGAGACCCATGAAAGAGTAAATCAAGATGCAAGACGCCGATGGTCACTTGAAACGTCCATTCTCAAAGGGCGCCACACGCAGGGCGGCGGACCGGAGTAATCGAACGGGCTATTCCAGGGTCTTCCGGACCGTTTCCATACGGTACACCTCGATCACGTCGCCGACCTTGATGTCTTCGAACTTTTCGAGCTTGATACCACACTCGAAGCCAGTGGCGACCGTGCGCGCATCGTCCCGTTCGCGGCGAAGCGAATCGATCTTGCCCTCATAGACAACGGCGCCATCGCGAACAATTCGGGCCAGCGACGTGCGGGTGACCTCGCCGTCGGTGACGTAGGACCCAGCAATGTTTCCGAGCGCGGACGAGCGGAATACCTGGCGAATCTCGATATGTCCGGTAACGACTTCTTTGGAGTCCGGAGTCAGCATTCCTTCCAGGGCCAGACGCAGGCTTTCGATGGCCTCGTAAATGACGCGGTAGGTGCGAATGTCCACGCCTTCTTGTTCGGCGATCTTCTGGACTTTCGCATTCGCGACCACTTGGAAACCGATGATGACCGCGTCGCTGGCGCTGGCCAGCAGCACGTCGGATTCGTTGATACCACCGACACCGGAGTGTACCAACCGGATACGCACCTCTTCATTGCCCAGTTTAGCCAAGCTGGATTCCAGCACGTCGACCGAACCCTGCACGTCGGCCTTCAAGACCACGTTGAGTTCGTGTTTCTCACCGGCCATGAGACGCTCGTGGAAATCTTCGAGTGTAATGTGGCGCTTGATCATTCCCTGTTTGGCGCGGTTATGCGCGGCGCGTTTTTCGGCAATGGCTCTCGCCACCCGCTCGTCAGTCAGCACGACGAAGGTATCGCCCGCATTGGGTGGCGCGCTGAAGCCGGTCACGGCCACCGGAGTCGAGGGTCCTGCCTCAGTGACGGTGTCTCCGCGCGGGGTATACATGGCGCGGACGCGTCCGTAGGTCTCGCCTGCGAGGAAGACATCGCCGGCGCGCAAGGTGCCGTTTTGCACCAGGACCCACGCGACGGTGCCGAGCCCACGGGTGATTTCCGCCTCGATTACCGCGCCGCGGGCGCGCTTCTTGGGATTGCCTTTCAACTCGAGCAGCTCTGCCTCAAGCAGCAGCAATTCCATCAGTTCGGACACGCCTTCCTTGGTCTTGGCGGAAATGTTCTTGACGATGGTCTTTCCACCCCACTGTTCGTCGACCAAGTCGTACTTAGTCAATTCCTGGCGGATTCGATCCGGTTGGGCGTTAGCCTTGTCAATTTTGTTCACTGCCACCACGATAGGCACTTCGGCGGCGCGCGCGTGGTCTATGGCCTCGATAGTTTGCGGCATTACACCGTCATCGGCGGCGACCACCAGGACGACGATGTCCGTGACTGTGGCGCCGCGGGCGCGCATTTGCGTAAAGGCTTCATGGCCCGGCGTATCCAGGAAAACGACCCGGCCCTCTTTGATGGGCACGTCATAGGCCGCGATGTGTTGCGTGATACCGCCGGCTTCGCCCTCGGCGACATTGGCCTTGCGCACCACGTCCAGCAGGGACGTCTTGCCGTGGTCTACGTGCCCCATGACGGTGATCACGGGCGCGCGCCAAACCATATCCGCCGGATCGTCCGGCTCTTCCAACAGCAGGTCAGTTTCTTCGGGGATGACGGACTGAACTTCGCAGCCATGGGATTGCGCGATACTGGTGATGAGCTCGAGTCCGAGCAATTGATTCTTCGTCGCGAGAACATTGAGATCCATGAGAGAAAGGATAACATCGTTTACGCTGACCTCGAGCGCGTTCGCGAGTTCCTCCACCGTCATGCCTTCGGTTACTTCAATCACGTGCGCTTCTCCGGCTTCCTCGTCGATTTCTGCGCCCGTTTCTTCATGGACACGCTTGCGCTTGCGCTTCTTGGCGCCTGGAGCGCCAAATCCCATCGCGGTGAATTCGCGAACGGCCGCGGCCGCGTCACGCCGCATGGACTCTTCCATACGAATTTTCTCGATCTTCTTTTGGCGTTTACGCGCGGTCTTGCCGGTTGAACCGCCTTTGCCTTTTCCGCCGCCATCCTCTCCGGCGCCACCGCCGCGGCGCGAACGGCCTTCAACTACGGGCGCCGCCGCTGCCGCCGCTGGTTTGGCGGCCGGCGCGGCAGGTTGTTGCTGCGCCTGGCGCTGCGCCATGCGTTCGGCGGCCTTGCGTTTAACTTCGGCGACGACTGCGGGGTCCGGCTTAGGGATTGGCCGCGCCGCTAATTGTTTTGCCTTCTTGCGTTCTTCTTCTTCCTGCCGTCGTTCCGCCTCGGCAAGAAGCCCGGGGGCTTCTTCTTCTTCCTCGGGTTTTTCCTCGACGGCCTCTTCGATCAGTACATCCGGTACATCCACCAGTGTGCCGTCGGCCCGGACAATTTCCACCGCGGCAGAAGCGTGTTCTATCGCGCTGCCAATCTTAATCGCGGGCGCGAGCGGGACCTCTTCAACGGGTTCCGGCGGGAGAATTTCGGCGCGCGGGTGGGCTGCCGCTGCGGGTTCCTTCTTGAGCTTAGCCGCTTTGACGGATTCGGACGGCGCCGCCACAATCTCCTCTTGAGGAGGTTGGTCAAGAACCGGCGCTTGCGTTTCTGATTCGGGCTCGGGTTCAGCGCTCTTCTCCGCGGCGGTCTTCTTGGTGGTCTTGGCCGATGCTTTGCGCTTCGCGGGAGGTTTGGCGGCAGTCTTCTGCTTGCGCTCTTCCTTCTTGCGCAGCTTTTCTTGCTCTTTCAGCTTGGCCTCGCGAACCTTGTCGGCTACCGACGGGTCCTCATCCACATCAATGAGCAAGTCGATTTCTTCGTCGGAAAGCAACGTCTCCGCGTCGGTCACCTCGAAAAGCATGTACCGCAGCTTCTCGACCGCCGCTTCCGCGCTCATGTCAAGACGATCCGCCAAACTGGCAACTGTTTGCATCTACTTCAACCTCCGGCCCAAATATTCGCGCCCGCCGTTCCTTCGCTTCACCAGATCATCATTCGTCTCCGCCTGGTTCGGCGTCTTCAGTGACGAGCGATTTCGTTTCATACGCCGATTCGGCGGGCGGAGTATCCGCCTCGACCGAGGCCGGCTCTTGGATGTCCGCCGCCCGTTCCGGCGCCTCGCCGGAAAGCTCCAGGTCGCTCTTGATATCAATATTCCAACCGATCAAGCGCGACGCGAGACGGGCATTCTGCCCACGTTTGCCGATTGCCAATGACAATTGGTCGTGGGGCACCACCACCATAATCGACTTGCGTTCCTGGTCAACCGAAATATCCAGTATATCCGCTGGATTCAGTGCATTGCCACAAAACTCGACGGGGTCCTCGCTCCAGCGGACGATGTCGATCTTTTCGCCGGAGAGTTCTTCGACCACCGCCCGGACCCGAGCGCCCTTCATACCCACGCAGGCGCCCACCGCGTCCACATTGGGATCGGTGGACTGAACCGCCACTTTCGTCCGGCTGCCGGGCTCGCGCGACACGGCGCGGATCTGAATCGTTCCGTCGTAAATCTCGGGCACTTCGAGCTCGAACAGCGCCCGCACAAGTTCGGGCGAGGTGCGGGACAGAATCACCTGCGCGCCGCGGGCGCCCTTTTCCACTTCGAGCAAGTAGCCGCGAATTCGGTCGCCGGGCTTGAAATTCTCGCGGGGGGACTGTTCGCGGTGGGGCAAAATCGCTTCTGCCTTGCCCACGGAAACGATAATGCTGCCGTGGGTGTTCCGTTTGACGATTCCGGTGATCAGTTCGCCTTCGCGCTTCTTGAATTCGTCGAAGACGTGTTCACGTTCGGCGTCTTTTATCTTTTGGACGATCACCTGCTTGGCGGTTTGGGCGGCGATCCGTCCGAAATCCTTCGGTTCAGTAGGTACCTTGAGCCGATCACCGACAACGACCTCGGGATTCCAGGCGCGGGCGTCTTCCAGGCCAATTTCGCGCGTCGGGTCGCTTACCTTGTCCGCGACGGTCCGGATCTCGAATACCTTAAATCCGAAGGTCTTCGTATCGACTTCCACGGACACATTCGCGGCATGGGCAAAGCTTTTTCTGGCAGCGCTTTCAATGGCGCTACGAATGGCTTCAATCAGAGTTTCGCGATCAATGCTCTTCTCTGCTTGGAGTTGTTGAAGAATCACCTGCAAGTTCGCATCCACAGCACTTCTCCCTTGTCCTCTATCGGTCCAGGTTGGCTTTATGGATAGAATCTGCAGGAATGGCGTAGAGCCTTCCGTCGCATTCCACTGTGGCCACCCCGTCCAGAAAGGACTTCAGCACCCCTGTGAACCGCTTGCGGCCGTCAATCGGCCGATGCGTCTTGAGCTTCAGTTTTTCTCCCGTAAACCGTTCAAAATCACCGGGTTTGCGCAGTGGGCGCTCGACCCCGGGCGAGGACACTTCGAGCAAGTAGCCGGACAAATGGCCCGTTGTTGCATCCATAGCCGGCCGAACCAGATGGGACACGGCTTGGCAATCGCCCAGGGTGACACCGCCGCCGGGCTTGTCAATGTACAGCCGCAGGATTACCGCGCTGCCTTGTTGAGCCAATTCCGCTTCCACGAGTTCGTATCTCTGGTCCGCAAGCATGGGTTCAAGCACGTCCCACGCCCATCGGACCGCTTCATTCGCGTTCACGACAACCTCTTCGCCAGAATTAAAAAGAGTGGGTACGGACCCACTCTTCATTCACCGCAACAAATTCCTGAATGGATAGTGTAGCACAGCGGCGGCCCGCCATGCAATCCCGGTGAAGGAGGGCCGCCTGGGGCGGCCGCGAGCTGCTCGATCGATTTCTAACCCGTTAATTCTTCGCAAGTTGTGGTCCGCCGCGAACCGACGGCGGCAAGGCAAGGAGAGCGCCAAATCGTGCCGGTAGCCGGGACCTTTGATGGCTTCAATTAGTCAACAGATTACCGGCGTACGACGAATCTTGTCTACCGGAATTCGGCTACGGTTTATTCTCACTGAGCTTTGTGAGGTACTTTTCCGGGTCCTTCGCGAATTCGTCCTTACAGTAGTCAGAGCAAAAGCCGTACTGTGCGCCCCGGTAGCTATACACGTCCGCGACCGCGTTTTCGAGGCGCATTCCGCAGAACGGATCCACTTTCAGAGCCAGTTTGTCGGACGAGACCTTCGGGGCCGGCTCGGTCAATGCCGGGGCGGGGGCGGGTCCCGCGGACTCGGAACACCCCGGACCGGCCAGAAGAGTCAGGGCGGCTAACACTGTGACGGTTATTCCACGCATATACGAAGTCCTTTCTATTGAGGAAGCGCCACCGCCCACGAGTCAGTCGTCGAGCCCGGGGCGGTAGCGTCATCGACTACGATCCTACATCATACTTCCTTCATGTAGAATTAGTCCTGCTTGATTCATCGGGAAGAGTCCGGCTCCGTCCGACCACTGATCGTAGGCGACGTGACCGTCCATATAGAGTACGTTCGCGCCTCCCGGAACGTGGTTGAAGTGCGCCACTTCGTCGGAGATGGCGTCGTGCATGACCACGAAAGTTGATTGCGCCTGGGCTGTTCCCGCCTGGTTGTTGATGTCGGTAATGAAGAAGCGCTCGACGCCTTCCTTGAGCCGGGGTATGGACAACTTACCGTCGACGGGGGCGTTGAACGGGAAGTCTCGATCCACGATGCTAGGATCGAGCGCCATGTCCGCCGCCAGAGCAGACACCCCGTCCTCGAAATTCTCCAGGTCGGTTTGGGTCTTGAACATTTCCGAAATGAACGCCCAACCGTAGTAATGGTAGGGGTCGGAATGTAATTCGCAGGGCTCGACCTTTCCGTTGTTGCTGAATCCTGGTATCTCCGTCCAGTGCTCGTACCCCGTCTCTCCCTTGTCGTAGGTATCGAGCGCGCTGCCTCCCGCGCTATTGCTGGGGCAGATCAGCACGTTGAGATCGCTCAAGTACTCCGGATAGACGGCGGCGCCGTCGAATATCTGGTCCCACTTGAGGGCGGTTCCCGAGCAGTCGAATATCTTCATTTGGGGAAACTTGTCCCTGTTCTCCCCGGTATACATCTTGAACACGATGCCCATCTGCTTGAGGTTGTTTTGGCATGATGCCCGCCGCGCCGCCTCGCGCGCCCGCGCCAATGCCGGCAGCAGGATTGCCGCCAGAATGGCGATAATGGCGATTACGACAAGTAGCTCAATCAGTGTAAAACCATTGCTCTTGCGCATGGCTGTTATCTCCTCATAGTAGTTCTTCGACATGTAATTATCAGGAAGACGTGGATTACGACGCCGCGACAGGGTACAGGCGAGCTGGGGCCCCTGTAGTTTTCGGACGCGTCAACACACGGGTGCGGCGCCGCACAGAGTGTCTCCGCGGCAATTGCGAATTTGGGCTATACTTGGAAGGCGGGCGCGAACGGCGGCGCGCGCCCGAATAACAGGCGCCACGCAGAAAGGTCCTCGCGACGCGCTGCGGGAAGCGCCAGGCAGATTTCGATATTCTGGGATGGGGCTGGGACTGCGGAATAGAGCGGTGGCTCGATCAACGCGCCAATCAGTAGACAAAAGGCGCATGCCGGCGGGGAAGAATTTACCGATGCCGAATCGGAAGCGGGATGTTCTGGGGCGCGGCGCGGTGAGTTCCCGTCTTCGCAGCATGCCTCCGCGGTTCGGGCTCGGCAACAGGCATCCGTCTGGGTGGCGCAAAGTCCGGGAATGATCGCGCGAACCGCGCCAAGGGTATAGAACGCCAGTATGAGCGCGGCCGGAATTCGCGACGCGCAGGCTACTCTAGACACGTAACGTGCCTTTTCTCGTCACGGGAAACGGGACTAGAGTCGCGCACACCACAATCACTCCGACCAGTAGGTACTGAAGCACTCAGCTCACTCACCTGTCCTCAGCAGGCAAGCGCGCCAGAACCAGACGCCGTAACAGGAGCGATTCTGGAACTATTCCCCGGAAACGCGCTTGACAAGGCCCTTTTGAGAATATATTCTCAATCTAAGGCGTTTCTTCCTGTGAAACGCCCAGTCAGACTCGATGGGCAAAGCCGTCGTCAAGTCATCTCGGAATCGCGCGCCGTAAGCGTATATGCTGAACCATAGAATCAAATACTCTCTGCCAAGCCTGATCCCGGCGACGTCCCTGTGCCTGCTTCTGTTGCTCGGAATAGCCGCCGGACACGGTCTCGTCCCAGGCGTCCACTCCGCTTCTTCTCCCAGCCACGACTACTGCGGTTTCTGCGTACTGCTGTCATCACCTGCCGTGACCGTTGCGATCGTCGTGTTCTCTATCCTCTCACAGCGGCAGGGTTCTGCGATTGCCTTCGCATCTCCTTGTCCTCATACACGGCGTCACGTTACGGCGTGGTCGCTTCGTGGCCCCCCCGCGCTTCCTTCCCACGCATAGTCCGCCATCAACCGTTCGCAACCAAGGGGATTCTCTGGCTCGAGGCGCCGCCGCGCTTACTAGAATCGCGGCACGCGCCGGATCGAGGACCCCACTCTCAACAACGATATCCACGCATTCGCGTGAGAAGGAACTAGAACATGAGAAACCGTGACCGCAAAGGTTTTACTCTTATCGAATTGCTTGTCGTTATCGCCATCATCGGAATTCTTGCGGCGATACTCTTGCCTGCGCTCTCGCGGGCAAGGGAAACGGCGCGCCGGGCCAGTTGCCAGAACAACCTCAAGCAAATGGGTCTGGTGTTCAAGATGTACTCGAATGAAAGTCGAGACAAGTATCCGCCGATGAAATCGCAGGATTGCGCCGGAAACCTGGTTGGCTGGGCGACCATATTCAAAGCGGACGCCATTTATCCCGAGTACCTGACCGATTTCAATGTGTTGGTGTGCCCGAGCGCAGCCTCAGGCGCTAGCGCCGTCGACATTTTCGACCAGGGCAACACCTCGTCGGCGTTCTATAGGAACTTGGCATGGCCCCAGAAGAAGGATGGTGTCGTCCAGCCATGTGAAGTTTTTGAGCACCCGTACGTTTACTTGGGTTGGGTGATTCAGGACGGGATAGCGAACACTTCCCTAAAGACTGCGGCTCTAGCGACGAATCGCGATAACTTGTATCCGCAGTTGCTTACGGGGTCCGGACCGGCGCTCGTCGACAAGGATTGGAGCGTAGTATCCGGCACGGGAGACGCCGGCGGCAATACCATATTCCGTCTCAAGGAAGGGATCGAGCGCTTTCTGATCACGGATATCAACAATCCCGCAGGCGCCGCCCAAGCCCAGTCTCAGATCGCGGTGATGTGGGACGAAATCTCGGGCGATGCGGCGAGTCATTTTAATCACGTCCCAGGCGGCTGCAATCTCTTGTACATGGACGGACACGTGGCCTACGTCAAGTACGAAGGCGCGTTCGGAAGCTCGTTCCCGGTAAATGACGGGGGAATCGTGTTTCACGAGGCCAGCCATCTGCAATTCCCGTAGCCGCGGTAAGCACTAACGCGTTCGCGGGGTCGCCGGGAGGGGATTTCCTCTCCCGGCGGCCTGCGCTCGTCGAGCGCAGGCGTACGGGGACAGGTCGGACAACGTGGACTGAGCATCAGCGGCGCTCTGAAGAATAGCGGCAAATGGTTGTCGGTGTTGGGGCGCCAAAGCCTGTCAGAATTCGCAGTTAGAGGCGATTTCGGCGCTCCATCCGGTGTTTGGATATTCGCATTCGGCAGCCAGCTTCTGGTACTATTTCTACGATGTGTGATTGGTTGTAGTGTATCCGCCCTCGACAAATGCGGCTCAGACGTTGTCTGGAGGAAAGCATGCGCAGTAGCAGGTTTGAATTCTTTACGCTCTTGGCGTTTCTAGTCATCGCCGCTCTCGTACTCACGAACGGGTTTTCGGAACGGATTTTCGCGAAGGACAACAAGGTCGACACCTTTGAGAGTGTCGAGCCGATCGCCGATGTCCTCACCGAAATCTTGCGGAGTTACGTTCGCGAGCCCGATGTGAACAAAGTTGTCGAGGGCGCACTCGCCGGGATGATGAGTTCTCTGGACAAACACAGCTCCTACGTTCCCGCGGAAATGTTGAAGGAGTTGACCAGTGACACGGAAGGCCAGTTCGACGGAATTGGCGTGGTCATCGGCCCGGATGAGGACAAGAATATCGTAATCGAGCAGCAGCCTATCCCCGGCTCCCCCGCCGCCAAGGCGGGCCTGCTGGCGGGCGATATCATCGTCAAGATAGACCAAGTTGATACCAAAGGCATGACGACGTCTGACGTCGCGCAGCGCATAAAAGGTCCTCGCGGATCGGTGGTTCATTTGACGCTGTACCGGAAGACGGAAGGCTCCACGGCGGAAACACCGCTCGTCGAAGTCGACGTCAAGCGCGATACGATTCCGCTCGAAAGCATCACGGAAGCGCGCGTGCTCGATGGCGGCATCGGATACATTCGCGTGAAGGATTTCAAGAAGACGACCGCGCGCGATCTGGATGAGAAGCTCAAGGAGCTGCAGAAACAGGGAATGAAATCGCTCATTCTCGACTTGCGGTGGAATCCGGGGGGGCTGCTCTCTGCGTCGAAGGAAGCCTGCGAGCTCTTCCTTCCGAAGAACACGCTGGTTACCTACACGAAAGGACGTGGCCAGGGCGTGAAGGGTCAATCGGACGACCTGAACCTGTACACGGAGCGTACGCCTGTAGTGCCTTCCGACTTCCCGCTGGTTGTTCTGGTAAATGAATTCACCGCGAGTTCTTCGGAGATTGTCACCGGAGCGCTTCAGTATTGGCAGCGGGCGATTATCGTGGGCCAGAAGAGCTATGGTAAGGGCAGTGTGCAGACCGTAATACCGTTGCGCCGCCCGTCGGGCGCTGCCTTGCGTTTGACCACGGCGCTTTACTACACGCCGGCTAAGGTCACCATTGACAACGAAGGGATCAAGCCCGACGTCGAAGTCCCCGTCGATAATAAGACCGAAGTGGCGTTGTACAAGCAGTTGTCCAAGTCGATAATCGAATCGCCGGAGAAGAAGAACGCCCAGAACCACGGACCGGTCACGGGGAACGAGGCAAAAGATGGGACCGTCGAGGATACCCAACTCAAGCGCGCCGTGGACATTATAAAGGAGGACGGGGTTTTCGAGCATCTGGTTGCCAAGTATCACAAGGACACCCACGAAACGCAGACCGCCGCGGCGGAGAATTCGGTGGACCAGGTAGGGAAACTTCACGGCAGGAGCGCCGCCGCGCCGCCAGACGCCGATGACGCCGGCGCGAAACCCAAGAAGGGCCACGCGCCGAAGGACCAGGTCGAGGACAAGAAAGAGGGCAGCAAGTAGATGCGGCCGGACGACCGGGCCAGCAGTCAACTACGCCCCATCACGATTCAGAAGAATTACACCAAGTTCGCCGAGGGTTCGGTGCTAATCGCCTTTGGAGACACAAAGGTGTTGTGTACAGCGAGCGTTGAAGATCGGGTTCCCCCTTTCTTGAAGGACTCCGGTTCCGGATGGGTAACCGCTGAATACGCCATGCTGCCCCGCTCGACTAACACGCGCGTATCGCGGGACTCCTCGACCAAGGGCCGCGCCCAGGAAATCAGCCGTCTCATTGGCCGGTCCCTGCGCTGCGTCGTAGACTTACCTGCCCTGGGCGAACGCCAGATCACGCTGGATTGTGACGTGCTCCAGGCGGATGGCGGGACCCGCACCGCCGCCATCTCCGGCGCGTACGTGGCCCTCAGCGACGCGATAAGCAAACTCCTATCCGATGGTAAGATCAAGCACTCACCGCTATTGTCGCAATGCGCCGCCGTCAGTGTTGGACTTGTTGAAGGGGAGCCGCGCCTTGACCTTTGTTATGCCGAGGACAGCGCTGCGGATGTCGATCTCAACTTGGTGATGGCGAGTACGGGCGATATCATCGAGATTCAGGGCAGCGCGGAAGGCGATGCATTCCCCCGCTCCGACCTGAACCGGCTGATTGATCTGGCTGAGGCGGGTATCCGGCAGATCTTTGCGCTTCAGATCGAGGCCCTCGGGCGTGACTAGATCGCTGGTCATGGCTACGTCCAACCGGCATAAAGTGACGGAACTCACGCAGCTCCTTACCGGTCTTTCCTGGCAGGTCCAATCCCTTCAGGACTATCCTGCCGTCGCGCCTCCGGACGAAGACGGCGCCACCTTCGAGGCCAACGCGCTTCACAAGGCGCTCTACTACAGCAAACTGCTGGGAGCGCCCTGTGTGGCCGATGACTCCGGCATCATGGTGGATGCGCTTTCGGGCGCTCCGGGTGTCCTTTCGGCCCGCTACGCCGGTCCAGGATGTTCTGACGCGGACAACAATGCGCGGCTGCTTCACGAATTGAACGACGTACCCGAGTCACGACGGACTGCTCGATTCGTGTGTTGCGCGGCCTTTGCGGAGCCCGATGGCCGAACGCATGTAGAAGAAGGTATCGTTCATGGGCGGATAGGATTTGCCGCCGCCGGCGATAACGGATTTGGCTATGACCCCTTGTTCATACCCGAGGGTCATCAGATTACATTCGCTCAGTTTACGCTCTCGCAAAAGCAGGCGATCAGCCATCGAGGCCGCGCATTTCGAAAACTGCGCGCGTTTCTGGAATCCCTGCCGTGAGACTGCTTCCGCCCACACCGGAGGGGCTGGCTATTGCCGCTGCCGCCGTTCGACGCGACGAGGTCGTCGCTTACCCGACGGACACCGTTTACGGTCTGGGTGTCAATCCCTTTTCGGAAGAGGCCGTACGACGCTTGTTCGCGGCAAAACAACGGGACGCCGGAAAACCGGTGATGTTGATCGTCGCGGACGAGGCGCAGCTTTTCCAAGTCGTGTCCCACGTGTCGTCCATTGCGAGGACCTTTATCCAGGCGTTTTGGCCGGGCCCTTTGTCGCTGCTCTTTCCGAAATCTCAGCGGCTTCCCCACTCGCTTACGGCGGGCAGCGACAAAGTCTGTGTGCGTTGTCCGGCCTCCAGAATTGCCCGGGACCTATGTCTTGCCGCGGGCACGCCCTTGACGTCGTCATCGGCGAATCTATCGGGCGATCCGCCGGTTCGATCCCTGAAAGCTCTCGATCTTCTGGGAGTCGCGGCCGGTATCGACGCGGGTTTCCTGGAGGAAAGCGAAGCCTCGACCGTATTTGACCCAGCGCACGTTGCCGTATTGCGCAAAGGCGCTGTAGCGGAAGCGGAGCTGCGCGCAACGCTGGAATGGTGAGTTGCTTGTTCGTACTTGCCAAATTACCTAGAATGTCTGTTCCTGGGGGAGACAGAAAGGAACCCATGTTCAACTCGATAGTACGGAGTAATTCATGAGCGCGTTAACCCCGAAACAAATCGTAGAGGAACTCGACAAGTATATCATCGGTCAGGGCGAGGCCAAGCGGAAAGTCGCGATTGCGCTACGCAATCGCTGGCGCCGTCAGCAGCTTCCCGAGTCCCTGCGCGACGAAGTTGCGCCGAAGAACATCATCATGATTGGACCAACTGGCGTAGGCAAGACCGAGATAGCCCGCCGCCTCTCCAAACTTGCCGATGCGCCATTCATAAAGGTGGAGGCCTCGAAGTTTACTGAAGTCGGATACGTGGGCCGCGACTGCGAATCGATGATTCGGGAGCTAACCGAAGTCGCCGTAGGCATGGTGCGGGACGAGATGCAGAAATCACTTGCAGACAAGGCGAAGGAAGTGACGGAACGACGCCTCCTGGACCTGTTGCTCCCCCCCACGCTGCGGCCTCAACGAATTTACCGTCCCTCTGACCCCGCCGCAGGCGATGAGGCCCCGGCGCCGCTGTCGTCAAATGAAGCGGCTGAGGAGCGTACTCGGGAAATCCTGCGCGACAAATTGGCGAAGGGCGACCTGGATGATCGGGAGATTGAAATCGAGACGAAGGAAACCGGCAACGCCGCGATGATGCAAGTGTTCTCAAATACCGGCCTCGAAGAGATGGGCGTGAATATCAACGAGATGTTCGGCAAATTCATGCCGCAGCGCAAGAAGCAGCGCAAGGTGACCGTGGCGCAGGCCCGCGCCATACTTGAACAAGAAGCCCTCCAAGATATGTTGGACATGGAAGCCGTCGTCGCCCGCGCCATCGCGGTGACGGAGAACTCCGGTATCGTATTTCTGGATGAAATCGACAAGATCGCTGGGCGGGGAAACCGAGGCGCAGGACCGGACGTGTCGCGCGAAGGCGTTCAGCGCGACATTTTGCCCATCGTTGAAGGCAGTACCGTCACGACCAAATATGGCCCCGTCAAGACGGACCACATTCTGTTCATCGCCGCGGGGGCCTTCCATATGACTAAGGTATCGGACCTGATTCCGGAATTGCAGGGCCGCTTTCCGATCCGTGTCGAACTGGACAGCTTGGGCGCCGAGGACTTTGTGCGTATCTTGCGCGAGCCCAAGAATTCCCTGATAAAGCAGTACGTGGGGATGCTTCAAACCGAGGGCGTGACGCTAGAATTCGAGGACGATGCAATCGAGGCCCTTGCGAATGTCTGCGAGAAGGTCAATCAGGAGTCCGAGAACATCGGAGCGCGCCGCCTGCACACGATCATGGAGTGTTTACTCGAGGACATCTCCTTCGAAGCGCCCGACAAGCCGGGGGCGACACTGCGCATTGACGTGAATGAAGTCCAGCGGCGCCTGGCAAATATCGTCGAAAACCGCGACCTCAGCAAATACATCCTGTGATCCGGTTTCCTCAGCTCGAAAGTCTTGGCGTGGCCGTCGCGGCCTTTTCCGAGAAATCCGACGGGAACTGCGGTTTGAGAGGGGTATCGAACGCCGCAGGCGTTCTCGCCAGCAGGCGCGCCGTTTGCCGTGCGTGTGGCGCCGACGAAGGGCGCCTGGTCTGCGCTCAGCAAGTTCACAGTCCGAATGTAGCCTGGGTCACAGCAGACAACGCGGGGGCCGGCGCGACGGTTTGGGAGACGGGACTGGACGCCACAGATGGCTTACTCACCCAAGAGCTCGGTCTTCCGCTGGGCATTCTCGTCGCCGACTGCGTTCCACTGTACATCGTTGACCCTCGACGCCGGGTAGCGGGCTTGGCGCATGCTGGCCGGGAAGGAACACGCGCCGACATCGCCGGCCGCGCCGTTGCAGAACTTGTTTTGACCGCCGGCGCCAATCCTGATGATCTTGTGGCGTTGATAGGTCCATCCGCGGGACCCTGCTGCTATGAAGTGTCGCCAGAAATTGCCGCCGGCTTTGCCGAAGCGGGTTTGCCCGTCAGGGGCCGGCGTCTGGACTTGTGGGAGGCAAACGTCCAACAACTCGCGGACGCAGGGGTGCCTCGCAACCAGATTGCCGTCGTTGGCGCCTGCACCATTTGCGATGGACGCTTCTATTCGTACAGAGCGGGTGACACGACCGAACGGAATCTCGCCGTGCTAATGCTGTGATTGATCGCAGCCTGGGAATCCGGCCAGAAAGTCAGCTTCTTGACGCGGCGCGGCCAGAAAGCGTTTGTAAGTCGTTCAATACAAGCGCTGGCTCGCGCGGAGTTCTGTTATGCGGAGGCTTTCTGGCCGCGCACTTGGTGTGACTTGGCGCCTGGAATCATCTATCCTATGGGCGCAGATGACGCCGACAGCGAAACCGACGGAAGCACTCGATCATGGATAAGAAGCAGGTAGTCACGGTCCTGGAAGAAATCGCGACCCTACTCGAACTTTCCGGCGAGAATACGTTCAAGGTCCGTTCGTACACCAATGCAGCTCGCGACATCGAGCAATGCGTAGAAGACAT
>JACRLJ010000153.1:34900-45496 GCA_016215105.1 Candidatus Hydrogenedentota bacterium
GAAGAAGACATCGCAACCCTGGTACGCGAGAAGCGCCTGCGGGAAATCAAAGGGGTTGGGGACGCTCTGGAGCACAAGATCGAGGAACTTGTGCAGACTGGCGCGCTGAAATACCACCAAGATCTTCGCGACCAATTTCCGGATACCTTGTTCGCGCTATTCACGATCCCCGGACTCGGCGCCAAACGAATCAAACAGCTCTACGACGAGCTGCACATCTGTTCGCTTGACGAATTGGAGCGCGCGGGCAAGTCCGGCGGCCTCGACAGTCTGAAAGGCTTCGGCGTTAAGTTGCAGAGCAAGATTCTGGAGGGCATCGCGTTTGCGCGGAAGTTCTCCGGACAGTTTCTCTTCGACGTTTCCCTCCGAGAAGCTGAACGGCTTCGTGACTATCTCGCGTTGGACACATCGGTCCAGCGAATTGAGATAGCGGGAAGCCTGAGAAGGCGAAAAGAACTCATCAAGGATATTGACATTGTAGCGTCGAGTACGAATCCCGAGCGCCTGATGAGTCGTTTTGTCGAGGCTACGGGCGTAACGTCCATTACCGGACATGGGGACACCAAGTCCAGCGTCATCCTCGATTCGGGAATTGCGGCGGACCTGCTCGTCGTTACGGACGAGCAGTTTCCCTACGCCCTTCACCATTTCACGGGTAGTAAAGATCACAACGTCGCCATGCGCCAGCGCGCAAAAGATCGCGGGCTCAAGATGAACGAGTATGGCCTGTTCCGGGAAGACACCATTGTTCCGTGTAAAGACGAGGCCGCGATTTTCGCGAGCCTTGGCCTGCCGTTCATTGCGCCCGAGTTGCGCGAGGACATGGGTGAACTCGATGCGGACCCTCTACCCATGCTCGTCGAGCAGAAGGACTTGCTCGGACTGATTCACTGCCATACCTCGTATAGCGATGGCCGGGCTTCCCTTGCGGAAATGGCCCGCGCCGCGCGCGAACGCGGCTACGAGTACATGCTGGTTACGGATCACAGTCAATCCGCATCCTACGCCGGAGGGCTCCGTCCGGAAATGGTCGTCAAACAGCAGAAGGAAATCGATGCGCTGAATCAGGCCAACGCTCCGTTCCGAATACTGAAAGGCATCGAATCTGACATCCGGATTGATGGCGGTTTGGATTATGAGGATGATGTGCTTGCCACGTTTGACCTCGTTATCGCCTCGATACACAGCAAACTCGAAATGAGCGAGGCCGAAGCGACTGCGCGCACTGTCAAGGCTATTGAGAACCCGTACACCGCAATTCTTGGTCACTCGACGGGCCGCCTCTTGTTGTCACGCCCCGGATATCCGCTGGATCTGCGGAAGGTGCTCGAGGCGTGTGTATCCAACTGTGTCGCCATCGAGATTAACGGAAACTGTCAGCGGCTCGATCTGGATTGGCGGCATGTCAGGCGCGCTCAGGAGATGGGCGTCATGTTGTGTATCTGCCCCGATGCCCACAGCATCGAAGGAATAGACGACGTAGCCTATGGGCTCGGCATCGCGCGGAAAGGCTGGCTCGAATCGAGGGGCCTCTTGAATTGTATGACCTATAAGGAGCTTATCGCGTGGCACGCAGGGAAACGCTAGCGGCCAAGAAGCAGCGCGCGCTGCGTGTGTTCGAGGCACTCAGAGAAACCTATCCGGACGCGACCTGTTCGCTGGACTATCGCAACCCGCTGGAGCTCATGGTGGCCACTATCCTTGCGGCGCAATGCACCGACGAACGTGTGAACGTCGTTACGAAGACCCTCTTCAAGAAGTACCGGACCCCCCAGGACTATGTGAATGCGCCGCGCGAGGAACTGGAGAAGAGCATCCAGACTTGCGGCTTTTTTCGCCAAAAGGCCAAGAGTATCGCCAATTCGTGCGCCGCAATTATGGAGCGATTCGGGGGATCGGTTCCCGGCGTCATGGACGAACTTACGACGCTTCCGGGCGTGGGCCGCAAGACGGCCAACGTCATTCTCGGCCAGTGTTTCGGCGTCCCCGGAGTGATTGTCGATACGCATTGCACGCGCGTCAGCAACCGCCTAGGGTTTACACGCCAGCTGGACCCCGCGAAAATCGAGCAGGACTTGATGAAACTCTGGCCACGGGACATGTGGACCCTCTATTCTCACTTCATGGTTTTCCATGGACGCGCGATATGCCAAGCCCGAAAGCCCCGCTGTAGCGAGTGCCCTGTGGCCGGTCTGTGTCCATCCGTAAACAACGCGCTGAAGACGGCGTCCAGGCCAAGACGTCAAGCTCTGAAAGTCGTCGCGTCCAAGAAGAGGGAACATTAGGGTCACCAGGGGGTCTAAGATCGGTTGTATGCCGGTGATAGACCGTAGCTTAGGGTCAAGAAGCCCCCGTCAGGCCGTTGGCCAGCGGCGGCCATTGGATTTCCCGCCGCCAAATATCGTAAGCTACGCATTATTTTCGCACAACACCGGTAAAGATGTGGCATTACCGGCGACGAGAGGATTCTTCTTTCTGCTGAGTGGAGCCGAAACCTATACATGAGCCTAAACCTCGCCCAATACCTCGACATCGCAGCGCAGTCGAATCCGAACAGCACTGCGGTGATCTTGGACGATTTCCGGATGACGTACACGGAACTCCTCGACGTTGTGAAGCGCGTCGCCAACGCGCTGCGGCAGCGAGGGATTGGCCGGGGCGACAAGGTGGCCATGATGATACCGAATACGCCGTACTTCTCGGCGGTATACTACGGGATTCTGAATGTAGGAGCCACGGTTGTTCCGGTAAATATCCTGCCGTTCCAGATGGTTGAAACCTGCCACCATTTCGTCGTGGTAAGCCGTCCCGACGATCATACGGCGCCTCGCGCAGGAGAAAACTTTCTGCAATTCATTGGCGCCGCGGACTCTGTGTTTGATCCCGTACAGACCATGCCCGACGATACCGCGGTGATTCTGTACACTTCCGGCACTACCGGCCATCCAAAAGGCGCGGAACTCACCCACTGTAATATGTTTTTCAACGCCTACTACGTTATGAAATACATCGTCCACGCGAAGCCCGGGGACGTTGGGTTGGTTATCCTACCCCTCTTTCATTCTTTCGGCCAGACCTGTCTCCAAAACGCGACGCTTATGGCCGGCGCCACCATGACCATGCTTCCCTCGTTTGATACGCACAAGGCGATGCACGTGGTGCAACGGGATCGCGTTACGATGATGGCGGCGGTTCCCACGATGTACTTTTTCATGCTTAATATTCCCGACTACCAGGATTACGATTTCTCCTCCGTGAGAATGGCGGTATCGGGCGGTTCGGCCCTGCCCGTCGAGGTACTGAACAAGTTTGAGGAGCGCTACGGCGTGCGGATACTCGAAGGCTACGGCCTTTCCGAGACCAGCCCGGTGGCCTCGTTCAACATACTTGATCGTCCGAGCAAGGCCGGTTCCATCGGCATTCCGATTTGGGGATGCGACATGCGCGTCATGCGCGACGACGGTTCGATAGCGGAGGTGGGCGAGGTCGGCGAAATCGTCTTGCGCGGGCACAACCTAATGAAGGGGTACTACAAGAAACCCACCGCCACGGAAGAGGCCATTGTTGACGGGTGGTTTCATACGGGCGATATGGCCCATGTGGATAACGAGGGCTATTTCTTTATCGTGGATCGCAAGAAAGACCTCATCATCCGCGGTGGCATGAACATTTATCCGCGGGAAATCGAGGAAGTCCTCTATGCCCATCCCGCCGTGTTGGAAGCCGCGGTGGTGGGCATCCCGGACGAAGCCCGGGGCGAAGAAGTCAAGGCGTACTTGTCGCCACGGGACGGCCACGAGATTGATGCCAATGAAGTTATCGAGTACTGCCAAGATCGTCTGGCCCGTTTCAAGTGCCCGAAAGAGGTGGAAGTCCTTCCATCGTTACCGAAAGGGCCCACGGGTAAGATTCTGAAACGGGAACTCCGGGACCGTGCGCGGGCATAGATCCGTACGATGGGTAATTCGAGCGGAGTTCAGAAGAATCAAGAGCGAATCTGCTCGTCCGGGCGCATTTCCCATAGTCTGCTAAGGAACACGTAGTGAACGAAGCTGAAACCCCACAATCCGGCGCTCTGTCGCCGCTCCTGGACCGCATCAAGTCTCCCGGTGACCTCAAGACCTTTACCATTGAGGAACTGAAACGGCTGGCAGCGGAAATACGCCAGAGTATCATCGCCACGGCGGCGGTCAACGGTGGCCATCTTGCGCCACATTTGGGTGTCGTCGAACTGACTATCGCCCTCCACTACACACTTGATACCAGCCGCGACCAACTGGTGTGGGATGTCGGGCACCAGTGTTACGCCCACAAAATGCTTACCGGCCGCCACGAGCAGCTTCCGACTATTCGGAAGAAAGGCGGCCTTAGCGGCTACCCCAAACGAAGTGAAAGCCCGTACGACTGTTTCGGAGTCGGCCACAGTTCGACCTCGATTTCCGCCGCGCTCGGCATGGCCATCGCGAGGGACTTGAGGGGAGACGACTTCCGTGTCGCCGCGGTCATTGGTGACGGCGCTCTCACCGCGGGGATGGCCTTCGAAGCGCTCGCCCACGCCGGCCACATCGGGACGGACCTCTTGGTCGTGCTCAACGACAACAACATGTCCATTTCACCCAACGTAGGCGCGGTGTCTTCCTATCTAAGCCGGGTTATCAGCACGGGGGTTTACAATCGCACCAGGGAAGATCTCCAGAGCTTTGTAAAGCGAATGCTGGGGAGCACCCTTACTGGCGTCGCCCATCGCATCGAGCATTCCGTCAAGGGATTCTTGACCCCCGGCACGCTCTTCGAGGAGCTGGGGTTCCGCTACATTGGCCCGTTTGACGGGCACGACCTTGCGACCATGGTCGAGTGTCTCAACAATCTGAAAAAGATGAGCGGACCGATCTTTCTGCATTGTGTTACGCAAAAGGGCAAAGGGTATAGCTATGCGGAGGAGGACCCGCTCACGTACCACGGTGTGCGCGCGTTCGACATCGCCACCGGCAAGTTCGCTGCGGTGGCCAAGTCAACGACTCCCGCAAAATCCTTTACCGATGTCTTTGCTGACGCGCTGATCGAGGCGGCCAAGGAGGATCCCTGCATCGTGGGGATTACGGCCGCCATGCCCACCGGCACGGGACTGAGCAAGTTTCAAACACAGTTTCCCGACCGATTCTTCGATGTCGGGATCTGTGAGCAACACGCCGTGACGTTTGCGGCGGGCCTGGCCACGCAGGGCATGCGCCCCGTGTGCGCCATTTACTCGACCTTTCTCCAGCGCGGCTACGATCAGTACATCCACGATGTGTGTCTGCAAGGATTACCGGTCGTATTCGCCATTGACCGGGCCGGCCCCGTGGGTGAAGACAGCCCGACCCAGCAAGGGGCGTTCGATCTGTCGTTCCTGCGCATCATTCCGGGTATCACTTTGCTCGCGCCGCGTGACGACCTCGATTTACGCGCGATGCTTCGCTGGGCTCTCAAGCAGTCCGGCCCAGTCGCAATCCGCTATGCCCGTAGCGCGGCGCCGACCATTGGGCCCGCCGGTGAGCGCGATATCACGCGATCCGAGACCCTGCGCGAAGGCGCTGACGCCACGTTGTTGGCCTTGGGACCGAGCGTGGGCGCTTGCCTTGAGGCCGCCAGCATGCTCGAGGCGGAGGGATACGCTATCGGAGTCGTCGACGCCCGCTCGGTCAAGCCACTGGATACCGCTCTACTCGATCGCCTTGCCGGAACTCCGCTCGTCACCGTGGAGGAAAACTCGATAGTAGGCGGGTTTGGCTCCGCTGTCATGGAGTACTACGAGGGCCAAGGCCACGCAGATGGACTCCGTATCGTCCGCTGTGGTTTTCCTGACGCGTTCATCGACCATGCGACACGCGAAGAACAATTGCAGGAGATTGGGCTGGATGTGCATAGCATCGCCCGGACTCTCCGAGACCTATTGGGGCGAATCGGTCACGCCGCGGCGGAATCCCACCCGAATCGATGAACTAGTCTCCCGATCAATGCTGCGACCCACTCGCGATGAGGCCCTGGAACCGGCCGCTTGAGTGTGAGTGGATACTGTGGCAAACTGACCCCACTGGACAAAGCGGGCTGGCCGTACTATGCGAATTACTTAGCACGACTCGGCAGGTTTCGCAGTTCATAGTTGCTGGTACTCGACAAACGGGGAAATCTCTCATGATGACACCCCGCCGATTCGGTTTCGGCGTACCGTGGTCGCTCCTGCTTACGGCGGTGTATCTCGCCGGGTCATCCGCCGCACTCGCCCGTCCCGATTCCATCACGGTCGTGATGGATGACACCTACCCTCCCTTTAGCTTCAAAGATAGCGCTGGCAAGCAGCAGGGAATCCTGATCGACCAGTGGCGCTTGTGGGAGAAGACGACCGGCATAAAAGTCGAGATCCACGCCATGGATTGGGGCAAAGCCCTGAGCGCAATGAAGGCTGGCGAATTCGACGTCATCGACACCATTTTCAAGACGGAGGATCGCGTTGAATGGCTCGATTTTACGCGCCCCTACGCCAAACTGGAAGTTCCTATCTTCTTTGAGAAGGACATATCGGGCATAGCCGATATTGCGTCGTTGAAAGGATTTCCGGTGGCCGTCAAGGCTGGTGACGCCGCAGTTGATCTACTCAGACGTAACGGTGTCGACAGTCTGCTGCTTTTCAATAGCTACGAAGCGGTCTGTCTCGCGGCAAAGGAACAGAAGATCGCCGTTTTCGTGGTTGACGCCCCCCCGGCTCTCTACTACCTGCACAAGTTTGGCATCCGTGAACGCTTCAAACAGTCTCCGCCGCTGAACGTTGGCCAATTTCACCGAGCGGTCAAGAAAGGCAACAGCGAACTGCTCAAGGCCGTCGAAGATGGGTTTGCACAGATTCCAGAAGGCGAACTCAGGAAGATCGATACCAGATGGTTTGGTTCCACGTTACAGGACGGCCTCATGCTGCGGTACTTTCTATTCACGGCCGGCGGCTTTGCGTTGCTGCTGTTTATCCTCTTTATTTGGAACCGCGCTCTCCGTCAAAAAGTAGATGTCCGCACGGCCGAACTGAAGACCAACGTAGAGGCCCTGCGCAAGAGCGAAGAGAAGTATCGGGAATTGGTGGAGAATGCGAACAGTATTATCCTTCGCATGGACACCGCGGGAACCATAGCGTTCTTCAACGAATATGCGTCGCGTTTTCTCGGGTTTTCTCAGGACGAAATCGTCGGACGCAACGTGGTGGGCACCATCGTCCCTGCCACGGAGACCAAAGAAAAAGACCTTTCGGTGATGCTCCAAAATCCAGAGCGCTATAAGAGTGCGGAATACGAAATCACGTGCAAAGACGGAACTCGGGCATGGGTGGCTTGGACCACCAGAGCCATCGTGGATTCACAAGGACAATGCGTCGAGGTACTCTGTATCGGAAACGATATCACCGAGCGCAAGCTCGCCGAGCGCGCCGTACGGGAAAGTAGCGAGCTGTTCTCGGTGTTCATGCGTCACTCACCAATCTACACCTTTATCAAGTCGGTGACGCCGCTCGAGAGCCGGGTGCTGCAAGCCAGCGACAATTATGCGCAGATGATTGGCCTTCCGGCCTGCGATATGATCGGCAAGACGATGGCGGAGTTGTTCCCGGCCGAATTCGCCGCGAAGATCACCGCTGACGACTGGTCGGTTGTCGCCAACGGTGAGGTGCTGAGAATTGATGAGGAATTGAACGGGCGGTACTACACCTCAATCAAGTTTCCGATTATCCAGGGAGGCAAGACCATGGTGGCGGGGTACACCATAGATATCACTGAGCGCAAACGGGCGGAGATCGAAAGGGAACAGTTTCTTCGGTTCTTCCTTACCTCGGGCGACGTGATGGTCATTGCCGATCCTAACGGCGTCTTCCTGAAGACAAACCCCGCGTGTTGGGAAACGTTCGGGTACACTGAGGCGGAGCTCGTCTCAAAGCCGTTCATCGAGTTCGTTCATGCGGACGATAGACAGTCCACGATAGATGAGATGGCCACGCAATTGAGAATCGGATTCACGCTCAACTTTGAAAACCGTTACATCTGTAAGAATGGCTCAACCAAGTGGATGTCGTGGCGAGCGACCTTCGTTAAGGAGGAAGGGATTACCTACGCCACGGGTCGGGACGTCACCGAACGAAAGCTGGTGGAGGCAGAGAAAGCACGGCTCCAGGAGCAGTTGGCCCAATCCCAGAAGATGGAATCGGTGGGACGTTTGGCGGGCGGAGTGGCCCACGATTTCAACAATATGTTGGGTGTGATTCTCGGCCATTGCGAGATGGCGCTGGACCAGGCGGAGGCGGCGCACCCGCTCTACGCACACCTCGAGGAAATCCGCAAGGCGGCCAATCGCTCCGCCGATCTTACCCGTCAACTGTTGGCCTTTGCCCGCAAGCAGACTGTTGCGCCCAAAGTGCTGGACCTGAACGAGACCGTGACAGGCATGCTCAAGATGCTGGAGCGCCTTATTGGCGAGGACATTCATCTGGACTGGCATCCGGGACAAAACCTGTGGCAAGTGAATGTGGACCCCTCCCAGATAGACCAGATACTCGCCAACCTGTGCGTCAATGCCCGCGACGCCATCGCCGGCGTTGGTAAGGTTACCATCGAGACGGAAAACAGAGTCGTTGACGACGACTACTGCGCCGGCCGGCCCGGCTTCACGCCAGGGGAGTACGTGCAGTTGTCGGTGAGTGACGATGGATACGGCATGGATACGGACACGCTGTTGCACCTTTTCGAGCCGTTCTTCACAACGAAGACCATGGGCAAGGGCACTGGCTTGGGTCTCGCAACGGTCTACGGCATCGTCAAGCAGAATGACGGCTTCATCAGCGTGCATAGTGAGCCGGGCCGCGGAACGACACTCACTATTTATCTTCCCCGGCACATCGCCAAGGCCGCACCGGGGAGAATTGAAGGTCCGGCGCCATCCCTCCAGGGCGGCCACGAGACCATTCTGCTAGTGGAAGACGAGTCGGCCATTCTGAAGATGACCACAACGATGCTCGAACTACAGGGATATAGCGTGCTGGCCGCAAACACGCCGGGCGAGGCCATGCAGCTTGCCCGAGAGCGCGCTGGTGAGATTGACTTACTCATGACCGACGTGGTCATGCCCGAGATGAATGGACGGGATCTGGCCAAGAACCTGCTGTCGCTGTATCCAAACCTAAAGCGCCTGTTCATGTCGGGCTATACCGCCGATGTGATCGCCCACCACGGCGTGCTGGACGACGGCGTGTATTTCATCCAGAAACCCTTTTCCACGGCGGAACTGGCCGCGAAGGTACGGGAAGCCCTCAGCCACGGCTAACCATTCCCCTGACAAAATCTGCGTGGCTCCTTCGAGAACCTTCAGGAGGTATCGTGAATTACAGACTTCAGGACCTAATCGACATGGAGCAGTTTCAATCGCTCCAGGACAGACTTAACGAAATCTATTCTTTTCCCTCGGCTATCATCGACAATGATGGCAATATTCTCACCGCCACGGCCTGGCAGGACGTATGCACTAAGTTCCACCGCCTTAACCCGGAATGCGAAAAAGAATGCCTCAAGAGTGATAGGTACATTCTGGACCATATCGCCGAGGCCAACCCTGCCGTCAGCTATCGCTGCCCGCACGGACTGATTGATAATGCCACTCCAATCATTATCGACGGCGTCCATCTGGGAAGTTTTTTCACCGGCCAGTTCTTTCTTGAAGAACCGGATTTGGATTACTTCCGCGCACAGGCCGCCAAATACGGATTCGATGAAGAAGCCTATATTGAGGCAGTCCGAAACGTGCCTGTTTGGACCCAGGAAAACTTGAATAGCTATTTGTTCTTTATTAAGGGCTTGATCGAAGTCATTTCCGGCATCGGACTGAAGAATCTCCGGGCGATCGAGGCCCGGCAGAGAATCGAGGAAAGTGAAAAGCAGTTTGAAGCCATGTTTGAGACGGCTTCTATCGGTATTGCCCAAGCCGATCCGCATACTGGAAAATGGGTCCGTGTAAACCAGAAGATGTGCGAGATCACCGGACGCGGCCCCGACATTCGAGCAGGTTGTGCGTGGCGCGGCGCCCGACTACCGAATGGAAACGCGCTACATCCGAAAAGACGCTACGGTCGTCTGGGTGAATGTCAACATGACGGTCATTCGTGACGCCGCTGGACAGCCGGTGCGAACTATGGCCACCATTGAGGATATCAGCGAGCGAAAGCGGGCTGACGACGCGCTACGCGAGAGTGAGGAACGCTACCGAACCTTGTTTGACCGTGCGAACGATGGGATTTTTCTGCTATCGACCGATGGTAAACTCGTCTCGCTCAACGATTCGCTTGCCCGAATGCACGGTTATAGCGTCGATGAAATGCTTGACATGAGCTTGAAGGACTTGGATACGCCCGAAACTTCCCGGCAGATTCCGGTGCGGATGCAGCGTCTGTTGGCCGGGGAAGCCCTAACCTTTGAGGTCGAGCATTATCACAAAGACGGCCATGTCTTCCCCCTCGAGGTATCGGCCAGCCTAATTACATCCGGTGGCGAATCCTACATTCAATGTTTCCATCGCGACATCACCGAGCGCAAG
>JACRLJ010000090.1 GCA_016215105.1 Candidatus Hydrogenedentota bacterium
GGTCAAGATACGGATCTGTTCGCTTCGGTCCAGTTGGATGCGGTTTCCGGCCGGCTCCATGCGGTCCTGGAGCCAGGCGCGCACATCCATACTGTCAATGTGCATGAACTGGACACCGATGGAGCGGCAGTAGGTCTCGCGAAGCCGCGCAATGATTTCGCGCAAGGTGGCCGATCCCTCGGGCGCCAGAGTGCCCGAGGCAAAGATCTGGTCCATGTGTTCCGGGCCCAGACCGTGATACTCCGGAGTCAACTCAGGAAATTCCGGTTTGTCCGCCCCCAGCGGGTTGAGGCTCGCGATCCGGTGCCCCCGAACCCGGTAGTTCCGAATCAGTTGATCGACCCGGTGTTGAAGCGCGGCCAGTTCTTCCGCCCGGCCGCAAATCGCGCAGCGCGCTACCTTACCGTTAAAGCGCGGATGCGTATGCGCCACTGCGGTGGCAACGGCCGCCGCAGCCACGTGAGGGGCGCTCACCGAGGTGGGTGATGGGCTGGTCGTAATGCGGGGAGCGGTGTCGCCGTTGCCCCGTCCCATGCCATCAAAGTATGTCTTCCAGTCCGCGGAGACGGAGGCGGGATCGTGAAGATATTCGTCGTAGAGACCCTCGACGAACTCGAGGCTGAGACTGCTACTCAAATCGTTCTTATCTGCCATGGCGTGCGAGTTTGCTTCTACCTTATTCCAGGTTGACGCTACTTTCCTATCTCCTAAGAGCTTCTAACAAACCTTCCGCGGGAGCGAACGGGAGGGACGGCGTCCCCGCCGTCCTTGGACCATTGCCGAGGTTTCTGTTAGACGCTCTAAGTACTAAACGGTTTATGATACACGATTTCCGTGTTTCTTTGCAGGTCTCGCGCACGCGGAGACCAACCGTGACCACCGGCGCTACATCACGCCGGTCACGAAGAACACGACGCCGACCCCGGTGACGGTTACGGATAGACCCCAAAACAACTTATTCCGCAACATGGCCGCGATGGCGGATAGAGCGATGGCAATTTGAAAGAAGGTAACGCCCATGGCAATCCGGTGGTGCCGTTCAAAAAGGCCCTCAGCCCGGGTGTTGGCGACTTCGACCTTCTGCGCGAGATCCTGCGCTTCGTCCTTGATCTTTTCCTGTTCCTTGCCGTAGCGATCCGCGTCGTCTTTGAATTTCGCGTTCTGACTTTGCTGGAACAATCCGTCGGCGAGGTCCTTCTTGATGCCCTTGGCCTGGTAGTAGTTCCAACGATCCGACGCCTGCGCTTGGACCAGGACAGCTTGGTTCTTCTCTAGCAGCGCACGGTCCGCATACGTGCCGGACGCCAGCGACGCGATGGCGGCGATCACGGCAATTATTGCCGTGGTCAACGCCAAATACTTCGTCCAGCCCTCGTGTGTAGGCTCGACGGACTCAATCTGTTCACCAAACTCGCGGGGATTTGTCTCTTCGGACACGTCTCAAACTTCTCCTGCTCGCATCCGAATAGTGTACCAAATTCAGGGGGTAGATTCGAGGAGACGCGTTCCATCGGTGACTGGTAGGGTCAACGAGCCGAAGAATAATCGTCCTTTGGACGGGGCGTTAGCGCAACGCGAAGGTGATCACCTCACCCGTGTCGGACACGAAACGCTCCAGCGCGGCGCTCTCGTCTTCATTCAAATCAACGAAACGCACACCGAACCGATACGTTCCGTCTTCCTGCTGCTTCGACCACGTAACATGACCTTTACACTCGATCCGATCTTTGCTGGGTTCCAACTGAACCGTCAGAAGGACATGTTCGCCGACCTCCACGGGCCGTTCGGCCGTGAAACGCGCTCCACCCGTACCGACATCGAGAGTCACGGTCCCCCAATGCGCTTTCTCCGACCGAAAACGCAACCAAGCGCTAACACTTTTGGCGCGCCGGACACCCCGGCGCTTTTCGCTGCATAGGCCTGACATGGTCCTAACCCCGATAGAACTCGTGGTCAAAGTCTGTAATGCGTACGAATCAACAGCGGCGCTATTTGACACTTCTTCTACCTCTATTATAGCCCAAACTCAGCATTTTTGTTCCTATGTTCACAAGAATCCATACAAATATGCGCATCATCGTTCCATTATGGAGCGATGCCCTTCCTCCCGAGGCCCTCACCGCACCGGTATCCGCAATAGACTGTCGATGTTAGCTACGCGGTATAAGCTGCCTGAACCGCCGTCCGCTCAGAACTGTCAGGCCTATCCGAGCAGTCTGCTCTGTCCACACCGTCCACCTTCTCGATATCATTGGGGTATAAACCCCCGGACACACTCAAAGGTTCCCCGGCGCCATACAGCCGCAAGCTCGAGTCACGGGTTGGACTGCGCCAGCTTCACCCGGACTATCACCGGCCAATCGCCAATCAGCAATTCGGGGATGACGGCGCCGCCGTCCTCTGCACGCGTCACTGCCTTCTGCCTACGTCCGTAGAGCGTGTCGACCAGCTGTGCGTCGGCTATCCCAACGCCGGGCAGGCGCAGCGTCACGGGCGCGGGGCGGCAATGATCGTCCGCGGGACTCGTCCGCCACAGTCCGATCAGCAATTCGCCGGCGCCGTTCCGATACGTCTTGACCAACAAGTCCTTCGGCGCGGCGCCAACGACCTCGACCTTTGTGTCGGAGTCTCCGCGCACGTCGTCGAGCGCCGTCGAGACATAGCCCGCCGAGTACCAGGCCGCGCGGGGCGATAGGTCGCTCGAGCGGAGCACCGCCCACTCCTGCACTCCGTTCGAGTTGTACAGCGACCACCAGATCGCCCCGTTCCCCAACCACGCATTGATCGCGAAGAATCGCGCCAGATATTTCGCCTGACTCAACTCGCTCTGATCTCCCATGTCGGGCTTGGCCGGCTCGCCCGGCGCGAACCAGTTCATCTCGTCCGCCCACACCTCGGCGCCTGCGTTGTGTGCGCGCATCAGTTTTCGGTAGGCCGCGATTTCGCTTTCGTAATCCGTGATCTCCGCCGGACGCGGACGCCACTCCATCTTGCCGTCGACTTCCGTGAGAAACGCGGGTGGCGCGGCCTCTGGAGTCGGATGCCCGTAGGGATGGAACGCGAGGATGTCGATCGAGGGACCCGCGCCCGCTTCGAGGGCAATTCGGGGGAAGTCGAGCGACGACCCGGCCATGCCGCCGAACACCACCTTGGCTTCGGGATTGGCCTGCTTGACCGCCTTCGCCGCCGCGGCCAAGGCCCGGCCATATGCTTTCGCCATGCTGACCTTGCCGTTTTCCGCCCAGGCGTCGAAGAACCATCCGTTCTCTTCGTTCCAAATCTCGAAGTACTTCACACGTCCGCGGAAATGGTCCGCCATGAACGCGCAGTAGTTGGCGAAACCCTCCAAGGCCTCCGGCGTCGTGGGCGCGCATTGGAGAAACGGGTGTCCCCGGCGCCACGTGGGACCGAAATCGGGCGAGTCGTTCAACGTCTGGTACAGGTTGTTCCCGTAGTCCAAGGTTAGAAGGATGTCCACACCCTTCTTGACGCTTTCGTCGATCGCGCGGTCCACTTCCCGGTCAATTCTATACACCCCTTTCGTTTGCTCCACCGTCGCCCAATCCACCTTGTCGCCCCACTGTCCGATCCGGTTCAACTTCACGCCCGACTTGAATAACAGCGGCCATGTCTTGATGATGGTGTCGGGGGCGTTGTACCACGCCGCGTGCGTGGACGCCGCCGTCGTCTTCAGGCCCACCAAGTTGATAGGCTTTCCCTCGCCGTCGAACATGGACACTTCCGCGACGCGAAATTGAAACGGCTCGAACGGCGCGCAGAAGAAGCTCGTTCCCTTCTGTGTGAGGCGATTGGCTTCGAGCCGGACATAGCGAACTCGCTGTTTCGCGAACGCGAACCGTTGCCACGTCACGTCGCCACACCTCAGCGCGTCCCCTTGTGGAGCTTCTTGCGGACGATAGTCCGGCTCATCAAGCACGGTGTCCCATCGCCGCCCGTCCGGGCTCACCGCGATCTCTAGCGCCGCCGGCATACCGCTGTTTTTCCATGCGGGAAGGAATCGAACTTCGCTAATCTCCACCGGCTTTCCAAGGTCAAGCTCGATCCACTCCGGCAGGAACGGAATCGCCGTTCGCCACCAACGCGACGCCCAACACGTCGCCGGATCTCCGTCAACCGCATGCGCCGCCTCGAAGGGGTTCTCGTCGTTCGTGCTTCGCGGCAAGTGCGCCGTGATGCCGAACAGGTTGCGCTTGAGCTGCGCGGACGAGCGCGCACGATACGCGCGCAGGGGTTGCTTGTTCTGCGCCTGAAGCGTGGGGCGTTCCGGATACGGCAGCCACGTCCCGGTGGCGGTCTCAAATTCATGTGCCGGGTCGTGTTTGGCCACGATGCTCAGCCACCGCACTTCCGATGCGCGCGCCTCTCCCGCTTCGCTTCGTAGAGCCACCCGGCTCAGCCCTGGCTTCGCCACCGCAATCTTCCACGTCAGTCGCTTAGCCTCCTTCGGCCGCAACGTGAGACGCGTCACTCCTTGCTCGCCTTGGGCGCGAGTTTCCTCCGGAAGTTCCAAGCGCACCGCAACTTTCTCAAGCGGCGCGTCCGACGAGTTTTCGATCCACGCCGTTGCCTCGACGGATTCACCCGGCGTCACGATTCCCGGACGCAACTCGAACCACGCCACGTGAAGCGGCCCCTTGTCATCCCCTTTCAAGGTGCAGTCTTGAATCAGGTAATCCGCCCCTTGGAAACCGGTCGCCTCATTACCGTCCGCGTCGATCAGCAGATAGAGGTCCCACGGCGTTCGCAGATTGGGAAGGGCGTCGAACTCTAACTCTACTTGCAGTTGGCCGTCCGCAATCCGCGCCTCAGCCCCGCGCAATGCCGCCTCAGCGATAAGGCCAGACACTTCGTATCGTTCGACTGTTTTATCCGCCTGGTAGGGCTTGCCCGGAGAGATCCANNNGGAGAGATCCACGCCTTGGGCGCGCTGCCGAGGGCTCCCGACACGATCCCGATGCGCGCCTTGTCCTTCGCGAAGCCTTGCAGGGATTGAACCGGCGCCGAAAACACGAGCTGACACGCGTCCGCGCTCGAAGTGAAGTGAGCCACCGGCCCCGTCGTCGCCACCGGACTCCACGCCCACGCGGCCGATGCCGACCGGTACAGACCATAGCCGGCCCCAAGTGACTCCTGCGCGTGGCAAGGCGCCAACGGCGTTAAGACAACCAGCAACAGAGCCGTGAAGAACAAAACCAGCTGTCGCATTCGATGAGCCCTTCCCTAGACTGGATTTACGCTTACTTAACGGCCGGAGACGTCTCAGCGTTGCGAGATGATATCTATTTCTGGGCGCTGCCTCCACTGTCTATCATCTGCAGCGCCATGTCCGAACGACGCCCCCTTTTCGCACTGTCAGCGCCGCAATACGGAAGCAGTCATGTTAGCCGGCCTGGTTCTCCTTTTCGAGGATGGCCGCGAGTTCGCGCAACAGCGCGGCCCCGTCGCCGCGATAGGCGCTCCCGTGCTGGCAAGCCAGTGTTTTGGGTTTGAGCTCCGCCAGCCGCTCCAAAATCGCGCGCGTGTTCCTCGAGTGCGCGTAGTAGTCCATCGGCTTGCGCATCGCCTCGCTGGCCGTCAGAATCTCTGCCTCGGTGACCGCTGGAGTCTCGGCGCCCGCCTGGGTGAAGAGATCCCCGCAGAGCAGCGTGCCCGTAGTCTTGTCGAACAGGATACCGCAGTCCCAGCCATGAGGCACGTGAGGTGTGTAGAGCCACTGCCACTGCTTTTTCCCCGTCGAAAACTCCTCGCCATCCGCCAAACCCCTCCCCGGGCGGTCGGCATAGTCATTCAGAGACGTCATCACGCTGACCTGGCTGGCGAACGGCACGGCCTCCGGCGCCACCGCCAGAAAGTCGTTCATCGCGCCGGATTCGTCGCCCTCGAAGTGCGAGTAGCCCACGTGCCGGATACGGTCGAGTGGGATCACCGTCGCGATCGCTTCGGACACGAAGGGGAACCAGCGCCGCCATCCCGTATGAAACACCAAGGGCTGCTCGTCTACCACCAAGTATTGGCTGAGGTTGAAGCCGCCAGGGATACCCGGGATATTCAGCGGCGTATTGATGCGGTAAATCCCCGCGGCCACTTCGTCTATTCTCGTGCCGGTGTGCGCATTCGTCTGCATTGCATCTCTCCTCACGCGTTACGTATGGCGGGATTGCGAATCCTCACTTGAGCCTGCCTGCTTCACAAAACCGTCCCAGAACGTTAGTGGCCTCCAAAGACAAACCGGTAGCGGCTACGGAACGGATACGGTACATCTGCCACCGCCAAACTAGCAGAAACGAACCACTGCCGCAAACATCGAGCGCGCTCGCTCGATGTTTGCGCGGCGCCGGTCCAACCCCCATACTGCTCATCCCTCACCGGCGTTCTGCATTACTCGCCGGCCTCATCTGTTTGATGCCTCCTCCGGCGCCAACTATAGTGACCTAGGGTGTCCATCGGACGACGGCCGCGACCGACGGATACTCGTGGAACGGTTGATATTCCGCAAGAGAATTGGAGCAAGCCATGTCCGAGAGATTTGTGAACACGGCCAGAGCAACCACCCGGATCGCGTGGTGCGTGCTCTGTATAGTCACTTGGTGCGAAGTCAGCCAGGCCGCCGACCAGGTGAGGCCGCTTGTGGAAAGTCTTACTCCGCCGGTAAAGCAACCCTCCAGCTTTGGAATCTGAGTGATCCCCAGTTTTCGTAAGTTACGCTGTATTATAGTATTACAAATAGATAACTATTGACATGGCGAGTTCGGATATAGAAAATGGGCTGAACATTGCTAATCAGAAAGACAACCCCAACAGGAGGCCATCACTA
>JACRLJ010000154.1 GCA_016215105.1 Candidatus Hydrogenedentota bacterium
AACGTCCGGGGCAATTCCGTTGCCGCCCTACATTCGGCGCGCGGCGCCGGAGGACGCCGATCTCACGCGGTACCAAACGATTTACGCCGAGCGGCCGGGCGCCGTAGCCGCGCCAACGGCCGGTCTGCACTTCACCCCGGCCGTCGTTGAGTCGTTGGAGCGCGCCGGCGTGCGGCGGGCCAGGCTGACCTTGCACGTCGGATACGGAACCTTCCGGCCTATCCAGGTCGAGAACCTCGAGGACCATCGGGTGGACGGCGAAGAGTTTGAGGTCACGGATGACACCTGCAGTCTGTTGAATCGCACGCGGAACGAAGGCGGCCGAATCGTGGCCGTCGGGACCACCTCAGCCCGTGTCCTCGAAACCCAGTATCGCGACGGCCGGTTCGAGGCGGGCCGCGGAGAAACGCACAAATACATTTTCCCGCCCTACGAATTCCACGGCGTGGACGCGCTGCAGACAAATTTTCATCTGCCGGAATCGAGTCTGCTAGCCCTGGTGTGCGCGTTCGCGGGCGCCGAGTTCGTCCTCGAGGCCTACCGCAATGCCGTCGCGGAGAAGTTCCGCTTCTATTCCTACGGGGATGTCATGCTGATCCTGTAACACAATCCGCGCGCCCCCTAAAGTAGGCGCGCCGTCTCGCCGCGTCAGCCCGATTGCCATACGCTTTCCGCACGACAAACGCCACGGTAGTCGCATGGCCAAAAGTAGACGCGCCGTCTCGCCGCGTCAGCCGGAGCGCCATAAGCTATGCATATGGCAATCGCCCTCTGCCTGGCCGCCCACGCCGCAAACAAATCTATCCACGACCCCAGCTTTGTCTCACGCCGCGCCGTGAGGTATTGTTGTTGCCTGTTCAAACTAGGAGGATTCGCCATGCGCCACACTCTTGCCTCTTGCGTCGTACTTCTCTGTCTCGGGATGCTGTGCTCGAGCGCCCACGCGCTATCCGTTACAAAAGGCCTTGCGCCGTACCAAGTGGTTCAATGCGGCAACGACGGCAAGGCGTCAATCGATCTTGCGGGCGCAAGCGTGGCCGCGGGCAAAGTGCAAGCGCGGGTAGTTGGCGTGCAGAAGGAAATCATTCCGTGGACGGATCTGGGCAAGGCCGCGGGCGGCGCATGGCAAGGCGCGCTACCAGCCGTTCCCGCGGGCGGACCGTATCGCGTCGAGGTCCGCCTGGTTGATGATTCGGGCAAGACGCTCGAGGAGACTGCGGTTTCCGAGGCGATGGTCGGCGACGTCTGGATCCTGGCGGGCCAGTCGAACATGCAGGGCGTCGGCAACCGCGTGAATGTCGAGTCACCGCATCCGCAGGTGCATACATTTGCAATGAACTACGAGTGGCGGCTGGCGCAGGAGCCATTGCACACACTGGCGGAATCACCGGACCCTGTGCATGGGACGTTTCCTTCGGATGCAGAACGGCAAAAAGCGATAGCCGGATGGCGCGACGGCGCCAAAGGCGCCGGACTGGGAATCGCGTTCGCGAAGGAGATGCTGACGCGCACTGGCCGCCCGGTAGGCCTCATTGCGTCGGCGCACGGCGGCACGAGCATGGAACAATGGGACCCGGCGCAGAAGGACAAGGCCGGCGCGTCGTTGTACGGCTCGATGTGCAAGCAGGTCCAAGCGGCGGGCGGCAAGGTCAAGGGTGTGCTCTGGTATCAAGGCGAGTCGGACGCCAACGAGAAAGTGCAGCCGGTCTATCGCGAGAAGATGAAACAACTCGTAGGAGCGATGCGCGCGGACCTGGGCGTGGCCGATTTGCCGTTCTACTACGTCCAGATTAGCCGGTTCGCAGGCAAGAACGTCGAAATGTTTCCCGCCTGGGGCAAGATTCAGTCGGACGAACTCGCGCTGGAAGGCGAGCTGGGCCGGTGCGGACTAGTCTCCGCCATCGACCTCGACATGGACGACGGCATCCACATCGGCACGCCGGGCCTGAAGACGCTCGGATACCGTCTGGCCTGTCTTGCCGAGAAGGACCTGTTTGGCGGAAAAGTGCTGCGCGGGCCACGTCTCGAGAAGATTGAGCCCATCGCAGGGACTCCCCACGGCCAACAACTCCGCGTGAAGTTCGCGTCGGTCAATGGCGGACTCAAGGCCGCGGGCCGGGTGAGCGGGTTTAGCATCAGCGGCGGACCCGACGCGGCCAACGCGTCATGCATCTTCAAGCAAGAAGTTTCCACGGACGATCCGACGGTCATAATCCTGTGGGTCGAAAGCGTTCCGGAAAACGCCCAACTCTGGTACGGCCGCGGCCTCGACCCCTACTGCAACGTCGTGGATCAGGCCAACATGGCGCTACCAGTCTTTGGGCCAGTCGCTATTCCGAAGTAGAGGAAATCTACTCCCAAGCACAGACCTTGGCTGGCGTAGAGAACATCAAGCCAGTGCGCCGTGGCCTGTGCGACCGGGAGGGCGGATGTCCTCATCCGCCGGTCCAGGCGCGTTGACCTGTTTGCCGCGGCTTGGCCTTCGTATTCGTTGACGCGCGCCTTACGAAAAATACGACCCGAGTCCGCTCTTGATTTCTTTGCGGTGTACGGTCAGGCGGACGCAGGCGTCGTAGGCCATTTCGGGGGTGATGTGTTCGAGTCGTTGTTTTGCGTTGAGGCCGGGATCGGAAGTATACAGGACCTCGTAAGGTTCGCGGTAGGGCGCGTGACGGGCAGGATCGGTGCCGCCGAAGACGGCCGCGACAGCCGCGCCCATCGCGGACGCAATGTGCATCGGGCCGGTATCGCTCCCGAAATAGAGGTCCGACCGGTGGGCCAGCCAGGCGTAATGCTTCAAATCCGGCGATTCCGGCGCGACCACCGGATTGCGTCTCGTGCGTTCAATTACCTCATCAACCGCGGCCCTCTGGCCCGGACCCCACGTCAGGAGCACGTCAAACCGGCCGTCGGCCAGCAGAAAGTCCGCAAGCGCAGCAAAATGTTCGACAGGCCACTGCTTTTCGGCCCGATCAACCGGGACATGCATGGCGACCACGAGTTTGCCGCCATCAAACGTATTGTCGAAGAAGTCGTTTACGTGGTCCTGAATCTCGACGGGCACGTCAATAGTGACATCGAGGGTATGGTGTTGCGGCGATATGAAGTCGCTGAGGGCGAGATTCTCCTCGATGCGGTTCAACACCTGCTGACCAAGCTTAACGCGTTTGTTAACAAAGAGATAGCTCAGCTCGCGCGCACGCGGCCGTGCGAAACCAAAACGCTGAGGAGCGCGGGAAAACAGGCTCACGAGACCGCTCTTAAAGATTCCGTGAAAGTCAATCACCATGTCATAATGGGATTTGCGGATGCGCTGGCAGAATTCAAGAAAGGTTCGCGCCGAATCAAGGGTGCGTGCGTTCGTGCGTTCGTAAATTAGAACCCGATCAAGCGCCGGGTGGCCCTCGACGATGTCGGCGGACTTGCGTTCAACCGCCCAGTCAATTTGAGCGTTCGGAAACGCGTTGCGCAGGGCGTGAAGGGCAGGCAGGACGCGCACTACGTCGCCGATTGCGCTGAGGCGAACGATCAGGATGCGCGGAATTCCATTTTCCATTCAATACACCTATCTCCAAGGTAGCAGCAACTTTAGCATAACGCGAACCACGAGACAAGCGCCGTGTTGAAAACTCGAATTTCGGGCATCGGGAAAGTAGGTTTTCAGCCCCGGTTTGGGGCGCAAGAAGGTAGCCCACGGTGTGAACCGTGGGATCAGTTTGTCGGCTGCTGAATCTAGGATCGATGGACACGCTGGTACTCAGCCCCGGTTTGGGGCGCAGGAAGGTAGCCCACAGTGTGAACCGTGGAATCAGTCTTGTCGGCTGGGAAATTAAGGATCATCGGAGACGTTGGTATTCAGCCCCGGTGAGGGGCGTAAGAAGATAGCCCACGGTGCGAACCGTGGGATCATGCCAAGCCGACGGGTCAGCCCTGGAAGGGCGAAAGAAGTTAGGGCTATGCACCTCCGACCACGCGCCATGGGACTGACACCGTCTTTCGCACGGCAGTTTGTGCGAAACACGGTGTCTGTCCCTCTCTTCCATGCGCTGGCCAGCGAATCTGGGTTCGCGCAGGGAGTGACCCCCGTCTTTCGCACGGCAGTTTGTGCGAAACACAGTGTCTGTCCCTCTCTTCCACAACGCCATAACGCCGCAACTTCCGAATTGAAGGCAAAAGGGATTTCTTGAGGTGTGCGATTGAACCGCTATTCGCGATGGCAGATCTGCCCATGTCAATGGAAATGGCGGAGAGGGAGGGATTCGAACCCTCGGTACACTTTCGCGTACACACGCTTTCCAAGCGTGCTCAATCGGCCACTCTGACACCTCTCCAGGCCAGCGGCGGATTATAGGCCCGAACGGCGCGACAGTCAAATTGCGGTGGATTCTGCAAATGCGCGAGCAGCGGCGAAAGTCGTCCGATCCGTCTGATCCGTCCGACCAGCGGCTCGCATCCCGAGAATAGAAATGCGCCCAACCCGTGTTTTACTGTCTTCAAACGCCGGGCGATCGATACAACCGCGAACTTTGCATGCCCACGGCGGCATTGGCTATAATGCGCCACGTCCCGGGACCCCGGCGCTCTTGGAAACTCGTGCGCGTCGGCGTTGGTCCGATGCGCAATCAATCCGCACTTAAGGAGATCGTTCATGAGCCAAGCGACTGTGCTGACCACCGCGAATTTCAAAACGTCCGTTGCAAAGGGCGTGACGTTAGTGGACTTCTGGGCGGAATGGTGCGGACCCTGCCGGATGATGGCGCCGGTGTTGGACGAGCTGGCTCAGGAGTTCGCCGGGAAAGCCGTCGTGGGCAAGGTTGACGTCGACAGCGAGGGCGCTCTGGCCGAGGAATTTGAAGTCCAGGGAATTCCCACGCTCTTGATCTTCAAGGACGGCGAACTCGTGAACCGTTTCGTCGGCGTGACCCAAAAGGCGAGACTCGTCGAGGCGCTTACGACCGCGTCCGCATAGTTTCCTGAGCCTCCGCGCATGCGGATGGGCTTCCGCGGGTCGCGGTAGGCATGGCGCAGCGTATAGGCGGACGAGTGCATCCCTATAGTAGACGCGGCGTCTCGCCGCGCTGCCGGAGCGCAATCGATACCCAATTGTGCCGCGCTGTGGCGAGGCGAGTGTCGCGTGGCTACGCCAAAGTCAGACCAACATCTCCATGGTCGCGGTTAAGCCGCGTTGTGTACGAAACAGCAAGTCATTGAAATAGAGGGAGAACTTAAGTCATGTCAGGCAAGACGGTCGCCGTCGTCGGGGCTACAGGCCTCGTGGGAACCCGAATGATCCAGGTATTGGAGCAGCGCAACTTTCCGGTGAAGACTATCAAGTTTCTTGCCTCGGAACGGTCCAAAGGGAAGACGCTGAAGTTCCACGGGGAGACGGTGCCCGTTGAAGTCTTGGGTAAAGATTCGTTCAAGGGCGTCGAAGTCGCGTTGTTCAGCGCGGGCTCCGGCACGAGCAAGACGTTCTCGCCGTGCGCCGCGGCGGATGGCTGTGTCGCGGTGGACAATTCGAGCGCGTGGCGCATGGACCCGAACGTGCCGCTGGTGGTGCCGGAAGTGAACGCGCACGACATCGCGAAACATCACGGCATCATCGCGAATCCGAATTGTTCGACGATTCAAATGGTGGTGGTGTTAAAGCCGCTGCACGACGCCGCAACAATCGAGCGCGTCGTCGTCGCGACCTACCAGGCCGTATCCGGCGCGGGAATCAAGGCGTTGGATGACATGATGAATCAAGTGAAAGATGACTTGGCGGGACGCGAGCCGTCGTGCCAGGTGTTCCCGTATCCGATCGCATTCAACTGCATCCCCCAAATCCCGCAGAGCGACGCGTTCACCGACAACGGCTACACCTCCGAAGAAATGAAGATGACGAACGAGACCCAGAAGATCATGGGCGATCCGTCCATCCGCGTCACCGCGACGACCGTGCGCGTGCCGGTTCACACCGGACACAGCGAAGTGGTTAACATCGAGACGAAAAAGAAACTTACCGCCGATCAGGCCCGCGCGATTTTGTCCAAGGCCCCGGGCGTAGTGGTGCAGGACGATCCCGCGCATCAAATCTATCCGCTCGCGCGCGACGCCGCCGGCAAAGGCGAGACTTTTGTCGGCCGCATTCGCGAAGACATTTCGCATCCGCGCGGTCTCGCGATGTGGATCGTCTCCGACAACCTGCTAAAAGGCGCCGCGCTCAACGCCGTCCAGATCGCCGAACTGCTGTAGACCGCAATTCGTCGATAGCCACAAGACCACACGCCCTGCAAGTGTCTGACCCTTGCAGGGCGTTTTCGTTATCCCCACTGATCCCTCGTTTCCAAGTACCACCCTCGTTCCCGAGTTGTACTCGGGAACGCACCGGCCCAAAGACAGTCCTCTGTACGACTCGCTACCCCGCTCTCGTTCCCGAGTTGTACTCGGGAACGCACCCGTCCAAAGACAACCCTCTGTAGGACTCGCTACCCCGCCCTCGTTCCCGAGTTGCACTCGTGAACGCACCCGCCCAAAGACAACCCTATGTACGACTCGCTACCCAGCTCTCGTTCCCGAGTTGCACTCGGGAACGCACCCGCCCAAAGACAGCCCTCTGTACGGCTCGCTATAGTAGACGCGCCGTCTCGCCGCGTCACCCCAGCGCCAGAAGCACAGCCCGCGACGACTTCCTCTTCGTGGTGGAAATTGCTACGCCAGTCGAGCTCCGTATAAATCGCTGATCTGGCGCCCACTCGATCCTAAGTCGAATTCAAGCACGAGCTAGAATAGGGCATAAACAAATAAATAGAAAAGGGGTGGTACGGTACACGGGTGTAGAGTTGGTGTTCTCCGGCGGCGGGCAACACCACCGAGATCTAGACGCGGGTTTCTGCAAGCATGCATCTTCGTTATTCCCGTCTGCGCGGCCCACGAGCCGTCGCATGCCATTCGGCAAACAGGGCTGAACTGCGGACCACACGGAAGAATCGCTTGCCGTATTCCTCCGACTCGGATACAGCCGCGTCTCTCCTATCTTCTCCGCGATTCTCCGCGTTCTCGGCGTCTCTGCGTTAAGACGGCTTTCGTCTCGCCCACGCCGTGGCTATATCTCGAGCGCGTAATCCGGGATCTGGTTATACCAGAGGTAGTACGTCTCCCCAAAAACCTCCAGCGCAGGCAACCCAGCCCCCCCAGCCGTTCATAGACCCCGCGCCCGTCCCTAACCTTCATATTCGGGTTCCGTTCAGACCACCGGATGCCATTGTAGCGCCGCCACAGCATCAGCCGTCCGTCCGGCAAGAAGAACTCCTCGGTGACGCACGTGATTACGGGCCCCTTCGACCAATCGAGAGCCGCTCTGTCCCCACCACCCGCCCTATCCGACCCGTCTGACCTGTCCGATCCGTCCGACGCAGTCTCCCCATCACCCTTCCGCGCGAACGATCTCCAACACCCCCCGCCGCAGCCCCTCCCGGGACCAATTGTCTTCTATACGTTCCACGTGGAACGTGGCGGGAAACTCGCCCAATGTCTTCGGCATCTGACACAGAAAGACGCACCCCTTCGGCATATACCTCAAGACCTGCCGACGCAGCTTCTCCGGCCTCTCCACCGCCCGGGCCGTTATCACCTGCGGCGTCAGCCCCTTGGCCGCCGCAGGAAATTCGCCCAGAACCACCGTGCTGCGCGACAAGCCCAAGGCCTCCACGGCCCGCCTCAAAAACGCCGCCTTCTTCTCAGACCGTTCCACCAAATAAACCGTCAGACCTGGAAGCGCAATCGAGATTGGAACAGCCGGAAACCCCCCGCCACCGCCGATATCCAGCAACACCCCCTCCGGCCCCGCATAGCGCTGTACCAACGGCGCCAAACTAAGCGAGTCCGGGATATGGATCTCCCCCAGGCGGAGACAGTCCCCCGCGGACACCAGCGAACACGCCTCGTTACACTCCGCGACCAACCGGCAGAACGCTTCGAGCTGATCAACCTGACCGCCGGATAGTGTAACCCCATCCTGGATCAGCAGCGCCCCAATTCTCTCATAAATCACATTATTCACATTCATCCCATTTAACCGATCGTCAACTACCAGTCCACACCCAACTCAGCCACAGCATAGCCCTCCAAGCCGCCCAAATCCACAGCCAGCCCACCCTAAACCTATGCGCAGCGCCATCTCCGGTTTGACTTCGCCCTGCCCGTCTGCTATTTTCCCGCAGGAAGTCCAACAATTATCCCAACTTCGGCAGTTGGCCGGGACCGACCCCTTGTTTCGCGAAACCCTCTTGCGCGAAATAACGTGTCTGACCCTTTCCCCGAGCACGGGTACGTTGCGCGCCGCAGACTCCCGATCGAGTGCGAGTTCAGCGCCCCTGCAATGCGCCAACAATCGAACTTGGGTTTACACAACTTAGCCACTTTGTCAGCGCCCCTTGCGCTATGCATGCCTGGTGCTGATAGAGAAGTCATGTCGTTGACAACGAAATTGCGCCTCAACTGCCTTAGGAGGTTTTCGTGCGTTACCTGGTCCTGCTCGGAGATGGCATGGCCGATTTCCCTCTCGCGGAACTCGATGGCCGGACGCCTCTCGAGGCGGCGTTCACACCCGCCATGGATGAAATGGCGAAGCGGGGCATGTCAGGCCTCTTCTGTCCTATCCCCGCCAATCTCCCGCCCGGCAGCGACATCGGCAACCTCTCCATGTTCGGCTACAACCCCAACGAAACCTTCACGGGCCGTGCGCCACTTGAAGCCGCCAACCAGGGCATCTCTCTGGCCGACGATCAAGTCGCATTTCGCTGCAATCTCGTGTCTCTCGGCGACGGTCTCATGCGCGACTTATCGTCCGGCCATATTACCACCGAAGAAGCGGCCGTGCTCATCGCGGCGCTAAACGAAGCCTTGTCGAAGTATCCCGTCAAGTTCCACCCGGGCGTAAGCTACCGCCACTTGGCCATCGTGACCGCGGGCGCCATTTCCGCGGAGGACCTGGCGCGCATTGACTGTACACCCCCGCATAATATACCAGATAAGCCCTACGCCGACTATCTTCCCCAGGGCGCGGGCTCCGATCTGATCAACGCGCTCATACGTCAGTCGCAGCCCGTGCTCGAGAAGCATCCCGTGAACGCCGCACGTATCGCGAACGGTAAAGCGCCCGCCACCTCCGCGTGGCTGTGGGGACAAGGCCGCGCGCCGTCTCTCGCCACCTACCGCGACCGGTTCGGCATCAGCGGCGCCGTGATCTCCGCGGTGGACTTGGTAAATGGCATTGGCGTGTGCGCCGGATTCGAAGTCATTCGCGTGCCGGGCGCTACCGGCTATCTCGACACCAATTACGAAGGCAAAGTGTCCGCCGCGTTGGACGCGCTCAACCGCCACGACTTTGTATTCGTCCATGTCGAGGCGCCCGACGAAACCAGCCACCAAGGCCGCACCGACCTCAAGATCCAAGCCATCAACGATTTTGATCGCCGCATCGTCGCGCCCTGCCTCGAGTACGCTCACCGCGCCGGTGACGTCCGCGTCCTCGTCGCCCCCGACCACATTACTGCCATCTCCACCCGCACCCACGCCGGGGGCCCCGTCCCCTTCGCCCTATGCGGACCCGGAATCACCCCCAACGGCTGCCGCGCCTACAACGAACGCGAAGCCGCCGCCAAAGGAGTCCTCTTCCCCGACGGCTACCGCCTCGTCCCCTTCATGCTAGGCCAGCCTGTTTCAAACTGACGCAGCAGCTGTCCCTACGACCTCGGGCAAAGATGAACGCCCCAGGGTAGGGCCGTTTTGCTAGGGTAGGGCCGTTTTGCCAAAACGGCCACCCGTCACCAAGACTACCGCCTACCGCCCACCCCACCGGCGCCACGTCTCTCTTTTCGCCAGCGGCGATACATATCAAAGCCCTGAATTGGCCACCGGAGGCCTTGCGAAGGTGGCCTACCCAGGGAAAACGAGGAGACCCAATGGGATTTCCCTGAAGGGGAAAAACAGCGGCCTAGCTATTCGTATCTGCCGCGCCAAAACAGACGACCCAGACGAATACCAACTATGCGCCACCAATTCTCAAACGTGACGCGACACAGGATCATCGCGCAGCCCCTGCATTAACCTCGATGTCCTGATGAACCGTCTCGCCCGCCTCGTGCGACTCCCCGGACTAGTTCTTAGTCATAACGTAGAACCAGGGAGCTTTACCACGGTTTGTGACGTCGCCGTTTATCCACTCCATGAAAAGGAACTGCGTGTTATTCATCGTCTTAACGGTGTACTTGCCGCGGACTTGGTCGCCAGGACGCCAGACGATTCCTTTGCTCCACCGCCAAGGTCCGGAGGTTCGGCCGTCGGGTTTGACCTGCAACTCCTTGAGAAACAGATCGCCCGAAAAGGCCTTTTTCCCCGGCACGAACTCCTCGATGGTTTGCACGTAATCCACACTGGTCCATGAACCGATCATGTCAGGATCGTCCACAAACGCCGGGGCTTCAGTCGTAACCGCTACGGTCCTATGCGGAGTACTGAATTCGCCCTTCTTTAGGACGTTGAACCGGGGCCTTCCATAAAGTTCGGGGCTTGTCCATTCCACGAATAGAAACGGCACGCCTTTGATCGTCTGAATCGTGTATGTGGCGAGTGTCCTGTCCCACGGATGCCACAGAGTTCCCTTACTCCACAGCCAAGGACCCGACGTCTTTCCGTCTGCTCTGAATTCGACTCCCGGGACATACGGGTTCTCCGTCAATATCGTTCTCTCCGGCACGAACTCCTCGATGGTTTGCGTGAAGCCCACACTTACCCAGGAGCCGAGCGCGTCGGGATCGTCCACGAACGCCGGGGCTCTAGTCACGAGCGTAACCACTTGTCCCCCAACCAATACGACTTTGGATCTGAATAGGCTAACCGCGATAGGGGTCAAGACAATGACGGCCACGACCGTCGCCGCCAGGATCTTCAACTTCTTACTAAGCACGTCCCACCTCCGCAAACGTTACTAACCCATTGCCCACACCGCGAGCACTACGATGAGCGCCTTCGAGATAATCTCCCCAAAGAGCGTCGCGACCACGAATGCGGTCACCGCTTTCCACCCTCTTGCGTTGCACGAAACAGAGAAGCCGTTGTACATCAGAATAACCATCCAGATAAGCATCGCAACGACCATTAGCGCCACAAACGAGAATGCCGCCATATCGGCCGGAATGGACTCCAGATTCATCACGGTCAGACGCCCTATCTGGCGTTGGTAACCCGGCAGCAACGCAACGAACGCCATCACCAGTGTCGGGAATCGCGCCAACGCCGCCGTGCCGAAGACATCTATGGAGCGCATGCGGCTCTTGGATATCAGCAGTCCCGCCAGACAAAGCGGGAGCGCCGCCGAAACCCAGGAAATCCCTCCCTCGACCAGGAACAACCACAACGGAGCGGCCGCCCCCGTGTGGAAATCCAGAACGCCGTCAAAGTGAGAGTTGCTGACGGAACCGTTATAACCGGCCAAGAGTAGTACCGCGAGCCCCATCGCAAGCGCCCTCCCACCCGCGATGAAATGGAACGGATTAAACAACCATGCCCTCAGACTGTCTCGAGACGGGAATGCCATCGTTTCCGTCATGACTTTGTCTCCTTGTCTCTTGCCGGCGATACTTCCGTCGTCAAGGATCTCAGCGTTTCGATAAGGGTGTCCAGCCGGTTGCGGACGGTTGGATACGAAACCCCATACACCCGTGCGAGCTCCTTGAGGCTTCCACTGGATTGGACGAGATTAAGCAGGAAGGTCTGTTCGTCGGGTGTCAGGCGCGCAACCGCTGGAAGCCCAAAATCGCCCTCGACGGCGCTCGCGCAGATCCCGCACTCAAGGCGCTTCACCCGAAGCGTTTCGCCACAACTCGGGCACTTAACTGGAAGGGTTCTTCTTTCCATTATAATCCATTTCACTTTCGTTTACTTTATCCACCGCTAAATAATATATCATAGCTAATAAATTATATCAATATGTCCTTGTGCTGATTGGAACGAAACCGGGAACGCTGCCCGTCTTCTGAAACCCGGCCACCGTGGCTAAGCTTCGCCAGTCAATGCGTCAACGAGGAGGTCACACTAATCGCAGTTGTGTATATCAAAATACCCCTCGTTTAACCTCCGTTCTCCTCCCGAGCCCTGCCGGACCCGTACCCGGTCGCGCGCCACCGACAACTCTACAATCCCTTGCGCTGCACTAGCTTATCCCTGGAGACCCCTTGTTTCGAGAACACGCTCATCCCCCCATTCCGCCGGAGACCCTCGCCCGCGACCCTTGTATCGCAAACCGGCGCCGGCCAACGCCATGCCCCCGTCACGACCCAAACCCACACGCGCCGAGTACTGCCGCGTTCGCCAAACACGGCGCCCCGAACCACGCACAATCGCTATCGCGAATCCCCGCCACGGCTCCCTGATCTCCTCAAACTACCCTCGAAGCCGAAACAGCCGCCCTTCATATATAGGGGCGCTTTGTGACACGTCCGGCGCATACTGTTCCGGCGACCGGCATTTCCTCCCCGGTAATGTCCGGCTTGAGCCGCGAGAAGAGAGGAGCCTATACGCATAACTTCCAGAAAGGAAAAGCGCTGAATCAGCCGACCCGGTCAGGTTCAGCTTGCAGTCGCGACCAATTACTGTGTAATCTCTAGTGTTTACACGCCGAAATCGGCCCCCGGCCACGGCGCCTCAGGATAGGAGAGGGAAGCTTGTCCCAGCGTATCGAGATCTATGACGTAACCCTGCGCGATGGCGCGCAAGGCCCGAATATCAAGTTTTCGGCTGACGACCAGCTTCGCGTCGTGCGCGAACTGGACCGATTCGGCGTGGCGTACATCGAGGGGGGCCAGCCCGGCTCGAACCCCAAAGCCGCCGAACTCTTCATTCGGACACGCGACCTCGATCTCACGAATGCGAAAATGGCCGCCTTTGGCAGCACCCGCAATCCCAAGTCCGCGCCTGAAGACGACGCCAACATCAAGGCGCTCCTCAGCGCCGAGACCGAAGTCGTCACGATTTTCGCAAAATCGTCGCCCACCCACGCCAAAGAAATCCTGCGCGTCAGCCTGGACGAGAATCTCAAGATCATCGAGGATTCCGTCGCCTACCTCCGCTCGCAGAACCGCCGCGTGTTTGTGGACGCCGAGCACTTCTTCGACGGCTATGCGGAAGATTCGAGCTACGCCCTTGCGGCGCTCGAAACCGCCTCGCGCGCCGGCGCCGAAGTCCTGATCCTGTGCGACACCAACGGAGGCCGCCTCCCCTGGGAAGTGGCCGAGACGATCCGCGCCGTGCGCAAACGCCTGCCCGCCGCGCAGTTGGGCATCCATGCCCACAACGACTGCGGCTGCGGCGTGGCCAACTCCATCACGGCGGTAGCCGAAGGCGTGGTCCACATTCAGGGCACGATCAACGGCTACGGCGAACGCACCGGCAACGCCAACCTGTGTACCATCATTCCCGACGTGCAACTGAAGATGGGTGTGCCATTGGTCACGCCCGAGCAGCTTGCCACGCTCAATCGGCTGTCGCACCTGGTAGCGGAACTGGCCAACATGACGCCCCGCGATTCGGACCCCTTCGTGGGCCGGGACGCCTTTACGCACAAGGGCGGAATGCACGCGGACGCCGTCAGAAAGCTCAAGCACAGCTACGAGCACATTGATCCGGGTCACGTGGGCAGCAGCACGCATATCGCCGTGAGCGAGGTCGCGGGCCGTTCGAGTCTGCTGCAAAAGGCCGCAGAACTGGGCATCCAACTCGAACGCGACGGCAAGGAAACCCGCGCCATCCTTCAGCGCGTGAAGGAGCTCGAAAACGAGGGCTACGAGTTCGAAGGGGCGGACGCCTCCCTCGAACTGATCATGCGCAAAGCGACCGGCGCATACCGCAGGTTCTTTACGGTGCAAGGGTTCCGCGTCAGCGTCGAACAGCAGGGCAAGAACGGCGAGCCATCCGTGTCCGAAGCCACATTGAAACTGACCCTGCCCGACGGCTTATTGATGCACACCGCGGCGGAGGGCCACGGTCCCGTCGACGCGTTGAACAACGCGTTGCGCAAGGCGCTCGAAGGCACCTACCCCGAATTGCGCGACGTCCACCTCGAGGACTACAAGGTGCGTATCCTCGACGCCCAGGCCGCTACCAGCGCAAAGACCCGCGTATTGATCGAATCCAGCGACAGCGACCTGACCTGGGACACGGTCGGCGTGTCGGAAAACATCATCTCCGCGTCTTACCAGGCGCTGGTGGATAGTATCGAATACAAGCTCCTCCGATCCCGCGGCCCCGTCGAATAATAGGCAATTCGCGGGAGGGGCGGCGTCCCCGCCGACCGGTTTGTTCAAGATCGTCGGTTTTCCACAATAAGCGTTCCGCGTGATTGGTCGGCTCGTGACATCCCAGGTCGGCGAGGACGCCGACCTTCCCGGAGAGACCCGCGTAACGGGCCGCGTTGCGGGAACTTCTTCGCGCAACGATGGATCTACTCTTCCCAGGCTGCAACGCGAGAACAGTCCTATCCGTCTGCTTTGCGGCATTCTTCCCCGGAATGGTACGATTGGAGTTATGAAGTCCCAAAACGAAGGCGCAGCGCCGTCACCCACCCCCGATTCCGACACTGCCAAACCGCGGCGGCCCCGCGGTTGCGGCGGCATTTTCCTGTTCTTCATGGTGTTCATCGGCGCTCTGTGGGGGATGTCGCTCGGCGGCTTTGTCGCGCTGCTGGATCGCACCCAAACGACCATCGAGGGGCTGGACGAATGGCGCCCAAAGGTCGGCAGCAAAGTCTATTCGGACGATGGCGAAGTGCTTGCGGAGTTCACCACCAGTAATCGCCAGTTGGTGCCATTGAGCGAGATTCCGCTGAACCTGCAAAAAGCCTTTCTGGCGCGTGAGGACCAAACCTTCTACGAGCACAAAGGTGTCCGACCGGACGCCATCCTCAGCGCCATGTGGTACATCGCGCGCACCGGAAAAGTGCGCGGGGCCAGCACCATCACCATGCAGTTGGTCCGCAACGTGGACGTGCCCGGCTTTCCCGACAAGACCCAGACCATGAAGCGCAAAGTCCTTGAAGCGCTGGTTGCGCTTCAGGTCGAGCGCGAGTTCACCAAGGACGAGATACTCGAGCTCTACCTCAACCAGATCTTCCTCGGGGTGAGCGCGAACGGCGTCGAGGCCGCGTCACAACAATACTTTGGCAAGAGTTGCCGAGACCTGACCCTCAGCGAATGCGCGCTCCTCGCGGGCATTACCAAGTCCCCCAATTCCTTCGAGCCGTTCAGCAATCCCGAAGGCGCCCGGCAACAGCGCGACACCGTGCTGGATTCGATGCTCGAGTACGGCTTCATCACCCAAGCCGATCACGACACCGCCGTGGCGGTTCCCATGGACAAGCTGGTCTTGTCCAAAGAGGAACGGAAAGCGCAGGCCAAGAAGACCGGCCGCCATTGGGTCCCGGGAACGACGTTAGCGCCGTACTTCGTGGAGGAAGTGCGCCAGCAAATACTGAACAAACGTTCGAAAGATGAAGTCTTCGAAGGCGGCCTGGCCATTTACACCACCCTCGACATGCGCCTCCAGCGCGCCGCCGAGGACGCGCTGCTCACCGCGCTCGATGAATTCGACGCCAAGAAGCTCGAATCCCTGAAGAAGCAAGGGCACGAGTCCGAGTTCGTTCCCGTGACCGGCGCCCTCATCTGCCTCGACAACCGCCCCGGAATGGAGGGCTACGTGCGCGCCATGGTCGGCGGCCGCGATTTCACCAAGCAGAAGTTCAACAACGTTACCCAAGCCAAACGCCAGCCGGGCTCGAGCATCAAGCCGTTCGTATGGGCCACCGCCATCGACAACGGAATGACCGCGTCGGACATCATCGTGGACGAACCCTTCGAGCAAGTCGTCGGCACATCGGTATACCGGCCACAGAACTTCGATGGCAAGTTCTCCGGACCCGTTACGCTACGCACCGCTTTGGAGCGATCCATAAACATCGTCTCGATAAAACTCGTCCGGAAATTCACGCTGCCCTTGGTTCGCTCGTACGTGCAGCGTTGCGGCATCACATCGGATATCGGTGACGACGTCGGTCTCACCATCGCCTTGGGCTCGCCCGTGGTCACACCACTGGACCACTGTATTGCGTACTCGACTTTCGCTAAAGGGGGAACGCTGGTACGTCAAAGCATGGTTCGAGAGATCCGTGAACGCGACGGATTTGTCGTCTACACCAACCAGATTCAGAAGAAGCCCGACGTTCTGAAACCCGAACTCGCCTACGTGATGACCTATCTCATGCAGGGCGTCGCAACGTATGGCACGGGCGCCTACTCCGCCAAACTCGGCCGGCCTCGCGCGGGCAAGACCGGCACCAGCAACGACGCCAAGGACGTGTGGTTCTGCGGGTTCACGCCCGACTACACGTGCGTGGTCTGGATTGGATACAAAGACAACCGTTCCCTGGGCCGCGGCGCCGATTATACCGGCGGACGCATGGCGTGCCCGGTGTGGACGGCGTTCATGACCCAAGCCGAAGAAGGGCTTCCTGTCCGTGACTTCGTGGCGCCGGAGAAGGTGAAGTTCTATAACGTAGACAAGTCCTCGGGCGTGGCGGGCGGCAAGTTCTCAGAAGCGTTCATCGCCGGTACCGCGCCACCCGAAGTCCAGCACATTCCCGAGTACGAAGAAAGGGAAAGCCTCGAGATGCTCGACGAGTCCCCCGACCAAATGAATCCCCAGTAGTACGGCGCTGCGCTTACTTGATACTCCGCTGCAGGCTCACCACGACGCCCTGAATCTTCACTGATGCCGCCGGCACAACAATCGGCTGCATGGAAGCGTTGGCGGGGCGAAGCTCGACCTTGTCACTCTGAGGATGGTAGTGCTTCACCGTGGCCTCGTCGTCAATGAGCGCGACCACGACATCGCCCTTGCGCGCCCGGCGGGTCGGATCAACGACAATCGTGTCGCCGTCCAGAATCCCGTCCTCGATCATGCTATCCCCCTGGACCCTGAGACAGAACGCGCCCGGTTTCATCAGCGCCGCCGCCACCGCCACCCGGCCCTCGATGTTCTCTTCCGCGAGAATGGGTTGGCCTGCCGCGACTCGGCCGACCATAGGCAACGCCCCGGCGATGTGCTCGTACAACCCGGCCTCGGCTTTCTCGGTAACATAGATGGACCGCGCCTTGGACGACCGCTCGATGAATCCCTTGCGCTCCAACGCCAGCAGATGATCGTTCACCCCGTTCGTCGATGCGATTCCGAAGTGGTCTCCAATCTCCGCAATGGTCGGCGGATACCCGCCATCCCGGATACAGTCCACAATGTAATGCAGGATCGCTTCCTGCCGAACCGTCAAGCCCTTGGCCATAATCCGCTCTCCCGAAAAGGTCTGAAATACTTTTCAGGTATATTCAACCATCCTTTGGGCGCTTTGTCAAGCCCCAATTGAGCCCCACAATCCGCGCGTAAGGGTTGCGTTGGTCCGGCGCTCTTGTGGCTTGGCCTTCCAGGCCAAGGTTCTTGGGCAAGATGCCCAAGCCACATTCGGACTCGTTCCCAAAGTTGCACTTGGGAACGAGGGCTGTGCGAGGTGAACGAACGATCACCAAGACGCTTACAGTTGCAGAATTGGCGCGCCGGTGGCCTCGGCGGCGCGGGCGACGTCATCGCGGCAAGTGAAGACGAGAATCTGCGTCGTTTCGCCGATGCGGGCGAGAAGGCGTAGCGCCCGTTCGAGCCGCGCGTCGTCGTAGTTCGCGAACGGGTCGTCGAGCAACATGGGAATCGTTTCGGCGTTTTCGCTCAAACACTGCACCAGGGACAGACGCAGCGCAAGATAGATCTGATCCACGGTTCCCTGGCTGAGACGCCGCTCGGGATTCTCGTCCATGTGTTGGTTGTGCGGGATTCGGACGCTGATCCGCATGTCGCGGCTTAGGAGCAGCTCGCGGTACGCGCCCCCGGTGATCTCGTCGAGATGCTGGCTGGCCAACGCTGCGAGCCGCGGCGCTATGCGCGCATGCCGGCCGCGCGCAACGTCCTCAACGATAGCCGCCGCATACGCCGCCGCGTCCAGCTCCAACTCGAGCTGCGCCACGCGGGCGGCGACCTCCGCGCGCTCCTCTTCAATCTCGCTGATGGCGCGAACGCCCGCGGAACGCTGCGTCAACGCAATCTCGATTTCGTGCATCTCCTGGCGGCGGGCCTCGAGCGACTCGTTGACCGCGCCTATGGACGTCTTGAGTTCGGCGGCGGAACGCTCCGGTTCCGCGCCCTCCACGTCGGCGGAATTCACGACCTCTCGAAGGTTCTCGATGGTGTCGTCCCGCAGGACAAGCGCCAACTTCTCGCGCAGTTCGGTCCGCTCGTCCCACGCCTGACGATACAATTCCGCCCGATCAGCAAGCTCGTGCCACTGCTCCGGAGTCTCAGCTCCCGCCGCGCGCAGATAGCGCGTCAGCACTTCCTCCTGCTTGGCCAAGTCCTTTTCTTCCGCTTCCAGACGCCGATCCAGGGCAACGGCCTTTTCCTGCAAGACCTCGATTCGGCCGCGCTTCTGTTTCTGTTGGGCCGTGCGCAGGCGGTAGGCGCGCAACGCGCTCAACGCGCCGGTATGCTTGCACTCATCCGCGAATCCGTTCTCGCGCATCACGCGGCGCACTTCCAGCGAGAGCTCGCGCTCCGCCTTCAACCGCGTCTCGAGTTCCCGATTCAACTTGTCACATTCAGACCGGAAGAACGCCCCTTGCTCCTTACTCTCGTTGACGCGCCGTTTCGCATCGCGAAACTCCTGGTAGCGGGACATCGCGCGGCCGGCCGCGTCCGGTACTTGCGCGGGATCGGTAATTTCCTCGCCGACGGTAACCAGCGTCTCGCGTAAACGCAAAATGAACTGCGTGAAATGATGCTCTTCTTCTACCGTCTTTTGTTTCTGCTCGGCAAGCGCTTCCCGGCGCGCCGCCAGATCCGCCAACCCCTCGCGATACCGGTCGTACTGCGCCTCGAGCTCGCGAATCGTCACGCAGCCCGCATCGAGCATCAACTGTTCCATCCGGACCCTGCGCGCGGTGTCCTCCTCGCGAAGTGTGACAATCTTGGCCTCAGCGGCCGCGATTTGCGCGGCCGCGCGCGTTGCGGAGATTCGGTTCGCGGCGGTCATCACGGCGAAATAAATGGCCGCCACCGCCGAAAGTCCCGCAGGAATTAAGACCGCCGGCTTCGACCAATAATGCGCGACCCCGGCGAAAAGTATCACACCGACCGCGCTGAGAAGCATGAGTAGGAGAGACTCACGCGTCAGTCCGCTGTTCTCCTCGCGCGCGTTCTTGTTCCCCTCGATGCCGCTCGTGAGTGAGGACATCTGTTCATCAAACACGCGCGACGACAGTTCGTAGTCCCGCGCTTCATTCATAAAATCGTTGCGATCGCCAAAAAGCCGCCTCGGGGCAGCCAGTTCGGCGTCCTTCCGAGCCGCCTCGTCGAGCAGCCTTCCAAGCTTGGCCTGCTCCTCATCGTAATTCTTCAGCGTGACGCGATACGAACTGGCCAAGCCGCTGAGCCACTCGATAGGATCGGGAGGCAGCTTGCTGAAGTCCGGGAGCGCGGCCAAGTCGACTTGGGCCGTTTCGAGCCGCTTTTCCGCAGTCGCAAGCGCGCCCTGGGATTCCTCGAGCCGCTGGTGAAGCACTTGAATGCGCGACTCCAACTCGGTAAGCCGGCTCTCCGTTGACTCCGCAATCTCACTGCGCTCTTCGATTGCCGCCGGCCCCAACCGCTCGAGTTCGGCCTCGATCTGTTTCTGCAGCTCCGCGCGCTCGGCCTCTGAGCGTTGGACGGCTGCGCGGGCGGTGGCCGCCACGTTCTCAGACCGCTGGAAATCATGCTGCTGTTCGAGCGGAAACTCGCGCGCGTCACCCAACCCAAAACACCGGGCAGTCGCCTGCTGAATCTGGTTCTCGAGCGTTTCCGCCTCGCGCAATCGCTGAGCCCGGTCGTGGGCGCCCAGCGAATCCATCTCTTTCTCGAGCGCCGCGCGTTCCGCCGCCAACCCTTTGACTTCATCCCGGAGGTCGTGCTGGCGCCGCGTAGAGGCCTCGAGTTCTCCGTGAAGCGTCCGCGCGGCATCGAGTTCGCGGTCCAGCTCAGCCAACCGGGCCCGAGCGGACGGCAGCGGCCGGGTTCGCGCAGTGGGCCGGCCGATTTCGGCGGCATAGGCTTCGATACTCTCCAGCGCGGCCTCGGCCGAGTGCTCCTCCTCGCCAGAATCCGCCAGGGAGAGTAGTCTCTCGCGAATCTGCGCGAGTGCGTCGTCATCGCCAAGTCCATCGAGCGTCATGTGGCTGATGGTCGCGGTACTAAGGAACACGCTCTTGGTAAGCCCGAGGTGCGCATCCGCGAAAGTGGACTCACGATTCCGCAATTTCGGAAAGTCGTGCGTGATCTCTCTCGCGTTGGTTCGGTCAAAGACCTGGATGGATTCCCGCTTGCGGTCGAAACTGCGACTGATCTCGATTTCACGCCCGTCGTCGAGGTGATACAGCAAACGGCCCCCATAGGCTTCGACGTTGGCCCACGGGCGGCGCAACTCGTGCGTCTCGTCATAGACCCGTTGGCTGTCGCTGCGCTTCTGACCGTACAGCATATCCGCGATGAACCCGCGCAGCGTGGTCTTGCCTTGCTCATTCGGCCCGACGATAAGCTGAAGGCCGGGATGCAACGCGACCTCCCGTTGCGCAAAGCGTCCGTACCCGTCGAGCCAAAGCTTGCCTAGCCGCACGCGCTATCCCCTTTCCGCGCCGCGAACGGCTAGCGCTTGTCCTCGATACGCCGCGATACCGATAGCCCGGGCCCGCTCGAGCATCTCGCGGCGGCGCGCGTCCGCGGTGTCGCGAAGCTCGTTGGTAAGCGCATCAACAAACGCCCCCAGACTGGTATTCTCGCGGGCCAGCGCTTCGATATCTTCGCGCGGCACGGTTGCGTCCACAAGGTCCAGGAATTCGTACTCCGCCGCGACAGCGTCGTACGCCGCGTTGAACTCATTGCGCAGCGAATCCTCGCACGCGCCGGTCAGGGTGATGCGCGTGACTTGCGGTAAGCCCCCGTCGCGCGGCAGCGCCCGAACGGCATTTACCAAGTCCTGCGCGCTCGCAAACGCCGCGCAGTCAATGCTGTGCGCAGCGTATACCGCCCGGGACGATGCTACCGGCGTAACGAGCGCGGTCCGTTCGTCAATATCGGCTTCGAGGTAGTAGTGAATGCCGGTCTCGCCAAAACTGTGGCCTTCCGGCGCGCCCGAGTAATAGATGAGCGTCGTGAAATCGCCCGTAAGCTGCCGTAACCCGTGGTAGTGACCCAGCGCCAGATACGCGAGTCCGTCGGGCGCGGCGTCCTCGGCGCGGAACGGCGCGTACGCGGTTTTTCCAGACGGAATGAAACTGTTTTCCGACCCGTGCGCCACCGCAACGTGCAGCCGGCCATCCTGCGGTACGGCCAGCGCGCCGAACGGGTTTACCGAGATATCTGGACCATCAAACGCGAATCCGTGTACCGTCAATGGCGCGTTGTCGAGCGCGTGCGGCGTCCACTTCGGGCTGGAAAAGATCACCACGTTGTCCGGCCACGCCATCGTGGCGTAAGGCGAATCCGGCATGTAGGGATCGTGGTTTCCAGGCGCAATGAAGACTGGCACATGGGAGATGGATGCGAATTCACCGCGCAGAAACGCGAGCGTATCGAGGCTCACGCGATCGTGCTCGAACAAATCGCCCACGATTAACAAGGCATCCGCCGGCCACTCGCCCGCGCGCCGCACAATCTGCTGGAAAACGTCCCGCAGGCCTTGCCGCCGCCGCGCGCCGAAGCGGACGGGTAACCCCGCGGCCGCATAGGACGCGTCAAGATGAATGTCCGCTGTGTGAATCAATCGCATTGTATCTGGGACTGCACCGGCGTCGCGTGGATACGTTTCTCTTCCATTGTCAGGCATAGGGTAGCACGACTTGAAAGGATTTGGAAAGCGGCGCCGCGCGGATGCGATGGCCGCGCCCAAAGTAGACGCGGCGGCTCGCCGCGTCAGCCGGAGGGCAATAATCTCGTCAGCGCCACTCGCCTGCCCAGGACACACGCACGCCTGGACTGTTCCTGTTGGTCAATGCGCCCAGGATAGACTTCATCACGGGCCAGATCGTTGGCGCCCGGCTGACGCGGCGAGACGGCGCGTCCACTCTGGGCGAACTTGGCTTGACTGGCTGCGGGCGCTCGCGCCGATATTCCGTCAACCGCAGCCCGTTATTTGAAGAACGGGACGCTTAACGCGCTAAGCCGCGGCATACTCGCGGGATTCGTAGGATCGGCGCCGCCCTGAATCTCGATCAAGTCATCGACACCGTCTCCATCGGTATCGGCATTGATCGGATTGGTGACATATCCCAGCGTGCCGGCGACTTCGTCCGCGTCGGTGATGCCGTCTGCGTCGCTGTCCGGGTCGTCGTCCACAATCGTAAGGGTCGCGGGATTGTTCGTCCCCGCAAGCGTGCAGCCCACTGGGCTAGACAAGGTCAGCACAACGGTCTCGTCACTTTCGTGCAGGCCATCGCTCGCCACGGGCGCGGTGAACGACATCGACGTATCGGTCGCGCCAAAGGTGAGCGTGCCGCTGGCGCTCGTGTAATCGGCGGGCTCCGTTGCGCTGCCGTTCGAGGTGGAAAACTGAACTGTCGCGGTGTTGCCCGTTCCCGGCGCCGCGCTCAGGTTCACGGTAATCGTGGCGGTACCTCCGCTTTCGCCAATGGAATACGTCGCCGATGAAAAGTCCACCGTGGGCGGCGCCGCGCTCGATAGCTTGCCCCACCACGTTCCCCAAGTGTCCGCGGGGCTGTCGGCGTATTCCTGGATGGTCCACATCGTTAGATCGTCGGCGGGGTCCACGCAGGTACTGCTGTAGTCACCCCAACGGTTCGACGTGCCGCTGAACGTCTTGAAATACGACGCCAACCCGGCTTTCAAGAGCGAAACGGGCTGCATGGTCCCCGACGCGTCACTCGAGACCCGCGTTGTATAGTACGCGCTCACAAACGTCGTCGAAGACGAGCCGCTGAAGCCCATGAGGACTTCGTCGTTCGCGTTTACCGAAATCGAAGGATAGTAATAGAAGGAGCCGGTTACCGTATCCTCGACAACGCCCGACTGGATGGCTGCGCCCGATACGGGGTTGACCTGCCACCATTTGACCGCGGACCGCGTGGGAGCCCCCGACGGCAAGCCAACCGCGTGCGTACACCACAAACTGCCGTTGCGCAAGACCGCGTTAATGACCCGATCGTCGCCGGAATCGATGGTGTTGACCGAGCCGAGTTGAGGCGCCGGCGTGGGGGTGTCGCTCCAGGCGGTAGCCGTTGGCGAAAGGCCGGTATCGGTAAACACCGGGGTGGCGACCGGGCCGGTCACCGTATAGAGCCTCAAGAGTCCCGCGGCGCCATTGAACGTCTGAATCAAGTACTGCGTGGTTTCGGCGGCCGAAAACGTCGTGCAGGGAACGAGTACGCCCCCGATTCCGGTCTCAAAGAACAGGTTGAACGTGACAGTGGCGCCCGCCAGCGCGTCCGTCTTGTTAATCACCCAGACATTCGCCCCCGCGAACGTGTCCCCGGCGATCGTAAACATGTTCGACGTAATCGTAATCCACTTGCCGTTCACTCCGATGTTGGGGTAATCCACCCAGTTCGTGTCGGACGCGTCCCCATCCAACTGGTACATATTCCAGCTACCTGTCGGGTCGCTCGTCGCGCTGACCGCCAGGAGCATGCTCGAGGCGGCCGCGCTGCGCTCCGCGCACGTTACGAACATAAACCGGCCGCTGAGCGAGTCGTAGATTACCTTGGGGTCGAACACATCCGAAAGTGACGGAAAGCCGGTCTGCCAAAAGGCCAAGAGATCGACCGTGCTCAGCGATGCGCCGGCCTTGGTCTGAAAGCGCACGCGATCATTGAGAGCCACCATCAGATGCGACGCCCCCACGGCCCCATCGGTATCCGGCGGTATCGCCGTGCCGGAGTCCGGCAAGGCCTGAAAATTGTCCGCCAACGAGAGGGACTTGGGCTGCGGCGCGGCTGGAACGGGCGCTTTTGGCGCCGCTGCGCCCTTTTGTGGCGCAAGACCACGAGCCGCGTCCGGCATCGGTACCGGGAGGCGCTTGATTGCGCGCGGCGTTCCGTGTTCCTTTCGAGTTGTTAGCGCCGCATCGTGCGCGAGAATTTCGCGGAAGGACACCGCGACCTCGGCCGACGACGACCGTACACCCGCGTAGGATGTTGCGGCGTACGCAGGGGCCGCGCACGCGAACGCCAAGATTACGGCGCAACCCAATAGAAGTACCCCTGCCAATGCAAACCTAGACATGCCGCGAGGCCTCCCGCCTACCATTTCAAGTTATGAATCTTGACCCAACCCACACCGAACCCGTGCGATAAGGATACGGGAGCCCCGACTTTTCGTCAACCAAAAGATTTCCTGCCCGGCGTCCTGCCGCGACTCCGCGGGACGTTGAGCGCCGACGCCGCACTTTTGATATGATGCTGCCGGCAATTCGGGGACGGAACAAGGAGCAGTGGAATGGGACGCAAATACGTAATCGGACTGGACTATGGCACGGAATCCGGGCGGGCGCTGCTCGTTGCGGTGGATAACGGCGAGGAGGTCGCGACCGCCGTCATGACCTATCCGCACCGGGTAATAGACGACACGCTGCCGGGCACGGGAAAGAAATTGGAGCCGGACTGGGCGCTGCAAGATCCCCGGGACTATCTCCAGGTCCTGGAAACGGTTATCCCCCAGGTTCTCAAGGAATCGGGTGTCAAGGGCGGAGACGTCATCGGCATTGGAACGGACTTTACCGCCTGCACGATGCTTCCCATAGACCAGGCCGGTGCGCCCCTGTGCATGAAGCCCGAGTTTGCGGCCAATCCCCACGCGTGGGTGAAACTGTGGAAACATCACGCGGCACAGCCCGAAGCGGACAAGATCAACGAGGTCGCTCGCGCCCGTGGCGAATCGTTCCTGGCGCGTTACGGCGGAAAGATCTCCAGCGAATGGTTCTTCTCGAAAGCCCTCCAAATCCTCGATGAGGCGCCGGAGATCTACACAGCCGCCGACCGTCTGATCGAAGCGGGTGACTGGATCGTGCTCCAACTCTGCGGCAAGGACACGCGCAACGCCTGCGCCGCCGGCTACAAAGCCATCTGGGACGAAGGCTATCCGGATAAGGCTTTTTTCAAGGCGCTCGACCCCCGATTCGAGAACGTGGTCGCGGATAAGCTCAATGCGCCCGTGTTACCTGCTGGCGTGAAGGCGGGCGGTTTGCTCCCGGAGATCGCCAAGAAGATCGGTCTCGTTCCGGGCACAGCGGTCGCCACGGGTGGTGTGGACGCGCACGTCGCCGTACCCGCGACCGCCGCGACCAGCGAAGGCAAAATGGTCATGATCATGGGTACCAGCCTATGTCACATGGTGTGCGGAACGAAGAAAGTCGCTATCGACGGCATGTGCGGCGTCGTAAAAGACGGCATCCTGCCCGGCTTCTACGGGTTCGAGGCCGGACAGAGCGCCGTCGGCGATATCTTCGCGTGGTTCGTCAACAACTGTGTTCCAGCGTCCGTGGCGGAAGACGCCAAGAAGGCCGGAACCGACATCCACGGCTATCTCGCCGCGGAAGCCGGTAAACTTAAGGTGGGCGAGTCCGGCGTGCTCGCGCTGGACTGGTGGAACGGCAATCGCTGCATCCTGGTAGACGCCGACCTCACCGGACTCATGGTGGGAATGACCCTGGGCACTACGCCCGCGGAAATGTACCGCGCTATCCTCGAAAGCACCGCGTTCGGCACCTACACGATCATCCGGCAACTCGAAAAGGGCGGCTGTCCCATCACCGAGTTGTACGCGTGTGGCGGCTTGCCCGGCAAGAACCCGCTGTTGATGCAGATCTTCGCCGACGTCACCAACCGCGAAATCAAGATCAGCGCCAGCGAACAGACGGTCGCCCTGGGGTCGGCCATGTGGGGCGCGGTCGCGGCGGGCGCGGCGGCCGGCGGCTACGACGACGTGACCCACGCGGCGCAAAAGATGGCGCGCCTGCGCAAGGAAACCTACAAACCCAACAAAGAAAATCACGCACAGTACGAGAAACTATTCGCGGAGTATACCCGCCTGCACGACCTGTTTGGCCGGGGCGGGGATAACGTGATGAAGAATCTCAAGGCAATTAAACGGTCCATTCGTGGCGTATCGAACTAATTAGTTTCGATACGACGCGCGGCGCCGCGAGATCATCGCTAGCGGCGCAATTGACCTGCGGGGCCTGTTCCAGCGATTCTAGTGGCAGCCCACACAACGCGCGATTTCGCCAGGCATTGGCGGGACACGCTGGAAGGAGATATCGTCATGCACGAGAAAAGCATCGACCTGCTCAACAAGGCGGCCGCGGACGAATTGGCCGCCATCCATCAGTATATGTACTTCCACTTCCACTGCCACGATCAAGGATATGATCTCTTGGCCAATCTGTTCCGAAAGACTGCTATCGACGAAATGCTGCACGTCGAGCGGCTGGCAGAACGGATATTGTTCTTGAAGGGGGACGTGGTGATGAAAGTCGCGCAGGTACCCAAGAAGGTACACGATGTGAAAGGCATGCTGGCGTGCGCGGCGGGCATGGAAGAGGAAAGCGCCAAGGAATACAACGTCTGGGCCAACCAGTGCGGCGCCCACGCCGATTCCGCCACCAAGCGGATTTTCGAGGATCTCGTCGCGGATGAAGAGCGTCACTACGACCAATACACCACCGAGATGGAAAACCTGGAAAAGTTTGGCCAAAACTACCTTGCCCTGCAATCCATCGAACGAAGCAAGAGCGTCGGCGCGCCGGCGCCCGGCGGCGCGTAAGCCGCCCGGGGAGTGTGACCCCAACCTGTAACGCCTGAAGCGGCATAGTCGCAGAGGAGAATGCCATGACCGCCGCATTGAGCGGCATTGTGATCTCGATGCTAACGGCGGCGGCCAGTCCGGGCGCGCTCCCGGGACCGCGGCTTCAAGTCGAGGTGCGCGCGGATCAACATGACGTGGACACGGGGCGGTCCGTGAGCCTGGACATATCCGTCCGAACCGAATCGAGCATTCCCGCGGCCGACTGCCTGCTCTTACCGTACGTAAACGGGCGGCGATGGGGGGCGCACGAAGTCACCGACGGCCAGGGCCGCGCGCGCGTAATCCTGCCCTTGCCCAATCCCGGCTTGGCGCGTGTCGTGGTGCGAGCCGTGCCCGGCTTCCACCATACCTGCTGGATTTGGACAGAACGCGGCGCCGCGAAAAACGCGTACCTGATGCGATCATTCGCGATGACTTTCCCAGTGGACAGCGCTCGAATCCACGCCGCCGCGACAGGGCACAGCACGGTTTACCTCAACGGTTCCACAGTGGGCAAAGTGGCGGGCATTACCGAGGAAGCCCGCATCGAAGTTCCCAACGGCTTGCTCAAAGTGGGACAGAACATCATCGCTATCGAGGCGGACAACAGCTCCGGCATGGCGGGAGTCGCAGCGCAACTCCGATTCCACGAAGGTGGCGCTGAGCGCATCATATCTACGGACAGCGAATGGCGCGCGTGGGAGCAGGCGCCCGCCGGATGGCCCGGCAGTGTGACTGACGCCGTCACGCCGGCGCGCGCGTTGGCGCGGCTGTGGGACGATCTATTGCCGAGCAAATCGTTTGAGTCGTGGTTTGGCGGCGTTCATCGCGACGAACTATTCGTAGGACGCCTGCTTCCCGATAACGCCTGCGCGTCGGCGCCGCTTGACGTGGACGTCCGCCGCCGCGCGATTACCGGTCGCCGTGATCCGGCACACCTGGTAGGCATCCAGTGGGGCAGTTACTATTTCCCGGGCGGCTTCTACTGGCAGACCGCGCAGGCGGTCCCGGTAGTAGGGTTCTACGACACGTATAACCGTGACGTTATCCGCCAGCACGCGCTCTGGTTTATGGACATGGGGATCGACTTTCTGGTGGCGGACTGGCCGGTCTACATCCCGCCGAACGCGGAAGGCAAGCAGCGCTGGGCCGACCGAACCGAATTCGGGATTCAACAGATTCACGCCACCACCATGATGCTCGAAGGACTAGCGGAGCTTCGCGATGAAGGCTACCCGGCGCCGGCCATGGTTATCATGGCCTACTTGTCGAACGGTCCGGCGAACACAAAGGAAACGCTAAACGAGCAACTCACATGGCTGAATGAGAATTTCATTCGAAACCCGCGTTTTCATGATCTGTGGGTCGTGTACGAGGGGAAACCGTTAGTGTGTGTGTTGTACACGGGCGGGACGCCGGCGAGTCAGTTGCCGGGTCCGCCGGTTGACACGAGTTCATTTACGATTCGTTACGTCGGGACACAGTTGCAGGCGACACACGTGGACGAACTCGGCCACTGGTCATGGATGGACGGTGTGGCCGAGCCCATCGTCACGTACGCGAACGGCCGTCCCGAGGTGGTAACTCCGGCCACGGCGTTCTTCAGTCTGAAGACGGGCTGGCGCGGCGAGGACGCGTACGGGCGGCGGAACGGCGCGACCTTTCTGCGCTCGTTCAATCCGGCCCTAAAGGCGCGGCCGCAGTTCGTGCTGTTCCATCAATGGAATGAGTTTACCGGCCAGGCCGAAGGGTATCCGTACGAAAGTGGAATCTACGGAGACAGCTACAGCGTCGAGTTGTCCGACGACATCGAGCCGGTGTCGCTGACGTCGCCCGGCTACCGGGGTGACCACGGGGGCTGGGGATTCCTGTACGCCAACCTCACGCGGGCGATGGTTGACCTATTGAAGCAGGAGACGCCGCAAGACTCGCTGCTGGCGGTATATTCGCCGCGGCCCGGGGAGCAGGTCACCGGGGACAGCGTTACTGTCGGTTGGGAACTATTGGGCAAAGCTCCGGAATCATTCACTCTATTGATCGACCAAGTCCAAGTCGCTCACAATGTGAAGGGCAGCGCATACTCGCTCAGTCTTTCCAGCGTATCAAAGGGCAGACACGTGCTATCGGTTCTCGCGGAGGGCGTGACGACTCACTTTCCTCTGTTGGAAGACCGCATGGATACACGGCTCGACGAAGCCATTCCGGTTCGTCGCGATATAACGTTCGTTCGCGAGTGATCGTTGCCACAGCCACAGCACCACAGCAGAAGGAATGCCTCATGAAGCTTCTCAAAGATCAGGACGCCTCGCTGGGGCCTCTGAAGGGCAAGGCGGTCGCGGTGCTCGGATACGGCAATCAAGGCCGAGCCCAGGCGTTGAATTTGCGCGACAGCGGTGTACACGTGATCGTGGGGAATCGGGACGACAAGTACCGCGAGCAAGCGGCCACCGACGGGTTCATGCCGATGTCCATTCTGGACGCCGCGACGCAGGGCGACATTCTGATCATTGTCACCACGGACGAGTCTCAGCCCCGAATCTGGAATGAGCAGATTGCGCCGGGCGTGAAGCCCGGCAACACGCTGGTCTGGGCCAGCGGCTACAACATTGGCTATGATCTGATACGTCCGGCCGCCGATGTGGATGTCATCATGATTGCGCCCCGCATGACGGGGAACATGGTGCGCGTAATGTTCGAGCAGGGCACGGGCGCCCTCGCGCAGTTCGCGGTTCACCAAGACGCGACCGGACACGCCCGTGAGACCTGCCTCGCGTTGTGCAAGGGTATGGGGCTGACCCGTGGCGGCGTGTTCGAATCCACGTTCCGCGAAGAAGCCGAACTGGACCTGTTCGCGGAACAAGTCGTATGGGCCGGCCTCACGGCGTGGTTCGTCGAGTGCTTCGAGATCGGCGTCGAGCACGGGTTTTCCCCCGAGCTCATGGTGATGGAACTGTACGCGTCGGGCGAAGCCGCGGAAATCCTGGGGATGATGTCCAAGCGCGGGTTCTTCAAACAAATGACGCACCATTCGACCACGAGCCAATACGGAACGCTATCACGAGGGCCGCGGCTAATCATGGATGAAATGAGGCAAAAGGCGCGCGAATTCTTGAGGAAGGACATTAAGGAGGGCGCGTTTGTTCGCGAGTGGAGCAGCGAGCAGGACCAAGGCGAAGGGCGGCTAGAAGCACTGAAAAAGAAAGCGTTGAGCCATCCCATGAGCCAGGCCGAGGACGCCGTGATCGCCATGATTCAAGCGGCGCACAGTTCGGCCCCACCCAAGAGCGCGGCCTCAAACGCGGAAGTTGGCCGCAAATGATGCCACGGTTGCGCGTTTGCCAGTAGCGCCGGCTTCCAGCCGGCAAGTTTCGGTTCCTGCGAGGCCGGCAAGATGCCGGCGTTACATCTGACGGGAGAAGACTTATGCGGCTGACGGGAAAAGTAGCCATCGTCACGGGCGCTGCCCAAGGGATTGGGTTAGGGATCGCAGGAGTGTTCGCGCGTGAAGGCGCTAGCGTGACGTTATCGGATGTACAGTCCGACGCCGGAGCGCGCGCCGTGCAGGCTATTACCTCCGAAGGCGGAGATGTGTGCTATCAGCACGCGGACGTTACCCGCGAAGCGGACGTGAAAGCGCTCGTTGACACCACCGTGGATCGCTTCGGCGGCCTCGACATCATCGCGAACAACGCGGGCATTTGTATGGTGCGGTCGGCGGAGGAAAGCACGGTCGAGGAATGGGATCAGACCATGGCCATCAACGTGCGCTCCATTTTCCTGACAACCAAACACGGCGCGCCTTACCTGCGGCGGCGGGGCGGCGGCGCGATTCTCAATGTGGCTTCGATATCCAGCTTTGTCGGACAGGAAGGCACCCCGGCGTACACCGCCAGCAAGGGCGCCGTATTGATGCTGACGAAAAGTCTGGCTGTGGATTACGGACGCGACAAAATCCGCGTGAACTGCATCTGCCCGGGCATCACCGATACGCCGATGTTGCGCTACCATATGGGCCAGGCGGGAGACGTCGACCAGGCGATTGAAAAACGGCTTCGCCGAGTCCCCTTGGGCGAAATGCTCTACCCAGACGACATGGGCCGCGCGGCGGCCTACTTGTGCAGCGACGAAGCAGGCGGAATCACCGGCGCATCGCTGGTTGTGGACAGCGGTTACATCGCCTGCGCGGAGTTCGACCACTAAACGCTTGCGCTGGCACGCTGGGTCCAATGGCCTTCATAGTTGTATATTGGCCCGCAATACTTGATTGCCGGTTCAACCCGTGTTTGCGCGCCTCGATGTTTCGATGGCGCAAGGGGAAAAGTCTGTGATGAATTCGATGCATCTGGCAAATCAGAAGTGGTGGGATGCCGCGTCCGCGAATTGGGCGCGAGGCGCGGATTCGCGAGGCCTATGGCCGCGATGCCCGACGGAACCCGAATTGGCGCTGTGCCCGAAAGCTTTGGCGTATTTTGAAGACGCCACGGGTAAACGGGTGTGTGTTCTCGGTAGCGGGGACAACCAGGTTGTCTTCGCGCTAGCGGGGCTCGGCGTAGCAGTGACCTCCGTGGATATTTCGCAAAAACAACTGGACGTTGCGGCGCGTCGCGCGAAGGAACTCGGACTTTCGATCTCCTTCCAACAGGCGGACGTGACCGATCTCTCCGCGTTTGCCAACGATGCGTTCGACTCCGTCTATACGGGGGGACACGTTGCCGTGTGGGTTTCCGACTTGCAGATGTACTATTCGGAGGCCGTGCGTATCTTAAGACCGGGCGGTTTCTTCATTGTGGACGAGTATCACCCCTTTCGGAGACTTTGGAAAAACTCGCGCGACGCCCTAGTCGTCGAAAACCCCTATTTCGAAAGGGGCCCGTTCGAGTATGAAGAAAGCGCCGCGATCCTCCAGCCGGAACCGGGGCCGTGGAAGACCTACGAATTCCATTGGACCGTTAGCGACTATATGAACGCCGTCTTAAAGACGGGATGTTCGCTTGAATTGGTGGACGAGTACGGCGAAGACGTCGAACGGGAAGGCGCTCCCCTTCACGGTCTACCCGAATTCCTCCTGATCGTTGGCCAGAAACCGGTCAGGTAAATCGGAGCTCCACATCTTGGAGGTCGATCAAACTACCGCGTCTGTACAGCGCATCGTTACTTAGCTTCATAACGTACAAGGAACAATCATGACGTATTCATTGCGCGTGTTGTACGGCGCCCGGCAAAAGTCGCCGAGTTGCGTGTGGTACTACATCGGCAAGATTGGCGAGTGGCGCGACCTGTACTTCTACTACTGGCTAATCCAAGGGAACGGGCACGTGGTATTGGTGGATACCGGCGTTCCGCTCAACAAGCCCGAAGACTTCGACATCTTGAATCGCAGCCACCAGTACGTCCACAAAGACTGCGGACATCCGCGCGAATACGTCATCGAGCCACAGGATGCGCTCGCCAAAGTCGGATTGACGCCCGCCGACGTGACCAAAGTGTTCATTACCTCGACTTCCTCCTACGCCACAGGCAACATCGAACTGTTCACGAACGCCGACGTGTATGTTTCGCGGCTGGGCTGGGAGAATGTCACCAAGGGCGACACCATGGGCTTGTACGAAAACCGGGTGTTCTTTCCCAAGGCGACAATGGCCTACTTGCAGGGGCCGGGCAAGGCGAAACTGCATCTCGTGGACGACGAGGAAATCCTGCCGGGGCTCCGGTTTTGGTGGACCGGCGTACACCATCGCGGTTCCATGGCGGTTACCGTACAAACCGCCAAAGGCAAAGTGAATTTTGCGGACGCCGCGTTTGTTTACGAGAACCTGCAAGAAAAACGCCCCATCGGGTGTATCGAGAGTATGGAAGAATGGAACACCGTCTACCCCAGGTTGATGGACGCCGATCTGGTCCTCCCGTTCCACGATTCCCGCCTTCTGGAGAACTATCCGGACGGTGTGATCGCGTAGAACGAGTGACTCGCAAAGGTATCGATCTATTCCAATGGCCTTGATACTCTCTTAGCCCCGGAAGGCGCGCCCGAAGGTAGCGGGAGGACTGCGAACATCACGCGAACGAACGTTCTCTTAGCCCCGGAACGAGCGCAAGAAGGTAGCGGCAGGTACGTGTGCGAACGCCACGCGAGCCAGCCTTCTCTTAGCCCCGGATGGGGCGCAAGAAGGTAGCCCATGGCGTGAGCCATGGGACGCGAAGCAAGACCAAACATCGGGTAGCCCAGGATGGGGCGTAAGAAACCCCGCGCCGACGCGATGGCCTCGATGACCGTTCTTCCGGGGTCTCCCGTTCGCCATTGTGACATGTTCGATTTCAATGCGGTATAACATGCGTCAAACGTAAACACACGGTCTTAGACGGTAACTGTATAAGGAGTCCATCTTCATGCGCCACGAGTCGCTAAACTTTCTCAAGAAATTGGTTACCACGCCCAGCCCGTCCGGGTTCGAGGAGCGCGTGCAAAAACTCTGCCGCGACTATGTGAAGCCCTATGTGAATGAGATTCACAAGGACGTACACGGCAACCAATATGCGGTGCGCAACCCGAAGGGGAAGCTCCGCGTGATGCTCGCGGGCCACGTCGATGAGATCGCGCTGATGATCAACCATATCGACGACAAAGGGTTCCTGGGCTTTGTCGCCATCGGTGGCGTGGACGAGGCGATCCTCGGCGGGCAGCGCGTGCAGGTGCACAGCGAGAAGGGAGCCGTGCCCGGCGTCATCGGGCGCAAGGCGATTCACCTGACCGATACCGAAGATCGCGGCAAAGCGTACAAAATGCACCAAATGTGGGTGGACATCGGCGCGAAAGACAAGAAGGACGCCGAGAAAGTGGTCTCGATCGGCGACCCAATCACCATCGATGTTGGTTTCCTTGAGTTGCGGGATAACAAGGTCGTCGCGCGCGCCATGGACGACCGCATTGGCGCGTTTGTGATTCTCGAAGCGATACGCCTCCTCGATAAGCGGAAGATCGACTGCGCGGTGTACTGCGTGACCACGGTACAAGAGGAGATCGGTCTGCGCGGCGCCACCACCAGCGCCTACGGCGTCGAACCCCACGTGGGCCTGGCCGTGGACGTGGGTTTCGCCACCGACCACCCGAACGGCGACTCCCGGCGCCACGGCGAAGGTTCCATCAACAAAGGCCCCATCCTCCACCGCGGTCCCAACATCAATACCGTGCTAGGCCGCCAACTGATCAGCGTCGCCAAGGCCAAGAAGATCCCCTACCAACTCGCCGCCGCTCCGCGCGGCACCGGCACCGACGCCAACGCCATGCAACTCAGCCGAGGCGGCGTCGCGACAGCGCTACTTAGCATCCCGAACCGCTACATGCACTCCCCAGTAGAGCTGGTGTCGCTAACCGACGTCGAGCACGCCGCGCAACTCATCGCGGAATGGATCTGTACGCTGAAGCCAACCATAAGCTTCATCCCGTAAGCCAGAATTAAGAGACCTACGCGGAACCCGCGTCCGGGCGAATGGGAGGGCGGCTGTCCCCAGCCGCCGGTTCTGACATGCGCGAGCGCAACCTTTTACGTCAATCCGGGGATCTTACCTACGGTATAATAACTCAGACAACCGGACAGTCAAGTAGCTGGACCAAAAGGTTATAATGTCTGAGCGCAACGGAGTTCAGTTCGTGGGGCTCCGCGAAAGGGGTGTGGTATGAGGAACCGGTGGGTAACCCTAGGTATCTGTTTAGGCATGGGCGTGGCTAGTTCCGCCGCCTATCTCGACAAAGCCAATGCCGCGGAACTAATCTTCGAACCCAACCTCACTGCGGTACAACAAAAGGTTCGAGATATCATTGCCAAGACGGAGGAGCGACCCGAGTTCAAGGCTACCACGCCCCTGGAACGTATCGAATTCCTGGTAGTTCAACAGGAGCGGAATCTGGTTCCTGCCCCTGAGATAACGGGACCGGGAACGCCTTGCTACCTAGCGCACGCCATCGCGCACCGGAACTGGTGGAAAGATTCGCGTGACTATCTCATCGTCCTTCTGGCGGAAGCACAAGACTGGACACCAATACTGATCTTTCGGAGCGAACACCTCGAATTCAATCTCGTTGATCTGCGGGACTGGATGAAATACGGTGAGGACCCGCACGCTGAATACCGTGGCGTTCGTACGCTGAAGATCGAAGAAGGGTCCTATCACATGAGCACCGAGAAAAGGCTCTCCCTGTGGCGGTACGACCCGGGCAAGCGAACCCTCTATTCGATCCTTAGTTTAGTAACCGAGTTTACGGTAGGTAGATGCACACCTTACGAAGAATTTAAGAGCACGGCCTCGTTCCAGAAGAACAACACGAAGTCGCTACCGTGGTTAGATGACGTGATCCTGACAACGGACTGGTATGCCGACGGATTCTGTGACGCGAACGGCAATCCGCTGGCGCCGGAAAAATCACGGGTTGACCAGCGGAAGTCCATATTTCATTGGAATGGAACGAAGTACGAAGGGGAGATAGACCTGCCCGAGCAAGGCAAGAAATGCTGGGCCTCCCACCAAAATGCGTGGCTCCCAGGTAAGGTCGATCCGTAAGGGACCTCGTGACAACTGCCGCCCGTGGGCGATCTCGCACGTTATTGGAGCGCGTTCAACAGCGACTGCTGCTGGCCCACGTTGCGCCACTGGAGTAACGCTATGATACTGCACGTTGTCGAAGCGAAGTACGAGCGTGATTACGTGATTCACCTGAGATTCAATGATGGCGCAGAGGGTTACGTTGATCTTGCGGATGAACTGCACGGGGAAATGTTTGCCCCTTTGAAAGACAAGGAGAAGTTCAAAGCATTTCAGGTAGATCCAGAACTCGAAACCATTGTGTGGAATAACGGGGCTGACCTAGCGCCGGAGTTTCTGCACGACCGCCTGCTCGTGCTGGCCGAAGGAGCACATTTAGGCCACGCAACATAGTCCGACGGCAGACGTACCACGCAGCCGGATAGACGAATTCAGTCTTTCCCTAACCTGCCAGTCTTCTTGAGCACGCGGGCGCCGACGTACGCGATGGTTAGAGGGGTGAGCACGATGGCCACGGTGATGATGCGGTGCTTGGTGAACTTGAGGCCGTAGTGGACGTATTGCTCCCACCAGTACAGAGCCGCCGCGCACACGATCCACACGAAGGTGCTGCCGTATTCCTTGCGGATGAGCCGTTGCCAGTCGAAGTGCATTCCTTCGATCGACTTGCCGAGGCCCGCGAAGCGCGGTATGAAGCGCGGGACGCGTTCGCAGTAGTCGTCGTACTGCGCGCCAAACTTCGTGCGCAGGAAGTCCTCTTCCGCGGCGGTGATGGCTAAGTAGGCGAACAGGTAGAACGCGCCGCCGATGGCGATCACCCACGGCGATCCTTGAATCACGATCAGCCCCGCGAGAATGAGCAGGTTGCCCACATAAAGCGGATTTCTCGAGTGGTTGAAGAAGCCCTCGGTCACCAGGGTGTCCGCGTACACTTGCTTATTCTTGCCGCCGCGCTTCACGTAGGCGTATCCGATGACCGCCGCCCGCAACGCTTGCCCGGCGACGGCCAGTGCAAGGCCCAACGCGTCCGTGACGCGATCGTATTCGCGCACACCCATCGGATACGCGGGTTTGAAGCCGACCGCGAGGATGACAAAAATCAGCGGGAACAGAAAATCCCGGTAGCGAAAAAAGAAGTTGCCGAAACGAATCATCATGGTGTTGGCGTGGACTTTCCTCGTAAAGAAGAACGCTGCGCAGTAAAAGGCTGCGCCGTCATTTGATGGCGACGATGCCGCAGAAGTTGTACCACTTGAAGAACGTGTCGATCTGCTGGAAACCGACCTTGCGAAGCAGTTGCAGATTCTCGGTGTGGTGATACGGGATGAGCACGTTCTCGAGGGCTTCGCGCTTTTGCGCTATCTCGAGTTCGCTGTATCCGTTGCGCTTCTTGTACTCGTAATAGTGCTTGATGAACAGCCGGTTGAACGTGGAATTCTCGCCCAAGACTTTCTCGACGATAATTAGCGCGCCGCGCTCGTTCATGCCTTTGTAGATGCTTTCCAGCAGCACCTCGCGGTGCATGGGCCGAATGAACTGGAGCGTAAGCGTCATAAACACGACGCTCGCGTTCGTCAGTTCGATTCCCTGGTTCAAATCGCTTACGCGGAGCTCGTACTCGTGCTTAAAACCGGAGTCTTTGAGCTTGGCGCGCGCCCGATCCAGCATCTGCTCCGACGAATCGAGCCCCACGAAGCGGAGACGAACGTCGGGCGGCAACAGCGGGGCCACTTGGAGAAACGTGTTGCAGGTCGAACACCCCAGATCGTACATGCTCGTCCCGCTCGCCGCGAAGTCCACCGCCAGTTCGGCGGTCATCCGCTGGATTTCACCATAAAACGGCACCGAACGATTCAGCATGTCATCAAAGACCGCTGTCGTCTCCTTGCCGAAGTTGAAATCCTCGACGCGCTGCTTGCGTTCGGAAAAGATCCGGTCCCGCTCAGCCGCGGACGGTGATTGATTGTCCGATTCGTTCATTCTTGGAGTTCCTTTCCTGCCCGTGTGCCCGCGCCACGCGAACTCCCGGCATTATACAAAACGTGGCGCGGGGTTGAAAGCCACGTTTGCTCCGCGCCGCGCAGTACAGTACATTCTCCCCATCTCTATGGAAACTTCTTCCGGACATAATCCGACTTGGGACCGCGTCGCCGTGTGTATGCTGGCGCTCTACGTGGTCGCTGCCGCGGCGCTGTTCACGCACTATCAGTACCGGCTGAATCCGGACGGCGTGTCCTATGTCTCGATCGCCGAGAAATACGCGCGCGGCGACGCCCTGGGCGCGATTAACCGTCATTGGGCGCCGCTGCTGTCGTGGCTGACGGCCCCCGCGATCTATTTCGGCGTTCCCGGAGTAGCCGCCGCTAAGGTGTGGCTGCTCGTGGCCGGACTGGCGGCGCTCGCGGCGTTCGTTGTGCTCCTCCGTCAATTTGAGGTCACCGGCAGGCCCCGTGCGATTGCCCTGGCCTCCGCGTTGGTGTGCGCCCTGTCGTTTGCTCTCACACTGGTCACGCCGGACGTGTTAACCGTCGCGCTGCTCGCCGTCTACTACTGCGTGATCTGGAGCTCGCGCTACACGGACTCCCGCTGGGCGGGAGCGCTGTGCGGATTGCTCGGCGCCCTTGCGTATCTAGCCAAGAACTACAACTTCTACTTCTTCTTCGCGCATTTTGCCGCCATGACCGCCTGGCTCCATCTCCGAAGCGCGACGCCCGGCGCCAAGCGGACCGTACTCCTCAACGCGGCCACCGGGTACGCCGTCTTCCTCGTCCTGTCCAGCGTATGGATAGGGATGATGGCGCACAAGTACGGCGAACTCACCATCGGTTCGGCCGGCAAGTACAACCTGCTCGCCTGGGGTCCGGATTCCAACGGTCAGCCCATGGACAACGGCGGGTTCCTCGCGCCGCCCAACCCGACTGCGGTAAGCATGTGGGAAGACCCCAGCTTGTACATGGACCGCATGAAACCTTGGAACCCGCTGGGGTCGTGGCGCGGCCTCAAACATGCGCTGCTGACCACGCTCAAGAATGCCGGTCTTGCGCTAAGCAGCGGCGGTGTCATCTTCAGTGTCGTCTTGCTCGTGCTAGCCCGGCGGCGAAACGTGACGCTGGCGTCCAGGGTCTACTGGCTGATCCTGAGCGTGACGCTGTACGCCGCGGGTTATCTACCGCTCATCGTTGAAGACCGTTACTTGTGGAGCTCCAAGCTGCTCGGATTAGTCCTGTGCGCCGCGCTTCTCGGCGCCCTCGCCGCCCGGCGGATTGGGCCTGATCTGCGGCCACGCCGCTGGCCGTACGTGCTCTACCTGCTGATGTTCGTGTCGGCGCCGCTCGCCGGCCTCATCACCAATTGGAACGGCGCCAAGGAGTACTTCGATATCGCGCAGCGGCTGCGCTCCGAATTCCACGTCCAAGGAAACATCGCGTCGAGCAGGGGAATGTGGCACCGATCGCTTCAGGCAGCCTACTACATGGACGCCCACTACTACGGGCAACCCGCGCCCGATATCGACGGCGCGGCGCTCGAAAAAGAGCTTGCCCACTTCGATATTGACTATTACTTTGTTTGGGCGCTGTGGGACCCCCTGTCCAACAAGATGGCGTTTCCCGCCACCGGCGCTCCCGCGAACCTGCCCGAAATCGCCCACGGCGCCATCCCCAACCTGCGCGTCTATGCCTGCAAGTCTTCTCCGGGTGGATAACAGGCGCCCCTTGCCTGTACCCTTTCGTACGGAGAATTGGCCTTTGTTTTGCGCACTGGAAAACACATTACGGGAGAAGTCCAATGCGAACCCTTACCTTGTTCTTGGCGGCCACGGCAATGATGACTGCCGCTTTCGCCGCGCCCCTTCACGAATCCCAACTCATCTTCGAAGCTCCGGCGTCTGACCCGCAATTTCACGCGCACGCGTCGTGTATTGTCGAATGTCCCAACGGTGACCTCCGCGCCGTCTGGTACGAGAACGGGACCATTCTTCCGGCGCCGTATTTCTCCGAGCGCCGGGATAAGTCCGACGATGTCCGCATCGGCGGCAGCCGGAAAGCGGCGGGCGCGAAGGAGTGGGAAACGCGATTCGTCATGGCGGACACCTTCGGCGTGTCCGACAACAACCCCTGCATGGTGATTGACAAGCAAGCGCGCCTGTACCTTATCTATCCGACCTTGGTCGGCGTGCCGGATTGGACTTGGCCCAGCGCGCTGCTCCGGTACGCGGTTTCGACGGACTACAGCAAACCGGGTCCCCCGGTGTGGGCTAAACAGAATGTACTTATTCCACATGTCCAGGGAATCAAAGAGGTGGTCGAAGCGTCGCTCGCCAAGCTGGCAGAGGACACCGATTCGCCCATCGAAAAGGTGGAGAAATTCCGGCAGGAGATTGATAAGCAACTCGGAAACATCGCGTATTTCCGGCTCGGCTGGATGCCGCGCGCGCACCCGCTCGTGCGATCCGACGGCGCCGTCGTGCTGCCGCTATCGAACGAGAACTTCAACGTCGCCGCCATGGCCATCACAAATGACGGCGGGGATACCTGGACCTACTCAAAACCCGTTCCCGAAGCGGGAATTACTCAACCGACCTTGGCGGAATTCCCGGATAAGTCCATTGTCGCGTTCTTCCGCAACGGCGGCAAAGAACACCGCATCAAGCGAAGCGAATCCACCGACGGCGGCATGACGTGGACGCCGCTCTCGCTGACCGACCGGCCACGCCCCGGCGCCGGCATCGAGACGCTCTTGCTCAAGAGCGGCGAGCTGCTCTTGATCTACAACGACGATGAAAAGGAACCCCGCAGCAAACTCGCGGTCTCGCTGTCCACAGACCGCGGTAAGACCTGGCAATGGACCCGCCACCTCGAAGACACCCCCGACGGGCGCTTCGATTATCCGTCCGTCACCCAGGCCAAGGACGGATCATTGCACGCCACCTACACGGTCGGTACCAAGACGATCAAGTACGCCCACTTCAACGAGGAATGGATTAAAGAAGGCGATCCGAAGAGATAGAGGCGATGGGAGGGTCCGCGTCCTCGCGGACCGGTATGGCCGATGGCTACACGGTCGTCGCCAAGACCATCAAGTACGTTCTTTTCAACGAGGAATGGATCAAAGAAGGCGATCCGAAGAAATAGAGGCGATGGGAGGGTCCGCGTCCTCGAGGACCGGTACGGCCGATGGCGCACACGCCGGTCCGCGAGGACGCGGACCCTCCCGCACTTGCATCTCAAGAACGAATCGATGGGGAATACAGGCGAACACGGCCTTGGCCGGAA
>JACRLJ010000001.1:0-19811 GCA_016215105.1 Candidatus Hydrogenedentota bacterium
CCGCGGATCTGTCAAGAAAAAATCCTGCACGGGGTTTTTCAACGGCTCCGCTATGCCTATTTTAACGCAAGTGCAACTTGGGAACGAGGGCACGAGGGCTGTACGTGTTCGCCGACTGATGTGAGCACGATCATTTTGGCGTAGCAGGGGCTGACGCAGGTTTGGCCAGGGCTTCGGGTATCTTGCCTTTGTCTACCAGTCCGTATTCCTTCAAGTACCAGACCAGCCACGGCGTGTTCCAATAGCAGTTCAGCGGCGACTCCAGCGTCTTGTCACGCAGCCAGCGGCGCCATTGCGCTTTCGCCGCATCCAGAAAGAACGTGTCGCCGGTCAGTTCATACGCCGCGAAGATCATTGGCAGAATCATCGGGTCGTATGCGGCTGTCGCCGCGAAATGCGGGTCGGATGAGTAATCGGACATCTCGCCGGGGTGGTCCCAATCGGTGTTCTCGCAAATCACGGATTCGGCAAGTCCCACCAACGCCTGCGCCGCCTCGACGTCGCCGGTCAAGCGGTACCAGCGGTAGATGGGCCGCGCGAGTTGCGCGTCCACCCAGGGCGCGGCGCCACGGTACACATCCGAACCGTACGCTTCGGGCCACACGCCGCGCCGGCGATCCATCATCGCGTTGACGCTTTCGACGCGAGCTTTGCCTTCGTCGAGGTACTTCACATCTCCTGTTTCATCGTAGGCGGAACAGATGGCGTCGAACGGACCGGCGTGGTGGCGCGCGCTGGGACCGTCACGTCCGGCTCTGACGCGTATGCAATAGTCGGCCACACCCAAGAACGCGTCGCGCGCCCCTGGGGCTCCGGTCAGCTTTTGGTACAACACCAGCCCGTCCGGCCGGAGCATAGGGCTCCACGGTCCCGCGACGTGATTCTTTCCCGGACCATGCATCGCGCCAATCCAATCGTTCCCTGGCACAGCCGAGTGGACCACGGATACGTCCATAATGTGTTCACTGACATCGCGCGCAAGGTCGTACCAACGCCGGTCACCGGACATAAACCACTCTGACCAAAGCCCGAGCATGCGCTCGTAGTAGTTGTTCGACCACTCGCCCGCAGAAGACTGGTAGGAAGAATCAGGAAAGTCTCGCAGACCGAATTGCTGATTGAAGTCCTCCCAACGCTTATTTCCGTACCGGGTCCGCATGGCCTCGTCCAAGACGGGTACTCCGTCGTGCGGCCGCGCTGGACCAAGCGCGCCGGTCGCGCAGAAGTAAGCCGCATTTTGCAGGATCGGCGGCTGTTCAACCGTGGCCGCAAATTGGACCGGGTCCACATTCCCTAGCGCAATCCAGATTTCGTGAGTTTTTGCCTCGCCCGGTGTGAAGACAATCGGCGATCCGGTCGCCGGCGCCAAGTCAAGCGTCAGATCCGCTCCCTGGAACGATATACGCTTCGGAAAAAGTTCTCGGAAATGACGTATCGTGACCGCTCCGCCCTTCCAGGCCACGAACATGGGCGCCCACGGATTGGCCGCTGCGCCGTTGATTGTACGGTCCTTTTCCGACTGTTGAATGATCGACACCCCGTCCGCCGCCTCCCCCGCCGGGGTTCGTACTCCTTGCGGCGCCTGCGGAAAGGTCAGTTGCAGCGGCAGCGACGTCACCGGCAGCGCCGCTGTTGTCTCGTTGAACAGTCTGAACGTCAACTTCAGGTAGGGCATTCCCGCGTACGCGGAACAGTACAGGCGAAACGACGCCAATGTCTTGTCCACGGTATCGAAACGCCCGCGCAATTCCACCGTACAGCGAAATGGCCCGTTGTCGATGATCTGCCATGATTCGATTGTGCCGCGCGCGTCGTCGTCGCCGGATCGCAAGGCGACTTGCAGGTTGATGCCGGGTCCGGAAGGTTGCGTTCGCAGACCGCCCACGAAAATCCCTGAACCCGCATCAAAGAAGATCGAACCGGCGTCCACATGAACCGAATTCTCGGACTCTGTCGCCATCGCTGCGCGATAGAACCGCGCCTCGTCCGGCCCAAAGCTCATTTTGAGCGGTCCCTCGGCGGGTTTGATTGGAAACGCCAGCGAAAGCCACTCGGTTGATTCGTCCGGCCACCATCCCGTCGCGGTCTTTTGTACGGCCAAGAATGCGGACTTCTGCGTCAAGAACCGTATCCCGTCAGTATTCTTTACCCTTCCAATAGGCACTGGTAAACCACACTCAGCCGGGAATCCGTCCACGGGGATGCCCGCCGGCGCCGAGACCTCGAACACGGTCGAATCCGCCTTCCACGCGTCCCCCGGCGGCGGGATCGGCCAGCGCTCCGCGTGAAGCGCCTTGACGCGGGCCTCTGACGGGCGTTTTCCCGGGGCGGGAGTGTCGCCTTCGCCCGAGATGCTGATATCGCCAAAATAGACGCTCGTCGCAAAGTTTGCGGCGGCCGGATCGGATTCCCTTTTCAGAGCATTTCCAGGCGCTTGGTAATAGTCCCGGGGTAGGAGCGTCGTGGACGGTACCGCGTCGTACGCCAGTAGCGTTAGCCGAAATGTCTTGCCGGGTTCGACACTCAGCGGCACGCGGAATCGGGGAGATTCCCCGGGCTTGGCGCCGTCCGCAACGTCGGTGCTCCATACCACCTTGCCGTCGATGAGGACTTGCTTGAACCGGTGGCCTACGAAGCCTTCCGCGCTCAATCTCCGGTCGGAGGGCTTGCCCACCGCCTGATAGTCGTCCGAACAGTAGAACGACAGCACGACAGGCCCTTGCCAGTCTTTGGGAAGCGTTACGGAACGTTGGACGGAGGCATACGAGCCTTCGGCGCTGGGTTTCCACGGATGCCGCATGGCGAAAAGGTCGCGATGGTCGTAACGGAATCGCCAATCGCCCCGCACGCCTTGTTCCCAAGAATCGTCGGACACGGGGAGGTTTACGACGGCAGACTCCGCGCTGATCACCATCAGACCGCACAGCGCAGCGATAGAAAGCATCCTAACTATCCTTCCCGTACTCAGCGTCGGGCCATCGCGTGGCGATCAAGGCGCGATACCAAACGCTGTTGTAAGCCATTGTCGGCGAAGTATATCACGCGGCATCGGCGGTTGACACCGAAGCCCGACTGACCTATAGTGATGGTCGTCCGGTGAGCGCGCGAGCGCTGCACTGAGGCGGGGAGCCAGGAAGCTGGGTGGAGAGGACGTTGTAGTTGGACTGAAGAGGCCGATTCCGGGAGGGTCCGGACCGGCTTCTAGGAGTTCGGCCAGAAAGCCGGCTAATTGACGCGGCGCGTCCAGAAAGCATCTTTAAGTTGTCTAAAACCAGCGCTCGGTTTAGTCGGGTTTTGGTAGAAGGAGGCTTTCTGGCCGCGCCTCTAGCGGAAACGGCGTTCAAGAAGGAGAACACATCCAATGGCTACGAAGACCGTGCTGCAAAAAGTGCTTGACCTGGCGGGGAGATTTGTCGCATCCCATGACGGTTCCTGGGGGCACGAGGACTGGGAGGACTTCCTCGCGAGCGCCGCAGCGCAGGGCATCCTGCCGACCGACGAGACCAAGCGGAGTCTGGGAAACATCCTTGAGTCCAGCAAGTACTTCCATGCAATGGAGCCTGCCGCCCCCAAGAAGACCACCGCTAAAGCTAAGCCCAAGAAGGCCAAGTCCAAATAAGGCCGCGAAAGCCAGACCGCCAGACCGGTTCCGCTTATCGACTCCAGGAATCGCTACGCATTCCGCGCCGCTGATTGGCGTCTTCGCCTGCGCGAGTTGGATATATTACTGCGGCGTCTCTTCCGTCTTCGTCTTCCAACCCTGTTGGCAGCGCGTGATGTACGTGTCCAGCCCACGCCGGAACTGGATTACCGCGTCAGGGACACGAGCCGCTACGCTGCGCGGAATTGCGCCGCGCTTCAACTGACTCGCTTCAAACAGTTCAACTGCGCCGCTGCCGGCGGTCAGTTGCTGCTTGAACGGCGATACCACGGTTTGCCACGTAAAACGCCATTTCTCCGTCCGCACACTAATCTGTAGCGGATCGCCCCACACCGAAATCGGTTGCGCCCCGTTCGGACCGTTGACAAAGTCCGTTCCTTCGGTTGCTACATCTTCAAGGGCTCCCGCCAGCTTCAACACGCTCGGCATGATGTCCAGCAGCGACACCACGTCGTGACGCGGGGCCTTCTCAACACCGGGAATCAGAAAGACCAGGGGCACACTCAACGCGTCCTCGCTCAAGTTCACGATCGGCTTTACTCCGGCGCCCATCGAGAAGTCGTAGCCGTGCGTCGACGTCACGAGCACACATGTATTCTTGCGCAGTTCCTTTTCGCGTAAGTGCGTGAACAGCTCGCCCAATTTCCGATCCAGGAATGCGACCGCGCTATCATACGTGTCCAGTGGCGCCGCTTCCGCGCCCCCCTTCCCAAGACCCGGCGCGTAGCGGCTGCGCCACGCAAGTTCAGTCAATTCACGCAGCCGGATCAGAACGAAGAACTTCTCGTCGTTGTGGGCATCGATCCAAGCGCGCGCCCTATTCAGTGTAACCTGCGAGCCCGCCAAAGGCTCGGCCGCGCTCTTGGAGGCAGTTGAATTCTGCGGCGCCGCTGCGGCGCCGTCCGCGGCGTATCCCGTGTCATAGGTCTCGAATCCCTTTTCAAATCCAGTCGCGTACGCCATCACCGTCGGCGAGTCACCGTCCGCCTCCGTAAAAGCCGCGGTGACATAGTGCTGCTGGCCCAAGACCGATGGTAGTGTCTTGTACGCCTCGGGCAGTGGCCCGCGATGGCTACCCAGGAATCCGTGCCGCAACGGGCTCACCCCCGTGAGCGTGGTCATGACCGCCGCCGCGCTGTCCGGCGCGGGCGTATACGCATGGGCAAAGCTCAGCGCCGCCGCTGCCAAGTGGTCCAATGCCGGGGTAGTATCGCGTTTACGGGCCGGGCCCGCCGATCCATCGCCCAAACCGTCCACTAGAATCACGACGAAATTCGGAGAAGTCGAGTCACCCCGTGTTTCGTGCGAAAACGGCCCGGACATTAATAATTGCCGGCGCGACGCAATGACGGGCCGGTATTTCACCAACTTTCGCCATTGCGGATCTTTTTCCGAGGTCCACGATATGCTGCACGTCTCGGCGCCGGCCGGAATGCTCAGCGCGGGAATTCGCGCCTCAACCCATCCGGGGCCCTTTAGGGTCACCGACTTGGAAATCGTGCGCGACTCGGCGCCATCAATCGCCACATTGACATAGAACGTCTGCGGGCCTTGGGCGTCTTCGTCGGAATTCGGCGGCCTGGCCCACCGCATGGTAAGCGACTGCCCGGAAAACGTCTTCAGCGGCTGTTCCCAAATCGCCCCTTCGGGCATAATCCGGGCCACGGCATAGTCCGTTCCAATTCGATAGGCCTGCATCTCATCCGGCGCCCGTTGAAGGGCCGCCTCCAATGTGCTGGTCCAGCGTGTGATGAGCCCGAAGGAGGTCGCGCCCGCGATGGCCGCCGCGAGCAACCACAACGCCGAGTTCAATCGACTCGACGGCGCCGCCCAGAGTGTGGCGAAGAACGACGCTAACTTGAAGATGACGTGCAGGGCTGCGAATACGCCGAACACCCCCAGCGGCTCGTATTTGAGCATCGCCGGGTCCGAGCCCAAGAAATGGACACCCAGCAGGGATGGTATCAGGGCGCCAGCGCTGGCCAGGGATAGGAGTTCGCAGAATAGCGGGGCATTGTCGCGCGTGGGTTTCAACAGCCGAACCACGGACATGTAGAGCAACTGAATCGCCAGATACCCCAGCGCCGATCCGCATGCCAGTGATACCCCGCCGCCAAAACTTGCGACATACCCCTCCAACGCGAGTTCGCGCTGGAGAAATGCGCCGACCACACCCGATGACGCAGCCAAGGTCACGAAATATAGCGTTAGCACGAGTATGAGGTCCCCGGAAACGTCCCCCGCAATTGGCCGCGCCACAGCCAGCTACATTTAGCGAATGCTCGTCTCGAAGGGATTGGTGTTGTCATGCAGTGTTTGTCCATTCGCGCTCTGCTTTGGTATGATTAGCCTCTTGTCGGCGCAGTCTACCGGTGAAACACCGGCGCCGCTGACAACTAAATCAGACCAAAGATTCGGCGGTTGCGGCTTTATTGTCCATGAATATAGCATTTGCCGAATTGTGGAGGCTACCTTCTTGTGTTCATGACCCTGTTGCGGAAGTTGTTCGGTACCAGTCGCGACCGCACGATTAAGCGGTTGACCCCGCTACTCCGGACCGTCCGATCTCACGAGGCCCGGATCAACGCCATGACGGACGGCCAGTTGCGAGCCCAGACCGGCATATTCAAAGAACGTTTGGCTCAGGGCGAAACCCTGGACGATATACTTCCCGAGGCGTTTGCGGTCGTTGGCGAAGCGGCCAAACGTGTCGTCGGTCTCCGACCCTTTGACGTCCAGATCATCGGCGGTGTCGTTCTCCACCAAGGCGGCATTGCGGAAATGGTGACCGGTGAAGGCAAGACCCTTGTCGCCGTGATGCCGGTCTACCTCAATGCCCTTAGTGGACTCGGGGTACATCTCGTTACCGTAAACGACTACCTCGCCCGCCGTGACCGCGAATGGATGGGGCCAATCTTCGAGTTTCTCGGACTCACTGTCGGCACGATTCAGTACGATATGAATACCCCCGAACGACAGGTCGCCTACCGCTCGGATATAACCTATGGCACCAACAACGAGCTTGGATTCGACTACCTGCGCGACAACATGGCGCTGCGCCCCGAAATGCGCGTGCAACGCGAGCTGAACTACGCCATCGTCGACGAGGTGGACTCGATTCTGATCGACGAGGCGCGGACGCCCCTCATCATTTCCGGCCGCTCCGAGAAGAGCACCGATCTCTATCTCAAAGTCGATGACGTCGCGAGGCAGCTCCGCAAAGGCGTGGATTTTGAGCTCGAAGAAAAGGGCCACCACGTACTGCTGTCCGAAGACGGTATGGTCAACGCCGAGCGGCTCATGGGCGTGGACAATTTGTACACTGACGATTCGCTGGGCGTCGTCCACATGCTCGAACAAGCGTTGCGCGCGCGGCACTTCTACAAGAAGGATGTCGAGTACGTCGTCAAGGACGGCGAAGTACTTATCGTGGACGAGTTCACCGGCCGCACCATGGAAGGCCGCCGTTACTCCGACGGCCTGCATCAAGCCCTTGAAGCCAAGGAAAACGTGCCAGTCGCGTTCGAGTCGCAAACCGTCGCCACGATTACGTACCAGAAGTTTTTCAAGTTGTACAAGAAGATTGCCGGGATGACCGGAACCGCGTCCACCGAGGCGATGGAGTTCAGCCAGATCTACAATCTGGAAGTTGTGCCCGTCCCCACAAATCTACCCATGCAGCGCAGAGACATGAATGACCTTGTCTTCGCGACTGAGCGCGGCAAATTCCGGCGCGTCTGCGACGAAATCGTGGAACTGCACAAGACTGGCAGGCCGATTCTTGTAGGTACCGTCTCGATCGAAAAATCCGAGCTGGTCGCGTCGCTCCTGCATGAACGCGGAGTGGCCGAGTACCAAGTGCTGAACGCAAAACACCACGAAAAAGAAGCGTCCATCGTGGCCGCCGCGGGAAAACGCGGGGCCATCACCATCGCGACCAACATGGCCGGCCGCGGCACGGATATCAAGCTCGGTGAAGGCGTCCGCGAATTTGGCGGCTTGGCCATCATCGGCACCGAGCGCCACGCATCACGCCGAATCGACACGAAGTCGCCCGGCTGTTCGGTGGCGACAAGGTCAAGAAGATGGTGGATTGGTTCGGTGGCGACCAGATGGACGATGAGCCCCTGAGCCAGCGGATGGTGACCCGTTCGATCGAGCGCGCCCAGCGCCAAGTCGAGGAATACAACTTCGAGATTCGCAAACACCTCCTCGAATACGACGACGTGATGGACAAGCAGCGCAACGTGATTTACGGAATGCGCAGAGATGTGCTCGAAGACCGCGATATTACGGAAGAACTGCGCGCGATGTTTGAAAGCCTCGTCGCCGACAGCGTCGCCGAATACGCCCCTGAAGATAAGCTCCCCGAAGAATGGGATCTCGAGGGGCTCGCCACGCGCATGCGCCTGCTGTTCAGTTTCGATCCCGCGCTCGAGCCGGAGCCCGGCGAAAAACCCATGCCGCTCACCGAGGACCTCACTGCGCAGGTCCTTGACGAATATGCGCGCAGGGAACAGCTCATTGAAGAGGAAATCCGGGCCAGCTTCCGCGAACAGATCGGTGGCGACGAGACCGGGATCGATTTCGCGAAACTGGCGCGTAAGCGGGTACACGATCTGGAAATGATGGCGCTGCTCCGCGCCGTGGATGACAAATGGATCGACCATCTCTACTCGATGGACTACTTGAGGCAGTCCGTCCGCCTGCGCGCATACGGCCAGAAAGATCCCCTTATCGAATACAAGACCGAAGGGTTCGAGATGTTCGAGCTGATGCTCAAAGCCATCGACGAGAATGTCGCGCAGACTCTCTTCCGCCTCACGGACCCTCAAGTCCGGCAGAACCGCCTCATCCAGGCGCGCCGGGGCACGCTCACCGCTCAGGACGACCCCTTCGCGCAGCTCTATTCCCAGTATCACTACGTCGCGGCGGACAAGGAGCAGGATCGCAGTTTTTCGTCGTACGATACCAGCCGCTTCAACCTGGCCGGTCAATCGTCGGAAGCGCAAACGGCCTCCGGTGAACGCCCCAAGCTCGACAGGCCGAAGCCGAGACCGATTCGCGTCGTACATCAGGCCGGACCGAACGATCCGTGTCCTTGTGGCAGTGGAAAGAAGTTCAAGAAGTGTTGTGGATCGCCGGCGCGCGAGAATTAGCTGAGAACCCGTATAGTGAGTCATGCGGACGGCAACTTATCCTTGGACGTGAAGGCCGCGAATTGAGTCGGCTCTGCTGTCCCAGCGGTATGGTGGAAGGCCTGCGCATCGTGTCTCCGGTTGGGAAGCGCTGACCCATTTCAGGGCCCTTCCTCCTACCGCCGGCCCTGCCAGTGGTTGTTGGATTCAACAGCGGAGACCAGTGACATGAAACAGTTCTCAGTGCGCACCCAGGAGCGCTGCCAGTTCCTCGACATCAACCCCTATGTCCAACGCGCCGTGGAGGAATCGGGCGTCACCAACGGCGTGTGCCACGTATTCGTGCCCCACACTACGGCCGGACTCACCATCAACGAAAACGCCGATCCCGATGTGGTGCGCGATCTCAAGTTGATTCTCGATCGGACCGTTCCGTGGGAAGGTGGCTACGCCCATTCGGAAGGCAATTCGGCGGCCCACGCGAAAGCCAGCATGATGGGATTCAGTCAGACCGTGTTCATCAAAGACGGCCGCCTGGCGTTCGGGACCTGGCAGCGCCTGTACTTCTGCGAATTTGACGGTCCCAGGACGCGTACCGTCTGGGTGCAAATCATAGCGGCGAATTAGCTCGCCGAAAGCGCGAGCGCGGCGCCGGTCTCGACGCCGCGCTCCGGTATTCCTCTGGCGCCTCTGGCTTCCAACCGGCAAGGTTCGGTCGCTACGATGCCGGCAAGATGCCGGCGCTACGTCCGATGAATAGCGGTCTTGTCAAAGTCTCGTAGGCTCACAGTTGCTCGCTCCGTGCGCTAATGATGGTGCGGGAGGGCAGCCTCGTGCGCCGCGTCGTGCGCGCTCTTGCCATCGTGAATCACGGCTTTGAACGCCTGCAACGCCTTTGTCGGGTGATGGGTACCCCAGATGTTCCGGCCAATGGTCGCGCCGCGCGCGCCCGAGGCCATCACGTGGGTCATCTGCTCCAACGCGTGATATAGAGTTTCGGCCTGCGGTCCGCCGGCCGCAACCAGCGGGACTGGGCACGTCGCAACGATATCCCGGTACGAAGCGGCGTCACCGGTAAACGGCACCTTGATCACGTCCGCGCCGCATTCGATTCCGCACCGCACGGCCCACATGATATTTTCCGGATCGTGAACGATACGCGGCTCGCCGGAGAAGTCCCGCGGGTAAATGTGCGCCATGACGGGCAAATTCCACTTGTCCGCTTCTTCCACCGCGGTCGCGAGAATCTTCAGATAGGCCCCTTCATTGCGGCCGCGCACCCCGATGGCCACTGCAATTGCGTCCGCCCCCATCCGAATGGCTTCCTCGGGACGGCCCAGCGCCTGCAACAGGTTGTCGTCCGGCGTGAAGATCACCGAACTCATGATTAGCGGCACCACCCCCGCGTAGGGTTCCCAGGCGTTCTTCGCCATCCCCTTGTTCATCGAGATCGCGTCGGGTCTTCCTTTCACCAATTGCGCGATGGCCTTGGGGACGTCTACCAGCCCCTCAGGCAAGCCCTTTTGATAGCCACAGAAGTGGTCCACGGCCACCGAACACAACTTCTTGGACGGATGGGAAAAGATACGGTGCAATCGAATTTCTTTGCCGAGGTGCATAGTGTCCCTTTCTATTCGATTCGGCCGCGAATTGGCAAGAGCAGCACGCGCTTCGCGCTACTCCTGAACGATTTCGCGGCGCTCATCATGTCAGTTATGGCTTCCACACTCACTACTCGATAACCTCGCCGGCGCGCCGGCGCCCAATTTCACACCCACATCGCCTTACGGAACACGTCTTCCATCAGGCGCATGTCTTCAAGACTATCCTCGCCGCTCGTGCGCGGAACGCTACCGGTCTTCAAGCACTCAACAAAATGGTCCGCTTGCGCTCGAAACGCCCAATACGGCTTTGCATGCAGCGTCCGCGTTTCATGTTTCTCGCCCCCTTCGTATACCTCGACCGTCGCGGCCTCTTGCATTGACATGGGCGACGGGGTCATGACGCGCACCCAGCCGTTGTTGAAATACAGTTCCGTTCTCTCTTCCCACCGCCCCGAATTCACGCTCATTCCATACAAATTGACAAGTGTTCCCTCGCTTTCAAACAACGACGACTGGATAAACTTCCGCTCGCGCAGCAGCGCTGCCTTGGTTTCCAGCCTGCCCGGGAAGAGATACCTAATCAGGTTAAGATTGTGCGAAAAGATGTTCATGTACAGATTGAACGTTTCTTTTTGCCCGTCTGTCATCCACGCAGGGTTGCGCGGGATGAATCCTGGATTGGGCGGCACGGCTTCGCCCGTGCTGATGGGGCCGGTGACGTTGCGCAGCCAATCTCCCCCAAAGCAATACGCGTTAATCACGCACAATTGTCCGCGTACGTCCGCCTCGAAGAATCGATCTAATTCGCGCTTGGCGAGATTGACCCCCGAATCGTACCGCTTCATGAATCCGACCATGAGTTGCGCCTTGCCGATTCGCGCTGCCTCCACCATCTCTTCCGCCTCTTCAAGGCTGCCCGCCATCGGCTTCTCGACAAAACAACTCTTCCCGGCCTTCAGCAGCGGTATCGCGATATGCCCGTTCAGGAGATGCGGCTGCGCGGCCACCACCCCTTGGACGTCTGGGTCAGCCGCCAACTCGAGGNCTCGAGGTGACGCGAATACACGCGCGGGATGCGGTACTGATCCGCTACTTTTCGCGCCAATTCCTTCCGAGGTTCGGCGATTGCGATGACTTCGCAATCTGGATTTTGAAGATAATTCCGCAGATGGGCTACCTGCCCCATGAAGCCCGCCCCCGCAAACCCGATCCTGACTCTCGACATGGCCCAGTTCCTTCAAGAGGCTAATACATCTCGTGCAGCAAGCGAGAGTCCCGCCACCCAGCGCAACACCGCCCTGAGGCAATATACGAACAAGGCCTCGCTAACTCAACTTTCATCCCCAGCCGCCGGACCGGGTCCCTGAAGCCCGCCCGATTGCGTGTCACCTCAAAAACCGCGATAATCGGAAAATGAGTCTGCCGCTGCTATTCATTCTATTCACTACCGGCGCAACCGACGTCTGGACCGAATCCTCCATGACTAAGGTGTTTCCAAGCACGGTTCCTGCGGCGGACGCGATGGAATCGATTCGGATCTATGCCGCTCGCGGAGAGAACGAGAGTTTTCAAGTCTGTATTCGCGCAGGGAAGAAGCCGGTCGAGGACGTCCAGCTTCGAGCCGGCGCGTTGAACAAGCAGATCGGCCCGCCCGCAATTCGGCGCGTGGCGTACGCAACGGCGCCTTCGCCATCGGATCGCGTGTCCTCGAAGACTCAAACGCTATGGCCGGATCCCCTGCTTGAGCCGGAACCGTTTGACGTGCCCGCGCGCGAAACGCGCGCCCTCTGGGTTACCTATGAGATTCCTCGAAACACGAAGGCGGGCATTTACACGGGCGCGCTCGATCTTACGTTTGGGAAATCCCCCAAGAGACCGATTTCCGTGACCATCGAGGTGTTCGATTTCGAGATTCCTGAGACGCCGAAGCTCGCGTCTTTGTTTCCATTGGATCGTTTGGCGATCAGCGATTTCTATGGCATCTCCGGGAACGCCCTCGAGGTTTGGAAGCCAATTTACGACGCGCTGGCGCCGTATCCGGTTTCCTTGGCGCTCGCGGCAAACGGTGATCTGCTGCGGGTCGCTCAGGACGGCGCCGCCGACTGCGCATCGTTTCAGGAGCACATTGATTACGTCGCGAACCATGCTCACATGACTACGATCGAACTTGGCCTGGGCGAGCGCGGAATCTCTCTATTTCCGGAACCGCGCTCACCTTCTGAACCCGAGCCGCTCCGCGCGTACCTACGCGGTATGGCCGATTGGCTTGCGGACCGCCACTGGCTGGACAAAGCGTGCGTGAGTGTCACATCCGTTCCGGACCGATTGCACTGGCCGGATGCGCGCAACGCGCTCGAGAGGGTCCAGCGCGCCGATCCTCGCCCGCGGCGTCTGGTGCGAGGCGGACTGCACCCCTATTGGGAACGCTACACGGACATCTGGGCGGTCCCCTTGGCGGGTCTTGATCCGACTGCCGCGCAACGTCTCGTCCAAGGCCAGTCGCTGGCCACGCCGCCTGCCTATACCGCGCTATCGATGGACGCGTCATCATCCGGCGCGGCAACGGGGGCGGGATGGGAAACCACTCCCGCGGATGCGTATGACGGCAGCCCCTATACATGTTGGCGTTCAGCGAATTCACCGTCCACATCGACTCCCGAATGGTTGCGCCTGGACTTTACCGATGTGGTGAAACTGAGCAGTCTTTCCGTCTTGTGGGAACCCGGGTCCGAAGCCAGCGGAATTCGCCTCGAAACATCCTTTGACGGGCGGCTGTTCTCTTCCGCTACGACCCGCTGGGAAGGTCACAATGCCACGGGACCGAACTCGCTTGCCTGGTCGGAGGGCGTTCTCGCGATGGAAAAGCCCACCTTCGCGATACGCCTCATCTTTTCCAAAACGGTTTCCGGCGGACCGGTAGGCGTGCGCGAAATTATCGCCGGAAAACCGAATGAGAATGCCCCGGCGACACAGATCCAAGCGCCGGAACTTTGGCTGTCGCTTAACAGCACCGACTTTCCCAGCCTGTCGTTGGACGCAGCATCGGCCGAGTTCCGCCTCGTCCCGTGGGTTTGTTGGCAAAGAGGGTTCGCCGGCCTCACCGGATCCCAGTTCAACCGATGGCCGAGAACCTGGGCGCAGACCTTCAAGAACTCCGCGGTCGAATGGAAGCACGCCGACTCCGGCTCGGGGGTTCTCATGTACCCCGGCTTGCACGGGCCATTTCCGTCGATTCGACTTGAGGTACTGCGGGATGGGATGGAAGACTACGAGTACCTTTGCGCGCTGACGAACGCCGTGAGCGACGGACGGGCACCTGAGGACGAGAGCCGGGATCTGCTCCCGGCGGCGCGTTACGGCCCGCGCCCCAGTCAAGACAAGATAAAGGATTGGGCGATGGAAGCGCAACGAAACCGCGTTCGTATTGGCCGCGCCCTGACTGAGACCGCGAAAGGCCCCAGGCCATAGCCCTAGCCCCTAAGAATCCGGCCAGAAAGCCGGCTTCTTGACGCGGCGCGGCCGGAAAGCGTCTGTACGTTGTTCAACACCAGCGCCGGCTCGTGCGGAGTTTTGCTATTCGGAGACTTTCTGGCCGCGTCTAGGCGACCGCCTTCGTCCCCAAATGTTTGACCAAGAGGTCGCGCAATTCAACTGCGGCGTAGTTCTTGGATATGGTATCTGTTGCCCCCACTCGTTCGATGCGCCGCCGGTCCTCGTTCCCCGTGGTCATGAAAACAACCGGTAACTCTTTGGGAATGGCGGGATCGTTGCGCAACATTTCGCAGATGTCATAGCCGCTGTATATGGGCATCACGGGATCAAGAATTACCAAGTCCGGGTCATCGTGAACCGCGCTTTCGTACGCATCAAACCCGTTCACGGCGGGAATCACTTCGTGACCTTCCGCCGTCAGCGTCAGCGCCAGCAGTTCCGCGCCCAATGAGTCGTCGTTCGCTACCAGAATCCGCGCCATTCCCCATCCCGTCCTGGACTGTGCACGCATTATAGCATAACCGGACGACGAAGCCTGCTCCGCCCGCGTCGGAATCCGGGGTCGGATTCTGAATGCTTGACATGCGCTACCACCGATTCTAGAATGAGACTGCATAGGCCGTAGACGCGCTTGCGCCAAGTACTTGGCTTTTCGCCTGCGGTTCTAGCCCTAGTGTAGGTGGCCTTGAGTAACACCGGGAGCGAGGCCACAATACGGAAGTGCAAAAATAGAGGGATTTTCAACGATGAAACTCGCTACCTGCTTCTCGTATGCGCTCGCGGCGCTCCTGGCCCTTAATGCGTCAGCCCAAACGCCTGCGGCGCCGGCTGCCGCCCCTTCCTCCGCTAACACGCCGGGTGATAAGGCCGGCAGCGCCAAGGAAGCCGCAGCGGGTAAGGAAGTTGCAGATAAGGACGACAAGAACGACGCTCGAGAAGAGGGCAAAGAAAAGAGCAAGGACAAAGATAAGACTCCGGCTCAAGAGGCGGTCAAACGCGCTCCGCTAAAGGGCGATGTTATTCGGCTGAAGAACGGAAAGATCCTCGAGGGAATCAGAATTATCCGTGCGACTCCGAGAGAGTACCAAGTCGAAGTGGCTGTTACGTCCGATGGTCAAACGCCTGGAGTTCCAATCAGTGTCTCGCGCAATCAGGTGGAGTCAGTCACCTATGAGCGCGATACAGAAAAAGAGAATCGTGACGCCTCCGAGAACCCGGTAAGCGTCATATCCGGACAGCGGCTCTCGCCGGAACTGGAGAGCAAACTATCCGCGGATTTGTCCAAACCCCCGCTTCAGTATACGCAGACCGATCTTCTAAAGATTCTCGGGGAGGTCAGTCAGAAGACGGGCGTGAAAATCGTCGCTGATAAGTCGGTTGAAGCCATCGGCGAAAAGGATCGGGCGTGGGATCTCGCGACGAAAGAAGGGGCCACGCTTAGCAGCTTCCTCAACGACGACCTCGTCAAGAGGTTTCCGAACTTGGCCGTTCAGATTCAGTTCGACTCGATCCTGATCATCACCAAGGAAGCCAAGGATGCGGCCGCGAAGTCCAGCGCGCCGCCCGCCTGATTGGAATTCAAGGGGACGTTGTCCTACTCGGACCACTCGCTCGGCGCTTCCCCTAAGTCCTCGATTGCCTCATCACCCAGATGCGACGGTGTGTCTCCGAACGCCAAGTCCACAGGAACGTCCAAATCCACCTCTTCCCCTTCGTCCTCGTCTTCGAGCAATGCGATATCTTCTCCGGCCGCGAACTTGACCGGACTTTCGTCTTCCTCGGGAGCGACGAAATCCGCCTCGACTACCGCCTCCTCGACTTCTTCGACTTCGTCGATATCGGGCACAAGCACCTCATCGGCCGCGTCGAAATCCACTTCTTCGACTGCCGTTAGCTTTTTGGGCGCCCGCTTCACCGCTGGCTTCTTGACTGGCTTCTCATCGATGAGTCCACCTCGGACCAACTCGATCTCGCCCGCCGCGTCTTTCGGACACCACGCGTCGTGAGGGCACTTAAACCCCACTTTCTCCGCGCCCCATTCCGTGAACCGCCTATGGCATTTCGGACACTGATACTTCACCGGCATCGCCGAGATTCCTTTCTAACAGTAAGCTAAGGCAAAACTTCCACGAACACAGCTTCCCTAATGAGGCGAAAGCGCGGCAGATTATAACAAAAGAGATCCCATAAAGGAAGGACTATTCCCCGAAGAGCGAACATTCGCGTAACAATTTGCCATACAATAACTTACAACGTAACGATGTCTATCTTGCGTCGCGTCCGCCGTGCTCCGGCGATACGATGGCGCCTGGAGTTCGACGCTCTGGGCGCCTATATGAATCGCGGCTTACTGGAATCGGTTGCGCATGTATGACTTCGCAGGAATTACCGCAAGAAGCACTACACCAGCCGCCACCAGAATTGCGCCCAAGATCGGCTGGTCCAGCGCGCCAATCCACGTATTCAACAGCATGGTAGCCGCATAGTCCAGATAGCCAAGCCCGCCCGGAATCATTCCCATTATCTGGCCATCCATGGCCCCGGCAAGATACGTCGTCAAGACAAATGCCCCTACCAGCAGGGCCAACACCATACTCCGCGCCGCCAACGAGCGCACAAAGCAGCCCCGTTCAACCTGGATTAGCGCGGCCAAGCGTATCCGATTCTCGATTTTCCGGCGAAGCCCGAAAGGAACCGGCTGCGCGGCGCGTTCGGCAATCGCGCTACGAACCAGGGAATCCAGATCCGTGATGTCGTCAATCGGTTTCATCGCTCGCCAATTCCTGCTCGACGATTTTACGCAACTGCTTACGCGCTCGAAACATCCAGGTCTTCAAGGTGCCCATTGGAATGCGCATTAGCCGCGCGATTTCATCGTACGAAATATCGTGGAGGTAATAGGACGAAATAATTGACGCGTATCGCTCCGGAAGCTTGGACACGCAAGCACGCACTGCGTGCGCCGTATCGGAGGACTCGGGAGACGTCAGGTTTGCGGCCGCGCCAACATGGCTGGGCATCAGTTCGACCTCGCCGCGTTTCTTGCGGCGGCTCAACTCGGTCAGGCAGACGCTGCACGTTACCCGGTACATCCAGGTCGAGAAACTGCAGTCGCCTCGAAACCCGTGGAGCAGGCGGAACGCTTTGAGGAAGGCTTCCTGAGCCATATCCTCCGCGAGAGACGCGTCGCGCATAAACCGGTAAGCCAAACCATACACGACCTGCTGGTGGCGCCGCACCAACTCTGAAAACGCCTCGGTGTCGCCCCGCTTGGTCCGGGTCACCAAGTCCAAGTCCGACGGACTGTCCGCAGTCGGATTCGCCAGCGCTTCGGAATAGTTCGACACCAGTTCTTGTGACATGCTAATTACTCCTCGCTATCCAGATATTGCCATTTCCCGCGCTGAGCGTCAACTTAGTCGAATCCTCGCCACTACTGTTACCACTTTCATCGCCAAATATTCCGCGAACGTGCCTCGAGTTCTTGCAGCCTTTTGCGACATCAACGCAGACCGGTATGTCGAAGCGTATTCGTCCCCGCGCGGTCCGCGCGTTCAGCCTTCCACGGATGCCGTCGCCCGCAACCAGGGTAATTCCGCCGTTTTGGCTGCTCAACGCGCATTCGGTGACCTCGCCGGTTAGGACACGGGCAACGATTGCCCCGTTTGTCGTCTTGGCGCGCAGGCTGCCTACGCTGGTATCGGCGTATACGCTGCCGTTAACCGTCTCCGCCACCGTGTCGGCCGCCGCCTCTTCGACGTGAATTTGGCCATTCGTGCTCGTCGCGGATACGACTCCAGTAGGACGAACAATCCGGATGTCTGCGTTTCTTCCGTGTACCATCACGGCGCCGCAGCCGTTCATCACTGAAACGTTGCCGTTCCCGTTTTCGATCGCCAGATCTGTCCCTTCGGGTACTTGAACGGAATAATCCACCATAAGGTTTACGGCATCGGGTCTGTCACCGGGCTCGGTTTCCACCCTCACCCCGTCATCCGCCTCGGTCACTTTCAACAATGAATCCGCGTACTCCCTGGCCGATTCGACGGACTTTCGACCGGACGCGAATACACGGACTCGTGCGGAAACGACGATCACGTCCGGCTGCGAGGTCCGAATCTGCACAGCGCCGTCGGAGTTGTCCAGGCGAAACTGCTTTGTCGCGGCGAATTTCAGCGTACGGACCTCATCCACCACCGGATGTCCAACAATGCAATGAAGCCGCGGCGCAACTACGAAAATCGAGCAACTCACGACCGCCGTGCTTATCGCAATCGCTGTAACTATGCTTTGCAGAATGAGTTTCATTTCTTTTCTTGGACCGTTTCCTTAGACCAGGGGTTTCATCGGCGTTTGTCACCAAACATGCCGCAACTGGAACTCTGACCAACGACAAGCTGGCTTAACGATTCGACTTAACGTGAAACCAACCCTGCGCCCACGAAGTCAGATTCGTTGGAAGTTGGCAATCGGGAGTTCCCTGTGTCCACACTGCTTATCGCGCTTCCCTGCGCACTCGTCCTCATTATCGTCGTCTACGGCGTCATCAGTTCTTTGCTCAAGATCTGGCTCGAGCATCGTGTGAAACTCGCGTTTATGGAGAAACTGGACAAGAACCCTGGTGTCTTGCCGCCGTTTCAGGACGTGCAGGCAATTCTCGAGAAGAACGGTTTGTCCGCAGTACCCAGGACACGCCACGATTATACGCTTACGGGACTGTTGCTTGCGGCGATTGGCGTGGTATGCGCCATCTACGGCACGAACATAGGGGTTGGCGAGATTGCCGTCGGAACATATATCGGTGGCATACTCTGCATTGGACTCGGGATTGCCCTTGCGGTAGTCGGCCTCTTGCTCCGAAGTATGCTCAAACCCACTCCTTCCACACGGGAGACGAAGTGATGGTCTCCCGCGAGATCCGCCGAGGAGTTCCTTTCTAGCCCCCCCTTCTCCGCCCCAGAAAACGGCGTTACACGCGGCGAATCTTTCTGAGTTGCCGTAAGTCAGCGCAGGGTTGGCCTTTACATCCTCCCATCGACAAGAAGAGCGCGTGCGCATTTCTTTGTTGACAAAGCGACAATCAATTCTTACACTTCTACGGCGATTGAAGTACGAATAGTGGTAACACCACTTTGCTGCGGGGCCATGAACAAGCTAGACACAAAAGCTGCGCTTGAACAACTCGAACGCCTGCCCGTTGTTCCTCGGGTAGCCGCTGCTCTGTGTCTCCCCTCGAGCGAATACCTCTCAACACCTGAGAGTCTGGTGAACCTTGCTTCATCGGACCCCGCGATTACTGCGCTCCTATTTCGGATCGCTGGCAGCGCATCGCAGGGCATCGGACCTGCGATAGGCTCGGTCTCGGACGCGATAGATCGTCTCGGAGTTGACGCCTCGCGAAGCGTAATCCGCGCGGCGGCGGCAGGGCCTCAGGCCGCGCCAACCGGGGCGTGGTCCGAGGACCTTGCGGCATTGTGGCTCCACAGTGTGACGTGCGCCGTATGGGCGGAATGTATTGCCGAGACTGCGGAGAGTCCTTTCCGCAGTGTGGCGTACACGGCGGGACTACTCCACGACTTGGGCAAACTGGCCCTGCTTGCGCTCGAGTGCGAAGCCGGGAAATCCAATGAGGATTCATCCGACGGCGCGAGTCACACCTTGGCAGGAAAGTGGCTCTCCGAAAGTTGGCGGCTTCCGGATTACCTAACGGACGTCATTTGGTTGCATCATCATTCGTTGGCCACGATCACCGCCCTTCGGCACGGACACGCGGACCTTATCGCCACAGTAGGCTTGGCGAACGCGCTGGCCAAGGAGAATGCGAGTCTCATTCCCGATGACCTACTGCGTCACTTTCACTTCGGCGCCACCGAACTGGATGCCCTGCGCGCTGAAGCGCGCAGCCGCCTCGCAACC
>JACRLJ010000001.1:19816-33408 GCA_016215105.1 Candidatus Hydrogenedentota bacterium
CGACGCAGTTGCCCCGCTCGATTCGATGCGCGCGCGCACCGATGTCTTGGACAAACTTGTGTCCACGGAACGTCAGAATCGCCAGTTGCGGGCGTTGAACGACCTCCACACCAATTTGTGTCCGCGCATGCCGCTGGAGAGTGTCCTCGCGAAGATTGTGGAGTGCGTGCGAACCGGGCTTCAAGTCGCGCCCGGCTTGTGCTACGTGGCCGACGCGCATGAACAATGGGTACGCGGAAAATCCTGGCGCACGTTGGACGACACGCCTCGCGACCTCCTGCTCAGCCTGCGGGGCGCGACCTCGTCGGAGCGGGTGGACTTGGACGCCCAACTTCTTTGCGCCATCCAAAGCCTCGCATCGGGCGCCAAAAACGGAGCGTCCGAGCCGCTGCCCGATTCACCATGGCGGCGAGGCGGATTTGCCGCTCTGCCGGTTATGGATCTGGGATCGCAGACCGCGCACATCATCTTCGATAGCGCGGGTTCGCGCCGGGCCTTCGGCTCCGACGACGCGCCCGAACTGGCCGCGTTCGTGAAGTCCTGCGGCGCGGCGCTCCGGCGCCACATGAGCGAAGAACGCCTCACGGCTCACGCGGAGGCCTTCGCGTCAATCCTCGAAAGCCACAAGCCGCTGGCGGCGCAGGTTCACAGTCCCGACGCCCTTAAGACCTTTGTCGCCGGTGCGGCTCACCACATCAACAATCCGCTGACCGTGATTTCCGGGCGCGCTCAACAGCTCGTCGGAAAGATGGCGACTCCCGCGGAAGTCAAGGCGCTTGACGATATCGTTGCTCATAGCCATCGAATCACCCGGATTCTCGGCGATCTCATGGCGTTCTCGGCGTCGCAACCGCCTCGCCTCGAGCCAGCCTTGATCAACGCCGTCATCCAGCAGACGGTGGCGGGAGTCCATCAACGGCTCACGGCCAAGAAAATTCGCGTCGTCGAGTCCTACGGCGAGGGGCTGCCTCGGGTGCGTGTTGATCGCCGCCAGTTTGGCCAGGCAATCTTGAATCTCATCGCGAACGCCGAGTCGAGTATGGGCGATACGGGCGGTGTCCTGACTGTCGAGACGAAGGCCGGCGCCGATCAAAAGACAATCCGAATTCGGATCGCCGACACGGGCCACGGCATATCGCCGGAAGTGGCGCACCGGCTGTTCACGCCTTTCTTCTCGACGCGAAAAGAAGGCGAAGGATTGGGCTTGGGACTTGCGGCATGCCGGGGCATTATCCTGGCGCACGATGGCGCGATTCGCCTCGCCTCGACACCGGGACCGGGCACCGCATTCGAGATCACGTTGCCGGTCGCCGCCGATCCGGCTGCGTTTCCGGCGCTGCGCACGCCGGTCAATGGCGGCGCATCTTCCGCGGCGCGTCCGCGCACGATCCTCATTGCCAATGATGACAATGATCTGCGCGAGATACTCACCGAGACTCTCAAGAAGCGAGGGTACCTAGTCCACGCAGTATCGAACGGAACGCAGGCGCTCGAAACGGTTCGCACGCGGCCCGTGGACCTGGTGCTCATGGACACGCGTATGCCCGAGCGCGACGGCCTGTCCGTTCTAACGGAGCTCAGCAGTCAATACGCGTCGTTGCCGGTTATTCTCATCACCAACCGCGCCACTGAGGAAGAGACCGAAGAGGCGATTCGCCTCGGCGCGCGGTCATGTCTGAGCAAACCCTTCGAGATAAAGCGGCTGCTCTCCGAGGTCGAACGGCTTGTGGTAAATGCATAGCCTTCCTTCAGTCTACTGACCTATCCATTTGGCGCAGGTTCGTGCCGCGCCGGCCAACTTTTCGCGGCAGCGCGAGAATTGGTATCATGAGCGCCCAAGCCCGGAGTTGAGGATGTCTGATTCACTAAGCGGCGCCCGCCTGCGCGATCTGCTCGTTCAAGCGGTACTGCTTGTCCTATTGCTGATTCCAGTGTTTCCCGGGGTGTTCCTCCGGGGAGAAATGATCGCGCCCGGCGATATCCTGTTTCGCTCCCTTCCCTGGAGTCACTACGCCCCTCCAGGATGGACGACGCCGCAGAATCCCCTCATGCCCGACGTCGTGACCGCCTTTCACCCGTATTACGTCTTGACGAAAGAAGCCATCGCCAACGGGGAATGGCCGCTATGGAACATGTACGAGCTGGCCGGGATGCCGTTGCTCGCGAACTGCCAGACCGCCGCGTTCTACCCGCCTCGCTTGTTACACGCGTTCCTCGATGTCGAGGTCGCGACCACTCTGTACATCATTCTCAAATTGTTGCTTTGCGGGATGACCGCTTTCGGGTGCGCGCGCGCATTGCGCCTGTCCATGCCCGCGTCGCGCTTCTTCTCGGTAGCGTGGATGCTCGCCAGCTACAACGTAATCTGGTGCAACTGGTCGCTGCCGGACGTGAGTGTATGGCTGCCAGTTCTCTTTGCCGCGACCGAATTCACCCTCGATGGACGCTACCGCAAGGGGTTTATCCTGATGGCCATCGGCGGCGCGCTCATTCTGCTGGCGGGTCACCCGGAGACGGCCTTCGCGATGAGTTTCGGGCTCGGCGTCTACTTCCTTGTGCGGCTGCTTTGGGAATGGCGCAGTGGCGGGGGGCTGTGGCGTCCGATTGGTGTTTGCGCCGCGGCCTGGACGGTCGCTATCCTGATCTGCGCCGCGCAACTGTTACCGTTCATCGAGTACCTTGTTCATAGCGACACGTTGACCGACCGCCCCAATTGGAGCGCGCAAACGTGGCTTTCCGGCGGCACGGTGGCCTCGTTCTGGGTTCCTCGCTTCTTCGGCACGTCCGCGGAACGCACCTACTGGGGCGATACGTTCTCGAACCAGGATTCCATGAGCTATCCGGGCATGGCAGTTTGGGTCGGAGTCCTCGCGCTTTTCCTCAGAAACGGGAATCGCTCCCGCCACCGCGCGCGAATCGCCGCGTTGATTGCGGCGTCTCTCTTCGGCGCCGCGCTGACCTACAACATGTATCCCTTCGATTACATCCACGCGCTTCCCATGTTTCGCTCGATGCTCCGCTATTATCACATCGGGTTCTGCGTGTTTGCCCTGCCACTCTTGGGCGCCATAGGGCTGGACCACTGGCTCAGCCAGCCGCGCAAGCTGCGCGAATTGCTGGCGCCGCTTCTCGGATTGATGATTGCCGGGGCGGTCGTGGCGGTTGTCTACATGTTCGACAAGGATCTGATTCGGGCTCACAAGTTCACCGGCTACTTCAATACGCAGATCGCGCGGGCGGTTGTCGTCGCTGCGATCGGCCTGCTCCTGTTACTTCTGCACTGCGTCTTTCGTAAGTCCCGTATCCTTCCCGTCGCGTGGACGGTCTTCCTCGCCGTCGATCTCCTTATCGCGACGCGCGGACTCAACCCCACAATTCCGCGCCGCTACCTCTATCCGAAGACCGCCTTGACCGACTTCATTAACGCGCAGGGGCACCCGTGCCGGTTCGGCCTGGGAGAAGGCGGGGTCGCGTCGGGCATCATGGCCGCGTACGGCGTCGAGGACTGGCTCGGCTATGACGGTCTTTATCCCGAGCGCATGATCCGTTTTCAAAAGACGCTCAAGCGCGAGTGGTGGGATGCGATGGAGCCCGCTAGTTCCATTGACTACTTCCTCAACGATCCGCGCTTCGCGCCTGAGGCACCGATGCTCGACGCCGCCCGATTCGAACGCGTGACCACCCTGGACGGGTTGGAGGTGTACAAGAATAAACGGGCGTTCCCTCGCGCCTACCTGGTGGGACAGTTGGCCAACATCCCGGACGTCCCGAGCCTTCTCGACGCCATGAGAACCGCGTCATTTGACCCCGGCAAGGTGGTCTTGACCGAGAGGCCTCCATCGGGCCGTCTGCCTTCGGCCACCGATGGCCGCTTGGGCGGCGCACAGATCACGCGCTACAGTTCCACACGGGTCAGCGTCACGGTCGATGCGGCGCAAGAGTGCTACCTCGTGCTCGCGGACGCGTTTTATCCGGGTTGGAGCGCGACGATTGACGGCAAGCCCGCGGAGATCTTCCCTGCGGACTACGCGTTCCGCGGCCTTGTCGTTCCGGCCGGCCTGCACACCGTCGAGTACACGTACAATCCCCTCAGCTTCCGAATCGGACTCGCGATTTCGAGCACGACGCTCATTCTCAGCGTCATACTCGCGCTGCCCTATCTGTGCCTGCCCAAGCGGCGCCGAGACGCTCCCGTAAGTCTACCGTAGTTCTTCCTTCTTCGAGCGCCCGCGACTCACCACACTGCCCGGGTCCGCTCCAACAACGCGTCGTGGATGACGCCATTGCTGCACACCAGGACCTCTGGCGTCGAACGCACCGGCTTGTTGAAGCGTAACGGATGCCCGTCCAGGTCGGTCACTTTGCCGCCCGCGTCACGAATTGACGCCGCCGCGCATACGAAATCATGTTCACCAGCGCAGCCGTCGATATGGAACACGCAGCCGTCCAACTCTCCCCGCGCCAATTCAATCAACGCCAAATTGCTTTCGCGCATCTTGACCGGCACGGTATTCAGCGCGACGAACTTCTCGCCCCAACAAGAAATGCGCGCCTCCGACATTCCCCGCTGCGACACGCCGACCCGCTCGCCATTGAGATAACAGCCGTCATTCTTCTTGCTGTACATCGTCATCGCCACCGCGGGAAGGTGTCCGCACGACTCGACCGGGTCCCCATCGACGCACAGCCCTATCAGAATGGCGAACGTATCCTTCTTCGCGATGAACAACGCCGTCCCATCAATCGGATCGATAATCCAAACCCGTTGCGCATGAAGCCGGTCCGGGTCGTCTGTGGTCTCCTCCGATAAGATGCAGTCCCCCGGATGTTCCGCGCGGATACGCCCCTGAAGAAACCGGTCCACCTCCAAGTCCGCCGTCGTCACGGGCGTGTCATTGTCCTTCGTAAAGATTTCGTACGAGCCACGGTAATACGTCATGGCCAGTTCACCGGCTTCGTGAGTCAGGCGTTCCAGCCAAGGTGTAGAGCGTTCTTGCATTGCACAGTCCTTCTTCCAGTTGAGATTACGGTCGCCGCCGCCGTCGACGGCGCGATAGAATACGAATCTTTCCGGCGAAAGTAAACTGCGAGATGATCTATGGTACGCGCGAGCGGGAAGTTAGGTGGAATACACGAGGCACAATATTCGAACGCTTCCGTACTTTATCCTCCTGGTGCTGATCCGTATAGTACCGTTCGTACTTTTCGAGGAGCACGGCCGATGACGTCGAAGCACATTACGATTGTGAGTCACAACGCGTTTTGGTTTCAGGGGCATCCGTTCGAGACGGATGCGCCGGAAGACCCGGTTTCGGAAATTGTCGCAGGGTTGGAAGGATTGTATAGATCGAAAACACCGGACGTGATTTGTCTGCAGGAGATTCAAAGCGAGTTTGCGTTCCGGTGTGCGCGGGAAGCGTTGGATATGGATGGGGCGTATTGTCCCGGGGGGCATTACAGCCAGTATGGCGGGGCGACGTTGTGGCGCCGGGGCAAACTGATTGTGGACATCCGGTCGGTGAACCGGCTTCCGCAGCGGATGTGGCAGATCACGGCGGTGGCGCGGCACGGGGCGGAACCGCTTACGGTCGCGAACGTTCATCTGGCGTCGGCGCGGCATTTGGGCGAGGATGGCGCGGCGCCGTCGCGGATTCAGGATCTCGAGCAGATGCTGACCCAGAAGGTGCGGCCGCTGGTGGTCGCGGGTGATTTCAACGAAGCGCCGGACGGGGGCGCGAGCGAGTACATGGCGTCGCAGGGGTACGTGGACACGGCGCCGCTGACGAGTCATCCGGAAATTTCGACGGGCATCAACAAGGCGCGGAGTGACCAGATTTGGGTACATCGAAGTCTGCGGGAGCACGTGGAAGAGTTCGGTGTTATCGCGCGGGAAGAACTAAAGACTACAGCGGCGGGTAAGGAATTGTTGAGCGACCATCAGCCATTATGGTTAAGGTTGAAGCTGAACGGGTTGCGCTAGGGACTTGATATACTATGCCTATGGATATCGAGGAGGCCCTCGCCGGAGCCGGCCCAGAAATCCAAGTGAACGAGCTGTAGTTCAATGCGCGTGTTCCCGCGGGTGCTCTTGGTTGGCGTGATCTTCGTAGTGTTGCTTGAGGAGGTCGGCGCCAAAGTCGCCTTTGAAGTCGCGCCAGACGGTATGGACGTGGTTGGCGCCGTTCTGGGTGTTGTCGTATTCGATGAGGAACGTGGGGCCTTGGACGCGATAGTAGTGGCCTTGGCCTTTTTCGAATCCGCCCATCCAAGCGAATTTGACGGCGTCGAGGCCTGTGGCGCGGATCTTCGCGAGGCGTTCATGAGCGATAGCGTCGGGTTGGGCGCCGGCGACCTCCTGAATGATATTGAGCAAAATACCTTGTTGTTCACTGCTTAGTTCGGCATAGGCGACGCCGAGATCTTTCTGGATGGCCGCCTCGCGATCGTGCCCGGTGAGAATGTCGGGCGGGGCAGTGGCGTCGAGCACGGCTTTGGCGCGTTGTTTGTCGTCGAGCGATTTGACGAGACTTCGTCCGAGGTCTTCTTCGGCGCCGAGGACGCGCGCGCCGCGCAGGGGTCCGTCTTTCACTTCGGCGGGGTTGGAACCCAGGAATTGGGGGCTGCTGGCGATAACGACGCCACCGACCGCAGTCCAGTTGAAGGAAATGTGGTGTCCTTCGTAGCGGAGACCCCAGGTTCCGTTTTCGGTGGGAGCGCCAAACACGGTGAAGTGGTAGTTCTCGGTGTCGCGGGTGGGTCCTTTTCCCTGTTCGAGTTCGTGCAGAACGGGCTCGAGCATGCGGATGGTTTCGGCCTTCTTGAATCCTTTGTCGCTAAGCGCAACTTTGAGGAGCGCGACGGCTTTTTCGCGCTGTTCGGGGCGCAGGGTCTTCCACGTAATGCCGACGCGGTCCTTGGGGACGTAGTGCCAGTTCAGACGTTCGGGATTGTTGAACTCGAAGGTGATCTGGGACTTTTGCTCGGCGTCGAGTGCATCGAGCAGGGCTCGCGTGGCCGCGGCGAGAGGGCCGGCGGGCACGGCGTCATCAGTATACGATGTCAATGGCATCGTGGCGCCTAGACAGATCGCAAGCAAGACATGCCTCATAGAGAACCCTTTCGCGCAATGGTCTAGCCACAATCGCTTCTCGTTCGCGACGCATGACCGCCGTTAATTCTGCCCCTGGCGGCCGTGCTGCGGTTGTTTGGCACACCGAACGCCAAGAGCATAGCACAGGATGATGCCGTTGCGAAAAGTCGAAGTCTGCGACACACGAGCCGGGACGTTTCGGCGAAGCGTCCCTACCCGCGCACGCGCACGGGCGTGGCAATTTCATTCCGCGCCTGCTACGATAGCGCGGCCCGTGAGTACGGCTGGTAGGATTGGGTCAATTCCTGGTAGGAGATGGTGTCATTGGTATCAAGGAAATGTGCGCTGGTGTGTGCGCTGGCGGTGATTCTGCCCTGCGTTATCGGAGATACGGCGAATGAGCAATTCGCGACGGACAGCGTCTTGGGCGCGCGCGTCAAGGCGGAGGCGCCTGAATTGAACGCGCCGGCGCCGAGATTGAGCGACGAGCAATGGGACTTTCTGAATTCGTACGGATGGGGCGACCGTGTGCGCGACGAGATTGGCGTATGGGTCTCAGTGGACGAGCAAATGTTCCGGATCGTTCAAGGCCGGGACGTGCTGTTCGAGACACGGTGTGCGACGGCAAAGAACGGTACGGGGTCGGAGTGGAACAGCCTCAAGACGCCGCTGGGCTGGCATCACGTAGTTCAGAAAGTGGGCGCGGGGGCGCCGCGCGGCCAGGTGTTTCGCGGGCGGCAAGCGACGAACGAAATCTGGCGTCCGGGCGACAGCGTCGCGGAGGACTTGGTGCTTACGCGCGTACTGGTCTTGACCGGGGACGAACCCGGAAAGAACAAGGGCGGCAATGTCGATTCGTTGGCGCGCGGCATTTACGTGCATGGCACGAACGCGGAAGAATTGATTGGCACGCCGTCGTCGCACGGCTGTGTCCGATTGACCAACGGAGATGTCGTGACCGCGTTTGAGCGCGTTCCGGAAAAGACGCCAGTGCTCATCACAGAGCGAGCGAAACCCAAGAAGCGCTAAGACCCCAGACAGCCTAGACAGCCCAGACGGTCTTCAGTTCCGTCAAACACCGCGCGCAAAGACAATCCACATGTTTCGCGCGAATGAACTGCGTTTGCTCGGCGGTCAGATCAACGGCGTGACACTGGCACGTTTCGATGGCTCCGGCCGCACAGCGAAACATCGCGCCGCAGCGCGGACACGTGTTCTGTTCCTGCTTCACGACTGCTTGTCCGCGTTCAGTCTAGCCATCGAACGTTGATGACTCCACGGCTCGAGGTGAGTATGGAATCGATCAGTTGAACGCCTGACGAGTCGGATTCGGGAGTCCTCCTTCCGAACCATAATCGCAATACGCCGGGCGGCCGCGAGATGCGGCCGAGCCACGATCCAAACTCGTGTTCGGTTCCCGGGTGGTAGGCAATTTCAAAGCGCCGCCAATCGCGGGCCACCATGAAATCAAAGCAATGCGCCGACTCGCTTCGTCCCGCCTTCTCCTCGACGCGCACGTTGTGCTTCTTGAGCGCGGCGATCATCCATGCGGCGACGTCCTCGACAAAGTACTCCGGTCTTATGGCGTTTTGGCCGGACTTGGAAACGTCCAGTAGAGGTATTTGAAAGCTGACCAGCGAGGTCCGCGGATTGACGTTCGGTGGCGGAATTTCGCGCGCGCATGTGGTTATCAACGTGTGACTCCTGTCGTTGTACTCGTTGAGGGACGTTTTGGCAGACGCGTAGATCGCCAGCGGCGGGCCGGAACCGGCCATGCATCGGCACGACCGCCGCCGATTTCAAACTGTGAGAAATTGGGGATGGCGGAATTAGGGCGTGGTGTAGGCGTCCTTGGGGCCTACGTCGAAGAGCGAATTGTTCTTGGGACCGAACCAGCCGAGGGCGGCGCTACGGTTATTTCCGCCGAAGTAGTTCGTCTCGGGACCCCAAGCCCATTTTTCGCTGGTAACGTGGCCATCACACCAGAGGACGTTGGCGCGGCCGTTGTGGCGGAAGTGCATGCTCGGCGCGGCGAACCCCCAACTAACATTACCTGTTGGATTGTCCGGAGAAGGCCAATAGGGCGGTTCCAGGAACCCGTATTCGATAATGTGACCGTCCATGGCAAACGCGGCGTCGGAGAACATGATGGTGTTGGATGGCACGCTCACGCGGCTGTCCAGGGTGGTCTGCTTGGGCGCGCTCATCCAGTCATTGCTGTAGGAGGTTCCGCCCACATACTGTTCGTTGTAACCATACCCGCCCGTGCCCGATTCGAATGCGTCAGCAACATCCCCCAAACGCCGGAACTCGGTGAACACAGGGCACTCTTTGACGCGGGAGTCGGGCATGTACTCGGCAAGTGGTCCCTTCTTGGGATCGAAATCCGTCGTCCCGTCGGCGGTGGGACGTTCTCCGTGCCAGCGGATCTTGCCGCCGCCGGCGTCATTGATGTCCGGCGCGGCCGGGCAGTAGAAACCTTTGTTCTCGGCGGCAAACATGGTGTTAGCGAGGAACAACTGCCGCAGATTGTTCACGCACTCGACGGACCGCGCCTTATCGCGCGCGCGCGCCAAAGCTGGCAGCAGCATGGCTGCCAGGATTCCAATGATGGCGATGACAACGAGCAATTCGATCAGCGTGAAACCACGGGAACGTTTTCCCTCAGTCTCTGGAAACGTAGTCATAGTGATTCTTCCCTTTCCGCGTAGACACGTCTATCCGTGTACGCGCTCTGCGCGCTCGTTCGAGCGTCATCGTGAGAGGAAGAGGATCACGAATGAGAGAGTCCCCGCAGCTAGCCCCGGTTTTGGAAAGGGGATACGCGGCGTCACGCTCAGATCACGATCAAAGACCTGCTCAGGCAGACACTTCGGGCGCGTCTTGAGCAAACTAGGGGAGAAAGAAGGCAGGAGGGGCGCCAACTGGGGCGCTTCCTGCAACAACCTTTTCTCGCGAAAGTTGCTGCAATTCTAAAATTCACTGTGGGCAGGTCTTCTGGCTTCCGGTTCTACCTACTGGCCGCGCCTTCCCGTCCTGCTAGGACAGTGGCTCTATGCGGCGGTCGTACCCGGTTACAGCAGCGCGACTGCGACGGATTTTCACCGTGCTTCCCTTGGCCCGTTCAATTAAGAAACGACATCCAACGAAGACAAAACGCTTATGTTTTCCGGCATCCTCCTTTCTGATTTCGGGGTCCATCACTTGTTGCGAAAAGGATTGTAGATCGCGATCGCTGGTCTGTCAAGAGGAAAATCGGCGCCGTCGCGCGAGTTTGGAATATTGGTTCATTTCACCACTATGGGACGTATCGGGGATGTTTTCTACGGTGGACCGGCCATGCTTTCTGCGGCTTTTCCGCTATTCTTCCTGAGTTAGCCGCCGGGGCGCCCGGGTGTTCCCGCTCTCAGTTTTTTTCTCTTGACAATACACAGGGGATGTGTTATAAGCTCGGCTGTTTTCTGTGGACACTAACACCATTCTAGAATAGAAAGGAGGTGTGAACCGAAATGCATTGTGCGTTGTGCAATGAACCCATCGAGATTATTAATCCCGAATACGGCGAAGTATACAAAGTCGATGGGGAATACTGGCATGCGGAGTGTTATGCCGAGTACTTTGAAGTAGCGCTGGAGAGCGTCTAAGCTCTTTCCGGATCGCATACGACTACCTCGGGCGGGTTAGTGAGCCGCCGGGGGTTTTTCTTTTCTGGGGGCGACGTCTGGGGGCTTCTGCGCCGAGCCTCCAACGCCACCAACGCGTTCTTGATCCGCCAAAGGCAATGCGGATGGGCGTTTAGGTAAATTGTGGCCAAACGTGATACACTATGGCCCAATGTGCGCGGCGCCGACAACCCGAGGCCGCCCTGACTAGTGCTAGGCAGCAAATGTGAGCCTTTGCGCTCTGGAGAGTGCTATCGTTGGCTGAGAACTCGAACGAGAACTCAAATAGGAAACCCGTATCGGATTTTGTGCTTCCGTTCGAGCGGAAGATTGTCGAATTGGAGGCGCTACGTGACAAGGCGACCTCGGAAGAGGAACGCGCCACGATCGGGGCGGAACTGGAGCGCGAGCGGACTAACGTCGTCGCGAATCTGACTCCCTGGCAGCGAATGCAGCTTGCGCGCCACCCCAACCGGCCACGCATGATGGACTACGTCCGGCGCGTATTGGATGATGTCATCGAGTTGCACGGGGACCGCCTGGGCGGAGACGATCCTGCCATGATCACCGGGATAGGCAGGTTTCGGGGACGGACGGTCGCGGTTGTGGGGCAGCAAAAAGGTGACACGACCGATGAGCGCATCCGGCGGAATTTTGGGATGCCACATCCGGAAGGTTACCGTAAGGCGTTGCGAGTCTTTGAGATGGCCGAGCGGCTTCACATGCCGATCGTCTCGTTTGTCGATACGCCGGCGGCTGACCCGAGTGTCGAGTCCGAGGCCCACGGCCAGGCTGGCGCCATTGCAAGGAATTTGTGGGCAATGTTGCGACTGAAGACGCCGATCTTCGTCGCAATCTTGGGCGAGGGCGGTAGCGGAGGCGCGCTTGCGATTGCGCTTGGCGACTGGGTGGCCATGTTCGAGTACGCCATCTACGTGGTCTGCCCGCCGGAACGTTGTGCGGAAATCCTTTGGCGGGATATAGATAAGAAGGAAATGGCCGCGTCGGCGTTGAAGATTACCGCCGCAGATCTTCTCAGTCTGGGTGTCATCGATCGCATTCTGCCTGAGCCTGGCGGTGGCGCGCACCGGGACCCGGAACAGTCGGCTCAGGTTCTGACGGAGGAACTTGATCGCTTTCTCGGGGATTACTGTAGCAAGGACAATTGGGATCCTGCCCAGCGGCAGCAACGGTTTAGACGCTTGGGCCATTGGCGCGAAACGGGATAAGTGAACGCCAAGAGTGACACGCGGTACACGCTGCTGAAAGTGCGGGTACAGCCTAAAGCATCGCGAAACGCTATCAAGTTGGAAGAGTCTGGCGTTATACGCGTCGCGCTGACGGCGGCCCCGGTGGATGGCGAAGCGAACATGGCGTTGCGTGAGTTCTTGGCGAAGGCGCTGAGAATTCCAAGAGGGGCGGTTGACCTCGTATCGGGTGAGAAATCCCGGGAGAAAGTGCTCCGATTGGAGGGGCTTACGGGGAGTGAGGTGCTTGAGCGGCTGAAAAAGCCGTGAGTGGCGTGTATACTGTGGCGGGCAGGAGCGCCTGCCAGGAGGCTAGGCGAAGTCCCCGGCAGCTGAGTACGGTCGCCCTCCCAAGCGCGCCGACAATCGATATTGCCAGAGTTTCACGAAGGACACCTTGAGGATTACGACGTGACGGTTTTGAAGAAGCAAATTACAGAAGCGGTAGCAGCGATTCGGAAAGACAGCGCGTTGACGCCACGAATTGGCATCGTGCTGGGCACGGGCCTCAGCGGTCTGGCCGAAAAGATCGATGTTCAGACGCGTATCGCGTACAAGGATATCCCCCACTTTCCGGATTCCACGGTGGATACGCACGCGGGCGAGTTGCTTCTGGGCTCGCTGGCGGGTACGCCGGTCGTCGCGATGTCGGGGCGATTCCACGCGTACGAAGGTTACACGCTTCAACAGGTTACGTTTCCAATACGAGTGGCCAAGGAATTGGGCATTCATACCCTCGTAGTGTCGAACGCGGCGGGCGGCCTGAATCCCCAGTTTGCAGCAGGCGACTTGATGGTTATCACCGATCATATCAATATGATGGGCGACAACCCGCTCATTGGCCCGAACGACGACACGCTGGGGCCGCGTTTTCCGGACATGATCGAGCCGTACAGCAATACGCTTATCGAACTCGCCGAGAACGTAGCGCTGGCGCTGGGGATCAAGTTGCAGCGGGGCGTGTATTTGGCGTGTCCGGGCCCGTGCCTGGAAACGCGGGCCGAGTACCGGTTCATGCGGACCATTGGCGCTGACGCGGTAGGCATGAGCACCGTTCCCGAAGTGATCGTGGCGGTCCACGCGGGAATTCGAGTGCTGGGCTTTTCGGCAATCACGGATGAGTGTCTTCCGGATGCGCTCAAACCCGTGGACATTGCGAAGATAATCGCAACGGCCAACAGTATTGAGCCGTTGTTGTCCGATATCGTGATACGGTGCATCGAACGAATGGAGGGCAAGGACAGAACGGCATAACGCAAACGCCGGGCTTCTTTCCGCTAACTGTGTTATACGGAGCGCGCGCTGTGGCACGCGGGACGCGTTCCAATCCGATCATAACGTCAACCAAGGGTGGCGAAACGATTCATAGCCCCATTATCGTGCCGGAAGGAGTTTTCCATGGCAATAAAGATTACGCGCGTTTTCTTCGTGTTTTGTTGCGTCATTCTAGGCAGCATTTGGGGGTTTTACCTGGTTAGCGCCAGCGCGGAATCAGGCGCCGTAGACGCATTCCGCTTGTATACCTCGGCGATATTCGGAGGTATGGCCGGTGGAGTGATTTCGGCCGCCATGCTCTATCTGCTAAGCCTGGTT
>JACRLJ010000001.1:33460-101461 GCA_016215105.1 Candidatus Hydrogenedentota bacterium
GTTACGCAGGATCTCTTCGAGAAACTTTCCCCCGCGGTGATGGCCAGCGCGCTGGGCATGATTGCAGGGTATCTGTTGTCGCGCTACGTTATTTATGCCCTCCAAATCCCCGAGGAAACAGATAGGCAGAAATATGTGGCGCTGCTGCTGATCACGTCGTTTACGTTGCTGCTCGGCTACGCGGGAATTGCCCTGGGCCTGAGCCGCGCATCCAGTTGGACCTCACTCATTCAGGCGGTCCATAAGCGGCAGTCCAACGGCGCCAACCAGAAACTGGTCGACACCATCGTCATCATCGACGGACGTCTGGCGGATATCTGCAAGAGCGGTTTCATCGAAGGAACACTGCTGATCCCCCGGTTTGTCTTGAAAGAGCTTCAGAATATCGCCGATTCCTCGGACGTGCTGCGGCGGGCCCGGGGACGGCGCGGCTTGGACATTCTGAAGCTGATCCAGGAGGATACGAGCAAGGTTTCCGTCCTGGTCATCGAAGACGATCCGCACGACGCCCAGGATGTAGACGGCAAACTGGTGCGTCTGGCGCGCGAATTGGGCGCGAAAATTCTCACGAACGATTTCAATCTGAACAAAGTGGCGCAGATTGAAGGGGTTCAGGTACTGAACATCAATGACTTGGCCAATGCGCTCAAGCCGGCCGTCCTGCCGGATGAGCAGATGCGCGTCAAGATCATCAAAGAAGGCAAAGAGGCGTTCCAGGGCGTTGGGTACTTGGACGATGGCACCATGGTCGTGGTCGACGGTGGCAAGGAGCACGTTGGCAAAGACGTGTCGGTCTTGGTCACCAGCGTACTTCAGACGACCGCGGGCCGGATGATCTTTACGAAGCTGCAAAGCGTTCATTCGTGAAATCGCAGTTGTTAATTCCGGCGGCGGGCATGGGTGTTCGTCTCGGTCAAGACCGTCCGAAAGCGCTCCTTGATGTAGCGGGGAAACCCATGCTGATCCGGGCGCTCGAGCGATTCGTTCCGCTTGGCTTACTGGAAGGGGTATTGATAGTGATCCCTCCCAGCCACCGGCCCGATTTTGAACGTGTTCTGAAGAAAGCCTTCGCTGGCGCCGAGTTCACGCTAATTGACGGCGGCGCCGAACGTCAGGAATCGGTACACCGCGGGCTGGATCGCTTGGATCCTGGGACGGAAGTCGTTGTAATTCACGACGCGGCAAGACCGTTCGTGGCCGCGGAATCGGTGCAAATGTCGATGTCCGCGGCGGAAGAGTGCGGCGCGGCCACTGTGGCGATCCCGTGTGTCGACACAATTTTGGAGGCCGGCAAGGACCAGTACCTCGTCAACACTCCGGACCGCGCCGCCTTGTGGGCTTGTCAGACTCCACAGACGTTCCGCACGGAGGTTATTCGGGAGGCGCACGCGGCGGCGAAACGGGATCAGGCTATCCTGACGGACGACGCTTCGCTGGTGCGCCGGGTGGGTGGAATGGTACGCTTGGTACGGGGAACGGCGCTCAATTTTAAGATAACCACTCCCGCGGATCTGGTCTTGGCGGAGTGCGTTGTCAGGAATGCATTGGCATGATGCGAATCGGTCTCGGATACGACTTGCACCGGCTTGTGGAAGGGCGTCCCCTTATCCTCGGGGGGATACACGTACCGTTCGAGAAAGGTCTCGAAGGCCATTCCGACGCCGACGCGCTGGCGCACGCGATCACGGACGCGCTGCTTGGCGCCGCGGCGTTGGGAAATATCGGCCAGCATTTCCCGGATACCGACCCCGCCTACAAGAACGCGGATAGTATGCATCTTCTGGCGGAAACGGCCCGCCTGATACACGACTCCGGGTACCGAATCGTTAACATCGATTCGAATATCATCGCGCAACGCCCGAAGCTTAACCCGTACCTCGACGCAATGCGCGAAGCGTTGGCGCTGCGCCTGGGCGTCAAAGTCGAGCAAGTTTCCGTGAAGGCCAAGACCAACGAAGGGGTCGGACCCGAAGGCCGCGGCGAGGCGATTCGAACCGAGGCCATAGCGCTATTGCACGACGTCAAGGGGACCGAAGCGTTTCGCATGTAGGCGCGGCGCGGCGACAGAAATCTGGGGAGTTCTGGGCGCTCGGACAAGTTGGACGAGGTGGACCGGGCGGACAGAATGGAAACACGTGGAAAAAGTACGCCTAGACGCCATTGTACAGCGACAGACGGGGCTAAGCCCGACTCAGGCGCAAGGGCTGATCTACGCCGGACGCGTCTACAGCGTTGGCGGAGAGAAGCTGGACAAGCCAGGATCGCGGTTTCCCGTTGACACCGCCGTCGTAGTTAAGGAAGGCCCCCGCTATGTTAGCCGGGGCGGGGAAAAGCTCGAGGCGGCGCTTCGGGAATTCCAGATTGACGTGCGGGGAGTGGTCGCGATCGACGTCGGGGCTTCGACAGGGGGATTCACGGACTGCCTGCTGCAACACGGGGCGACGCGTGTATTCGCCGTCGACGTTGGCTATGGCCAATTGGCGTGGCCGTTGCGGCAGGACCCGCGTGTGGCCGTTTTCGAGCGGACCAACATCCGCCGCCTTACTCCGGAGATGCTTCCGGAACCGCCCGCGTTCTTCACGGTGGATTGTTCGTTCATTTCTCTGCGCGCCGTGCTGCCTCCTCTACTCACGCTGCTCAAGGAGCATGCCTCGGGTGTCGCGCTGATCAAGCCGCAATTCGAAGCCGGGCGAAACGAGGTGGAGAAGGGCGGCGTGGTCCGGGACGGCGGCGTACACGAACAGGTTGTGGAAGAGATTCTGGGCGTCGCGCGCGAACTCGGATTTGCGCGGAACGATGTGATACCCTCTCCCCTGCTTGGTCCGGCTGGCAACCGGGAGTTCCTTGCGTATCTGCGGCAAGGGTAACAGACAGGGCGCCACGCGAAACGAAAATGCTAGAAACGCTGAGTATAAAGAATTACGCGCTGATTGACGATGTCGAGGTCGATCTGACCGACGGCTTCAACGTCCTCACTGGAGAAACCGGCGCGGGAAAATCCATTATCGTCGGAGCGCTGAACCTCGTTCTCGGCGCCCGGGCCGCGGGCGAAGTCGTTCGTGACGGCGCCGCGAAGGCGTCCATCGACGCCGTATTCCGCATCACGAACGTGTCCCGGCGGCTGGCGCGAATCCTGAAGAATCACGACATCGATCTGGATGGCCAAGAGCTAATCCTGTCGCGAACCATCACGCCGGACGGACGAAGCCGCGGGTATGTGTCCGGGACCTTGGCGCCGATTTCCGTTCTTGCGGAGATCGGCGACGAACTGGTGGACTTGCACGGCCAGCACGAACATCAGTCACTGCTCAAGCCGGAGCGCCAACTGGATTTGTTGGACGGATTCGCGGAGACCGAGGCGTTGGCCGGCGAGATGGGCATAGTGGTCACGCAGTTGCGGGAGATTGATCGCCGAATTGCCGACCTCGATGCGGATGATCGCGAACGGGCGCGCCGCGCGGAGTTCCTGCGATTCGAGGTGAGCGAAATCGACGCCGCTGACCTTCAGCCGGAGGAAGAGGCGGCGCTAAAGGAACGGCGCAATCTAGTGGGAAACGCCGAACGCATTTGCGCATTGGCCGGCGAGGCGTATGCGGCGCTCTATGAGGGCGAAGAACGCCCGGCAATCGACGCGCTCGACTCCGCCATCACCCATATCGAAGAGCTTTCTCAGATTGATGCGCGGTTTCGCGCTCTGGCCGACCAGCTCACGGCGCTGCGCGCCGGGCTCGAAGCGGTGTCCGGCGAAGTCCGGAACTACACAGACCGTATCGAATTCGATCCCGAGGAACTCGACCGGGTGAATTCGCGGCTCAACGTTATCTCCGCGCTCAAACGGAAATACGGCGATTCAATCGACGCCATACTCACCTATCGCGCGAAGGCCGCGGAAGAGATCGACCAGTTCGACCGGCGTGACACCCTTCTTGAGGAACTGCGGGCTCAACACCAGAGCCTTCTTCGCGGTGGCCGGGAGTTAGCCGGGACGCTGACCAAGAAACGCACAGCCGCCGCGAAACGTCTCGATAAGCAGGTCACGGCGGCGCTGCAGGACTTGGGAATGAAAGGCGGCGCGTTCGAGACGCATATCGAGCCCGTCGAACTTTGCGCCACCGGCGCGGATCGCGTGGAGTTCTATCTGGCGGCGAATCCGGGCGAACGGCCCAAGCCTCTGCGCCAAGTCGCCTCAGGGGGTGAAATCTCCCGCATCATGCTTGCCTTGAAGGCCGTCTTCGCGCAGGCAGACCAGATACCGACACTGATTTTTGATGAGATTGATTCCGGCGTGGGCGGCGCGGTGGCGGTAAAAGTCGCCGACAAGCTGCGCGGCCTCGCGGCGACGCATCAGACGATCTGCATCACGCACATACCGCAAATCGCCGCGGCGGCAAACACGCACTACAGCGTAGCGAAACTCATCCAAAAGGGACGGACGACAACGACCGTACAGCGGATTGAGAATCGCGCGCGAGTCGAAGAAGTGGCGCGGCTGTTGGATGGTTCCGTTTCCGACGTGAGCGTGCGCCACGCTGAGGCGCTGTTACGTCCGCAGTAAAGCGGCCATCGCCGCTTCGTCTCTGGTTCGTGGACTTCACGAACGTCGGTCGTCATGGCGTACCGGGTCCGCGCTCATCGAGCGCGGACGTACTGGACTGTCTCTGTAGCGCCTGTCTTGGTATAATCCCGCCCGTTGTTTGGAGAGACAACTATGAATGAGATGAAGATCAAAGTCGGGGTCATGGGGTCGGCGGGTGGCGCCATGGCGGCAGACACGATTGAGCGCTGCCGCGAGCTCGGCCGGGCCATTGCGGACACCGGGTGCGCGATTGTGACCGGGGGCTGCCCGGGTCTCCCCCACTACGCTCTGACCGGGTGCAAGGAGCACGGGGGACTTACCATCGGCGTCTCCCCGGCGATGAGCCTCGATGAGCACGTTAGTGTCTTTAGAAGCCCTACCGACCACATTGACGTCATGATCTACACCGGCAACGGCCTCATGGGCCGCGAGGTCATCGGCGTCCGGTCGTGCGACATCGTCATTATCGTGGGCGGACGCTCGGGCACGTTGGGCGAATTCGCGATAGCGTACGATGAAGGACGGCCTATCGGCGTACTCTTGGGCACGGGAGGGGTGGCCGATCACATCCGGGACTTCATGCATGTTATCGAAAAACCTACCGGGTCGCACGTCGAGTATGACGACAATCCCCGGCGGCTGGTCGAGACCTGCGTAGCGCATTTCAAACAGAATCCACCGCATATCCGCAACAGAGAGGCATCAGGCTAATGAAGATCACTTCGTACGGAGCCGCGCAGGAAGTTACGGGAAGCAAGCATTTGGTTGAGATAAACGGTCACCGGATACTCCTGGATTGCGGAATGTTTCAGGGAAAACGCTCGGAGTCGGACCTCAAGAACCGTTCGCTGCCGTTTGCGCCAAACAGCCTTGATGCGGTTATCGTGAGTCACTCGCATGTTGATCATATCGGAGTGCTTCCGATGCTCAGCAAGTATGGCTACCGGAAGCGGATCTACTCGACTCCGGCGACGCGCGACTTGAGCAGCCTTATGCTGCTGGACAGCGCGCATATTCAGGCGAAAGACGCGGAATGGTTGTCAAAGAAGAACCGCGATTTTGTGGCCCCGCTCTACACTGCCGAACACGCCTCAGAAACGATGAAGTTGTTCGTGGGGATTCCATACAAAGATCGCTTCGAAGTCGTACCTGGAGTCTACGCCACGTTTCACGATGCGGGACATATCCTGGGATCCGCAATGGTGATGCTGGAGTTTCAGGATAATGGACGCCAAAAGCGATTCTTGTTTGGGGGAGACTTGGGCCGCAGGCACATGCCTATCCTTAATGACCCGTGGGAGCCGGGCGATGCCGATGTGGTGATGATGGAAAGCACGTACGGCAACCGCGACCATGATCCAATCGAGACCATGGAAGACAAGTTGGCCGAAGTCATCCGGGCTACCCATGCGCGCGGCGGAAAGATCGTGATACCGAGTTTCGCGCTTGAACGCGCGCAGGAACTGGTATATGCGCTGAAGCATCTGGAATTGCGCGGGGCCATCCCGGAAATACCCGTTTATGTCGACAGTCCGCTCACCGTAAACATCACCGACGTGTTCCGAATGCATACGGAATGCTTCGATGCGGAAATACGCGAACTCATGACCAACTCGGGAGACCCGTTCCGACTCAAACACATCGAGTACATCCGAAACGCAAACGCTTCGATACGCCTGAACAGCGTGAAGACGCCAATGATCATTATTTCGGCGTCGGGCATGTGTGAAACGGGACGAATTCTCCACCACCTGCGCAATAATTGCGAGGATGAACGCAATACGATCCTCATTGTAGGGTTTCAGGCGAAGAACACCTTGGGCCGCCGCATCGTTGAACGCGAGAAAGAGATCAAGATCTTCGGCGTGAAGCGGGCGCTCAACGCCCAAGTGAAGGTGATGAACGCATTCAGCGCGCATGCCGGCCGGTCAGAGCTCATCGCCTTCGGGAAACGGTTCAAGGATTGCGCGGAACGGCTCCTGCTGGTTCACGGCGAAGAGGAAGCCATCACCGCGCTTCAGACCAGCCTTCAGGCGGTAGGCGCCAACAACATTGTCGTGCCCGAAGAAGGTATTCCGGTAACAATCTAAATCGTGTTGTCGAAGACTCTCCGGTCCGCTATTTGGCGCCGTCTTTGAGTTCGCGAATATAGAGATTGCGAAACTGAACGAGGCTGGACGCGCTGTTCCACTCCTTCGTCTTGGGATCGAAGCCGCCGTGGCTTTGAAGCGCAATCTGGCCGGTTTCCGGCACACCGGGAAGTTTCGCGTTCTCGATGACGGTCTTGCCGTTGAGCTTCACCGTTAGCAATTCGCCCTTCATCGAGATGACGAAATTGTTCCATTCGCCGACAGGCTTATCGGCCTTGAGTTTGGGGGTAACGCCGGCCCGGACATCCGCGGGCATTTTATCGTCCATACGATAGCCATAGACCTCGCCCGAACCGATAGGCCAGCACCAGATGTTGACTTGGGCTTTGCTGGCGCCACGGAGATAGATGCCGGAATCGGCGTTCGGCATCATGGTGACTATGGGCTTTCCATCGGGACCCTTCTTGTCGGTACCGTCCGGCAATACGGTGGGCACGGGATACTCGCCGTGGGTTTCCTTAATGCGCCAATCCAGGGACAATTCGAAATCCTTGAACGACTTGTCGGACCAGAGGCTGTTGTCGCCCTTGAGGTCGGCGCGCGGGTTGCAGTCAATCGTCGCGTCCGCAACTTTCCAGATCCCCGCGTCCTTGTTCTCGGATTTCATCGCCCAGCCCGCCAGGCTCTTGCCGTCGAAAAGGGATTGCCACCCCTCGCCGGACGGCGGTTCCGCGGAGGCTAGTCCGCAAACGCAGATGCCGAGAATACCGGTGATGAGAAGTCCACGGAGTGTTCGATTCATTGGAGTAACTCCCTTTTTGGTTGCGCAATGCGCCTACGGTTGGTGTTATTGATTTGCCGTCATTGTAGGGACGTTCGCCACACGCGATCAATGCGCCAGCTCCACGTATACATCCTTCCTTTGAGCCCGCGCTCGGCGAGCGCAATGCGTACAACGCGTGACTATCACATGTTGGCAGGAGATTCTTCGCTACCGCTCAGAATGACACGTTGCGCAGGCGCTCGTGCAGATCGCTGGAACGGCGGAGTCGGTTCACTTCTCACCGGCAAATTCCGTTGGACTCAGCGGGACTCGCTCGGTTTGGCGATCCCTTCGGCCATTGCGAAGAGCGCCGCCAGTTTCGTTGTCATGAGGCGCGCGCGGGCGTCGAGGTCACGGTAGATCTGGAGTGTCGCTTGCGCGAGTTGCACGGGGTCGCTGCCTTCGAGATTATCGCGTTCGTAGCGGGAGATCAGCACGAGGGGCCTGCACGGTTCATGGACTTCTCCGAAGAGACGTATTTCCTCGTCGAGGCGGGTCAGCCCCCCCACCTGCTCTTTCGCCATTTGCAGGTTCTCAATCTTTTCGAGGCTCGTAAGCAGTCTTTCGGCCGCAACTATTCCGCGCTGCGCCAAATCAGCCAGGGCGGCGAAATCGGTATCCGGCGCCCCACCGCAGGTTTTCAACGTGTCCGCCGAGACCTCGAAACTTGCGAGCATCTTCGCGACGCTCGATCGCTCCGATTCGCCGCCGCTTTTCGCGCGCAGGAACTCGAGCCACATTGCCCGATAAGCCACGCGTATCAAGTCGGTCTGCTTCAGTGGGCGGCGCAACACCGGATACCAGTCCAAGCATCCATCCGGCGCGAATTCGCTCCGATAGAGTTCGACCTCGGCCATGTCGCCGGTATCGTTATTTCGCGTCCACTCTTCTGTCGCGCCGCCAAGAACGCATTCGACCGCGCGGAATACCTGGGCAGGCGATAGCTGCGAGCCTTCATCCGGACCGGACGGCGTCCAATCCGCCGGCCCCAACGCATCGCGGCGGCGTTCGATGGCGCAGTGGCCGGCGCCATAGGGACCGGTCTCGCGAAAGTGGACATGACCGACCGAGACCAGAACCATTGGGCAGCGCACCGCAGCAGCGATATGCATAGTCCCGGTGTCGTTCGTCACGAGCAACTGCGCGCGCGACAACAGCGCGCCCACTTGGGAAATCGTGGTCTTGCCGAAGAGATGAATGGCCAGGCCAGGCGCCGCGCGCTCGAACGCCTCTCCCAAGGGCGCTTCCTCGCGCACGCCGAGTAGGATAATGCGGGCGCGCCGCTGCTCCACCAGTAGCTTCGCAAGCGCGGCAAATCTTTCCTCGGTCCAGCGCTTCTTGTTTTCACTCGCGCCCAGCTGAAAGCAGACAACAAAGTCGCCGTCGGCGACACCGTGTTCCCGCAACAACGCCAAGGCAAACGCGCGGTCGTCGTCCGACACCCCTAACACGACCTCGTGACACTCGGGGGCATTGGCGGCAAAATGACGGGTGATATCGCAGAGGTTGAGGGCATTGTATTGCCGGTAGAAGACGCTGGTAAAGAAATACGTCACCCAGCGGCCGCGAAGCACGAACTGCCAGTCGTCGCTGAGATGGGCGCCGACGACCTGGGGGATCTCGGCAAGTTTGAACAACATCGCGGAGGCAATGCTGTGGGTGCAGTTGTAACAGACATCGAACCGACGCTCACGCAGCAGGGCAACGACAGTCTCGGCCTTTTCATACGCGCTGAGGAGGCGGTCCGAGTCCTGCGCGCAAAGATTTTGATACATCTCGTCCTCTTCATAGACGAGGACCTCGTTGATGTCCGGGTTTTGCTCGCAGATTCCCTTGCTCATCTTGCGAACCAACACCGTGATGTGCGCATCCGGATGCGCGAAGCGTAGCGTGCGGATCAGCGGTGTAGTCTGTATCATGTCGCCCATGCGGGTCATTTGTGCTACGAGGATGCGCATCATTCTTTCGCCGCGAACAGCGCCTCCGCGTGGTTGCGCACTTCCCGAAGGTAAGCGAAGACTTTTTCCGGGTAGATGAGCTGGGTGCGGGCGCTGGTGAGCTGCGCGTTGATATTCTCGTGCGTAAACAACAGGTCCGCTGGTAGCGAGGACAAATACCGGCCCAAGTCCGAATCGCGCCCCACGCGCTCCGCCACCTCGGAGACGGTCCGCTGAATCCGAATCCCCTTGCGGACAACCCGCGCGCCATGGCGCTCGAGTATCAGGTCGAGCATCCGCTGAGCGCGCGCCGTGTAGGTATGGTCCCGCAAGGCCCTTGCGCGCGCGCGGTCGGCGACGACGCGGCGTTCCTCCGGACGCGCCAGGAAGTAATCAATGCGCGCGCGAAGCTCCGTCAACGTGCGGTACGCCGGTATCTCGTTCTCCAAGTCAAAGTGGCTATCGAGACCGATACACGGATCACAAAGTTGGAACCCGCCGCACGCGGCGATCTCAAAAACGCGCGGATTAATCGCGTCGCATTGCGGGTCTACGCCGGTGTGGGACTGGCTCGAATGCAGGTTGATATTGATCGTGGAGGCCGCGACAATTTTGGCGAAGAATTCGGGCGTGAACCGCTCTTCGGGACGGCAAACGAGAGATTTCAGTTCCTGAGCGAACCAGTCCACTCCCCATATTTTGAAGCGATAGTCGGTCAGTCCCTTGAAGAGTTGCTGGCGATTGTAATATCCGGCCCCTGCGAATGAAATGTCGCACTCGAGTTCGGCGCGCTCCGCTGCGGTGAGTTCCACGGGGCGGTGTACTTCGGGGTCGCAGGCGGTCTGCACAAAAGCGTGATTGCGGACGCCGGTTTCGTCCAGCCTCCGCTCGAATTCGCCGGGTTGAATGTGAAAGAAGAAGTCATAGTACGGCGCGATGCTGCGCCAATACGTCAGATGGCGCCAGTTCTCGACGAACCAGAACGCCGTGACAATACCCTGCTGGGCAAGACGCGCCGGGAATTGCGGTCCGACGGGGGCTTGCGCCAGTACGATACAGATGTCGGCGGCAAATTCCGCGACGCGGGCGTAGCACCATTCGTTGAGAAAGTTGCTGAGGATGGTCTGCAACTGGCCGGCGCTCTTCTTCGTGCGGACGGTCTTGGCGATGGCGTCGTAGGTTTCCCAGGCAAGGTCGTTGCCCACTAAGAGTGTCCGATGACCGAGCGAACGAAAGGCGCGTTCCAGGTAGCCGGCGATGGGCAGGGAGCCTCCGTACATAGGGCCAACTACCGCGATGTTCAGGCGCTGTCCGTCCAACGCCGACTTCGCCAGCCGGATCTCGATAGCCTCGGCGTACTGCGGATGAAGATGAGCGGTTGGAGGATGAACAAAGACCTGGGGAAGCCGGCCGGCGAACTCCTTGAACGCATCCGCGGCCGCGACGGAATCCGCATCACCTATCCCGAGAAGCACGTCCGTATCGTGTAGCGGACCATCGATAGCGCACTTGGCTACAGAATGGTCCGGCTCGACCACGGCTACCTCTACGCCTCGCTTGAGTAATTCGAGGATGTGGTATCCCAGCCCGAGCCCGACTACGAGAACGGGACGCTTCGCGTCCAGCCCCGCGGACTCGATCAGCCGCTCCGCCTCTTCGCGAGGTTTGTAACGGCTGTGGAGAAAGACCTCCCCCACTTTGAGCGTGGGATCGCCTTCGCGCCCCGGGACGCGCGTCACCTCGGCACCGGGCTGCGCGCCAGCCAAGTCCGATTCCCACTCGCGGATAGGTTTCATGAATTCTTCGTAAAGACGTTCTCTCGTCGAGTTTTAGGTTTCGCCATCAGGTTTCGATGAATGTTCATCTTCTCTCATTCCCTCAATCGCCTTGGCGATTCTCTTGGATCCTTCATCGATTGAATACGCAAGCCCGACCAATCCACAAAACACAATAAATCCTGTTGTCCAGTCCATTTTGCGATACCCCTATTCATTCGATTGCGCTGGACCGCGGCTTATTTCGGCCAGCAGTTCCTGAGCCGGTTCGTAGCCCGGCGACAACAACAACAGAGTTTCGAGACGGTCGCGGGCCTCGTCGAGCCGACCAAGCTTATACACCATCGCGGCGTAATTGTACGACATGCCGATATTACCGGGATAGAAGTCCACGAATTTCCGCACCAACGGCTCGGCTTCGTCAAGACGGCGCAAGGCATAGGCGGTTTGTATGAAATGGCATTGAACGGATTCGTTGTGAAAACTCGTGGTAAGAGCCTGCTTGAAGCGGGCGAACGCGGCGGCCTGATCGCCTTGCGCCAAGTACACAAGACCCAGCGCCGCGATCACGCGTTCGTTGTCTGAGTCATACTTTACCGACCATTCAAGGAAAGGCTTCGCGTCGTTCGGCCGGTTCATCGCCACCAGCAGGATGCCCAGTTCACCTTGAACCCGAGCGTCTGAAGGGCGCAGCGCAAGGGCAGCGCGATAGTGCTGCTCCGCGGTATCGAGTTTACCAAGCCGCGCGACGGCGCGGCCCAATAGATTCTGCCGATTGAATTCGTCGGCGCCGGCGGCGTCTTGCGCGAGCGTATAGGCCTCCTCGTAGTTGCCCGCATCGGAGGCGCGCCTCGCCGGGGCCAACAAATCCGCCTCCGGTTTGGCCCCGACGACTAGGTACTGGTACACGCACAAATCCAGGTGTTCAGCGTCCGATAGTCCATTCAGCGTGGCGCGGCCTATCGTTATCGAACCGTCGGGATTGCGCGGCAAGCGTTCCGGCGGCAGCATCGAGAGCGGCTGCACGCGCACAACTCTAAGGCCTGCGGCCTCCACCATCTCTTTCATATCCGGCGCCGCAAAAAAACGCAGGTGAGTGCGATCCAGGATACCGGCGTCTTCATACTTCCAACGTCCGTTGACCAACATCTCGATCGTTTGGTAGAACCGGATGTTGGGAATGCTCATCACAATGACGCCGTCCGGAGCGAGCACGCGAGATACTTTCCGCAGGGCGGCGGAAGGATCGACCAGGTGTTCGAGCACGTCGCCAAAACAGATGCAGTCGAAATAGCCGTCCGCAAACGGCAGTTCGATTTCCTCGATGCTCCCCAGAATCGCGTCGTCCAGGGTTTGCTTGGCGATCTTCCATGCGCGTTCGACGACTTCGATGCCGACGACTTCCTTTACGCCACGCATCTTCAGGGAGCGTCCAAACTCGCCCGCGCCACAGCCGCAGTCGAGGACGCGTTGCGCCGAAGACGGGATTTGCGCGGCCAACTCGGGCCGCGGGCACCGGTAGTATCCGCCCGCGTGGAAGCGGCCTTCGCCGGTGTACCCGGCGCCGGCCTGCTGCGTGTCGAGGATCATGCTCAGCATATGCTCCATGCGATGGGCATAGGTGTGCTGCGTCAGAACATGGGTTTGACCGGCCATGGCAATTCGTTGGCGCGCCTCGTCGTCGGCAAGATAGCGCGCGATCAATTCTAGGGCCTCGTCGTGCGACCGGTAGACCACCAAGTGCTTGCCCTCTTCAAAGAGCTCGTGGAGCCCGTCCGCTTCGTCGGTTATCAACAAGGCGCCGGCGCCCATGGCTTCGAAGACACGCATGTTGAGGTCGTGATTCACGCACGCGTTAATGACGATCTTCGATTGCGCGTAGATCGTGGCCATCTCGTGCGGCCAGAACATGCCGGTGCGGCAATTCGGAAACCGGGCCGCGACATCGCGTATCAGATTTCGGCGCCGATCATCGCTGTCTTCGCTCAGGCGTCCCACATAGGAGACGTCATAGACGCGTTCGTGCGCGCCTGCGGCGGTGTGCAGCTCCGCCGCGCAGGCCAGCGGCAGCCATGCGACGTTCGGGACGCCCGCCTGAACGAATTGCTCGATTTGACGCTTCTGGGCGAGAAACGTGAAATTGAATTGCCGGGCGATCTCGATTCGGGGTTCAGGCGCGATGTGCGTGTCGATCATGTAGCACGCTTTGAGCGCTTCGATGCGGTTCAGATCGGCTGGTATCGTCTTGACGCCGGAATCAATCCAAAAAAACAAATCCTGTTTGAACCCCGCCGGCAATTGGCCCAGAAGCGCTTCGTAGTTGCTTTCGAGCGGCAGATCGATGGTGTGCTGCGGATACTCGGGGGGGACGCCGGGGAACCCCCACTGCGTAAGCAGTTGTTCGGGAACCCGCAGCCCCGCGGTGACGACATCGTGATGCTGTTTCAGCGCGGCCTCGAGATACCGCGCGGTGGTAATGGGCGAGCAAACGGAATGGGTCAGGATATTGAGCTTCGGTCCGGACCGGCGAGCCAGTTGCGGACGCGCGCGCGCCTCGGCGGCACTTTCAATCGCGCCGCGCCAAGCCTGCACAAATGCGGACAGCGGAAATCTCTTGGCCACGGTTTCGCGGCCGCGCGCGCCGATCTCGCGCGCAAGATCGGAATCGGCAAGCAGCCCCTGCAAGCGCGCGCGCAGAATACCGGCGTCGCGGGAGGTGAAGCCGTCCGTGCCGTCCGTCAGTGGCGAAGTCCGATTACCCAGCGAGACGACCGGCATGCCACAGGCCATCGCCTCGAGCATGGACAGGTTGTACCCGTCCTCCCAGTCCTCGCACGTAACGTGCAGGAGACAGCGCAATGATCGGTAGGCGCTTAACAGGTCGTAAAATGAAGTCGAGGGCGTGGCGCCGGGAATGGTTGGATCTTCGCCGACGACGCGATTCGGAAGGCCTGCGCAGACTTGGTCCTGCAGATCGACGTCGAACATCAGATTCCGGGCGCGCATCATGTTTCCCACGCGGAGGATTTGCGGCGTTTCGCCGTGATATCCCCCGTACTGCTCGACGTCGATCCCCGGCGGTATCACCGTTCCGGGAATGTTGTAGTCCGCGCGCTTTGACTCGGAAATGAAAACGAAGTGGTAGTGTTCGCGCAACCGGAGAAGAAGCCGGTCATAGACGTCCGCGTCTTCGGGTTTCTGACTCTTTAGCGTCGTCTTGAGAAAGGATTTGCGATTGTGACACACCACCAGCGCCGGGGTCTGGCTGGCGGCGGTCTCTTTGAAGATATCCCAGGCGTTGGTTTCGTTCTGAGCGACGACCACGTCGAACCGGCCCGCGGCCAGGTCGGGGCGCCACACGGATTCGGGCACAATCGTTACATTGGCCGGAACAGGACGGAACTTCGTCTGCCACTGCCGGGCAAGCGCCGACCCCGCGGCGTACTGGCCAACGGTCAACGGCAGACCGGTCATGGCCATCAAGCAGAGGTAGGGTTCGTGGAAATTAAAGGTAAGAATACGGGGGGTGGCCATGCCTAACCGGCCCGACCTCGCGCGAGCGCCTGCAGTTGGCCAACGATCTTCACTTCGAGTTCGGCGCGCGGCGCCAATTCGTATTCCAGCAGGTCGCCGAGTAGGACGCAGTCACCGGCTTTGAGCGCGGATGCGGCTTCCTCGAGATACTCGTTGAGTTCGTTGTGCATCGCGGCGATGTTTTTGCCGTCCAATTCGAGCGTGTCCAACGACACTTCGAGCGCCGACGCGATCTGCATTTCGCGTGTCTTGATATGGCTCCAGATCTGGGCGAGTTTCTCGAAGGGGTCGTAGCCGTCCGCGGGGTTGGCGCTCTGAAACACCTGCGCCAGTGACCGGCACGCGGACGAAAGTTCCGGCAGAACCTGATCCAACTCGCGCAGGCTCTCATCAACCATGGTCTGGACGTCGCCGGAGACCACTTCGAGTGACTGGACCTCGGCCACGGGCCTCTTTCCGATAGTGTGGACGGACTCCTGCGAGTCCATGCGCTTCCCGTCGGCGGTTACCGTAAGGATCGCCCGTCCGCGAGCGTGAAGGAAGTCGTTGATAGCGGCCACCGCCGAAAGTACGTCCGGAGGATTGCCGTCAAGTCGAAAGTTGCGGTTGCCATCTACAATCACGTCCATGTGCGATGTCTCCTACACCTACCGGGGTATCAACTTTGGAATGGCGTCGGCCTGCGGAGGGGCGGCCGCGTTGGTGTTTTCCGCTTGAATGGCCAGATAGACTTCGCGGCGGTGTACCGCGACCGACCGCGGCGCCACGATGCCGATCTTGACCTGGTTGTCCTTCAGATCGAGCACCTTGACCTCGATATCGTCGCCAATCATGATGCTCTCGTTTTCCTTACGCGTTAGCACGAGCATCGCTCACCTCCCGATTGTCGCGCTCACCGCCCTGCGCCTGCATAAGGAAATACTGGATGGGATAGTCGCTCTTGTCCAAAATAGTCTGTTTTCCCAAGCGAAGTTTGGGGTTGATGAGGATAGGCGCCCGCAAATTCGTCCGAACTTGGGCCTGATCCCGGGGCACCACCACTAAGGTGTACACGTCCAACTCGCTCGCGGAAGTCACCGCAAGTTCGGTCAACTCGTGAGAACTGGTCTGAACGTCATAGTTGGGCATAACCAGCCGGGGATCCATGATAATGAACGCCAGTTCGCCGGAATCGGTCGATTGAAGCCACTTCACAAAGCTGTCCGCCGGACCGGGAAGTATGACAAACCTGCGGTACTCCTGAAATCCAATGATGGGCTGTGTGAACGTGATAACCGCATTCGGGTCCACCTCGATGGTCCCAAAACGCGAAGTGTTTAGTTGCATACCTGACGTTCTCCGGCAAAGGTACAACTCATTGACTTGACACAGTATGCACAAAATGCGCGGGATTGGCAAGTAATAATTCTTCTCGAAACCGCGCGAAACAGATAAATATGCTAAATTACATCATAAATGGCGAAATGGAAGCGTACACACCTCGCCACGGGTCGGACCACCAGCGATCGCGGGAGTTCGGAAAGTTGCGCCCGCGCTCGGCGATAGCGGGCATGCTCAGCGCGCTATGACTTAAGTGTTGTGCCGATTGGCCGTACGTTCTTGCCCGTCGTATTGGTGAGCGTATCGCCAAGGTCTTCGCGCGCTACCTGCGCGAGCTTGCGAAGGCGGTCCGCGATATCCGGATGGTCCTTGATCAGGTTCTTCTGTTCACCAGGGTCCGTGTGCAGGTTGTACAAGGCCTCGGGGACTTTGGTCTCCGGCGACTGCCAGTTTCGGTACACGTCTTCACTGCGGACGGGGGTCTCCAGTTTGAGTTTCCACGGGCCGCTTCTAACCGCGTGAAGTTGCCTGGCGGCGTAGAAGTAGAAGGCCTCGTGAGGGCTGACCGCGCCGGGCTCGGCGGACATCAGAGGGAAAATGTCCTTCCCATCGATGATTCGGTCGCTGGGAGGAGTCCCGCCGGCCAGATGCGCTACGGTCGGGAGAAGGTCAATCGTGCTGGCCACTTCCGAGCACACGCGGCCCTTGGGTATCACGCCCGGCCACCGCATGATGCAGGGCACGCGCATGCCGCCGTCGTAGGTGGTCCCTTTTCCGGCGCGCAACGGCGTCGCCAAACCGCCATCCTCGCCGCGCACCAACCACGGCCCGTTGTCCGAAGTGAACACTACCAGCGTGTTGTGGTCGAGATGCTGCTCGGCAAGGGTATCGAGAACGCGGCCCACGCTCCAGTCCAAACACTCGATCACATCGCCGTACAGTCCTCCCGCTGACTTGCCGCGGAACCGCTCCGAAACGTGCAGAGGCACATGAGGCATGTTGTGCGCCAAGTAGAGAAAGAAGGGGCGCTCCTTGTTCTCTTTGATGAATCGCACGGCTTCTTCGGTGTAGCGTTCCGTCAAGGTGTCTTGAACCGCGGGCTCTTCGATGGTTTCCTCGTTGCGCATCAGCGGCGACGGCTTCATGTCGTTGCTGTAGGGAATGCCAAAGTAGGAATCGAACCCGTGCTTGGTCGGCAAGAACGGGGGCAGATGCCCCAAGTGCCATTTTCCGACACACGCCGTGGCGTAACCCAGTCCCTTCAGCAAACGCGCGATGGTAATTTCATTTGTGTTGAGACCGTAGGGAGAGGTCGGGAACAACACACTCGGCGACGCGCGCTCGACGCCGTTCGCATCCGGAATGCCGCCGAGGCCGACGCGCGGGGGATAGCAGCCGGTCATCAGAGCCGCGCGAGACGGTGTACACACCGGAGCCGCAACGTAGAAGTCGGTAAACTTCATCCCTTCGGCAGCCATCCGGTCCAGGCGCGGTGTCTTGATCAAGGGGGATCCGAAACAGCCGACGTCATTGTAGCCCTGGTCGTCCGTGAAGATGATGATCACATTGGGTGGCCGCTTCCCCTGTCGACCGCGCACGGCGCGTCTTGGCGGCGCGGCGGGCGTGGCCGCCAACACGCCCGCGGCGGCGGACTGCGCCAGAAACTCGCGGCGCGTGGTTGCCGATTCCGGGTCGCTCGGTTTATCGCTCTTCATGTCCGGATTCTCCTTCGTATCACGTCACGCGCTGGGGTCGTATTTCATGATTAGTATCGTTGACACCAGGACGACGGCGGACCCCGCAATCGCATACGTATTCAGCCGTTCTCCGACCAAGACCATCGCCAGTATGACTCCAAAAACTGGCACCAGGTACAACGACGCTGAGGCGACGGTCACGGGCAGATACTGGAGCACGTAGAAGAACAGCAGCATCGAGACGCCGTACATAAACAGGGCCAGAAACACGAATGCGATCCACGCTGGGGTATTGAGCGTGGCCAAACGAGTCAGGCAATCGGGTTCCTGCCAAAGCAGAATCGGAAGACTCGCCAGCGACGCCGTGACATAGCTGAAGATCAGGATCTCGACCTCCTGAAACTTCTCAAGCAGCCCTTTGCAATAGACATTGTAGAACGCCGATCCGGTGCAGCCGCCGAAGATCAGGAGATTTCCCACGAGGTAGCTCTTCTCCAGAAACGAACTTTGTCGAATGTCCTGAATGGACATGATCAATACGCCGGCGAGCCCGATCACGAGACACACAATGCGCAACACGGTAACGCGTTCGCGCAGGATGAGCGACGCGAGCACGGCCGTGATCACGGGGATAAGAAGGTTCAGGATGGCGCCGTTGGACGCAAGAGACTTGGTGATCCCCCACGTCATCCCCAACTGTGCCAGCACCTGGCCCGCGACGCCGGCGGCGGCGAACTTCTTCCAATCAGACCAGGTGGGCCGCGCCGCGAGGGGGTTGGTCCTGCGCCGCCAAACGAGCAGTGGGACAAAAAGCACGGTGGTGACGTAAAACGGAAGGAACGTAATCGCGATAGGCCCGAGAAAGGGTTCGAGATACTTGATCGCCGATCCTTGAGACGCCCAGATCAGGTTCGTAAGCGCCAGAAGAAAAAGGAACCAGAGCGCGTGTTTCTTGTAGCTGCTTTTCGGGTCAACAGCGCTTGCAGCGGGTTCCATGAATCATGCCTCCAACGTCACGACGCCGAAGCGGTCAGCGCCCATTGAACTGCCTTCGAACACATAGGGGGTAAATCCGCGCGCCTCGGCGTAGCGGTCCACGATGCGTTGAAACGCGGCGCGCGCGCCGCGTAAGCCGAGCAAGGCGACCGTCCCTCCAGCGCCGCCGCCGGTGATCTTGGCGCCGTAGATGCCGTTCTTTGCGCCTTCTTCGCGCGCGAGCGAAACCAGCAGGTCCGTCGCCTCGGCGCCGAGACCGCATTCGGAATACGCGTGATGCGATAGGTACATGAGATCGCCCATGAGTTCGAATGCGCGCGTAGACTCTTCGAGACTGGCGCCACGCGCCAACTCGGCGAACAAGCGAACACGGGCGTTCTCCTCGACGGCGTAGCGCGTGTTGGCGCGAACGCGATAGGTGTATTCGGGCCGCATCTCGGTAAACGGGTCCACGTGAACCTTGGCGGCCTTCAGATAGTCGGCGCCAGTCATCGCTTCCGGGAGACGATTCTCGAACTTCGCGCGAAACTCGGACACGCTCACGTTGGCCAAGTACCCGTTCCATCGGGCATCGACCCAGCGCGGGATTTCGCCCGACTCGTCGTGCGTTACCGGCAGGCCTTCCCAATCGCACATGAGCTTGTAGCCCATGAACGCCGCCGCACGGGCCGCCTCGTATTCAATCCCGCTGACGCAGTGGCTGACGCCGGAATCGATTGCCCAGCACTGGAGCGACTCGGGAAGGCGAATGAGCGGCTCGGGCATGCACGGCTGACAGACCAGCGGCAGGATGTAGCCGTCGTCGCCAAGAACGACGGTGATCTGGTCCATGATGCCGCACGCGGACCGAGCGATAACATTTTCAACCCACTGGCATGCGGTAGCGAGGTCCACCCCCGCCAGATCGACGCCGTACGCTTTCGCGGCGGGCTTCATTACGGCCACCTCGAGCGCGGCGGACGAACTGACACCTTTGTTCAGCGGCACGGTCGATTCGATGTACACATTGGCCCCTTTGGTGACGTCCAGCGGGAACCGTTCGCGCAAAAGGTAGAACGCCCCGAGAATGTACGAGGTCCATTGCGAGCCGGGATCGCGGCTCACCAGTTGACGAACCGCCTCCTCGTCCGTCAGTTCCGCAAAGTCGAACTCAACACGGTCAAGCCACCCCTTCTCGCGCATCGCGGGATTGAAGAAGACGATGCGGTCGTCGTCGCGCAATTGCACTGCGGCAAACGTGGCTTCGCGAATCGTCGCTTCAAAGACCAGACCTCCGGTGTAGTCGTCGTTCCCGCCCATGAGATCGAGACGCCCCGGAGCGCGGCCAACGAAGACGGGGCGGCCGGGAAGAAAGAAGCCACCCGGCTTGCAGAGGCCAGTCACCGTTTGGCGAAAATCAGTGAGCAACGGGGTTCTCCTTGATAATCAGCTAACACCGGCATAGCCGGTCGTATGATAAAGCCCCAAAAGGGGCCAACGCCTACCATTTCTCCACATTACTACTAATGTGTCATTCTGAGCGGTAGCGAAGAATCTGTCCCGTGCATACCGGGCACTCTGCTTATCGCGTGTGGCCTTCGCACGTTGGCCTCAGATTCTTCGCTATCGCTCAGAATGACATGATGCGCAGATTATCCACCATGTTGCTGGAACGAAGGGGCCTGCTCAATTCTTACGGCAGAGCCGGAAGACTAGCCATAATTCACTTCGCCGAGCCAGCCGCGCCCTTGCGCCCCCACTCCGGCACAGCCGCGATAGCGTCCATGAAATTGTGAATCACATCGGTATGACAATCTTCCTGCCAGCCACCGCGGCGCTGCTTAGGATCGGCGGTCTGATGCGCGGGGCAACCATCCTTATCGATGTGATAGACCATCCACGTCAGATTGCGGTACGCCATCTCTTTATACTGTTCACCGCCGCCGGCCGCATAGAACATCGCCGCCACGCCGCCGAGCTTCGAGCAGGCGCCGCCCCACGGACGCATGTCGGTGTCCTGTTCAAACACAGTAGTCACGCCGCCCGGCTGTTTACCGGAGAAATACTTCAGCGCAAACTGAATGCACTTCTCGGCGTCCGCTTTCCAATCGGGATCGAGTTTCTCCTTCCGTTCGATGAGATACCGCGCCATCTCGAGCGGGGCCCAGGAGGTTCGATTGTCCTGGACGTTCTGATCCTCGAAGAACTGTATCCACAGACTCTCCTCGCGCGATTCCGGTGCGGTGAACTGATAGGTTTTGATCCACGTCCATAGCGCGTCACGAGCGGGCTGGTACTTGGTGTTGCCTTTGGCGATCAACTCATCGAACAGGCGCAGGATGAAGACCATATTGCCGTTACGTTCCCCTATGTACTTGCCCGTGACGGAATCAACGCGGAACGGCCACGGCGCATGCGTAGCGTCGCCTGCCCGCAAGTTCTTCACGAGAACGTCGGCGTTCTGAACGGCCTGATCCAAGTACCGCTTATCGCCCACCGCGTCGTACAGCTTTACCAGCGCAAACCCGGCGATCCCGCCCTTGTCCGGCTCGATGCAATTCGGTCCGCCAAAATTCTTGTCGTCCTGCGCGCTGACCTTGATTGGAAAATCCGAATTATTGCCCGTGGATCGAGTGAATTTCGGGTACGCACCCTCATCCGCGGTCAGGGTCTCCTTGACCAGATAGTCCCCCATCTTCTTCGCCCACTCGAGCACCTTGGGATTGGACTTGTCGATGTAGTCGTAATACTTGAGGTAGGAAAGGATGCCCATGCCGTCCAGCGTCGCGGGAATGTGGTCCGTCTTGTAGGGCGTATAGTCATCATTCATGAAGGTCGTGAACACGAAGATGGGATACCCGTGCGAATCGACGGGACACTTGAGATAGAAGTCCATCTCGCGTTGGATAGCGTCATCCCACGATGTCCACGGGACCAGCTTTCCGTCGGCATCATACACCGCTTTGTGAAAGCCGACTTTTTCCGGCAACGGCGCCGCGGCCTCCTCCGCGCAGACGGCAAATCCCCCAGTGAGCAACACAACCAGAGTCACACTGAAGCGATGCGAGAACACGGTGAGTCCCTCCATCCGATAGCGACCCCGGAACGATATCATAGACGTGGCCCGCTTCGCATCAGACGGACATAGAGCGACTACGTTCTAGCCGTGCGCGGAGTGTCCGGCCCGGGCCATTCAATGCTAGTCCTCATCTACAGGTTGATGTAAATGGACTACTTGTTGAGCCGCAAGTTGACGTAGTCGGTAGCTGACAAGGAGTTCGCCGCCTTGCAGTTCTGGTTGATTGCGCTCGGCGGTACGTTGCTGAACATGATAGGCAAGCCGTTCGCTTTCAGGAAATCCTTCGAATCCATAAGTTGGAAGTGCAGGTGCGGTTCCGTTGAGTGTCCCGTATTCCCTACAGCGCCAATCACGTCACCCTTGCCCACTCGATCACCCAGCTTCACTCGGATCGAGCCTTCGCTAAGGTGGGCATAACAACTAAACTCGCCATTTTCATGATCGATGACGACGTAATTGCCCACGACGCAACTGAGGAACCCAATTTTGGGCGCGAGCTCCGCAGTCAGTTCCTCGAATCGCTCGCGGGAGTAGGCGGACGGATCGCCCATAAGGGATTCGGGAAACCGATCTCCGGTCTCGACGACTACACCGCTGCCAACAGCCATTACCTCGCGATGGAAGATCGGATAGTCGGAGAGTCTTGCAAGAGACGGCCTGCCAATTCCAGGTGGCTTGCCATCCTCGATCGGGCCGGCTGCTATGACGTCAATGGCGAATTCTTGAGACAAGGCTGCTCGATGCTGCGCAATGTTCATGGGAAGATTTACGGCGCAAAGGTCACCCTTCAAAGGGAAGACATAGTCCCCTTTCGATTGGTACGGGGTAAATACGATGGGGCACTGGATGCTCCTCGTCTCAGCTCCCTGCGCAACAACAACCTTCACTCGGATATCATCTACTTTGGCCAGGCCCGTAAAGGAGAAATAGACGCCGTTCGAGAGCACTATCACCGCGCTCTCGCCACAGCCTACCGCCTCACTTTCACTGAGCGTGGTGTTCGCGAACACCATGGAGCCAAACTGCGTCGCCATTCGAGGTTCGTAGACCTCATTGAGAACCCCCTTTCCAAGCTTCTTCTTAAACTGTTCATTGACTTGCCTGATAAACGCTGGAAGATCGGCGGCGATTCGGTTCATGGCCACCTCCCGGCCTTCCGCCAAGCCGGTAATCTCTACCTCGTTGACCGTAACCACATCGGAGTTGCGGTTAATCACAAGTACGTCTGGTAATTTGACGTTGGTCGTCCAGAACTGACCGCATTGCGAGTACAGCGGAATGACCTTCTTGTCTTTGGTGAGACATTGAACGGAGACCCCATCCAATTGCGCGGACATCGCGGATACGGTAAGGACTGAGTACGCGATAGACAACAGACTCATATCCAAACGTCCAAGACTAACCGTGTGTCGCTACTCGGACAATCCATGATGTCTTACCTCCCCTGAATGACTTTGAGGTTAGGCAGTCGCGCGATCAGAAGTCAAGTGCGCGAATGGCGCCGGGCTCCTCGTTGACAGGACTCAGCATTCGCTGCACAATACGACGCGAACGCTTACCCAAAACAGACACGCTTGGAGAAGGGTATCTGCTATGGTCACTCTTGCGGCGATTAACACGTTATTCATGTTCGGCGCTTCTGCGGCCGAGACTTCCTCGACGCTGAGAGACAAGACACTCGTCGTGTGGGCGTCTCTCGCGACGCTGGACCAAAAAGGCGGTACCGCCTTAACCATCGACAATGGCGACTCTACGTTCGACGGTATTGTCTTCGGCGAAATTGCGCCGCGGCGGTGGATGGCCGGCAGCGACGCGTTCAAGCGGACCAACCGGGAGCAGGACGCGTGGCCCCAGGAGACCGCCGGGCCGGACGTGTTTGTCCAGATGGCTATTGTCTATCGCGGGATTGAAATTGAACTGTATCGCGACGGCCAGCTCTACGCGAAGTACACGATGCCCAACCTGCCCCAGGCATTCGGTCCCCAGCCCATCGTCATGTTTGGGCGGCGCCATCTCGACGCAATAGACAAAACCAACTCCTTCAACGGACGCATCAAGGACGCGCGCATTTATGCCAAGGCGCTAGACCCGCCCACCATCGCCGCGATGACGCCCGGTCACGTTTCCGCAGACGACTCGCCGTGGGCGTGGTGGTCGTTCGGAGACGAAGGCCTTCGCGAGAAGACAGGCCGCTTCAATGAGATCAAATTGCTCGGCGACGTTTCAATCAAGGACGGCTGCCTCGTCCTGGCGGGAAACGGAGCGACGCTGATCACTTCCTTCTCCGCAGGGGAAATCAAGGAAGATATCATCCTCTCGGCGGTGCCACGCGCGTGGTCCAAGGACGGCCCCGTTCCTGACGCCGTCGTGCGCTCGACGCGTCTCCTGCGCGAAAAACTCCTCGCGGACCCCTACCGTCCGGGGTATCACTTCTGCGTGCAGGAAGATCAGGGCATGCCCGGCGACCCGAACGGAGCGTTCTATCACGACGGGCGCTATCACCTCATGTACCTCTACAATCGAAGCGGCAAAGGCTTCTCCTGGGGACACATTTCGAGCAAGGACCTCGTCCACTGGCGGAATCATCCCGACGCCATCGGACCCGGCGCCGGCGACGAGGGGTGTTTCAGCGGCGGCGCGTTCGTGGACGACGACGGCGCGGCCTATTTGTCCTACTGGATGCTGTGGGGCGCGAAAGGTATCGGCATCGCCAAGAGCGGCGACGCGGACTACAACACCTGGACCAAGTCCGGCGCCAATCCGGTCATCGCGTCAACTGAGATGGGCGTCACCGAGACCAAGGACGCCAACGGAAAGCCCATCCACTACGGCTCGGCCGACCCGTCGAATATCTGGAAGAAGGACGGCCACTACTACATGCTGACCGGAAGTCTCCCAACGCTGGACAAGTTCGGGCGCAAGCCCGATTCCCCTCTGGAAGAGCAGGGCGACCGGCTCTACCTCTTCGTGTCGGACGATCTGAAATCGTGGCGCTACCTCCACGTCTTCTACGATCGCAATCCGGACTGGACCGACCGCAGCGAAGACAACATGTGCCCCAGTTTTCTGCCCCTGCCATCCAGCGCCGAGGGCGGACCACCCAGCCGCAAACATCTCCTGCTATTCATCAGTCACAACAAGGGCTGCCAGTACTACATCGGCGATTACCGCGACGACCATTTCTTCCCCAACAATGACGGCCGCATGTCCTGGATTGACAACGCCTATTTCGCCCCCGAAGCGCTCGTTGACGGCGCGGGCCGCCAAATCATGTGGGCGTGGCTGCTCGACAATCCGCCCGGCGAGAAACAAGCGGGCTGGTCGGGCGTCTACGGACTTCCTCGGTCGTTGTGGCTGGGCGACGATGAAACGCTGCGCATGGCCCCCGTTAAAGAACTGGAAATGCTTCGCGACCACGAGCAGTCGTGGACCGATCTCGCGGTAGCCGCTGGCGCCACGCGCAAACTCGAAGGCGTCACGGGCGACTCCTGCGAGCTCCGGCTTGAAGTTGCGCTCGGCAGCGCGGCTCGCTGCGGCCTTACAGTCCGCGCCTCGGACAACGCGGAAGAAGTAACGCTCGTGTACTACGACGCACAGAAGAAGGAACTCGTCTTGGATTCAACCAAGAGCGGCATACCCGGCCGTCTCACGGTCGAACGCGCGCCCTTTGCCCTGAAAGTCGGCGAGCCCCTCACCCTTCGCGTGTTTGTGGACAAATCGATCGTCGAGGTGTTCGCCAACGACCGTCAGGCCATCGGACGCCGCGTCTACCCAACCCGCGCCGACAGCCTCGGCGTATACCTCTTCTCCGAAGGCGGCGACGCAACATTCAAGTCCGTCAAAGCCTGGCGAATGATGCCGTCTCAGCCGTATTAATCGGCAAACCGTGAATACGCAAGAACTTTGACCGAAATTACTTCGCCAAGCTCGTTTGCGAATGTAGCGTGCAATTGTGGCCGCCAATTTCATCTTGATACGTTTATTTCGGATCCAAGTCTTCGGGGCTGGTATGGCTAACGGATAGTCCGGCTTTTCCAAAGCCGGATGGGACGCGCATAGGAACTTTTCGGAGCATAAAGACTGAAGGGAGGCTGTTGTTCGGGACGTTCCGGTTTTGGAAAAACCGGACTACTTGGAGCGCAAGCCGGTCCATCCGCCGATTTCGACTTGACACGTTTATTTCGGCGCCAAGTCTACGTGAACTTCAGCAATCTCGAATTTCTTTCTGCCCCACCTCTCTTCGTATCAGTCCCGCATCTTGTCATTCAAGAGACCCTTTGCGAATTCCGGCGAATCTAAACGCAAGCGCCCAAACAAAACAGGCGCCGCCGGCAACGCCTTGACAGCCTACATCAATAGTACGATAATTGGATCGGTGGATATTGCGCCTCAGGAGGGCCACTAGGGTTGCCCCACGGCCGGCGATCATTGCGGTATCGCGGGTCCGAGGGAGTCGGAACAATATTGAAGGTGTGGGCAGAAAAAGCGGGGAATACCAGCATGAGAAGCTTCGATGAGCACAAGGATCCTGTTCGTGACTGTATCGACAAGGCGCGTCAAGCCGCAAAGGAATCACCCGATACCGCGCGCGCGCTGATGGTCGATGCCGAAGCCACGGCTACGGCGAAGGGCATTGCTACAGATTTGGTGTCCTGCGCGGAAGGCTGGAAGGAAGCGCTGGGCGACAACGAGAGAGCGTGCGCCTGTCTTGAAAAGGCCGAGGCCTCGGCTGACGAGTACGCGCCTGTCATGGTACTCTGCGCCGAAGGCTGGAGAAACGTCGTAGATGATCGAGGCAGGTCTCGGGCCTGCCTGGAGAGGGCCGAAACGGTGGCAAGGAGGGACGCACGGGGGCTGATAGCCTGCGCGGACGCCTGGAAAAACATCTTCGCTGACACTGAGAAGTCGCGCGCTTGTCTCGACAAGGCCGATTCACTCGCGAGGAAGAGCAGCATCGTACTCGAGCTCACGATCTGTTCCAAAGACTTGATCATTCGATTGGGCGACCGCGAGCGATCCCGAGACTATCTCGCCAGGGCTACGGCGTTGTCGGTGGCCAAGAATAGCGCAATGGAATTGGCGTGGTGCGCGAAAGACTGGAGCGAGTCGCTCAATGACGGTGAACAAGCTCGCGAGTGCATGGACAAAGCCTTGGCCCTGGCCAAAGACGATGCAGAGAACCTTGCGTGGTGCGCTGCTTCGGTCCGGAGCGCACTCGGTGACGCTGACCGCGCCCGCGCCTGCCTAATTGAAGCCGAATCCCTGGCAAAGAACGATGCACAGCCTCTAGCGGCTTGCGCTACTCAATGGATGGACGTGTTCGATGAACCGGAGCGGGCCCGTGCGTGCCTTGAGAAGGCCGAGGCCAACGCCGGGAGTAGCGTGACGGATCTACTGCGCTGCGCAGAAGGCTGGATGAATCCATTCGACGAAAGTGAAAAAGCCCGCGCTTGCCTGGAAACGGCGGAGGCGCTGCCTACGAATTCTACATCGGACCTCGTGCAATGCGCGGACGATTGGATGGAATTGTTTGACGAACGCGAGAAGGCTCGTAAGTGTCTGGAAAAAGCTGAGGCGTTGGCCGTGGCAGCGAGCGATGTGTGGGGTTTTGACTGGTGTGCGACAAGCTGGAAGCGTCAGCTCCACGACGATAATAAAGCGCGTGCTTGCTTAGACAAAGCCGTGTCGGTTTCGTTGGCCAAGAACTGTCCGTCGGATCTTGTAACCTGCGCCAGGAACTTCGCTTTACTGTTCAAAGATATGAGAAGAGCCCGCGAATTGTTGGAGAATGCCGAGACCGTCGCAGGGTCCGACGCCAACGGTTTGGCGCGGTGCGCCGAGGGTTGGGAAAACGTGTTGGAAGAGAGTGAAAGAGCGCGCGCCTGTCTGGGTAAGGCCCGAGTGGTGGCCGCAACAGGAGACAATGGTCTGACGCGGTGTGCCGACCTCTGGGTGGAATTATTCGGAGACCGTGATGAAGCCCGTGCCTGCCTGAAGAAGGCTGGGGCGGGTACCAGGCAAGACGTATGGAGTCTCGTCGATTGTGGCTATCACTGGCAGAAATCCCTCGAAGACGCAGACGGCGCCCGAGCCTGCCTGAAGAAGGCCCAGGCCAAAGCAAAAGCCGCATGGGAGCTGACCTTGTGCGCCGAGGAATGGAAGATTGGGTTCGGTGACCTTGACAGCGCCCGTGTGTGTTTGGAGAAGGGCGAGGCCGCGGCGAAGAACGACGCCTCTTCTCTTCTGGATTGCGCTGAACATTGGAATAGGTTGCTCGGCAACCGTGAGAGAGCCCGTACCTGTCTAGGCAAAGCCGAGGAAGTGGCCAAAAACGACGCGTCGCGGCTGGCGGCCTGCGCCCGAGGATGGAAGAACCTTTTCGACGACCGCGAGAGGGCGCGTGCTTGCCTAAGCAAGGCTGAGTTGGCGGCAAAGGATGACGCATCGCAGTTGGTTGCTTGCGCTAGAGGATGGAAAGAATTGTTCGACGATGATGAAAGGGCCCGCACCCTTTTGTCCGGCGCCGAAGCGGCAACTAAAGTCGGCGCCCGAGCGCTGGTGGCATGTGCGTCGGCTTGGGAGATGCTATTCCACGACGATGAAAGAGCGAGTGCATGCCTGGACAGAGCCGAAGTGGTTACGGACGATGCGGGGCAGTTTCTGTGGTGCGCCAGCATCATGATATCCAGTCGCGACAACTATGAGCGCGCACGCGTCTTTCTAATCAAAGCGGAGGCAGTAGCCAAGGAGGCGCCTGACCTGATTCGGTGCGCCGATCGGTGGATGGGGCCACCGCTCAATGACAATGACGCCGCCCGGGCCTGCTTACGCAAGGCCGAAACCATGGCCTGCGAAACGGCGGAGTTGGATGAATGCGCCAGCCTTTGGAAGAAACTCGGAGACAATGCCAAGGCTCGCACGTGCCGGTGGCGAGCGCGAAAAGGCGACGTAGCGTTCATCGCCATCTGGATCGGATTCTTTCTCCTCTTTGCGTGGGGGGCTCAGCACGTGGCCGGACTTATCACGCACGCATTGGGGCGTCCGTGGGTCTACTGGGTTTGTACGGTCGTCGCAATACCGGTCTCGCTGGTACTGGGCCGCCTCTGCACGCGATGGGTGATAACGCGGATTCCAAAGAGCATCAAAACGCGGTACATGAAGTGATAAGGAATCACGAACGGCGTGATACGGGCGCAGTCGGCCAGGGCTTCTGGTGTAGGCAGATGAAGCGGGGAATTCGGAAATGAGAAACTTCCGTGAGCGCAAGAATCCTGTACACGACTGCATCGAGAAGGCGCGGCAAGCCGCAAAGGAATCGCCAGAAACGGCGCGCGCGCTCTTGGGTAAAGCCGAGATCAAGGCTTGGGCGAGGGGTTCCGCTGCCGATCTGGTGGCCTGCGCAGACGCCTGGAACGAAGCCCTGGACGACCTAAAGAACGCGCGCGACTGTCTGGACGGAGCCGAGCTAGCGGCTAAGGCGAGTCCTCTTGGTCTGGTGTGCTGCGCGGACGCTTGGAAGCGCCTGTTCGACGACGTTGGAGGAATTTGGACGTGCCTGGACAAGGCTGAGGCCAGCGCCAAGGCCACGAATCGCGCGTACGATCTGGCGTGTGTCGCCGAGCGTTTAGAGCGCCTCGTCGCCAGCCGCGAAAGATCTCTCGCCTGCCTGAACGACGCTACTGCGCTGGCGACGGCTACGAGCGACATGATGGGCCTGGGGAAGTGCGCGCGAGTTTGGAAGGACTTGTTCGACGATATTGAGCTAGGGCGGGTTTGCCTGGAAAAGGCCGTGACGGCGGCCAAGAGTGACGCAAGGATGCTGACATATTGCGCGTTCGACCTAAAGGAAGCGCTTGGCGACGCCGAGCGCGCCCGCGCCTGCCTGAACGAAGCGGAATCACTGGCGAAAGGGGACGCGCTGCTGCTTACGATGTGCGCCGAAGGTTGGGTGTATCTGTTGGGTGACGTTCCAAGAGCCCGAGCGTGCCTGGAAAAGGCCGAGGCCAGCGCCAAGGACCAGATCGGCCATGTGCAATTTGTGTGGCGCACTGAAGGCCGGACGTATCTACTGAATGACCGCGATGGCTCCAGCGCCTACTGGGACAGGGCCGAGATCGTAATCAGGAATGAGTCGGTGGACCTCGCGCAGTGCGCGGACGCTTGGGTAAACCTGCTCGATGACCGCGAGAAAGCCCGCATATGCTTGGACAAAGCTGAGACGGCGGCGGTGGCCGGCGATGATACTGAAGGCTTGGTGAGTTGCGCCGAGGTCTGGAAGAGTCAGCTTGGTGACACGGCGAAAGCCCGCGCCTGCCTCGACAAAACCATGGCAATGTCTGTGGCCGGGGGCCATGCGGCGGATGTTGTGATCTGCGCCGAAAACTGGGACCGGTTGTTTGGTGATATTGAGAAGGCGCGCGAATGCTTAGTCACGGCGGAAACCCTCGGTGAGTCTGAGGCATTCGGTCTAGTGCGATGCGCCGACGCTTGGGCGGAAGTCATGGAAGACGGTGGAAGAGCGCGTGCGTGTTTGGAAAGGGCCGAAGTCGCGGCACATACCGCCGACGCTCTTGTGCGGTGTCTTGACCGCTGGGTGAGACTGTTTAACGACGTCGACAAGGCTCGTGCCTGCCTGGAGAAAGCGGAGGCCATGGCCGAGCACGATGCGAGCCACTTAATGGCGTGCGCCGAACGCTGGAAGGTTACGCTCCGTGACGAGATTAGGGCCCGCGCCTGCCTGGCGAAGGCGGAGACGGCGGCCAAGGATAACGCCTCGCAATTGGTTGAATGCGCCGGACACCGGCTGGACATGTTCGGCGACAGCGACGAAGCTCGCGCCCGCCTGGTCGAAGCCGAAGCGGCGGCAAAGGATGACGCGCGAGGCCTCGTGGAGTGCGCCAGCGGCTGGAAGAGGCAATTCGGAGACGATGAGAGAGCCCGCGCGTGCCTAACCAATGCCGAGGCGCTGGCCAAGGACCACGCGCTGCGATTAGCGGCCTGCGCCCAAGGTTGGATCGAAACCTTCAACGACGCCGAACGGGCCAGTGCGATTCTGACCAAGGCCGAGATAGCGGCAAAGGATGACGCGTCGCAGCTAGTGGCCTGCGCCACAGAGTGGAAGGAAATGTTCAACGATGTTGAGCGAGCCAATGCGATTCTGAGCAAGGCTGAGTCTGTGGCGAAGGATGACGCGTCCCAGCTTGTGGCCTGCGCCCATGGTTGGAAGGAGTTGTTCAATGAAGGAGATCGAGCCCGCGCGCTCTTGATAAGGGCTGAGGCCGTAGCGACGGTTGGCGCTATGCCACTGGTGAAATGCGCATACGCCTGGAAGTCTCTGTTCGACGACCGTGAACGGGTCCGTGTCTGCCAGGACCGGGCTGACGCGGCGGTCTCGGATAGCGCGAACGACCTTTTGTGGGCCGCCAACTACATGAGGCTGTTTTTCCATGACCGCGAGAGGGCGCGCGCTTTTCTACGCAAGGCCGAAGCAATTGCCCACGAGACGGAGGATCTGGATGAGTGCGCCCGCCAACGGGACATACTCGGAGACGATGGTAAGACCTGCTAGCGCCAGTGGCGGGAGCGAAAGGGCGGACGCGGCGTTTCCTTCGAATTTGGACCGATAGCTGGCAGCCATGAGCCCCGTTTTGTGTCTTGTTCAACCATGCAAAGAATTATTATTGATAGCGTGTTTTGTCAACCAAAAGGACCCTCGTTTCGCCAGGTCACCCTTCTCAGTCCCGGCCGACCTTGAACCCAGCCGCCTCCCACCCTCGTCTCGTAAGTCCATTACCCAGCAATTACTTATCCCATGAATGCCCTTGTTTCGAAAAGCCGCCCAATCCCGCGGTGAGCCGGGGGCCTCTCCCCATCCCCCGCTCGTCTCACCTATGGCGCCAACTCCGGAGTCCGAATACGCTCAGCCTGCTTTTTCGCGGGGCGCTTTTCCGTGCTCCTGACCGTCACCTTCTTGTTCTTTCTCGCAGAAGTTCGCACCGCGGAATCTGAAAGTCGTCTTGCCGCGATCTCTTTTCAGCCGGTCGCCTGTCTTCGTAATTCCTAGATTTCAGATCTGAGATCTGAGATCTGAGATTTCAAATCTCAAATCCCTTTGGGTTGCGGCCACACCGGGCTATGCAATCTGGGGTTTCCAGACCAAAAACCACCTCGCAAGCCGAAACAACTGCCCATCATATATAGGAGTAGATCGCGAGGTGATCGAGCCAAGGTTTGACCTCCACCGTCATGGGTAGGTCGTGGCGCGCCGGGCAGGCTATCGAATGCGGCGAGGAGGCCGCATCTACTATAGCGATCCACCGACCGGTTCATTCGCAAGTTGCAGCGGGAGCGAGGGACGGGCCACACCCATGAGTTCTGTCCTAGACGCCCCGACCGGCGGCTGAGGACAGCCGCCCTCCCGGCCTCACCGCTTACGGAGTTCGCCGGTTTGATTGACACCCCGTGCAAATCATTGGTACACTACCGTTTGAGCGTCACGGGAGTGGCCGTGGCGGTCAAAATAGTTTTTATCACAAGCGAAGTAAGCCTTCGGGGCAGGGTGCGATTCCCGACCGGCGGTAATAGCCCGCGAGCGCATTTGCGCAGGATCTGGTGAAATTCCAGGGCCGACGGTACAGTCCGGATGAAAGAAGGCGGTGGAGCAGTGTGTCCCGAAGGTTTCCCGCCGTCGGGACGTTTTTATTTATGGCCAACGATCACGAGCACATGGAACGCGCGCTGGCCCTGGCCGCGCAGGGCCGGGGACGTACCAGTCCCAACCCTATGGTGGGCTGCGTCATTGTGTGCCATGGAAAGGTCATTGGCGAAGGCTTTCACGAGAAAGCCGGTGAGCCGCACGCGGAAATCAATGCCGCGCGCGCCGCGGGCGACATTTCCGGCGCCACCGTGTACGTCACCTTGGAGCCTTGTGCGCACTACGGGCGCACGCCTCCCTGCGCGGACTTCTTGATCGAACGGAAACCGGCCCGCGTGGTTATCGCGATGGTCGATCCCGATCCGCGCGTTTCCGGCGAAGGCGTCACCCGGCTTCGCGGCGCCGGAATCGCGGTGGAAGTGGGCGTTCTGGAAGACCGGGCGCGCCGCCTCAACGAAGTGTTCATCAAATACACGACCACAAAGACGCCTTTCGTGATCGCAAAATGTGGCATGACCCTGGACGGGAAAATTGCCACACGGACCGGCGATTCCCGCTGGGTCACGTGCGAGGAATCCCGCCGCATGGTCCACGAACTGCGCAACGAAGTGGACGCCATCATGGTGGGAAGCCGCACGGTCATGCTCGATGATCCGAGCCTTACCACGCGCCTCGATCACGGCAAAGTGAAGGACCCGATCCGAATTATTCTCGATGCCGGCGACTACCTCGATAGCGGCCGCCGCGTGTTTCACAGCGAGAGCGGTTCGCCGACGTGGGTTGCGGTTCCGGATGACCGGCATTTCGACGGCGCCGATGAGGTTATTCGCGTTCCGGGTGGCAACGGCGGCCTCGACATCCGGCTGCTGATGCGCGAACTCGCGAAGCGCGAAGTGACGTCTGTCCTGATCGAGGGCGGCGGCACAACCCACGCTTCGGCGTTTGAAGCCGGCATCGTTGACAAGGTCATGTTCTTTGTAGCGCCGAAGATAGTCGGTGGCCGTGACGCCGTTACGGCCGTCGAGGGCGAAGGTATCGCCCGGATGAATGACGCCGTGGTGTTGGAGAATATGACCGTGCGCCCGGTAGGAATAGACCTGTTGATTGAAGCGTACGTTTGCAAAGGGTAATGGCGGCTGATGTTCACCGGGATTATCGAAGAAGTTGGCGCGGTGTCGCGCCGTTCCGGGGCCGATTTGGCGGTCCTGGCCAAGGTCGTGCTCGAGGACCTTCACCTGGGCGACAGTATCGCGGTGAATGGCGTCTGCCTCACGGTGGCCGCGATCAATGAGCACGATTTCGTGGTACAGATATCGCCGGAAACGTACGCGCGATCTACCTTGTCCACGGTGCGTCCGGGTGACGCGGTTAACCTGGAACGCGCCATGCTCGCGGGCGGACGATTCGGCGGTCATATGGTGCAGGGACACGTGGATGGCGTCGGCCACGTGGCCAGCATACAACCGCAAGGCGAGTTCTCGCTGTGGCGGTTCCGTGCGCCGGCGGACGTAGCCCGCTATCTGGTGCCCAAAGGCTCGGTCGCGGTGGACGGAATCAGTCTCACTGTGGTGGAACCTGCCGGAGACACCTTTGGCGTGGCGGTAATTCCGGCGACTATCGCCAAGACAACACTGGGAAGCAAGCGTCCCGGCGCAGCGGTGAATCTCGAAGCCGACGTGATCGGTAAGCATATCTATCACTATTTGAAGAACGCATCCAACGGCGCGGGCGTGACAATGGACCTGCTCACGCGGCAAGGATTTGTGTGATTGCGCCGAGTCCGCCATTTGAGCGCGGACACGCGATGAAGTAACCGTAGTAGAGAGGTGAAGTCCATGTTTGCATCCATACCGGACATCCTGGAAGACGTCAGGGCGGGCCGGATGATCATTCTCGTCGATGACGAGGACCGTGAGAACGAAGGCGATCTCATGATCGCCGCGGAAAAAGTGACTCCCGAGGCGATCAATTTCATGGTGACCCACGGGCGGGGATTGGTGTGCCTGGCTCTGACGCCGCAACGCATCCGCGAATTGGGACTTCCTCCCATGACGGCGTCGAACACGTCGCGCTTTCAAACGGCGTTTCACGTGGCCATCGAGGCCGCGCACGGCGTGACCACGGGCGTAAGCGCAGCCGATCGGTCGCACACCATCCGTGTGGCCATCGACCCGGTCACGTCACCGCGCGACATCTCGATGCCGGGACATGTCCACACCCTTCGCGCGCGTGATGGCGGCGTGCTCGTGCGCGCGGGTCAAACGGAGGGCTCGGTGGATTTGGCGCGCCTCGCCGGATTGACCCCGGCAGGGGTCATTTGCGAGGTCATGAATCCGGATGGGACAATGGCGCGCGTGCCGCAGTTGAAGGAATTCGCCAAGAAACACGGGATTAAGCTGTGCTCGATCGCACCGGCGGCGCCACGAAAAGATCGTTCGGCGCTCGGCCGAAACGAAACTGCCTACCCCGTGGGGCGAGTTTCATCTGGTGGTTTACGAAACCGAGATAGACGAGTTCCAGCACTTGGCCTTGGTCAAGGGCGATGTGAACGGAAAAGAGAATGTTCTGGTCCGGGTCCACTCGGAATGTCTGACGGGCGATGTCTTCGGGTCGCTGCGCTGCGATTGCGGCGGGCAGTTGCAGAAGGCCATGAAACTTATTGGTGAAGAAGGCGCCGGGGTGCTGGTGTACATGCGGCAAGAAGGGCGCGGCATCGGGTTGGTAAATAAGATCAAGGCCTACGAGCTTCAGGACAAGGGAATGGACACGGTCGAGGCGAACATTCATTTGGGGTTCGATCCCGATCCTCGCGAGTACGGAATTGGCGCGCAGATTCTTTCGGATCTCGGGGTGCAGACCATGCGGCTCATCACCAACAATCCGTCGAAACGGAGTTGCCTGGAAGGCTACGGTTTGCGCATTACGGGCCGAGTCGCGATAGAGGTCCCCACCAACAAGAACAACGAAAAATACATGAAGACGAAAAAGGAAAAGATGGGACACTTGCTGTCCTGAGTAGAACATTACGCCCTGCTGAGAAAATTGTGATAGGAAGGGAGAACATAGATGCCACGAGTGATTGAAGGCACGCTGGTGGGTTCCGGCAAGAAGTTCGGAATTATCGCGGCGCGGTTTAATGATTTTATCTCGTCGAAATTGCTCGACGGAGCGCTGGACGCGTTGAAGCGCCACGGGGTCGCCGACGACGCAATCACCATCGTTCGGACACCGGGCGCCTTCGAGATTCCGGTGATCGCCAAGAAGATGGCTGAATCCAAGAAGTACGACGTGATCATCGCGGTGGGCGCGGTTATCCGCGGAGGAACGCCTCACTTCGAGTATGTCGCGTCCGAGGCGGCAAAAGGCGTCGGACAAGTCTCGCTGCAAACCGGCGTGCCCGTGATTTTCGGCATCCTCACCACGGACACCATCGAGCAAGCAATCGAACGCGCGGGAACCAAAGCGGGTAACAAAGGGTTTGAAGCGGCGACCGCGGCGATCGAGATGGCCAACCTCATGGGGCAGGTGTAAGCGTGCTCAGTCCGCAAGTTCGCAGGAACGCCCGCGAAAGGGCGATCCAGTTCCTATTTGGATTGGAATTCACCCGCTACGAGTGGGATTCGGTCGTCGACGCGTTTTGGGAAGAGAGTCCCTCCCGGCCCGGAGTCAGGCAATACGCAATGACGCTCATCCGTGGCGTAGTCCATAATCTAGCCGGCCTCGATGCGGATATCGAAGCGACGGTCAAAAACTGGACTCCTACCCGTGTAGGACAACTCGAACGCAACATTCTTCGCGTTGCAATCTTCGAGATGCGGCACGGCGCCGATGTGCCTGCCAAAGTGGCCATCAATGAGGCCATCGAGATCGCCAAACGCTACGGCAGCGACGACGCGCCGCGGTTCATCAACGGAGTTCTGGATCGTGTCCGGGAGGAAATGTCTCGCCAAACCGTTACGTAGATCTGCACCTGCACACCAACCACTCCGACGGATCGGATGCCCCCGCGCGCGTTGTCGAGCGGGCCGCTGAACTGGGCCTGGCTGCTGTCGCCATCACCGACCATGACACCACTTCAGGCGTCGCCGAGGCCGAGGAAGCGGCCAAACACCATGGATTGGGATTCCTTCGCGCGGTCGAGATTAGCGCGGGCTGCGGCGGGGCCGAGGTCCACATCGTCGGGATGGGAATCAATCCGGACAACCCGGAGTTGCAGGCCGTCCTCGAAAGTCTTCGGACGAGTCGAAATGCCCGGGCGGATCGCATCATCGAGCGTCTGGATGGACTGGGGATCCACGTTGACCGGACTCGAATCGAGGCGGAGGCTTGCGGAGCCGTGGGACGCATGCACATCGCGCGCGAACTCCTGCGCCTTGAAAAGAGCAAGACCGTGCAGGGCGCGTTTGACAAGTACATTGGGCGTGGCCAACCTGCCTATGTTCCAAAATGGACTGTCTCGTGTGAGCAGGCGATCGATTGCATCCACCAGGCCTCCGGCCTGGCCATCCTGGCCCACCCCGGGCTCCGCTCCGTTAAGCAGTTACTTGCCAAGCTCTTATGCTTCCCGTTTGATGGAATTGAGGCTTATCATGTGCAACACAGCCCGGGTCAAGTGACGCAATTCCTCGACTTGGCGAAAGAACGAGATTTTATTGTTTCTGGGGGATCAGATTGCCACGGAAGGGCCAAGGGGATGAAACCGGAAATGGGCAAAGTGCGTCTACCATTTGAGCACTTTGAGCACATTGAAAGGGAGCTCGCCGACCGCCTGGCGCATTAGCAGTCTCCTAACCCCAATTTGAGACTTCCATTGAGGAACGCCAGGTGCTATAATGGCACGCCTGTATGTCTTTAAGGAGGAGCTATGGCGAAGCGTTCAACAAGTACTACGGAATCGGTTTACCAGATCAAGATTACCCTGCTCCAATGCGATCCGCCCATCTGGCGGCGCATCTTGGTGCCGGGCAACACCACTCTCGCACGGTTGCATTCCATACTGCAAGCGGCGATGGGCTGGGGCAACATGCATCTCCACGAGTTCCTGGTAGATGGCAAGTTGTATGGTGGACCGCATTCGCATCACGGAGCAGATGTCAAGAACGAGAAGACAGTCACGCTCACGCGTGTGGCGCCGAAGGTAAAGTCTAAGATTCTTTACACGTACAACTTCAGCGAAGGTTGGCAACACGAGATCATCGTGGAGAAAATCTCCGCGCTTGAGGAAGGCGTGCGCTATCCGAAATGTATCGACGGCGACCGCTCGTGTCCCCCGGAAGACTGTGGCGGCATTCGTGGTTACGCCGAATTGATCGACGTGATCAATGATCCGGAGCATCCGGATCGCAATGAGATGCTGGAATGGGTCGGCGACGATTTTGATCCCGACGACTTCAGCCCGAACGCGGTCAACATTGTTCTGAAGCGGGTCAAGTAGATCAAGACACATCTGCGCAAGTCTGCTCAGGCAGGAACGGAAGTGAAACGTTCCTGCCTGTTCTGCTTCTCACAGAACATGGCCGTGACTTAGAATCGGATTTCGTACCCGATGCACAAGTGCGGTTCCAGTGGCGCGCGCTGAATTACTTCGTACTTTTCCTTTATCAGGGGCCATTCATCCGGAAGGCAGGCGCAATAGATATACTCAATACCGATGTAATCTTTGTTGAGCAATTCCGATACTTCGTTGGGTGATTTCATCCGGAATCGGTAGTGCCGCCCGATTTCCTTCATGCCAAGGCGGGCATAGAATCGCTGTGCGCGCCGGTCCTGACTCCAGTACTCGAGCCGCCGAATTCCTTTCTTCTTGGCGTCTTCGACGGTAGCGTCAATGAGCAGCTTTCCGATTCCGAGCCCTTTGTATTCGGGAAGACGGCCAAATTCCAGCACGTATCCCCCGCGGCTGTCCTTGAGGAAACATATGTCTCCACATTGGCGGTCGTACTCGGTGTCGGTCAGACCAATGATCTTTCCATCACCAACTGCGACGAGTTGAGTGGACTCGCGCTCGTATACAGGGCGTTCCTGAATGGAGTAATTCCAAGCGTGCGAGATGCTCAAGATGATAGCATGCACACGCATCCATTCGTCCGCGTCTTCCGGCCGGTACTCGCGTACAGTAATCTCCATTGATTAGGCATTCCTTTCTTGCGACACAGTATCACCAACGTGCGCAACGCTCAAGAAGCGCATCGCTCCGGCGCGTCGAAATGGCTTGGAATGTGCGATTGCAGGTATTATTGGACCGCAGAGGATTTCACGAACGATTGGATTTATGCATGGATAGATGCGGCATGAGAGGTAAACGATGAGGCGCAGAGCGGCCGCAGCGCTACTCGCGGTGGTCCTGTCCGGATCAGCCCTGGCGGCAACAATACCGGTTTGCGACATACGGACGGCGGAGCAGCGCGGACCGGCGATTCTGATCAACGGAAAGCCGATAGCGCCGCTGATGTTTGCGGCGAACAATCAGTTCGGACACGACGACGTACTCGTCCGCGAGATTGCCCAGGCCGGGACTGCGGACGTCAATCTGATCAGCTTCAACCTGAATCTGGACTTCCTGCAATCCGAGTCCGAGGCGGCCGGCGTTATCGCGCGGTTCTGCGAGGCGAACCCCAAGGCATACTTCTACCCAAGAATCTGGTTGGGCGCCGACGGGGATTGGATGACGAGCCATCCTGACGACTGCATTGCAAAGGCGGACGGTACGCGCCTGAGCATGGTCTCCCCGTCGAGTGAGTCCTGGCGCACGGCCGCGGCGGAGGCGCTAAGGAGACGCATTCGGGAAATTGCCGCAGGTCCATACGGAGACCATTTTATCGGCATGCACCTTAGCTACTTGCAAACCGGTGAGTGGTTTTACCCCGAGACCAATGAATTCATGGATTACTCTCCGGCAAACCTGCGCGCATTTCGCGCATGGCTGAAGAAGAAATACAAGAAAGACACGGCGCTTCAGTCGGCGTGGAACGACGATTCGGCACGCATCGAGACGGCAGTCTTTGCCACGCCGGAGGAACGAGACCGGGAAGATTGGGGAGTGTTCCGCAATCCCAATCGCAGCCGGCGTTCGATGGATATGCAGGAATTCCAGGCGGAACTGATTCCGGACACTATCTCGCATTTCGCCGCGGTTGTGAAAGCGGCCACGCAACGGCGGTCGCTGGTGGGGGTGTTCTACGGATACACGATGGAACTTCATGAGAATGGCCCGCGCGCGTTAGCGGGATCGGGACACCTCGGCCTGGGAAGGCTCCTGGCCTCCAAGGACATCGATCTTATCCACGCGCCCAATTCCTACTTCGAGCGCAAACTCGGCGCCCCTGGCCATTTCCACCTTGCCGTTGATTCCGCGCCGCTGCACGGTAAGCTGGTCGTCATCGAAGATGACACTTACACCCACACAACGCCGGAGCCGGACGCCAAACTTAAGCCGATCGCCCCCGGCTGGGCGGAACGGACGAACTCCATCGAGGAAACGCTTGCCGTAACACGCCGGAATTACGCCAGTATACTGACCCATCGCGCGGGCCTCTGGTACTTTGACCTGCTATCGGATGGCCGGTGGAGCGATCCCAAGTTCTGGGAATCCACCTCGTTATTGCGGCGGATGGCGGCCGAAATACGAAACGCGGGGCCGTTTCGTCCGGAAGTCGCGTTCGCGATCAGTGAAGAATCCGTTCATGTGCTAAAGGCGACGACTTCTCCTCTGCTTATGGAATCGCTATGCCTGTGGAGGGCGGAGCTGGACCGTATCGGAACACCAGTCGGTTACTACTTACAGAGCGATCTGCCCGGCTTGCCCGATTCGATCAGAGTGCTCATCCTCCCGAATGCATTTGTGGTGCGGGATGCTGAACGGGAAGCTGTACGGAAGTTTCTCAAGAAAGGAGGAACGGTTGTGTGGAATTACGCGCCCGATGTCGCGGGTCCAGAAGGACTGGACACGGCGCGAATTGCCGCGATCACAGGAATTCAAGTCGAGGCCACACTTGACGACGTATCTTCAACCTTCATGAGTGAAGTTTCGGACGAAACATGGTCTTTCGAGAAGAAATCCTGGAATCCCCGGTTCCATATCACCTCGACGGATGTCCATGTGCTTGCCAGGTTCCAGCAGAATCACGAGGTATGCGCCGCCGCGCGCCCCCTCGGTGGAGGTGTCAGCGTATACACAGCCGTCCCGAGGCTGCCCGTCGGTATGCTACGCTGGATATGCCAGCAGTCGGGGGTCCAATTGTACCGGAACACCCCGGGGATGACGGGAGTCGTTGGAGACTATCTCGTCGTCCATACCGATGGAAGCGGACCACACGAATTGCGCTGGCCTCGCGAATGTGACACCATCGAGCGCTTGGTCCCCTTTACATCGTATCCTGTGGCGCGTTCGACTGACATCTGGGCCGACGTACTTCCAGGAAACACAACGGCGCTCTATCTATGCACGCCGAAGCCAAAGACCACTAAGCCATTACGCAAGAATACGTTAACCCTGAAGGAGTAAGATTGTTCAACGGAATGCTACAAGCGTTCGCGCGTAAAGTAAATATTCCCGGCGGCTTTTCGTCTGGTTTAATGAAAGACACAAAAGCCGGTAATGATGGACGCTGCACTGGATCTAGCGCCGTGGCACGAGATTACCTCTGTGGACGCCCGTGAAGCCGAGCGGCTGCCGCCGCCTGGAACGGCCGATGCGTTATTGGTCGAGCGCGCTCAGTCGGGAGACCTGACGGCGTTCGAGGAACTCGTACGGCGTTACCGGAACGATGTTTTCTCCCTTTCGTATCATTACGTACGGAGCCGTGAAGAGGCATGGGACATTTCCCAGGAGGTGTTTTTCAAGGCCTATCGGGCTTTGGGTCAATTTCGGGGAGATTCGGGATTCAAGACGTGGTTGTTGCGTATAACCGCGAACCATTGCAAAGACCAGTTTAAGAAGAGACGGCTGGACACCATACGCTTCGATGAGACGCTGCATGAGGATGATATGCCTGCGGCTTCTTCCGGACCGGACGAATCCGCAGAAGCCAAGGAACTCGGCGCCGCTATTTCAACCGCGTTGGAGTCGTTATCGGCTAAACACCGCACGGCGTTCATTTTGCGCGAATTCGAAGGGATGTCGTATGAGGAAATGGCGCAGGTCATGGGATGCAGTTTGGGTACGGTGATGAGCCGGTTGCACCATGCGCGCAGAAAGCTCCAACAGAGCCTGGTGCGGATGGGAGTTGTGGAGGATATGAAGAATGGGTAAGTGCGAATGGAATTCGCGGGTCGAGCGTTGGTTTGACGGCGCCGAGACCGCTGACACTGAGATCAGCACGCATTTGGAAACGTGCGGCGTTTGTACGGCGTATCTGAGCATGCTGAAACGGCTGCGCGGGGGCGCCGCGGCAGTCGCGAAACGTGAGGAAATTCGGGACCCGCAGTTCCACGCCTTCATGGAGGGGATTCGCAATCGGGTAGAAGGCGCGCCCGCCGGACGGCGTTTGGGGTGGTGGACCCTATCGTCGGTTGCCGCGGCAGCGCTCATTGTGGCAATCTTTACATTCATGGTAGTTACTGGCGGCCCGGCCGCCGTGCGCGCACAGACCACGGTGGAATCGGCGTCGACGGATTTGGATGGCGCTACAGCGGAAGTATATTCGTCGGAGAACGGCACAGCCACCGTATGGGTCAATATACCTCGAGGAGATGTGTGGTGAATTTACTTACCTGGGCGGTCTGCCTGACCATGACCGCCTGGGGCGCGGTGCCAGCCTCTCCACAACCCAAACCCGTATCCGTCCACATGGTGGCGTTGAAGGCGACCACCGAGGGGCGTCCGCAAAAGCATTTTGAGGCCGGACTTGAGAGCATTCAAAAAGAGGTCGCGGAACTAAAATGCGACACGTTCACGCGGGTAGCATCCGAGACTCGCAGTGCGCCATACAAGCAGGAAGCCAAACTCAGCATCACGCCGAAGTGTTCTCTGTATGTAACGCCTCTGGCCAAGCAAACGGATGGGCGGATCAAGCTCGATATCCGTATTGAAGCGGTCGACGAGAAATCGGGGAAGTCGAAGAACGCGTTGCGCTCGACCAATGTGGTGGTACCCGGCGAGAAGTTTAAATACCGCATGAAAATGGACCAAGCCGAGTTGGTGGTTATTGTAGACGTCTCGGATTAGCCTTCCCGCCCGCCTCAAGAAGCGTCTGCGGGCCCCCTACTTGCCGGGCCCGCCAAAGCGGTATTCGATACCGGTCCGGATACGAAAGTCAGGAGCGTCCGCGCCGAGCCCGACTCCGGCGCCGAGCATGACCGAAGTGGACGCTCCAAGATCGTGGGTGAAACCGGCTTGGATGACGTTCGCGGTCCGCCCTTTTTCGTCCAGTTGTTCGCGGTCGAAATCAGCCCGGAACTCCGTGGCAGGCCCGAACAGGCGGCTATAGCCCAACACGACCTGATACGCGAACTCACGGTCTCCCGGAGACGAGCGGAATCTCCCCTCTTCAAAGCTCCACCGGCGCCAGGAATTGGTGTCGGCGCCACTGAAGTAGGTCTCTTTGAGGGTGAGATGCAGCTTGTGGTGCGCGTCCCCTTCTCCCAAGGGCATGGTTATTCGCAAATCCACATCCCCGCCCACGCCGGCGGAGTCTTTCGCGGTCGGCAGCGCCACTTCACCGCTGAGCGCCACCATGGGATCGGTCTCCGCATCCGGATTGAACACATACTTCAGGCGCAGGCGCACATCCCCCACCCCTTTCGTATCCGACTCACCAAGTTCGGCCGGAACGGTCAATTCGCCCCCGAGATTCTTCGTAAAGTCATAGAGCAGGTTCGTCTCCGAAACCAGGTCATAGTGGTGGAAGTGATCGTACTGAGTCTCTTCTTGGAGCGTGAGCAAGTGCGGCTGACCGGGCTCGACCGGCTCTAGAGTCGTCGGATCCAGGGCCCAGGATGAACCGGCCAGACACACTACGCCCACCAAGAGAAAAGCGATGCTCCAAACCGAAAACACATTTCTCTCCGACGTATCTTTCTGTAGCGCACCGCGATGCTGCTTCACGCTGAAGTCTCCTGTTCGGCAGGCATGGCGCACAGCCTGCGCCTGTCCCTGCCATTGTTTCCCTGGTTTCATCCGCTCTTCTTGCTTCTGACTGATGCCGCACTTCACCGGCGCGCTCGCCCGTCATTGACGATGTGCCCGCCAACTGCGGCTTGGCAGTCGTCCGGTTTACATCCGCCGGATATCATCTCGTGGCCCGGCCATCGTGCGCGTAGACAGGGCGCTATCTTACGGGGCGCGGTTTACGCGAGAGTTACCGGAACATTACGATTCGGTGAGGTAATTCGGTGGGCAAACGCGACACGCCCCGGCGTCTCCGGAGCATTTCTCCGCTTCATCAGCGGTTCTAGCATGGTTCGCAGCGCGGTTGCTGGCCGCAAAGGCAAGCGAGGCTACGACTGAGCCGCCTTCGGCAGGGAAATGGTAAAGGTGGAACCTTGTCCAAGCACACTCTGGACGCCGATGGCGCCGCCGTGGGCCTTGATGATGGCGTTGGAAAGGCTCAGTCCGAGGCCGTTGCCCGGCTCGGACCTACTTCGGTCCGCGCGGTAGAAACGGGAGAAGATTGCGCTGTGGTCGGACTCGGCGATGCCGATTCCGGTGTCTTTGATTGAGACCTTGGCGGTATCGCTATCGGTTGAACACGCGACCGTAATGGATCCCCCGGCAGCGGTGTATTTCACGGCGTTGTCGACAATGTGGCCGATGGCGCGGCGGATCTTGGACTGGTCTCCGCGAACAATTGCCGATCCCGCGGACTGGTAGTTCAGCGACACTCCTTTATCCTCAGACGCGGGAGTGAACAGTTCGACAATGTCTCGAACGCCCCCCGCGAGATCGAAATTCTCTCGGGTGAGTTGTGCGACGCCGGCCTCGGTTTCGCTGATTTCCAGCATCGTATTGATCAGACTGAGCAGGTTGTCGCATTCCTCGACGATACCGCCAACCACGGATTCCTGCTGATCCAGCGGCGCCGCGTGGGTCAACGCCATTTCGGCGGCGCCGCGCATACGCATGATGGGGCTGCGCAAGTCATGGGCAATATCATCCGTGATGTCTTTCATGCCGGTAATCAGGGTCTGGATGCGTTCGATCATTTGGTTGAACGTCTTGGCCAACTCGTCAATCTCATCCCCCTTCCCCATGATGGTAGCGCGGCTGTTCAAGTCGCCGTGTGTGATTCGCGCGGCAGTCTGGGTCACGTTTTCCACGCCCGCCAACAGACGTTTCGCCATCAACCAGCCGACCGCGACGGAACACAGCAGAATTGCCACGACCGCAATACCGTAGGTTTCGCGGTAGTTTTCCAGAAGCCGCTCGTCGCTGGCGCGGGAATACCCGATCTGGATGATCAGACCTGGCGCCAACAGGGCGTAGATGACCCGCGCATTGGGATGGTCCGTGGTGGCTTTGAGGGTATGCAGCTCCGCTTTCCCCGTAAGGGCGCGCTGCACCGCGTCTTGCCTGACCGCAAGATTGGGCCACTTCGACAAGTCTGACGCCCCCAGCACCTGTCCCTGGGCGTCAAGCACCCGGAAGAACTCCTTTTCTTCGCCAACTGACGCGACCTCCTCCCGGAAGTCCTCCATCAGCGTGGCCAGTCCTTTGGCTTGAAACAAGCCGATGTCTTCGGCCACCTCGTCGTACAGCATCTGATCCACCCGGCTCGCGAGATTTGACTGGATCACAAAGTAGGAAACCATTTGCATGACCAGGAACGAGAACGTGATGATGCCGGCGTACCAGGACGTTAACCGGATGGCCAGGCTCTTAACCGGCCTAGTCCTGGTTTCGGATGACATACCCCACCCCGCGAATAGTATGAATCAAAGGCCGGTCAAATCCCTCGTCAACTTTATCGCGCAGGCGGCTCATGCGCGCCTCGACGACGTTGGTTTCAGGATCGAAGTCGTACCCCCACACGTGATTCATGATCATGGTCTTGGAGACCACACGATCCGCGTTGCGCATTAGAAATTCGAGCAAGGAAAACTCGCGGGGCTGCAATTCGATTCGCCTAGAGCCGCGGACTACTTCGCGCCGGATGAGGTCAACCGACAGATCGGCGACCGCAAGCACGGTGGGCTCCGCGACGGATGTGGCGCGCCGGATCAGCGCCTGGAGCCGCGCGAGAAGTTCGCTGAACGCAAACGGTTTGGTGAGGTAGTCATCGCCGCCGGTCTGCAATCCCTTGACACGATCACTGACGGACTGCCGGGCGCTCAGAATAAGTACGGGCGTTGTGATGCGCTGCCGGCGCACGTCTTCAATGAGTGTCAGGCCATCCAGCTTGGGCAGCATCAAGTCCACAATGGCGGCGTCATATTGTTCTGAGGTCGCCAGGTGCAGACCATCCAGTCCGTCCTTGGCGTGATCAACGGCGTACCCGGCCTGTTTGAGACCCTTGACGACAAATCCCGCGATCTTCAGATCGTCTTCGACTAACAGCACGCGCATGTTTGTCCCTATGTGCGGAGCTTGGCGCCCAATTGCGCCAAGCCGGTGTAATTCCCACGTGACTTCTTCCGTGATTATTGTGGACTTGCGCACAAGGGTCAAGCGTGGCTGCCTGCCACGCGTGGAAGTTGGAGCGATACGAGCTTTGAGCGCAGTACAGGCGCGATAACGCCCGTTGCGGCGGGTAGAGCGTCTACACGGCAGCCGCTGCCGAGGCTTTGGCGGTCAGATACTCGTCGATTGCCCGGGCAGAGCGCTTTCCCGCGCCCATGGCTTCGATCACGGTCGCGGCCCCCGTGACGATGTCCCCGCCCGCATACACACCGGGAAGGTTCGTAACACCCGTTTCGGGATCCGCCACGATGTTGCCCCACTTGTTCAACTGAATGCCCTTCGTATTTCCGGTAAGCAGCGGATTGGCCCGTGTGCCCAGCGCAGGGATTACCATGTCGCAATCGAAGGTGAATTCGCTTCCCGGAACGGGTATGGGACGCCTGCGTCCGGATGCGTCCGGCTCGCCCAGTTGCATGCGTATGCATTCCATGGCCGTGACCTTGTTCTGGTCGTCACCGATGATGCGCACTGGCGCGGTTAGGAGGTGAAAGATGATCCCCTCTTCCCGGGCGTGTTCGACTTCCTCGGCGCGCGCCGGTATCTCGGCGTCCGACCGGCGGTAGACAATGACGACTTTCTTCGCGCCCAATCGGGCGGCCACCCGGGCGGCGTCCATGGCGACGTTGCCGGCGCCGATCACCGCGACGCGGTTGCCGATGAGTACTGGCGTTTCGTATTCGCCAAACTTATAGGCTTTCATCAAATTCACGCGCGTGAGAAACTCGTTGGCGCTGTAGACTCCGATGAAGTTCTCACCCGGAATGTCCATAAACATGGGCGCCCCGGCGCCGACTCCGATGAATACCGCCTCGAAGCCGTTCGCGAACAAGTTCTCGACGGTGAAGACTTTCCCGATGACCATGTTGAGCTCGATCTTGACCCCGAGACTCTTGACGTAGTCGACTTCGCGGTCCACGATGGCCTTGGGAAGGCGGAACTCCGGAATTCCGTAGCGCAGAACGCCGCCGGTATCGTGGAACGCCTCGAAGATGGTGACGTCATACCCCATGCGCGCCAAGTCACCCGCGCACGTGAGTCCTCCCGGACCGCAACCTATGACGGCTACGGACCTGCCCTTCTGAGGCGCGCGAACCGCTGTCGATACCAGATGGGAGGCCTCCCAATCCGCTACAAATCGTTCGAGCACGCCAATCGAAACCGGACGTCCGGTGTGGCGCACCACACAGCGCGCCTCACATTGAGTTTCTTGCGGGCACACGCGGCCACAGATAGCGGGCAGATTGTTCTTCTCTTTGAGAATTCGCGCCGCCTCGGGAAGGTCTCCTTGCTGAATGGCGCGGATGAAGCCCCGAATATCCACTTCGACAGGACATCCCTCGGTGCAGGTTGGACGCTCGCAGCCGGTGCATCGCAGGGCTTCGGCGTACGCTTCTTCGGGCGTCGCGGTCGGTTTCACCTCCTCAAAGGTAGTCCGGTGCTTCATGAGTTGAGCGACGGAGTGAAGTACATAGGCCACCGAGTCCTGCTCGAAAAACGACCCTAGGTAACGCTCGCTCACGGAGGTCAAGGCCGCCTCCTGCTTCTTGGCGTACTCTTCAAATCGGCAGACGTGGCCGTTTTCGTGGTGAGACCCGACACCTTCGATGGCTTGCTTTTCCATGGCCTTGTACGCCCGCTGGCGCGCCATCAACTCGTCGAAATCTACCGTGGCGCCATCAAACTCGGGCCCGTCCACGCACGCGTACCGCACCTTGCCGCCCACGGAGACACGGCACCCGCCACACATTCCCGTTCCGTCTACCATAATGGGATTCAGACTCACTACGACCGGAACGTTGTGCTTCATGCACACCGTGGCTACCGCCCGCATATGCGGCACGGGGCCAATGGCGATGACTTCGTCGATCTTCTCGCCTTTCGTGATCAACTCGTCAAGGACCGCCGCGGCAAATGCCTTGACGCCAAATGATCCGTCGTCAGTGGCATAGAGAACCTGATCGCTCACCGCCTCGACCTTCTCCTTCCAAAGGAGCAGGGTCTTGTCGCGCGCGCCCATAATCGAGATAACCCGGTTCCCGGCGCGATGGTAGGCTTTCATTTGAGGATACATGGGCGCTACGCCCACGCCGCCGGAGACACAGCAGATTGTTTTTCCGGTCTCATGCACGATCCGGTCTTTTCCCAATGGTCCGACCACATCGGTGTAGCATTGGCCCACATCAAAGGCGCCCAATAATCGCGTGCCTTTTCCAATTTCCTGCATGACCAGAGTGACCGTGCCCGCCTCGGCGTCGGAATCGCCGATGGTGAGCGGGATGCGTTCGCTGCGTTCGTCACCTCGCACGAGCACAAAGTTTCCGGGCTGAGCCGCCTGAGCAATGCTCGGCGCAGTGATGACGATTTCTTTGATGTCTTTGGCCAGCTCGCGTTTGGCTACGATTGGAAACATGGTAGTTCGATGCCCTCAAAAGATGCAGTTAGTTCTCGCTGAGAATCAGGGTTGTGAGCACGACATGGTACTTCACCGAAGAAGAAAGAGCAACTCCGGCGCCAGTGGATTCGCGTCACGGATACCGGTATAACCCAATTGAAATAATGCTGTTATGAGACAGCCGCAAACATGTAATCCGGCACCGAAAGGACACCTGTGAAGGGTGCTTGAGACACATGTGTCCCGAGCGTCTTGTTACAGTCGCGCAAATCCAGTGGACTGCCCTCTGCATACTGAACGACGAGAAACGCTTATCAAGGCGCCCCGACCTCGAAGATCGCGGACGCCTGCTCAGCGCTGTGTCCGGCATACTTTGAACGTGTTCAGAGGTGCGACTATAATCCAAGCGCGCAACCAGGTTTCGACCCGACGGCCGTGTACCTAAGGCGGCTTAGCCGCGACTCCGAATTCAATGGTGTGACCGTCGCCGCGCCCAGAGCCGGGCCCGGGAGTTGACGACAGATTAATGAGGAGATCGTTTCCGCGTGATTGATCGTATCACTATATTGGGGGGGAGCAGCGTTTACACTCCCGAGTTCATATCTTCGATGATTTCCAGCAACCTCAGTGTGAAGGAAATCGTCTTGGTTGGAAGGCCCGGCCCAAAGCTTCCGTTGGTAGCCCAATTCTGCCAGCGCATGCTCGACCGAAGCGGATTCCCGGCGACCGTCATCGCGTCTACGGACACCTCAAGCGCCGTCGCGGGGGCCAAGTACGTTCTGAATCATGTGCGCGTGGGCGGCATGCCCGCACGTATCCGGGATGAGAAAACGCCTCCGAAATTCGGCATGGTCGGCGATGAGACCCTTGGCGCCGGGGGATTCGCTAATGCCATGCGGACCCTCCCAGTCACTCTGGAGCACGCCCGAATCATCGAGGAGGTGAACCCGTCAGCGACGTTCATCAATCTCACCAATCCGATGGGGATAGTGGTCGAAGCATTGATCCACTACTCCAAATTGAACGTGATTGGGGTGTGCGACTTGCCGGGCAGTATCATAAAGAAGATTGCCGAAGTATTGCGGCATGCGCCAGGCGATCTATCGTTTTTCTACCTGGGATTGAATCATATTGGATGGATACAGGACATCAAACTCGAGGGCCGAAGCTGCATGGCGCGAGCTCTCGAGCGTATTGAACAGTGCCACGACGATGGGTTTGACCTGGAGTTGCTCTCTCTCTTTCGAATGATTCCGACTTCGCCGGTTGGTCTTTTCTTCCATCAGGACGCGATCTTGAAGAAACAACTCGCGTGCGGCCGGTTCCGAGCGGAAGTCCTTCACGAAGCAGAACAGCAGATTCTGAAACTCTATGAAGACGAATCGCTTGCGGAGGTGCCTGATCTCACGAGGCAACGCAACGCGGTTTGGTACGGCGAAACCATCGTCCCGCTCATTGTAGCGCTCGAAAGCAAGACCGATCACGAATTCGTGCTCTGCGTCCGAAATGAAGGGTCGATCCGGGATCTCCCGGACGACTGCAGCGTGGAAATACCGGTCACTGTTAGCCGGCGGGGTCTGAAACCACACAAGGTGGGCAGTTGTCCACGCTTCTTGCGGGGTCTCTACCAAGCCGTGAAGGAAAGCGATAGACTGGCGGTAGAGGCAGTGCGGCACAAATCGTATGACTACGCGCTGCAGTCGCTCACGATCCACCCGTTAGTGCCGTCCTTGGATGCGGCTAGGCGCTTTCTCGACCGGATCATCAAGGACGAAAGCCTGGCATTGCATTAGCGGCCCCTTGAGCCGCCGGATTGGGCGGCATGGCCACTGCCACGGCAACGCGGGCATTGACCGGAAGGTTACGAGGGCCGCGAGGGTTTCGGCCTTGGAGGAGTTGTGTTCCACCGGAGCAGGTAGTATATTTCTGTCTGGGAATTCTGAAGTGATGCAAGAACAGGGACTACGGGAGTGATCTCACAATGCGAATGAACGCCACCCTTGTGCTGTGTGTGTCGGTAGTATTTGCGAGCGGGGCCTTTGCGCAAGTCGCGGTCACGGGCGCCCCCGGCGCTAAATTGTCCGATCTGGCGGGATCACCGACGCTTGTCACCGTAATCCTGAAAGCCACCGGCGCACAAGATAAGAATCTCAAAATCGTCGAGATAGGTGACAAGTACTTCACGGTGGAGTCCAGTTCCGGTGAACATAACGCCTACCCCTTTGCCGCAGTTCGCGAAATTAAGGTGCAGGACGGCAAGGTCGCCGCGAAGGAATTCCGCCTGGAGGCGTCCAAGACCTTGACCGAAGACGAGCAGAAGGTTGTTACGCGGGCCAAGCAACGCGCCGAAGAACTGTTCAATGAGGCAAACAACGATCAAGACATCAAGATGCAGGCGGCCTTATTGATGACAATTAGCGGTAACGAGGCCGGCAGGGATTACTTGAACACTCTGGCGGGCACGAACGACCTCAAGACCCGTTTGGCGGCGGTGGAACAGCTTTACCTGGCAGACGACACCGCGAACGCCAAGGCGGTTCTTGATGCCGCGCTGGCCAGCGGAGATCGCAAGATCAAATCCGCCGCCGCGAAATTGGCCGGCGTAATCCATTACGAGGCCGCCACCCAAACCCTGATGGGCATGGTTCAAGACCGTTCTCCAGACTTTATGTCTTCAGCAGGACTCGCGCTAGCGCGCTTGGGAAACCGCGATATCATACCTGTATTGCTGGGCGCGCTGACGGGACTTGACGAGACCAAGGGCACTGCCGCCTCCCACGCGTTGGCGGTCCTTGGGGGGCCGGACCTGATTGAGCAGATGAAGCTGAAATTGAAAAGCGCAGATGGCGCCGCGCGGTTTCGCATCATCTACGTTCTGTTCAAGCTGTCCGATCCACTGGGTAGACAACTGCTTATTGAGGACGCTTTGAAGAACCCGCTTCAGGACACAGACGCCGCCGTATTGCTCGCTCAGGCAGGCGATAACACCGGCCAGCGATGGCTGCGCGAGAAGTATTTCACGCGGCGCGCGGGAACTTCGGCCGATGAACTTGAGAAACGCGCCGTGGCCGCTGCGGCGTTGATTGCCTCGGGCGACGCGTCCGCAGTCACCCAGTTTCAAGAACTGCTCCGCTCGGAGGATCCCCGTGTGCAGGCAAAGGCTTGTACCGAAATCGGGCTGCTTGGTAAACGCAACCTGGTGGTGATTACTCAAGCGACCATCGAAAGCCCAAATCTTACCGTCGCTTTGGCGGGAACGCGCGCCGCTATCGCGATTGCCAACACCGAGTATCGAAACCGGCTGCTGGAGTGGTCGTACTAAGCTCTGGTATGCCCAGACTGTAGGTATCGCAAGGGTGACTTCGATGTCTGCGGGATTCTGGCGTTCCAAGCAAGTGCCGCAGACCAAAAGCCAGGGGGCGTGTGTATGTCGGTAGAGTTCCATTCTCTGGGTCGCAACTTCAATGCGGAACTAATCGCACACCGCGCCTTCGAGAGTTAAGCCGTGAAGCGCCAAGATGAGGTCACCAGTTCGGTCAGCGTACACGTGCTAATTGACGGCCGTGTGCAGGGGGTGGGGTTTCGCTATGCCACACAGCGGGAAGCGCAATCTCTTGGCCTGAATGGATGGGTGCGGAATTTGCCCGATGGCCAGGTGGAAGCAGTATTCGAGGGACCTCGAGAGGACCTCGATGCTATGCTAGAGTGGTGTGAACAGGGGCCATCCTTCGCTCGAGTAACCAGCGTGAAAGTGACCTGGAAACACGATGCGCCGGCACGATGCGCCGGCGCATGCAGGTTTTCATATTCGCGGCTGAATCCTTACTTCCCCGAACTACGGCCAAGAAGCGCCGAGAATGACTGCCGGGCCGGAATTTCCCCGTGACTGCTCGATCTCGAGCGAGCGCGTCCACACCGGGTCTTGGTGAATTTCAGTGAACTAATGCATAGTATACGGATGAAACGCACTTTCGTAGCGTACGCTGTTCGCGGGAGAGACCCAGGCAAGACTGCCGAACGATGAACCTACTCGCTGTTGTCATGAGCCTGCTCGCTGTGGAGCCCGTCGTGTTGGACAACGGGTCTATTCGCGTCGAATTCGATCCGCAGGTGTTCTCCGTCCGTTTCGTGGGGTTGCCCGGCGGAAGCAACTACCTGGAGCCTCTGTTCGTATCTCACGAGGACAAGAAGGGACCGGGCTGGGTTGATCCCGGCGGCCTCGTAACCGACTTGATTCCACTGCAAGGCCATGACGCTTCATTGCGTCGCGGCCCCGGAGAGATCGTTGAACAACGGAAGGATTACGTGGCGGCGCTCGGACCACTCTCCGGTGAAACTGGCTTGCGCGTGAAAAAGGAGATTGCATTAGACCCAATTGAAGCGAAGGCGCGTTTCACCGTGACCGTAACCGTCGCGGGCCCGAAACCCGCCGCATTCAGTATTCGCAATACGGCCCGCGTAGCCAGGGGTTCGACGTTGCGTGTGGAGAAAGCCGATGGTACGATACGCGCCTTGGCTGGAACAACAAACATTTTTCCCGCAGTCGTTAACTCGAATTTGTTCTGGCTCGTACCGGTTCCGCCAACGGCCCCAATGAAGAATGTTGTGTTGGGCGCGTTTGTCCCGCGTATCGTTCACGTTGGCAATCAGGGCATATGGAGACGACGGATTGTCAGCGCGCCGGAACAGGCGAAACTGGCGCCCAACGAGTCCACATTTCTGTGCCTGCTCGACGACACGACTCGAAGCTACGGCGCCGCGCTACAAGGGGCGGTTGCGCCTATCGAGCCTTGTTGTCCGCTCGTATTCGAAGAGGAGTGGACAATCTCGAAGCGAGGGAAATAGAGGAACGGCGGGAATGGGCGGTCCTGTCATGATGGGAATGGTTCGTGAAAGCGCCTGGCGCGAAAGCTGACGAAGTCAGGATAAGGTAACCCCATAGTGAATATTGGAAGATTCTCCCTCCGTTCGGCGGCAATTGTCGTACTGGCTGGCGCCTTGTCCGCGTGCCAGGACAGCATCCATGACCTCGCCCGCTTCGGCCGCGAAGTTGACGTAAGAACACAGTTAGACTCGAACCCGGACCTAATTCGCGCCAAGGGCAACCTCGACAAGACCCCATTACACGAAGCGGCGGCAGGTCCCTCGGATGAAGTGGTGAAGCTGCTCCTGGATCGCGGCGCGGATATCCAGGCCAAGGACGTAACCGGCCTCAGCCCGCTGCACGTCGCGGCCATCTTGGAAAACAAGCCTGCCGCATTGGAACTGCTGCGCCGCGGCGCGGATATCGAAGCAAAGGACGATTTTGGCGATACACCACTTCATCTGGCGGCTATTTTTGACAAACGCGACATGATCAAATTGCTTGTCGAGCACGGCGCGAAGATTGAGGCAGCGAACAACAAGGGGCAAAGCCCGCTTCAGGTTGCACGGTCCGGCCGCAAGGACGAAGCAGTCAAGACCCTTAGAGCATTGGGGGCAGCCGATTCCCAGTAGGGCTGCGCGCGGTCCGATATGCCCCATTCTCACGGTGATATTGTAGAGCGCGGCGCACGTTGTCGTCCGCGCCATCATCGAGAAGATCGCGCCGCTGAGCCATTCGAGCCGGGCATGGTGTTCCTCAGACCTCCACGCGCCGCAATGCTCGCGGAGGTGTGATGGGAACCCGGCCAGAAAGCCGGCCTTTTGACGCGGCGCGAAACGCGAAGGAGACTTAGTTGAAGGGTACATCCGATGACGATGTCGTCATCATCTATACCGACGGTGGCTGTGTGCCTAATCCCGGCGTTGGCGGATGGGCGGCGGTCCTGCTGTACAAGGGACGCCGCAAAGAGTTGTCCGGCGGTGACATCGAAAGTACGAATAACCGCATGGAGCTGACAGCGGCCATCACTGCGCTCGAATCGCTCAAACGCCCTTGTGGCGTGGTGTTATATACCGATTCTCAATACGTGCGCAAAGGTATTACTGAATGGCTTCCTGGTTGGCGCAAGCGAAACTGGCGGCGCAAGGGTGGCGCGGTCATCAACGTGGACCTTTGGCGGCGCCTGGACGCCGCGGCCGCTCCCCATACCATTGACTGGCGGTGGGTGCGCGGCCATACCGGAAATCCTGAAAACGAGCGCTGTGACGAACTAGCCGAATCTGAAATCGACAAACTTCGGCGCCGTTCCTGACCGGCGGGCAGCCTTGGAAAACGGCTGATCTTCCCGCGATGACATGCTTCCTGCGATTGACGACGCCACGGCTGAAATGCGATACTCTCGGCGTGGCGAAGACTACTCCAAAACCGATTCAGACACGACTATGAGCCGTCCGTCAAGAAGTATCTCCTTTTATCTAATCCCGTTCTTGGTCGGGATGTGCGGGGTGATTTTTGCCCGCCAGCTTCCGAGTCCGGTGCGGCTTCCCGTGGTGCTGGTGTCGGTGGCAGGGCCGCTGTTCGTCGGGGGCTACATCTTGGCGCGCGTTTACGCCGCCGGTATCCAACGTTTCCTGCTCGTGTCGGCCACGGTCCTTCTTATGCTGGGCGCGATGGTCATGGTCTCGGATGTTTCTGGGAGCTTGGCCGCGATCGAAGAGGCGCCATCGCGGGCGCTCGAGATCTCCCGCTGGATTGGAACGCTTAGTCTGCTGCTCGGGCTGGTCACCATTTGGTTCTTTGCCACCCGGACAGGAGAAGCAATCGACGAAATTGGTGACCGTTTCCGGCACTTGGCCCAGCATATGAGCGAGGGTTTTGTCCTCTCCGCGGCCGACGGCGCCATCGTCTTGGTCAATTCGCGATTCACGGAGATGACAGGTTTTTCCGAAGAGCAACTGGTCGGTCACGTCACGCGCGACCTTCCCATCAACGCCGAACTGGACAATCTTCTTCGTCACCGCGACACACACGATCGATTATCCACTTTGGAATACCAGGTCACCTGGCGCTTGGGAAGCGAAGACCGCGAGTATTGGGTGAGCAGAATACCGGTATTTGATCGGCGAGGAGTCTACGCGGGCGCCTTGGCCACGATACGCGACATCACCGAAGAGCGCCGTTTGTCGCAGAGTCTGGAGCGGTATGCCCAAGGGCTGGCGCGGCTGGTCGAGGAACAGACGCAGAAACTTCACCAGTCGGAAGTTCGCTTGCGCGATTTGCTCGTCCACATGAACGAAGGCTTTCTCGCAGTCGATTCGTCATTCAGAATTCGCTTCGCAAATGAGCGCATCTGTGAATTGCTTCGCATTTCTCACGAGGAGATCGCGGGTCGCGACCTGTTCCAGTTTGTTGAACCTACCGGACGTGGACGGCTTCTCGACCTGCTCGAAACGGTCGAAACGCACCACAACGCGCACGCCCAACAGGAATTCACGCTGATCGCCGCAAACAATGACATAATTCCGGCGGTCATTGCTCTTGCGCCGGTGCCAGTTGCGGAAGGGGAGGCATTGCGTTACTCGGTCGTAATTACCGATGTGGGCAAACTCAAAGGGATGCAACGCCAATTGGAGATCCGCGCCGCGGAACTCGAGGCGGCGAACGAAGAATTGCGGCTGATTGATCGCGCCAAAGATGGATTCCTTTCCAACGTAAGTCACGAATTGCGCACGCCCATGAGCACGATCCGCGGCTACGTGGAAATGTTCGAATCGCAGAGCCTGGGACCGCTTCAGGAACACCAGCGCAATGCGCTTGCGGTGATCTCACGCAATATGCAACGGTTGACGTTTCTTATCGATGAAATGATCGAATTCAGCCGCATGGAAATCAAGGGGGTGCAGCTCTCTCTCACGCTTTTCTCGGTGGAAGGCCTGCTCCAAGAGTGTCTCGGGTCCGCGCAGCCCCATCTGTTGGCCAAGAATATCCGGGTCGAGGTGAATACGCGTGAAGGACTTCCATTGGTGTGGGCCGATCGGAAGAAGCTCGTGCAGGTGGTGGCTATCCTTCTGTCAAACGCGATCAAGTTTAGTCCGTCTGGGGGCCTCGTCACGTTGACTGCGGGCATTCGCGGCGAACACGAACTTATCGTGTCCGTTCAAGACCACGGCATTGGCATTGATCCCGCGTTTCACCGCCGAGTATTCGCCAAGTTCTTCCAAGTCGACAGTTCGCTGACGCGGCGTTACGAGGGCGCGGGGATTGGCCTTTCGATCGCGAAGAGTATCGTAGACGCCCACGCGGGAACAATCGAATTGAAAAGCGAACTAAACGAGGGCTGCAACTTCACTGTTGCGTTGCCTCATAGTGTGTTCTCCAGCGAACTGCCTTCCGAATATCGCGGTTGCATGGCAGGCTTCCGGGCATTGGTCGCGGCGGACGAACGGGACTTCAGAGAAGCCGTATCGACTGCGCTCGAGGAGAGCGGCTGTCAGGTAACCGCCGTCAGCAAAGGCTATGAATGCGTCCGCGCCGCCCGTGAGATCGAACCCCATGTGGTCGTGCTGGACGAGGTCTTACCGGACATTAGCGGCGCTGCGACCGCGCATAAGCTCGAGGAGGACCCGCACACCGGCGCAATACACCTATTTGTTTTGGCCGGTGACGCATCGGCGTCCCTATCGCCGGCTCCCGGCTCCGAGAATGCGGCGCGCTACGTCGCGAAGCCGTTTAGCGCGGCAGACCTTGTCACGGAAATTCGACGAGTCGTGTTGCATGAAGTTTCGCAGGACGCCACGCGCCCATCGGACACGCGAACTTCTCCGCGCCCCATTCCGCACGTCTTGTTCATTGACAAGGACACGGATGTCCTCGAATGGGTCGAGGCGGCCCTGCGACATCGCCAGATTCCGTGTATGTGCGCCTCGGACCCGGAGTCCGGACTCCAACTTGCCCAACATTCGCCGCCCGACGTGGTGTTCCTGGATGTGGACCTATTGGGAGACAACGGTCCCGCGATGATACGGGCGATTTGCGATACGGCGCAGGCGCGCGCGATATCAATTTACGGCACGACAGCGCTCCCGCCAGGCGGCCACGAGTCGAATGGAACCCACGGAATGCTGCGAAAGCCATTTTCGGTTGAAGAGTTGGAGGCCGCGATTTGGAGCGCCGCGCCGCAGCCGGAAGAAAGCGCGGTATCCACCGTTACCTGAGACGCCGATGAATAGCTGAACCATTGACACGGAGCGTCCGTGTCCGCCTGATAGAGAATTCATCATTCGACACTTTGTCCGTAACGTCCATTTCATTTTCGCGAGTGTTACCGATACTGAAGTCACACCGTAGACAATGTCGTGGCGGCTCGGCCGCCTTGGGCACAACCACGAAGGAGCGGGAACTTAACCATGTTGAGAGTCGCAGCCTGTCTTGCGCTCGTGCTGGCGCTGATGGCGCCACCGGCCCACGCCGCCCATACCAAGTCCGCCAAGCCTGCCGCGAAGCCCACGGCGAAAAGCGCCGCGCCCGCGAAGGCAAATTGGAAATCCGCCCCAGCGAAGAAGAAGACCGCGCCGGACACCCCGCCTCTCGAGATCAGTTGGATATGTGTCGAGGCAAGTACGGGGATGGTTTTGGGCGAGCGTGACGCCGACGCGCCACGCCCACCCGCGAGCATGATTAAGATGATGCAGTTCCTCATGGTGACCGACGGGCTAAAGAAGGGTCTGTGGACGTTGGACACGCCTATCACGGTCACGGCGCACTCGGAGAATATGGGTGGCACTCAGGTGTACTTGAAGGCAGGCGAGACGTTCAAACTGGGCCACCTAATGGAGGCCGAAGCGGTGGCCTCGGCCAATGACGCCGCCATGGCGGTGGCGGAAGGACTCTGGGGAAGCGAGGAAAAATTTAAGGTGGCTCGCGCCGAGTTCGCCAAGCAGCTCGGGCTGACTCATTCCGATTTTCAGAGCGTCCATGGCTTGCCACCCGGCCCCGGCCAGAAGCCCGACGCCACGACAGCGCGCGATCTCTCTATCGTGGCACGGCATTGCGCCGCGGATCCTCAGATCATGAAATGGGTGGGGACGAAGGAGGTGCGATTCCGGCCTGACCAGGCCCCCAAGCCAAACACGAACAAACTGCTGTGGCGCATGGAAGGTTGTGATGGTCTGAAGACTGGATTCACCAACGCCGCGGGGTTCTGCATCACCGCGACCGCACAACGCAATGGTATTCGCTTGATTACGGTACTCATGGGCTGCGAGGGCAAGTACGATCGGTTTAACGAGGCCCAGAAGATTCTGGAGGACTCGTTCCCTCAGGTACAGCGGGTTCGTGTGATTGCGCGGGGTGAGGCGCTCAAGACGTCGACGCCCGTACTGAACTGCGTGACTCAGGAAACGCTGCTGACCGCTTCGGAAGACCTTTGGGTTGTCGTGAAGGCAAAGGACAGGTCAAGCCTGCATGTAGCGCCGGAATTCCCGGCGCCGTTGCGCGCGCCCTTGACATCGGGTACCGTCGTTGGCGAGATCACCGCGGAATTGGGCGGAAAGAAGATCGGAAGCACTCCGCTTGCCATAAATCAAGACCTGCCCGCAGCAGGTTGGCGCTGGAAACTAGTGAACGCCGTAACCGCTCACTAGCTGCTCGCGCGTAGGCGGACGCCGGAGGCGCTGGCAACCGTGCGTTCCTTCGAGCGGCCGAGACGGAGCGCCGGCGCACCTTAGAATGCTTTTTCGTACAGTCGGGCCGCTCTATGTTACGAGGGATTCCTGAAACGAGGTCCTATCTCGTGAACCTTTCGCTTCGCCAGCCCGCGTGTTGCGTTAGGCCATATTCTCATCTATATTCAATTCCTCGCGTACGTAACCGTCAAGCCCCCCCTGTATGAGGAGACGCTATCAATGCGGAAGCCGTTCCGATGTTACTTGGCCGTAATTTGGGTAATCGCTCTGACACTCGTAGCCGCTGTCCCCTATGCGGAAGACGCCACGCCGTATCCGCGGATAACTGAAGAGGCGTTCAAGGCTCGTCTGCCGTTTTTTGACTACGATACCAAGCTTTCCCTGGACGGACGGGTGGTACAGCAGTGGAAAGAAGGCGACACGGTTCGTGACAAGATCGTATTTCGCGGCGCCCAGGGCTTTCTGGTCCCCGGATATTTCGAGGTCCCGAACAAGGCGCAGAAACCCTATCCCTTGGTGCTCCTGCTGCACGGCTGGTCGGGCTCGAAGGAGGTCTGGTATAAGGACGGCGGAATACACAGTGGCGGGGAAATGCGGAAGGCGTTGTTGGGCGAGGGATATGCGGTTCTGGCCCTGGACGCCGCGACGCACGGAGAACGCAGCAACGAGATTGGTTACCAGCACGTGAACGCGTTCGACGACCCGAAGGCGCCGCCTAGCCATAACTATTTCACGTACGCCGAAATATCCGTGCAGACCGTGAAGGACTACCGGCGGGCGCTGGATTTCATGGCTGAACGCGGCGACGTGGACATGAACCGCATTGGTTTGGTCGGCTACAGCATGGGCGGAATGGATTCATTCTACCTGCTATCGGTGGAGCCGCGTATCAAGATGGCTGTGGCCTGCGTTCCACCGCTCACGAGCCCGGGGTACGGCGCAGCAAACCCGATCGACTATAGTTGGGGCATCGGATCGAAACCGTTCTGCATGCTGATGGGACGCAAGGACGAAATGGGCGACCCGGTTAAAGTCGAGGCCTCGTATCATCAGTATATCGAGACGCCGAACACCAAGCTGATCTGGTACGACAAGGGACATGGGCTAACGGAAATCTATGTGCCGGATGCGTTGGCGTGGGTCAAGACTCATCTGTAGAACGAACGCACAAACAACGGTAAGGAGGTTCAGGATGTCCACCTTCGTGATCGCAACCCTTGTCATCTTGACCGGGCAATTCGGCGCTGCTGCGCCTTCCGAGCCGGCCGCGGTCCAAGCCATCGCGAGCGCAACCCTCGATCGCCCTTCCGCAAATCTCGCTCAGGGTAAACCCTACACGCTCAACCCCGCGCCAAACTACGGCCTCTGCACCGACCCGGGCGACGCCACGCAATTGACCGATGGCGTGTATACAAAGGGGCACTTTTGGACACAGTTGTCCACCGTCGGATGGCAAGGCGTCGGAGCGGCTATCAGCGAGTATGCTATTCACCGCTACTGGACCGACTCGCTGCGCACCCACGGGCGGTATGTCGCCTTCGTCGTTACTGACAATCCTTTTCTCTTTGCCGATGAAGTCGAGGTGTATGAGGGGGCGCCGGAATTCCGGCAAGTGGCCTTGGCGGGAAAGCCGATTCCCGATATCAAAGCCCATTTCGTAGCGACACAGGTGAAGTCCGCCATACTGCGCCGCTTCCGCGACGACGCGCTGGCGCTGCGCGGTAAAATCGGCTCATCCACTATTCCCGACGCCCAGAAACAGGAACAACTGAAACAACTGGACTCCATACAGTCCGAGGCCGCCACGGCGGCATTCGACATTCCATCGGGCTTTCGCGCGGTACTTCCGTTGAACCCCCTGCACCAGCGGATCTTCGACGTTCAAGCTGATTGGTGGAAGGCGCGCGGGCTTCGTTCGCTCACGGCCTGGCGGGCCGGGCTGTGGGACATGCTTCCGGTCATGGCGGACCCGGACGTTTCCGCGCCTGCCGCTGTCGAGGCCGTGATGATGCAAAACGAATACCGCGCGGGCGCCATCAATCTAAGCAACGCGACGCGTAACGCGATGACACTCACACTGCGGTTTGATGGTCTTCCCGGCGCGCCTATGCCGGACTACATCCGCGTACACGAAGTCTCCTGGACGGATACGCACGAGAGCGTACCCGTGGCCGCCGCGCTCCCTGATGCGGCGCGAATGGCTGACGGCTGGCAGATACAGATACCCGCGGGAATGACGCGTCAGGTATGGTTCACGTTTCATCCCACATCGGTGACGCCTGGAACGTACCAGGGACAAATCGTCATTGACGGCGCCGGTACCACGGAGAAAGCGCCGGTATCGCTTCGCATCTATCCGTTACGCTTCCCCGATCAGCCAACGCTGCATTTTGGAGGATGGGACTACACGAATGCTGAGAAGCAGTATGAAGTGACTCCGCAGAATCGCACGGCGCTGATCGCGATGCTGCGCGAGCACTTTGTCGACTCGCCGTGGGGAACAGCCGAGGCGCTGCCGTACGGGGTCTATGACGCGGCTGGCGCGTTAACCACCCCGCCCGATACGAAGAATTTCGACACGTGGCTCGAGCGATGGCCCAATGCGCGCCAGTACCTTGTGTTTGCCGCGGTGAAAGACGTAATCGGCGGTCTCACGGCCGGTACGGAGCCGTTCAACAAGGCCGTTGGCGCGTGGGTCTCGTTCTGGGCGCGCCACGCCCAAGAGAAGTCGGTCAAACCGGAACAGCTCTCGATGCTGATTGTGGACGAACCGTATAACGCGGAGCAACAGAAATTGATTACCCAGTGGATCAAGGCGATTCGCGCCGCCAACACCGGAATACGGATCTGGGAAGACCCGACGTTCGATAAAGCCGGTCTCGCCGATACGGAGATGCTCGGTTTGTGCGATACGCTGTGTCCCAACCGTCAGCGGTTTCTCAGCGCGGCCGACGATTACCGGCAGGTGTTCGTAACCCAACGTGACCGAGGCGCGCAACTCGAGTTCTACTCGTGCGAAGGTCCCGCCCGGCTGCTTGATCCGTACCGCTACTACCGCCTACAAGCCTGGACCTGCCGCGAATATGGGGCTAAGGCGACCTATTTTTGGGCATTTGGCGATGGCGGCGGGGCCTCGTCGTGGAACGAATACACCGTTCCCAACAGCGCGTTCACCCCGCTCTTTCTGGACCCCACGTCGTGCGTGACCGCGAAGGAACTGGAAGCCTGCCGGGAAGGCGTCGAAGACTACGAGTACTTCGTGATGCTCGAAAAGGCCATCGCCAAAGCGCGTGAGTCGCACAAGGACGCGAAACTCATCGAGAACGCTGAAACGCTGCTGCGAACCGCGCCGAAGACAGTCTGCGACGCTGGGCGCTTGACGTCATTTCAATGGCAAGAATCGCTAGATCGGACCGTAGCGGACCGCACGCGAACAGAGATGCTCGATGCGCTTTCAGCGTTGGCTCGTTAGGCGCGTGCGGGTAGATGAAGCGGGTCTTTCACCCGCTTCTGCCACTTGCGGATCTGCGCGTCGAGATGCCTTATGATCGGCTGGTTCTCGGGACGGTCATAGACATTGGTAGTTTCGCCGGGGTCCTTGGACAGATTGAAGAGCTGGTTGAGATCGTTGTCGTAGAGACACAGCTTCCAGCCGTCGGGTGCGATGATGGCCCGGCTCGATGGTCCCAACTTGGCGCTTGGGTTGCGCTTTGCCCCACTAGCATTGCTATCCAGGTCCGCGATTCCCGGCGCATTCCATTGAATGAAAACCGGTTCAGACGCAGGCTTGCCTCTCGTAAGCGCTGGAGCCAGACTTCTTCCCGGAAGTCCGACTTCGGAATTGACCTGCATCAGATCCAGCAGAGTCGGAACCAGATCGATATGGCTCACATGGCCGTCGATTATGTGTTGTTTTCGTCCCAACTGCGGCGCACGAATCATCCACGGCACGCGCATGGCCTCCTGGTACATATACCCCTTTTCGACGAGGTGATGGGCCCCCATCATATCGCCGTGGTCGGACGTGTACACGACAATGGTGTCGTCGGCAAGTCCCAGTTCTTCGAGCGTGTTCAGGATCCCGCCGACGCTGCGATCCACTTGCGTCACTGCGCCCCAGTAATACGCGATCAGCTTGCGCCAGCCTGACTCCTTGGTGAGGTCGAATTCCTTTTGATACAGCCCATCCGTGAACTTCTTCTGACGAATCCGATAGGAGAGCGGCTCATTGTCTTCAAGCGGATCGTTGAAATTCGTCGGCAGGTCTACATCTTCTGGTCTATAGAGGCCATTCAACGGACCATAGAAGGGCATGTGGGGCTGCAGGAAATTGACGTAGAGCATGAAAGGTTCGTCGTGATGGCGTCGCAGGAAGTCACAGGCCTCCTGTTCGAGGTACTTGGGTTTGCCTTGTTCGATTGGCAGGCGCACGGATAATCCGCGGCTAATCTCGCCCCGAGAGGTGTCCGGCTTAACTCCGAGTCCTTTGAGCCACTCGGTATATGAACTCATTTGCTCGGCATTGCGGCCGCTGCGGTAGTACTTCCAGTAGCCGTCTTCGGTGCTGCGCCATTCCTGGAAGCCGTGCTGCGGGAAGATCTCGTCCCCCAGATGCCACTTGCCGAAATAGCCCGTACGGTAATCCGGGTCGCCGACGATCTCGGGCAAGACGGGGACCTTTTCAGAGAGCGCGACGTTGTTTTCCATACAGCCGCTCTGGTGGGGCCAGAGTCCGGTCATGACCGTGGCGCGTGACGGCGTACAGACGGGCTGGCTAACGTAGGCGTTGCGGAACACGGCGCTTTCGGACGCGAGCTTGGCAAGATTCGGGGTCTGGATCTTGCGATTGCCGTAAACATCGATCGTATCAGGCCGTTGCTCATCGGTCCAGAGGAAGAGCAAGTTCGGTTTGCGGCGCGCTGACTTGGCTTGGGACGAAAACGAGGTCATCGATGCCGTAACCGCGGCGGCCGTCTTGAGAAAGGTTCTGCGGGACGCTGTGCCGTTCATGAGTTGGTCTCCCATGGTCCTCGTCACCAATCTGCACGAGTAGGTTGGGGCGTTTCAACTGTGTTCTAGGGTATCATCACCTATCTTGGTATGAATGACCCTGTCGCGGCGCGCCTACCGGCCCACTTGGCCGCACGGTCGTACGCGAGAGGCAGGCCAGCGGAGTCAGGTATGAACACTCACATCGGCTACTCCATCCTCACCACAATTGGAATTCTGCTCGCGTGCATGTGGACGCCCTTCTCACCCGCCGCCGAAGAAACCGGGCCGGACATTGTGCCGGTCGCGGTGGCAAACAATCCTCAGCCGAAGGAACTGCCCTCCATTCGAGTCGTGAAAGAGAAGTTGTGGGGACAGTATTACCCGATGGTGGCAATGTCCTTTCCGAACGTTCCCGACTTTCAGTGCGACGCGTGGTGCTACGAATCGGAAGTGGAGCTTGTAGACGCCAAGCCGCTCGAGGGTGGCGCGGTGGAGATGCGCCACCGGGATAGGCAAAGCCCCCAAGCGCTGGTAATCACGGTGATACGTCCGAAGCCGGGCTCGATAGAGTTCGAGGCCCGAGTGGAACTGGACACAAAGGACCATGCGGGCGCCACGCTGCCGGCGCCGCCGGGTCTGAACTTGTGCTGGCAATTGCGGCATGCGCCGGGCTTTGCGAGTAAACCGGACCCGTATCCCGAGTTCGTGAAGCGATGCTTCATCTTCACGGACCGCGGGCGTACATTCCTGTTGGACACCGACCGGACGAAGATTCCAGTACAGACGTCAGACCACGAGTACAACAACCCACCGTGGGTGCAATCGTACGTGAGCGCGGCAAAGCTGGTTCCGGTTACGCCCGCTGGACGGCATGTCGCAGGCGTGGCACGACTGCGCGCACAACAATCCGAAATGGCTGCCGGAGAGCGCGCCAGTCACCGAGCAACGGTGGCGATTGTGCGTATACGCGATGGAGAACAATCCGAAAGCACTGATGGAACGGGTCGCGAAGGATTTCCCGAAAGAGAAGCGAGCCGCCGCGACGGCGGCGGAGAAACCCGCGGCGCACGATGGTTGGAGTCAAGCGGCGACGCGCTCAGGCTGGGTCGAAATCGCATCCAAGGTCACTTGGATGAAGAGCCTTCCGCTGGGGCCGTTCGTACGCCTCAAGGATGGCAGCCTTCTCGGTGTGGGCGAGTCGCAGGCTATCGTAAGCCATGACGAGGGGGTGACCTGGGAGACTCGGCCATTGTTTGCGCAAGGACAGAACCTGGAGGCGGGTGATGAGCGAAGTCTGATACGAACCGCGAACGGGACACTGATCTTGGTGTTCATGAACATGGCCGACTTCAAGTGGGGCTGGAACAAAGAAACGAGCCTTACTGAACCCGGGACACGATTGCCAGTGTGGGCGATTCGCAGCGTGGACGAAGGCCAGACCTGGACCGACGCGCAGATGATCTACGACGGCTATTGCGGCGATATTCACGATATGCTCCAAACTCGGGACGGTCACATAATCGCGCCCGTCCAGGAATTGATGTACGAAGATGGGCGCCATGCGCTGCGCCCGCGTTTCTCGACGGACGAGGGCAAGACGTGGCAGCGAGCCAACCTGCTCGATATCGGCGGGCGCGGCAACCACGACGGTCTGATCGAAGCGACCCTGGCGGAACGGCAAGACGGTGTGGTGTGGATGCTGTGCCGGACCAATCTCGGCAAATTCTGGTCTGCGCTCTCGGACGATTACGGCGAACATTGGCGCGTCCTGCAGCCGTCTGACATCCCAGCCAGTAGCGCGCCGGGAACATTTCTGCGTCTCGCGAGCGGCCGGCTGTTGCTCGTGTGGAACCGGCCCACGCCAGAAGGTTCGACCGAAGTTCCGCCCGAGGTCAAAATGCCCGGCGACCGGCAATGGGCGGACGTCCCGTGCAGCAATTACCGCGCGGAACTGTCCGTCGCGCTGTCGTCCGACGACGGCAAGACATGGTCCAAGCCGGTGGTCGTAGCGCGACGCTCCGATGCGCCGCGCGGGTCCCTGGCCTACTCATACGTGTTCGAGCATCAACCCGGCGAGATCTGGATCACGACGATGCAGGGGGATCTGCGGCTCAGCGTTCGCGAGACGGACCTGGTCACGCCGTGACCTAGTTCATGCGGCGGGGATCACATAGAGCGTGAAGGTTTGGCGGGCCGTTTCGCCGGTGTCGTCGAAGGCCTCGATGGCGACCGGGAATTCGCCGGTATCTTGCGGCGCGCCGCGGACTACGCCGGTTCTGGCATCGACCGTTAACCACGCGGGGCTGTTGATGAGCCGATAGTGAATCTCTCCCCCACTCTTGTTGAAGTCGGCCCGGGACCGGTAGGTGTACTCCGCGGTGACGAACTCTTCGATGACGGGCTGGGTGAGGAAGGTGAGTCCGGGGATATCGAGACACCAGACGTCGTTGACGAGCGGCCAACCGTTTCCGGCGACGACCCAGAGTTTGTCCTTGAAGACGTAGGCAGAGAGTTCGTGGCGGGGCAGCCATACGGTTGGGGCGGCCAGTTCGTTCCAGTGGGCGCCGTCGGAGGAATACCAGACATCGTTCAGATTGGTCCAGACGGGCTCGGCGCGGAATCCGCCGAAAACCCATAGGCGGTTCCGGTAAACAGCGGAGGTGGTCCAGATGCGTCCGGGCCAGGGCGCCTCGTCGGTGACTTTGGTCCAGTCCCTGCCGTTCGGCGAACGCCAGATGTCGTTGTAGGCTTTGAAGGGGTGGTACAAGGTTATCCCGCCGCCCAGAACCCAGAGGCCGCCGCCGAACTCGGTGACGAGGCTGAAGAGCTGGCGTTTGGACCAGGGGGCGTTGGCGGTCTCGAGGTCCCAGCGCACGCCGTCGGTCGAGGACCAGACGTCGTTGAACAAGGCGCCGGATTTCATCCCGCCCATCACCCACATTTTCCCGGCGAACACGGCGCCACCCATGGCGTAACGTCCACGCCACGGCGCTTGATCGGTTACGAGCAACCAGTCTGCGCCGTTGGGGGAGGAGTAGAGGGAACCGTCGTTGCAGACGACCCACATTTTCCCGTTGTACACAAAGTTGACGGGGATGTTGACGCCGCTCATGTTGGGAATCTCGCCGACGCGGGTCCAGTTGGCGCCGTCCTCGGAGGACCAGACGTCGTTGATGACGTCGGGCGTGTAGCCACCGAACAGCCACATGCGGCCATTGAACACGAGTTCACCGGCAGAGTCGCGCGGTGCGAACGGGGCGGACGCGGTGACGCGAACCCAACTTGGGGTCAGGTAAGCGCGAAAGGCCTTGAGAGTGTACGTGGATTTAGTTTGGCCGTCCGCGGCGGTGACGACGATAGGGATTAGGGTGCGCCCGGGCTCGATGGGAATAGGGGCGGATGGCTGGCCGAGCGCGGCGGGCGCGCCGTTGACGACGAGCGTCGCGTGCAGGTCGTTTGGGGTGGCAGTAATGGTGAGCGTGGTGACCGCATTTGGGACATGGACAGTGTAGCCGGTGCGGTTGGGACTAAACCCAGGCGAGATCGCGCCGGGGTCGACGGAGAGTGACGTAAGGGTGGCGTCGTTGGTCATGGGTGTGGACTCCCCGTAGGCGATGTGCGGCATGAAGAACGCCAGTACGGTCAGCCCCGCCCGGGATAACCAATGTGAATAGGTCATACGGTCCTCCAGCACCATCGTGCTACTGTCGCTTTCCCGAAGCATGACGGTACCGGGTTCGGGGTGGAAATGTCCATCTTTCGCGAGCGCCATTGGAGTTCCCCTTCAGGGAACACACCAGGGTGGTCCACGGTACCCAGGGAAGGCCGCCTTCGCAAAGCCTTCGGCGTCCTTCCCTGGGTCCCTAATCTTCAACATCGTGAAAGACTTTCGCATTTCATCAGGCTGCTTTGGGGTTAAGTTGTTGAATGGTTGCATTTTGGGCGAGGAGGATGGCGGTACATATTTCGCGGCCTTTGGCGGTAATTTTGTAGC
>JACRLJ010000155.1:0-44846 GCA_016215105.1 Candidatus Hydrogenedentota bacterium
TCGGCGACGTAGGTGAACGGCTTAACTAAGAGGGCGGGTAGACTCCAGCTTGGCCCCCACGCCAAGGAACTCACATAGGCATAGCCGGCTGCGTCAAGCAGGCGAAGGACTTCGAGGGCCTCTCGCAATCCATCCGCGAAGCTTACGGGCGGACGGAATCCTTTGACGACGCATCCGAACACGTCTTCGAGCCGGGCCTTGCTGTCCACGATTTCGCGGGGGAACTGTTCGAGGGGCCCGGCTTTTCCGAATTCAGGCGTGTCGCGCAAGAGCATGTGGGTATACGAATGACAGGCGATTTCAAACAGGGGGTGGTCGCGGAGGAGGGCCGTGTATTCCTTCTTCTGGCGTTCGAGGAGGTTCGCGACCATGAAAAACGTTGCGGGCACGCCATGCGCCTCGTGTCGTTTCACGATTTCACGGACGCCCGCGAGGCAATCTGGCGACTCGGTGTCGTATGCGGCAACGTACATCGTCATTTCCGACCCTCCGGGGTGTTCGCATCATGAAAGAGACGTGACCCCGGCCTATTCTCCGGCCGAGGCCACGTCTCACTAGTTGTCTATAATTACAGCGCGGCTCGAGCCGTCTAGTCGAACGAATTGTTGACAATCCGCCAGACCTTGTCCTTCTCCTTCTTGAAAATGAACGACCCGGTGACGCTGCCTTCGGAGGCGCTTACGTAAACGGGAGTGACAGTCGCAGTATCGCGCTTGATGTCAATGTTGACTTTCGTTGTGTCCACCTTGGCGCTCTTCAAGGTTCCTTTTTCGATGTAGTTCTGAATGAACTTGCGCACTTCGGCTTTGCCGCCTTGCTCGCCTTTGAAGTCCTCGGAATAGGCCAGCATAATGTTGTCAATAGAATTGGCCTCCAGTGCGGTCTTCCAATCGGCCAAGGTCTTGGAGATCCGGTCCTTGTCGCTGACGCCTTTGCCGAAGCTCGCGCATCCGCCAAGCGCCAGCACTAGCGCCATGGCCACTACAGGAACTGCACGCCGTACCATCTTCATTCGTTTTCTCCTTTTTGGTGTCGTTGTTCTGTCCAGCGTCTTGAAGCACACGCAACATCCAAAACTTTGACCGCGCACGGACAGGTCCGTGCGCACTGACCGGCGGCTGAGGACAGCCGCCCTCCCGTCCTCGCCCGCAAGACTCGGGGCTGGGACTAGGTGAGACCCTCTTTGGTCCAGATCTGACGTTCGATCAGTCCGAGGTAATCCGACCACGTTTGATTCTTCTGCCGCGTTTCTTCGATCACACGGCTGAAGGCGCCGGCCTGGGCGTCGAGGTTGTCGCAGTGGTACATGACGATAGCCTCGAGCGTCTTGGGAACGACCGGTGAGCCGTTCACGAGCTCGCCGTGGTGCGATAGAATACAGTGCAGGATTTGGAGTCGCAAGGTCTCGGGAAATCCGGGAATGGCGTCAATCTTGCGTTGAACCATGTCAGCGCCAATATTAAGATGTCCGATCAGTTTCCCTGGCGTGGTGTATTCGACAAACAAGTCGTGGGTCATCTCGTCGATCTTGCCGATGTCGTGCAGGAACACAGCGCTCAACAACATATCCCGATCCAGCGCTGGAAACAGCCGGCACATGGTCTGGGCGATTTCGGCGACTTCCCAACAGTGCTGGACCAGCCCGCCGCGATAGGCGTGATGCCATTTCTTGCCGGCGGCGGCGGTGGTGAAGCGCATCATGAATGCGTCGTCACTCAAGAACGCGCCGGTCAGCTTGCGAAGCCACTCGTTTTGAATTGACTCCATGACCGCACGAAACTTGGCGGTCGCTTCCTTCGCGTCGGCGGGCACGAAAACCAAGTCTTCCGTATCGAATTCGCCCACCTTCAATGGCAGGACCTGATCGACGCGAATCTGCATGCGCTCCTGATAGGTGGCGACTGTGCCTCGCACGTTCACGACGTCACCGAGTTCGAAGAGTTTGGCGACGGCCGCCGCGTTGTTCCACAAGATGCCGCCCACTTCTCCGGTTCGATCCTTAAGCACCAGCCCCAGGAACTTTCCACCGTTCTGCTGCTCGCGCAAGTCTTTGCGCACCGCCACGAAATAGTCGTTGACGGTGTCGCCTTCCTGAAGCGATTCTACGTATTGGGTCTTCATGTACTCCTCCATCGTACGCATGTCGTACGCCGAACAGAGTATCCCGCGTGTCCCGCGGCATGCAACCCAGAGTATCTGCGTAGTCCACGAGAGGCGTCGGGAACCCAAACGCGCTGGTTGGTGTTGAATCTCCATAAGACGCAGGCGGCGCGCATTTGATTGAAGGACTGTAAACTATGACAGCGGTAGAACTAACGACCGACAGCGCCACCGTGGAGACCAAATCGCGCGTCCGCGTGTGGTGGCTGTCGCAGTTTGGCGGGTATTCGGTTCGCACAGCCCGGCTTCGGCCGCGTGTGAATTGGCTCGGCCGCATTGCTTACGACCAAGTGTGGCTGTTGTCACCCTCGGTCCCATTGCATCGCGGCGCCGGCGTCAGGTAATACCTTCCAGGTTTTCCTTGGCAGGAGCGAATCCCGCCGCCAGTAGCAGGGCCCATTCGAAGCTGCGGCGCGCGCGCGCTTGATCGCCCAACGATAGCGCAACGACGCCGAGGTCGTTGTGAGTAATCGGATCGTCGGCGTCGAGGCGCAAGGCCTCGATCAGGCGTTCGAGCGCTTGCTCGGCGTTTCCGTCCTGAAATAGTTTTTCGGCTTCCTGGCGTAGCCGGTGTGACTCCACCCTATCCGTTATTTCCTTGAGCAGGGGAACTATCTTGGTAAATCGATGAAGAAGGTTCCGGGACAGATCCGTCCAGCCGAGGAGGTCATACGCGCGGGCGAGGTACAGCGCCGCCATGACAGCCTTTGGCTCGGAGGCGAGGGCGGCCTCGAGGAGGCCGCGAGCTTCGTCGAAATGCCCCTGGCGTACCGCGATTGCGCCCAGGGCAGTCAGCACGTGAGCAGGCGCCGCTTGGTTCATTCTCGCGCGTTCAAGGAGGGCTTGCGCCTCGACTAACTCGCCGCGATTCAGCAGCAGATTCGCCAGCGTTGTGATCGCTCCCAGATGCGCCGGGTCCAGTGACAGGGCAGTGCGGCAGGCCTTCTCTGCTTGCGACGCGTCGCCACAGGCCAGAAGTTGTTCGGCCAGATCGTGCCAGGCTTTGGGGTCATTCGCCCGCTGCGCGGCCTTCTTTCGCGCGATTTCGAGATAGAAGCGCTTCTTGGACTCCGCGGCAATCTGAGGAGGGCTGTAACAGTAGTGATGTATCAGGATAGGCTCGGCGCGAATCACGCCGCCGCGCTCAACGACGCTTTCCGTAATGTTTTCATGCACGGGCTCGCGATACTCGAATCCGCGTCTGTTGCGAAACAAGCGGAGCAGCCCGACGCCTATGTAGCCTGAAAAGCCCCGTGCGGCTGGGTCGCTGGGATCGCAGGGCGTCCAGCGCCACGCCCTTGGATCGTCGCAATAGTTGGCCAAGGTCACTTCGATGGCGTCTGCGCCAAACCCGTCACCGTCGATGATTTCGCGGATGCGATTCGCGCCAGCAGGATCGACCACTTCATCCGCGTCGAGATGCAATAGCCATTCGCCATTCGCGCGCGCGAGGACGGCATTGCGCGCTTCCGCGAAGTCGTCATGCCAGGGCACGTCATGTACGACTGCGCCGAATGACCGCGCGACGTCGGCGGTCGCGTCGGTCGAGCCGGTGTCCCCGATTACAATCTCGCTCGCGATGGACTGCGCACTGCGCAAGCAATCCGCCAGGCAGTGCGCTTCGTTCTTGACGATCATGACAACGCTGAGCGAGGGCATTTCAGGGCGCCTTAATGACTCAAACCGAGATAGACAGGGCCGCGATTGGCGCAACGGACACGCAACGCGGACTTCAACGGCACTATAGTACGCAGAAATGCGCGTCCAAACCAGATGTGCTATGCTGCCCGCCATACTCTTGGAGGACGCGGATTGAAAGCGTGTGTGTTGCATGGGCTGGGTGATTTGCGCTTTGAGGACGCGGCCACGCCAACACCAAGGCCGGGCGAAGTGTTGCTGCGTGTCGGCGCGTGCGGCGTGTGCGGATCGGACATTCCACGCGTGTTTACCAAGGGCACGTACCGGTTTCCGACGATACCAGGACACGAGCTTTCAGGAACGGTCGTGTCCATCGGCGTGGGCGTAGACCATACACTCATCGGCAAGACAGCGGCGGTATTTCCGCTGATCCCGTGCCGGCGCTGCGACGCGTGCGAAATCGGCGCCTACGCCCAATGCGCAGACTACAACTACCTGGGCTCGAGGTGCGACGGCGGCTTCGCCGAATTCGTGACCGCGCCGGTGTGGAATCTGGTGATGATTCCCGAGGGCGTGTCGCTCGAGGAAGCCGCGATGGTCGAACCAGCGGCGGTGGCGATGCACGCCTTACGGCGGGCCGGGATAGATGCCGGCGACACCGTTCTGATTCTTGGCGCCGGGCCTATTGGCTTGTTGGTGGCGCTGTGGGCGCGCACGTGGGGCGCGGGCCGAATTCTGCTGACGGATATTGAGGACGCGAAATTGGGGTTTGCCCAGTCGCTCGGATTCTCGGATACACACAATCCAAAGAGCGGCGACTTGGGGGCGTGGCTCAAAGACCGCTCGGGACGTGGCGCGGACATCGTGGTAGAAGCGTCAGGGAGTTCGGCGGCGTTCGAGCAGGCCATGGGCGCCGCGCGCACGTTTGGCAAAGTCGTGCTGCTGGGTAATCCGGCGGGCGCGATGACGCTTTCGCAAGACGCGTACTGGGCAATTCTGCGAAAAGAATTGACGGTGCTGGGTTCGTGGAACTCCGTGTACTCGAATACGCCGCGCAACGAGTGGAAGCTGGTTCTGGACTCGATGGCGTCGGACAAATTGGACGTAAAGCCGCTGATTACGCATCGCATTGGCCTGGACGGCTTATCGGACGCGCTGGTCATGCTGCGAGACAGGACCGCGTTTGCGAATAAAGTACTATTTGTCAGTGGTTCAGCGGACAGATAGGAATGGGAGATCGTAACGCCGGCATCTTGCCGGCATAGTTCGGTCGCCACGATGCCGGCAAGATGCCGGCGTTACGTGCGATGGACTTTGTGGTGTCTTAGAAGAGAAGAGAGACTCGAATGAAGGCAGCGGTACTAGAAGAACTCGAACGCTTGATAGTGAAAGATGTTCCGACACCTCAGATCGACGATGACAGCGTACTCGTGAAAGTCTACGCGTGCGCGGTGTGCGGATCGGACATCCGCATGTTTCATCACGGCAGCAATCGTCTGACCCCGCCGGCGATTATGGGTCACGAAGCGGCAGGACAAGTCACGGCGGTCGGCGCGAACGTCACCAAGTTCAAAGTAGGCGATCGGGTGGCGATGGGCGGTGACGTGCCTTGCGGCGAATGCGCGTTTTGCGAGGCGGGCATCGGCAACAACTGTCAGATCAACTACGCGCTCGGCTATCAGTTCCCCGGTAGTTTCGCGGAGTATGTGGTTCTGAACCGCATGGTGGTGAACCATGGGCCGGTTCATATCGTGCCGGACCACGTGAGCTACGAAGAGGCGGCGCTGGCCGAGCCGCTGGCGTGCTGTCTGAATGCGCTGGAACTGTCCAACGTACATTTTGGCGATGTGGTTGTGGTGTTGGGCGCCGGCCCGCTGGGGTGCATGCTGATCGAGGTAGCAAAACGCATGGGAGCGATCAAGACGATCCTCATTAACCGCTCGCGGCCGCGCCTGGAAATGGCGAAGGCGTTCGGCGCCGATGTAAGCATTTGTTCGTCGGAGGATGACGCGGTGCGGCGCGTATTGGACGAAACGCACGGGCTGGGGGCCGATGTGGTGTTGACGGCGAATCCGTCGCCTGAATCACAGGTGGATGCGATCACGATGGCCAAGAACCGCGCGCGCGTCAACTTCTTTGGCGGACTCCCAAAGGACCACAGCATTGTTCCGCTCGACACCAACATCATCCACTACAAAGAACTGTTCGTGCATGGGTCCCATGGCGCCATGCCGAGGCATCATCAGAAGGCCGTCGACCTCATAGCGGCGGGAACCATCAACGCAAAGCATTACATATCTCATCGCTTTTCGCTGGATCAGGCGCCGGAAGCTTTCGCCGCGGCGGAAGGCAAGTCCGGTTTACGCGTGATCATTGCGCCTTCGTGAATTGGTGACAGTTACGAATGGCGCCAAGGTCAGGTGGACGGAGTGGACAGACAGGAGTGTGGTGTTGGGACAGTGTATGCGCAGTGGGAAGGCTGTCGGAAGCGGCGGGACGCCGCTTCTACTTTGGGACCTTCCGCGCTTGGCTTGGCGCCTCTCGGGACCGCCATCTAATATGCGGAGCAGTACGGTTGCGAGAACAGGACAAAAAGGAGCACGTAGTTTCTCATGAATAAACCCGCTAACGTGGTGACGCGCTATGAAGGCAAGTGGATACGTTTCGTAGACAAGGACGGCTGGGAGTATGTCGAGCGGATCGGCATTAGCGGAGTGGTATGCATTGCGGCGGTGACGCCGGAGAACAAATTGGTGCTGGTGGAGCAGGCGCGCCCCGCGTTGGGCGCGACGACCATCGAATTGCCCGCGGGACTTGTGGGCGATGAGCCGGGGCACGAGAACGAGCACCATCAACACGGCGCCGAGCGCGAGCTTCTCGAAGAGACGGGGTATGAGGCCGCGGAGTGGTCGTATCTGACAGAAGGCCCCGCGTCGTCGGGACTGACTTCGGAGGTGATCACGTTTTTCATGGCGCGGGGTCTGCGAAAGGTTGGCAAGGGCGGCGGGGTGCAGAACGAGTCGATCATGGTGCACGAGATTCCATTGGCGGAAATTCAGACGTGGCTCGAAGTGAAGGCGAAGGCGGGGTTTATCATCGACCCGAAAGTGTTTACGGGACTGTACTTTGTGGGGCTGTCTGAGTCATAGCCATACCGCTATCGGCTCTGCCCGCGAGAATTGAATAGACTCTGACACGTTGGAAGCAGTGTCTCCGTTCGAAAGACAGCCGCAATAGCACGTGGGTATTTGCGCCAAGCGATAAGATCACCAAGAAGGCAACGCAAGAGACACGAGCGGCGATCGCATCCTTGGATTTCTACGAAGCATGGCAAAGAACTGGGGAGTGACGAATGATTACTGTTCTGTGTAGTTACATGATAGTGGCGGCAAGCGCAGCCACAGCAGATGGATGGTGGGATCCGGCGTGGAAATACCGGCAACGTGTAGATATCAACACGTCCGCCTTGACGGAAGACTTGGTCGATTTTCCGTTGTCGTTGCGGTTGACGGATGGACAGTTTGCGCGGACGCGGTGCGCCGAAGGTGGCCGCGATCTGCGGGCGGTATCGGCAGACGGGACGGTGTTGGCGTGCGAAATCGTGCGTTGGACGCCCGACGCCGTTGAGGTGAATATCCGCTTGCCCAAGGTGGGCGCGAAAGCGACGGGCGAGCACATAGATTTGTACTACGGCAATCCCGGCGCGCCCGCGGCGCCAGGAGGGGCTATCTGGAGCGCACATTACCGGGACGTGCTCCATCTCGCGGGCAATCTGAATAATGTTGTCACTGGTCAGCCCGGCGCCAATGTTGTCGAAGGCGTGCGAGTCGCGGACGGGGCTGTTTTCGATGCGCCAAAGGGATATCTCGACCTTGAGCCAAAGCTGCTGGAGGGTCTTGGCGAGCAAATCACGTTGGCGATTCGGTTCAAGGTTCGCGGAAGCGCCGGTGTGCAAACCTTAGCGTCGGGGCTGCGCGATGATCGCAGTGACTGGTTCAACTTTGGCCTCAAGCTTCCGAATATCGTTCACACCAACGCGGTAAGTCACGGCCAGACCGCTCCAGAGCTGAATCCGGCCGGAATTGCGCCGGACGAGTGGCACGCCGCCGTCGTGCGCTACGATGCGCGTAATCATACGCGAACCATCTGCATTGACGGGACTGTCATAGAGAGCGACAACGCATTGCCGGGTCCGTTAGCGGTCAACGCGATCCATATTGGCCGGGGCGTCCTGCACTTCGATTCGTGGCAGTTTCAGGGCGTGATTGACGAGGTGCGATTGGCCGACGCCGCGCGCTCCGACGGGTGGATGAAAGCGGAGGCGGCCTGCCTCAGTGACAAGAACGCGTTCGTGGCCATCGGCGCGCCTCAGGCCAATGGTGAACCGGCCCCGCCTCCGGCGCCGTTCGATTTGGTCGCGCCGGCTGATGGGGCGCAAGTGCGGAAGCGCGGCGGCGTCACCGCGCAGTGGCGGCCTTCGGCAGGCGCGGAAGGCTATGTCGTGCGGCTATCGGCGGACGCCGCGGGCGCGCAGGCGCTGAACGAGATTGACACAAAGACATCTACGCAAGTGGTCATACCGCCTGACGCCGCCGCCGGGAAACAGCTGTACTGGACCGTAGTCGCGAAATCCTCTCGCGGCGAGATGCGCGCGTCAGAAACGCGTCACATGACCTTCTACGACTGGAGCACTCCCATGACATCACTACCGAAAGACACAGTTACTCCGGCGATGTCTTCTGCGCGCGACACGGCCATCGAACTGCAAGGGTACCTGCGCAAACGCGTGGATAATGTGATTCAACGCTGGTTCCTGGAAGTACCCGAATCGAGTCCGGCCATTTTGCAGGTCTTTCGCGATCGCGATAGGACTCCGGTGCGCGATCCGCTGGTGCCGTGGGCGGGCGAGTTCGCGGGCAAGTTTCTGACGTCGGGCGAATTGAACTGGCGGTTGACGCACGACACACGCCTGAAGTCCGCGTTGGATGATTTCGCGCGCAAGCTCATCGCGTGCCAGGCCGATGATGGGTATCTTGGCCCGTTTCCGAAATCGTCGCGCCTGACCGGCGCCAACTGGGACGTGTGGGGGCACTATCATTGCATGCTTGGGCTGATGCTGTATCACGAAGACACCGGCTATGCGCCTGCGCTCGAAGCGTGCAAGAAGGCGGCGGACCTCCTATTCGAGACTTTCGGCCCGGGCGGTCCGTCGCTCACGTGCGACGGCAGCCAAGGGCAGATGAACATGGCGGCGTGCCATAGCCTCGTGCTGCTCTACAAGAAGACCGGCGCGCAACGCTACCTCGACTTGGCGCAGTACATCGTCAACGACGCGTGGAACGAGGCGGGCGCGGGGCAGTACCTGAAGTCGGCGCTGGCAGGGAACGAAGTCTACGAGTTTCCCGCGCACCGCTGGGAGGCGTTGCACGACTACGAAGTCCTGCCCGAACTGTATTGGCTGACCGGGAACGACGATTACCGCCGCGCCTTCGAACATATCTGGTGGAGCATCTTGCGCGGGGACCGGCATAACAATGGCGGCTTCTCGTCGGGCGAGGGCTGCACCGGATCGCCGTACAACCAAGGCGCGATCGAGACGTGCTGCACGGTCGCGTGGCAGGCGCTATCGGTAGATATGCTGCGGCTAACGGGTGACGCGCGTGTGGCCGATGAACTGGAATGGAGCGCGTTCAATAGCGGTCTCGGCTCACTTCCCTACAGCGGACGCGCCTGCGCGTACAACGTGCCCATGGACGGCGCGCGCACCTTCGGTGTCGAGTTGCCGTGGCAGGCGCCCAAAGCGGGGCCGGACCTCAACTGTTGCTCGGTCAATTCGCCTCGCACGCTGGGTATGGTGTCTGAGTGGGCGCTAGTGCGGAGCAATGACGGTCTGACGCTGAATTTCTACGGACCGGGAAAGTTTTCCGCCGCGTTGCCCTCGGGCAATCGCGTGACTCTCACCGAGGAGACAACGTACCCGGCAGACGGGCGCGTGCGCATTCGCGTCGAGCCGGAGCGCGCCGAGTCGTTTACGCTTTCACTGCGTATCCCGCGCTGGTCAAAGAAGACCCAAGTCTCCGTCAACGGCCAGGCTTCCGAACCCATTCCGGGAACCTATCTCGCTCTCGCGCGCGGGTGGAAAGCCGGGGACCAAGTCGAGATTGCATTCGATTTCAGCCTGCACTATTGGGCCGGGCAACAGGAATGCGCGAACAAGATTTCCATTTATCGCGGGCCAATTCTTCTCACGTATGACGCGCGATACAACACGTTGGACCCCGATCAACTACCGGTCCTGGATTGGAAGACGGCTACGGTGGAGACAGCGTCGTTTGAGGGCGACCTCGAGCCGTGGCTGCTGACCACGCTGAAGTCGGGTGACCACACAGTGAGCTTGGTGGACTTCTCCAGCGCGGGGCAGACTGGCAATCAGTATCGGTCATGGCTACCCGCGCGGGACCTCCCCCCTTCACCGTTCTACTTGAAGGAAGCGGCGGATGGCATGTTGAAGTGGGATAAGCGCGCGGGCGCCGACTCCTGGACCGTGCTGATCGCGAAGACCCGCGATTTCAAGGACGCGACGAAACTAGAAGGACTGACCCAGCCCGAAGTGAAGCCGTCGCTGTCTCCCGGCGAGTACTATTGGACGGTGATCGCGGCTAACGCCAACGGAACGACCGACGCGGGAAATGGGCCGATGCCTCTCGTGGTGAAGTAAGAAGAAATGATCCACAGATTGCACAGATTTTCACAGATTGAAGAAAGAAAGATACCGACCGAACGTCAGGAAACAGGGCCTGACAAGTACAGGACTGGCGAAGGTATCTTCCTTGAGCGATAACAAGATTCTGACACGTAGTAGTACCGATTCAAGAATGCTGCCTTCTTAGTAATCTGAAGGCCGGTACCACACACGCTCAGAATCCTGTTTACTGTCGTGAATTCCCTTTCTTTAATCTGCGAAAATCTGTGTAATCTGTGGATCGTACCTCTTGGACTACTCCTTCAACAACCACACCTCGGCAACCTGACAACCGCGGCCTTCGGTCTTGTCCCATCGCAGATCCAGCGCGCCGCCTTTGGTGGCTTCCTTCGGAATGGCGAACTCCTGCGGCGCCACGGGGTCTTTCTGGGCCAGCGGGCCATGAATCTGGATCTTATCGTTGGCGGTCAATTTCATCGTGGCCTTGAAACGGCCCGCATAGGTTACGCGCAGCTTGTAGGTTGCGTCCGGATCGAGCTTGTCGTAGTGCATGCGCAAGGGCGCGCGGAACAACGTTTGCGCGGTATCGAGCCAGGACAAACGAACGGCGGTCTTGGGCTTCGTCGCGGCGGGATCGCCCAGGAGCGGGTCCTGCGGCACGTTGGGATTGCCGGAATACTCGTCCTGCGGCGAGTCCACGAAGCCGGGGTCGTCCTTCCAGGGCTTGCCCGCTACCAGATGGGGCTCCTTACCCGCGTTCCCGAGGTCGTCGTAGAAACCGCCTGGGCCAGGATTCTCCCAATTCACTATTTCGGCAATGCGGGCGAGTTGTTTTGTCTTGTCCGCCTCGCTGAGAACCGCCTTGAACTGCATTTCGAGCCATGGGCCATCGTTCAAGGGCTGGTCGAGGAAATCGAGTACGGCCCCACGTTCGGCGCCGCTTGCAAGGAAGGGCCTCTTCACACTGAGTTGCGCGCCGATGCTCTTGAAGAGGGCGGCGCCGAGTTCCTCGATGCGCTTGCGGAGTTCCGGCGCTATGGGCTTGGCGTTCAGCGGAACGAGGGCTTTCCGGGCCGCGGCGATGGCCGGCTCGGGTCCCACGTCTTTAGCTTTCTTCAATTCCGCGTAGGCCTTTTCTTCGCGTTCAGACTCGATGGCGAGTCGCTGCTTGTCATACTCATCGTAGTACGCGCGCATCAGGCCTTGCTGAAAGCGCCAGTTCTCCTTGGTCTTGCTGTCCGCCTTCTTCTCGATGTCCTGCCACTGTTTGAACGTAGCGTCCACGGTCGCGTTGTCCTTGAGGGGCCCTTCCCAATTCTTCTCTTGCGCGAGCAACCCATCGCCAAAGGCCCGTCCGATGTCTTCGCCGATGTAGTAGCGTCCGTAGTCGTGTACCACGTCCTCGACTTTTACCTCCGGGTCCCACCCGCACGCAGACCAGATGGTCTTGTTCACGTCATCGTGGACACCGTCCGAGTACGAGATGAAGCCTTCGCTGTACGGGATTTCGGCGTTATGGATATGCGCCATGGCGCGCGGACGCGGATTCGCGCCCTCGCGGCCTTCCGTGTGCGCGAAGGCGCGGTCCCAATGGGGAACGGGATACTGGCAACGTACACTGTGGGTCAGATCGGGATAGCTTCGCACGCGGTACTGCTTCGGCGTGCGTTCACGCAGTTCCTTTATGGTCTGTTTGACCCAAGGCCCAAAAATCATCCCCGTCAGCCATGCCGGTTTTTCCTTTTCGAGGTAACTGAACAGGAAATCATTCTGCGCGTCCTCGAAACCTTGGTTGGACAGCCAGAAGGAAAGGCATCAGGTCCTGGGGCGCGGTATCGCCCGGGTCGCCGCCCGGGAGGAACACCGCGTCAAGGTGCGGCAGCTTGGCGAACACGTCTGCGCTACGTTTCAGTTCTTTGTCCGCCAGCGCGGCGTCCGCGACGTTACCCTTCAGCGCGTGCCAAATCCACACGTCGATGCCATAGGACGCTATTACGTCACTGAGTTTCGAGTTCATTTCTTCGGACGTCATGATCATGTGCGGACTGCCCTTGGGCTTATCGTCAAAATCCGGGATTAGCTCGATGGCGTTCACGCCGAACACGATCAGGTCGCGGAAGTACTGCTCATGCTGCGCGACCGTCCAGGCGTCCGTGGTGTTGTTGGTGTTGCGGTACCCGATCTGATGGCCACGGATACGGTCCTTCGGCGCCGTCGCGATGCGGGTGTCGCTGGCGAGGGTGATTTTATTCGGGCGCAATTCAAGCAGCCGGAGCGCCCGGCCCACGGCAAACAACGCGCCGCGTTCGTCGTGTCCGGCCAGGTACACGGTTGGCGCTTTGCGCTTGGCCGAGTCCACCCAAATCGCGTAGCCTTCCGGTTTATCTGGAACCGCAAGGCCGGAAGGCGCTTCGCCCAGTTCCTTTGGAAGCACTCCGGCCACGAGCACGATGGCCGCGGTATCGTCCGCCGGTATAGACGCCGCTTTGGCTATACTGACAGCTGTCCGCTTCTGGACCAACCACGAGCACGGCGCGCGATAGATCGAGAGTTTCGCCCACAGCGTTCCAACTGGCAGTGGCAAGCGCCATAATCGCGGCGCTTGCGGCGCAAAGTAACCTTGATGAAGTCATGACCCGACACTCCTTTGCTATACGGTTTGCTGTTTCCGAGGCCGGCACAAGAATGACGGCCATCTGGAGGGAACAGAGTCTGGAGCAATCCTAACGCAAAACGGCCAGCCGCTCAATATCCGAAGTAGTACGAATCTTGAGGACTGGCACCAGGCCGACGACTAACTGTCAAGCAGCGGAGGTCTTGACAGACTTACCGGTTCATGGTACATTGACTTCACGCGAGGGGAGTGCCCGTACTTGCACAGGGAGAGAGAACTTGGTGCGGGCCAAATGGAGCAAATCGCGACGGTCACGCAGTATAGCTGTTTTCTGTTGACGGTAGCGCTTGCCCAGGAGGTGTGATGGCAATAGTGGGGAGTCTGTTCCGGTAAGTACTCTTGAGCGTTTCGACAAGTCTAGCGTACGATTCGTAACCGTTCGGAAAAGATCCGCGTGCGTCGTTGACCTCTGTTGTGTCAGCGCCTGTTGGATTGTGTTGTACTCATCTGGAAAGGGGATAGATCAATGCGCAAGCAGAGTTACACTCTTAGATGCCTGATAACTGGAGCTATACTGGTAGCGGCGCTGGGGCTGTACGCGCCAAAGGCCGACGCCACCTGGTGGTGGTCGTATTCACAGCTGACAGACCAGCAGTACCCATGGTTTGGGGGAGTCACTGTGTCTGAATATCAATCGACTGCGCTCGGGAGCCCGCAATTGACCTATGTTGCAATGGGACAGCAGGATTTCATTTCCAGGATTCGGGTGAAGCTGGGATCGAGTGTCTATACCGCATACACGCTTCCTCAAGGTCATGGGGTAATGGACCACCCGTGCATCTCTGTATGGCAAAACTCCGGCAATGGTATTGACATATATGTGGCGTGGGCCGATATTGATCTAAGCAACGCAGTAACGTTACAGTACGTGGCCCATCGCGCGGTTGACCCTCCAAGTACGTGGCAGGGTCCATATACTGTAATGACAATATCCCCCAGCAATTCCTATTCCCGTGAAGACAGAAGCGTTCTGCTCCAGTTCAAAGATCCCTCTCATTTTGCATGGTCACTTTTCCGCACCCATCCAGACCCATCAGACGAGTACACATGGCCTACGCACTGGCAGATCTACATGGAGGGCCTCGGCACTTTCGTGAACAAGGACCAGGACGTTTATACGGATGGAGATCCACCTAGCGCTGGGTACACGGCGCCAGTATTCAGCTATCACGTCGGCGAAGATGGAGCGCCAGACAGCATTGCAGCCCAAGTCTTCGACTCTTACAATGAGTATGACGGCGCCGGTGTGGGCGGGAATCTGAACGTTTATAGCACCACGGCTGGCTTGGAGGGCGCGATCACAAGCAACTATACCAACAGCTCTCCAACCTATGGGGGCTTCGCACTCGTGACCACACAAATCGGTACACGGTACGTGCTATATGACTTGATTAGCAATGGTCACCTCTATTGTGTCAAGAGGACTACAAGTGATGGGAATTGGGGGGCCGCCGTCCAGTTGGATAGCGCCACAGTTGCGTCCGGCACCCCCGTTTCGGTAGCGGTAACGCAAACCGCACCCCCATCAGCCGAGGATGCCTTTGACGCGTTACTGGACGGTTCGAACGTCTTGCATTACAACAACAGCGGTAGTTCTCTCAAGGTTACGTCAGAATGCATCACGGACGATGCTGGTCCTTTCACATGGGAAAGGCAAGGTATCGGCGCCTGGGGCGGAACTACTCCCGGAAATGCCGCTCTTCTTTACAATCCAGACGGCGTTTACGTTGCGACTAAGTCATGCATTTTCGACGATTTCAATGATGGTGATTACGCAGGGTGGGGCGCTAACGGAGGGTGGAGCGCGGCCACAGGGGCGATGAAGAATACGACGCAGAGCGGGTGGAGCTGGTTCTACCGGAGCCAAACCCCCGCGAACGCAGACATGCAACTGTCCTATTGCTGGAACACCGCCGCAACGGGCGGCCGAATGTATGTGCGGCCCCGCTGCCTCAGCAACGCCAACAGCGACCGGGTAGAGTTAGTGGTCTATCCCAGCTGGATGTGGCTGCGCCAATTTGTCAATGGCGTTATGACCGATTTTGGGACCTGGAACACCACCAGTACGCAGGACACTTGGTATGATTTGCGTGTTGTTTGCGACGGGGCCAGCGTTCAAGTGTGGAAAGGGCCCAAGGGCGGGACGATGACGCTAGTGAAGACCATTTCAAACTGCACGATGATCACGTCAGATTACGCGATGTTCATTTCGGTCGACAGCATATGGAGCTTTGACGATATCTATATTGAACCCCTAGATTAGTAACGAAGGCCAATGTTGGGCCTCCCCGGAAGCTGGTTCGACCCTGTTTCCGGGGGGGCATTGATACCTGTCGACTTCGCAGTCTGAAAGCTCTGTACGGAAATCACAGATCTTGCTGACGTAGAGGGTATGCGGTCATCCGCGTCGTAGCGGTCACTCCGAAGTCCATCAAAAAGGCCTGACGCTCACTTCTCGTTACTGCTTAATCAACCATACCTCTGCGACTTGGCAACCACGGCCTTGAGTCTTTTCCCAGCGCAGATCGAGCGTACCGCCTTTGGTCGCCTCCTTCGGGATTGCGAACTCTTGAGGCCAAACCGGATCTTTCTGCGGCAGGGGCCCGTGAATTTGGACCGTGTTGTTGGCGGTGAGTTTCATTGTCGGGCGGAAACGGCCCGCGTATGTCACGCGCAGCTTGTATACCGCGTTGGGGTCGAGATTCTCGTAGCGCATGCGCAAGGGCGCCCGGAAGAGCGTCTGCGCGGTGTCCAGCCACGACAAGCGGACAGCCGACTTGGACTGCGCCGCGGCGGGCTCGCCCAGCAGCGGGTCCTGCGGCACGTTGGGATTGCCGGCGTACTCGTCCTGGGGCGAATCGACAAAGCCGGGGTCTTCGGCCCAGGGTTTGCCCGGCACGAGGTGTGGCTCCTTGGCGCCGTTCCCAAGATCGTCGTAGTAGCCGCCGGGACCGGGATTTTCCCATTTCACGATCTCGGCGATGCGCGCGAGTTGTTTGTTCCTGTCCGCTTCGCCCAATATCGCTTTGAGTTGCTGCTCGAGCCACGGCCCGTCGTTCAAAGGCTGGTCCAGGAAGTCGAGTATTGCGCCCCGCTCGGGGCCGCTGGCGAGGAAAGGCTTCTTCACGCTGAGTTGCGCGCCGATGCTCTTGAACAGGGCCGCGCCAAGCTCCTCGATGCGCTTGCGAAGTTCCGGCGCTTCGGGTGTTGCGTTCGGCGGAACAAGCGCTTTCCGGGCGGCGGCGATGGCGGCCTCGGGTCCGATGTCGTTCGCTTTCTTCAGTTCCGCGTAGGCCTTCGCTTCGCGCTCGGATTCGATGGCGAGGCGTTGTTTGTCGTATTCGTCGTAATAGGCCCGCATGAGTCCCTGCTGGAAACGCCAGTTGCTCTTCAGCGCATCATCCGCCTTTTTCTCGATGTCCTGCCACTGTTTGAACGTGGCGTCAACGGACGCGTTGTCCTTCAACGGGCCTACCCAACTTTTTTCCTGGGCCAGCAGTCCCTCGCCAATCGCCGGGCCGATGTCTTCGCCGAAAAAGTAACGCCCGTACTCGCGCATGACCTCTTCGACTCTTGCATCCGGGTCCCAACCGCAGGCCGACCAGACGGTCTTGTTCACATCGTCGTGAACGCCATCGGAATAGGTCACGAATCCTTCACTGTAGGGCATCTGGGTGGCGTGAATTTGCTGCATTGCGCGCGGCCGCGGATTCGCCCCTTCCCTGCCGAGGGTATGCGCGAAAGCGCGATCCCAATGCGGGACCGGGTACTGGCAGCGGACACAGTGCGTAATGTCGGGACAGGTCCGCACCAGGTAGCGTTCCGGCGTCCTCTCGCGGAGTTCCTTGAGAGAAATCTCGGCCCATGGAGCGAAAATCAGGCCGGTCAACCACGCCGGCTTCTCCGTTTCGAGATACTTGAGGAGATAATCGGTTTGTGTGTCGTTGAACCCCTGATTGGACACCCATAGTTTCGCCTCGGGATGGGCCTGATGCAGCACGCCATCCAATTTGACCAAGAACGGCAGCAGGTCCGGCGCGGGGGTCTCTCCCGGATCGCCCGCGGGAAGGTAGACGGCGTCCAGATGCGGAAGATTCTTGAAGACGCCGTTCGCCCGGTCAAGTTCTTTCTCGGCTAACGCCGGGTCGGCCATGTTGCCCCGCAACGCGAACCATATCCAGACGTCCAGTCCGTAGGACGCTATCAAGGCGCAGAGTTTCGCGTCCATATCGTTCGCGTCCATGACCATGTGCGGGCTTTGGCGTGGCTTTGCGTCGAAGTCGGGAGTCAGCTCGACGGCGTTCGCGCCGAACACAATCAGATCGCGGAAAGCTTGTTCATGCTGCGCGACGGTCCAGGCGTCCGTGGTGTTGTTGGTGTCGCGGTAACCGAGTTGATGGCCCCGGATGCTTTTCTTGGGCGCGGTGGCGATGCGAACGCCGCTCGAAAGTGAGATTGAGTTTGGACGCAGTTCGACCAGGCGAAGCAGGCGGCCGGCGGCGAACAGCACGCCGCGTTCGTCGTGACCCGCCAAATACACCGCCGGCGCTTTCGGTTTGGCAGTGTCCACCCAGATCGCATACGCATCCGGTTCGTCCGGAATCGCAAGACCCGATGGCGCCGTGCCCAGCTCCTTTGGTGGCGCTCCAACGACAAGCACGATGGCGGCGGTATCGTCCTTCGGCGGCGACGCGGCCTTGGCCAGGCTGATTCCAGTCCGTTTCTGAATCTCTTCCTGCAGCATGACCGCCGCCTTTGCAACGACGGGCTTGTCCGGCGACGCAACCACGATTACGGCGCGCGACAAATCCATGTTTGCCTCGGCCGCAGCGGACGGAACTGACCAGGCTGCCACCAGCAGCACGGCCACAACAATCGAAACACCCTGTATTCGCATCACGTCATTCCTCTCACTATCCCACGTTTAGCCTCTCGCCGGAGCCTCTCGTTCCCAAGTTGTACTTGGGAACCCACACGCCCGCAACTGTTCCTACAAGTACGATCCCGCGCTTACCGCCGCGCAAGTACGCCTGCGCTCGATGAGCGCAGACTGGCGGGGCGGGTGGACCGCGCAAACTGCCGGCAAAGCCGCAACAGGCGTGGTTCACGCCACTCGCGAGATACCGTCCGTGTTCTGCCCCTACTCCTTCAGCAACCATACCTCCGCGACCTGACAGCCACGGCCTTCAACAAGCCGCCACTCCAACTCCAAGGCCCCGCTGGAAGTGACCGCCTTTGGAACGACGAACTCCACGGGCGCAACCGGGTCGGGTTGCTTCAATGGTCCGTGTATCTCCGTCTTGCCGTTCGCCACGAGGCGCATCGTAGACTTGAAACGACCCACGTAGGTTACGCGAAGCGTGTATTGGGCGCTCGCATCCAGACCATCGTACTTCATGCGCAACGGCGTCCCAAACAAGGTCTGGGCCTGATCTTCCCACGACAGGCGGTAGTCCTTAATGTCGTTAAACTCTTCCATCGGCGCCGCAACACCGCCGGGATCATCGGCCCACGGCGCCTGGCGAACGAGATGCGGCTGTTTCTGGCCGTTGCCCAGGTCGTCATAATAGCTGCCGGGGCCCGGACTCTCCCATTTCACGATAGCGCCTATCCGCTTCAGCGCTTCGGCCGGCGGGGCGTCCGCAATGGCCTGAAACTGCGCGTTTAGCCAGTTCTTGTTGTTCAGCGGCGTGTCCAGGAATTCGAGCACCGCGCCACGCTCCGGATTAAGCGCCTTATAGTGCGCGACATCCAGTTGCATACCGATGCTATCGAAAATCGCGCGTCCGAGTTCCACCAACCGCGCCCTCATCACGGCAATCTGCGTATCGCCATCCGGCGCGCTCAACGCCGCGCGCGCGGAAGCCAGCGCCGCCGCTATACCGGGTTCGGACGCCTTGGAGAGCGCGTCCATGCACTTCTGTTCCCTCGCGGTGTCCTCGATTAGGCGGCGCCGCACGTATTCATCGTAGGTTGCGCGCAACAGGGCAAGTTGAAAGCGCCAATTCGAGGAAGACGACTTCGTGTCGGCAGCCTGTTCAAGTTTATGCCACTTCGCGTACGTTTCCGGAACCGTCTTGTTCGTGAGCAGCGGGCCAGTCCAATTCCGCTCGAAATCGGCGAGGCCGCTCGCCGCCGCGTCGCCCAAAGCATCGCCCATGAAATACCGGCCATACTCCTGCAGAATCTGTTTCGGAGGGGTCTTGCTGTCCCAGCTCAATCCGCTCCACAGAATCTTGTTGACGTCGTCATTCACGCCCTCTGAATATGGAATAGAACCGATGCTCATCGGCATGAGCAGATTGTGTATGCGCGTCATCGCTTCAGGGCGCGGGTTAAACGGTTCGCGGCCCAGCGTGTGCCCGAACGCCGGGTCCCATTCCGGAACGGGGTATTGGCTGCGGACGCAGTGCGTGATATCCGGGTAAAATCGAATCGGGTAGTTCTTAGGGGTGCGGTCCCGAAGTTCGCGCAGGCTCATCTTGGCCCACGGGCCGTAGACCATACCCGCGAGCCAGTCTGGCTGCTCGCGGTTCAGATAGTCGAAAAGCGCCGCGTTCTTTTCCGGCTCGAATCCCTGATTGGAAAGCCAGATCCCCGCCTTCGGATGCGATTCGCGGAGGGCTTTGGCCACGTTCGCGAGAAACGGCAGAAGCGCGGGCAACGGGGTGTCGCCTGGGTCGCCACCCGGCGCCATCACCGCATCGAGGCAAGGCAGCGCCTTGAAGAGCGCCGCGCGCTTCGACAGTTCCTGCGCGGCGATGCTTGGATCTTCAACTTTTTCCAAGGTGGGAAGAAACAGCCACACGTCCATGCCGTAGCTGCCGGCGACTCGGGACATATCAATGTTCATGTCCCACATGGTGCGCTTCATGTGGGGGCTGTCTTTCTTGGCGGGATCGGTTGGCGCGGTCAATTCAATCGCGTTGGTGCCGAAGACAACGAGATCGCTGCAGTACTGCTCGAACTGTTCAATACTCCAGGCGTCAAAAGTGTTGTTCAGGTTGTCGTAGCCGACATGGTGTCCGCGCAACGCGTATTCGGGGGCTGAGGCTACGCGAAAGCGCGAATCGAGCGTCACCGAGCCCGGCGTCATGCTCAGCGAGCGCAGCAGACGGCCAACGGCAAAGATCGCCCCGCGTTTATCGTGACCAACTAAACACACGGCCGGCGCAACGCGCGTCGTGGTATCGAGCCAGATCGCGTACCCTTCGGGCTTGTCCGGAACAGCAAGGTCCGCGGGCTGTTCTCCCAGGCCGGCTGGCGGCGCGCCAATCGTCACGAGCACAATTACCGTGTCTTTCGACGGAATAGCTGAGGTGACGGCGAGGGTAATCCCCGTCCGCTTTTTGATCTCCTCTTGCAGCAGGACCGCCGCCTTGGCGACTACCGGCTTGTCCGGATCTGCAATGATGATGACCGCTTTCGATAAATCCAGGCTGCTTCCCGCGGCCGCAGGATAAACCCATCCAGTCAATAACGCCACCAAGCATGCTAAACGCAAGGCGCGGCGTATCCACATCATGGGAATTTCCTTTCTCGGCTGCTGCGGCTCATTGTTTGCCGGTAGCGCGGTCAAGACCTTGTTGCGCAGGCCCAAGATCGGGGTTAAGCCGCAGCGCCTCGTTGAACTCCGCCGTTGCGTCCGTATGCCGGTTCTGGGCCAAGAGCGCGTACGCAAGACTGCAGTGCGCAGTGGCGGCGCCAGCGGTATCGTTCAGATGAGATTGTGTTTCGACGGCGCCTGTATACGCGTTTGCCGCGTCTTCATACCTCTGCAATTTCATATAGGCGTTTCCGAGCGCGATCCCCGCATCCGCGCGAAGCGTGTTTCCCTTGCGGAGCGTGCGCACGGCCTCTGTCTGGCTTCGCGCGGCGCCTTCGAAGTCTCCGTTCTGGTAAAGCTCGACACCCAGGTTAAAATGGGCCATCCCATTGGCGGGGTCGACCTGAATCGCGTGCGTCCACACGCTGCGAGTGTCAACCCACGTTCCAATCTGAATCCACGATAAGGGAATGAGAATACCCGCCACGACAACCGAAACCACTGCGGCCGCTACCCGGCGCCGTGCGGAATCACCGGCGATCTCGGCGCAGGCCCAAACCGCCGCAACAAAAACCCCGATGAGCGGCACGTAGGTGTAACGATCGGCCATGGATTGCGAGCCTACTTGGATGTAACGGTTACGACGCTTATCCCGAACGCCAACAGGAAGAAAGGGATCTTCTCGCGCACGAGCGCAATGATGCGCCGGCGCTGGTCTTCGCGGCTCAAACCAGTGAGATCGAGCCGCCCCAAAGGCCACCAGTCCAGCAGCAGCAGGGTTAGTGGAAGCGTTACCAGCATTGGTTTCGCGAGCAGACCTGCCAGGTAAAGGGTCAGTGAAGCAGCATACCAGCGAGCGCTGCCGATGCGGGTGTAACGCAGGTATGCGAGCGTAGTGAGCAGCCAAAACGCCGTGCTGAGCACATCTTTCCTTTGGGAGACATGGGCTACCGAGGCAATATGCAACGGATGCACGGCGAACAAGAGCGCGACGAGCGCCGAAGGCCACAGGGCGCCGGTCATACGCCGGAGGACCAAGTACAGCAACAATGTGTTGGCCGAATGTAAGACCAGACTGGTCAGGTGATGTCCCGCGGGATTGAGGCCGAACAGCGTGCAGTCCAGAATATGCGAGAGCATTGTTACTGGATGCCAATTCGAGGAGCAGACGCCGGTCAATGCGTAATACAGGCCGTGCGCGGTCAGGCCGGACTGCACCACCGGATTTTGTGTGACGTATAGATCGTCGTCGTAGCCTATGAAGCCATTCAACAACACCCGCGAATACGCCGTGAACGAAAGCGCCACCAGCGCCAATCCGACGCCCGCAGCCATCCGTCCTTCGAGGGAAATCTCGAACAAACGCGTCGCTTTGGAAGGGTACCGTGCGCTTGATTGTCGCGGCCTCTGTGCTCTTTTCACGAAATAGATCCAGTAGATGCAGACAAAGAAAGCCCTCTTCCCGAAACATCATATAGCCGGGGGTATCCACTTGGCGACATAGGCGACCACGGGGCGGGACCTCGCGGCAGTTCGAGGTCGATTCGAGAACTCGGAAGAGCAACCCACCGCACGGATTTCTGCGTTAGGTCCCAAGCGTAATCTTAGTTGGGCGGGCCTTCACGAGCCTTGCGATGTCGCGCAGTCCCTACTTGGCGCCTTCCGGTTGTCCCGCCTCCGACGCCTTTGTGGCGGCGGCTTGAATGTACTTCGACAGGCTCACATCGGCGGCTTGCAGCGCAGCTTGCGCGGGGGTATCCCCATTTTCATCTTGGGCGCGCGGGTTGGCGCCTTTCTCCAAGAGATACTTGACGGCGGCACTCTGGCCATTCCCAGCGGCGAAGTGCAATGGAGTTCTCTTCCGGTCCCCGGTCACGTTCACCAGCGATGGGTCGGATTCGATTAAGGCCTTCAGGCCTTTCACGTCACCCGTCGCAGCCAGCTCCATAACCTGCTGGGCGGGCGGCAATCCGGAGACTTCTACCTTTGAGGGCACCGGCGATGTGGTACCCGAGCAGCCTGAGAGCAACCCCAGCAGGCAGCCAGCCGCGAGCGTAGACATCACGAACATAGACATCAATTTCATTTTGAGAGACCTCCATATCGGTGAGCGCGGTTCAAACCAGCGAAACAACGCTGGCAGTCTTGCGCTGCATTTTGCCAACTACTTCCCCGCGGTGGCCAAGTGACAACTCCGTAGTCAAAGGTATGAGTTCTTTGCCGACAACATCCACGCGAGTAGCATGGATGTTGCCCACAAAGAAGCTGCGTGCGGCGCCACATATATGGCGCCAGGGCCTAGCTTTAGACCCTGGCGCCCTTGTCACCTGTGACTACACTTGCCGCCAAGCAGCGTCAAGCGTACAAATTGCGCTTCTTCCGTACTTCTTCAGGCTAGAAGAAATCCAAGTTGCCCCACGCTCCCGCAGGCTTCTTGAACGCGAACTGGCCCATTGGCCACTGATTTCCGCCAGCGTTCCCGAACTTGGCAAACTCGACATGGCCATCCATGTAGAGGATATTTGCCCCGCCGGGGACGTGATTGAAACGGCCGCCGCTGCCGACACCGCCGCCCGTGGTTCCGTCATACGCACGGCTCTCGTCGAGCATCATAACGATGCCCGATTGCGCCGAGGCTGAGCCGGACGGATTGTTGATATCGGTGATCATGAAGCGCTCGATGCCTTCTCTCGTCCGTTGGGCGGTAACTTGTTTGCCAGAGGGCAGAGTCACGGTGACCGCCGCATTGCGGTTGCTCCACGGTATCGTTGTGAGAACGGAGCCAGGGTTTGGTACCACTTGAAGATTAAGGTTGCCCTTCACCGCCAGACAACCTACATAATAGTAGTCTTCCAGCGTATTGTTCATCCACGTCGGAGAAATCGTCGTGGCGCCGTAATACCGGTACGCGCGCATGTCAGTGTACCCGAGCTTGACCAGATCCGTGTGCGGATACGGAGCGCACATTTGCGGAGTCACATCGCACCCGTTGTAGAAACGCGCCGGCGGGCTGTTCGGCGCGATGTTAAGCGGACCGCTGGTCGGCGCTGCGGTCTTGCCAAAACACGGGTTGTCCGTCTCGTTATTGAGCGTAGCAAAATCAACAACGCTGGCGTCGCAGCCGGCCATGATATTCCGGGCGCTGCTCCAGTCCGTCTGGGAATACAGGGAGGTACGGCCCGCCGAGGGGCATTGGCCAACCTGCATATCCGTCAAATACTCCGGATACACCTGCCACCACCCAACGTACACGGCCATGCCCTTGGTGGCGGAGAAGCCGGTGTTCGTATGGTCGATGCTCGACAACGGAAACTTATCCTTGTTCTCGTTGGCGAACATCTTGAGCACCAACCCCCACTGCTTGAGATTGTTTTGACACGACGCTCGACGCGCCGCTTCGCGCGCGCGGGCCAAGGCCGGCAACAGAATAGCGGCCAAGATGCCGATGATGGCGATCACCACCAGCAGCTCGATAAGCGTAAAGCCTGACTTCCTGCGTTTCATTTCATGATCTCCTCTGGCAACCCTCGTACGCCTTGGAGAGGCGTGTGTCTAGTGGTTGCAGCCATTACAAATACCGGGAAACGACGTAACCTACTTCTCAACTCTAAACCCAGCCGCGGGAAAAACGCCTGCACACCCGTACGGCCCGGAATCCACCGTGGGCGCCGCGTTCGTGTCAAGATACTCCGGGGTGACGCGTTCTCGATTAATTGCGATGGATGTCAAAAACACCCGCGTCACTTTCCGGCTGGTTCTCTCGACCGGTTGATCGCGACTCCCGTCAATCTATGCCATTCACCTCCTTTCAGCGCGCAGGCCCATCTAGAAGATATGAACGAGGACAATATGGGAACTCGAACACGGCTTCAGTATCGCGCGCAAAAACGCCGAAGCCTGGTTTCGACGATGTGAGTGTGGCGCTGAACGATGCGCCCGTAGTGAAAGAAGGCCGTACTGTGTGCGGAAGGTTGGAATCAGCCATTGGGACAGGCGACCGGCCTTGATTTAGCTGGCGCTTGTGGCAGACCCCGGGCCGTGTGACACGCCCGCGATGCCTACTGATCCGAACCATACACCCTCTACTTAGCTGGAGTTACCCCCTCACATTCACAGCTAGCTCAGCCCTGATAACTAAGAAAATTGCACGAACGACGCAAAACGCTAATGATGTGTATTCCGCCGAAATAACGCGCCGCGCGTCGTCTAAATTCCTTAACCTCGTTCAAATTCTACAAGGCGCCGCTCTTGTTCGTAATTGGCAATCCGCACTCTCGACTGCCCACCGTGAAAACGTGCCGCTCGATGGTGGACAATCCCAGCAATGCTCTAGATCTCGCGCCACTGCCTTGTCAATACTATAATCGCCCAATTCGACAACGGTGTCTATCGCGCGGGGCGTGATTCTTTACTTCGAAAAATACTACAACCAATGGATGGCGCATCGAGACCCCCGGAAGTGACGGGAAGCGCGGAGGAACGAGGCCTAAGTTCTGGACTGTAACTACCTTTAGAATAGGCAACTTAGGCCTTGCGCCGAAATGGACGTATCAAGTGAGATTCAGAGGCGAACGGAATTGAGGCTCCATCCACGAGAAGACGCGGTGAAGTAATTTCGAGCCTGCGCCCCGTACGCCTGCGCTCGATGAGCGCAGGCAGTCCGGGCGACCGTGTTCAGCATTTTCGAGTACGCTGCCGAAGACTACGCCCACTTCAACTTATCCGCCCCGACACGCACGATTAGTTCATAGGAAGTCGTAGCGCCCCGGCGGGCCTGCGCTCATCGAGCGCAGGCGTACGGGGAGCAAACGTATGGGCTGAGCTCGGACCTATACATGCCGCTCTTGGCGGCACGGCGCAACAACAACGTTTTGTCGGTAGCCCCGCGCTAAGGCCTCTGCAAACGAGAGAGTCCCCCCTCGCGTTCGGAATAACCGGCTAGCAGCCATGTCTCATACTTGGAGAAGCGGCGCCTTAGGAGGCCATTCTCGATCATTCATTCCGATTCTCGACTCCGTGCGCTATTGCGCTGCGGCGCCGCGCTTCGCGTTCATGGCCTCGGCTATGATCTTGGCGGTATCGGGGTGGCGTTCCACCATCGCAGCGTTGCCGGGGGTGTCACCGGCCTCGTCCCGCGCCATCGGATCGGCGCCGTGTTCCAGCAGGAGTTGGACCGCGCCATTCTGACCCGCGCGCGCCGCTTCGAGTAACGGCGTGGTACCCCGCTCGCCGTGGGCTTTGACCAGTGTCGCGTCTTGCGCGAGCAGGGTCTTCATCTTGGCGACATCGCCTCGATATGCCGCGTCAATAAACTGGTCTGCCGCGGAACGATTCGAATCATCAGCAACGCCGGGAATCTCGGTTCCTCCACACCCCAACCCGGCAAACCCGAGAATGACAATTGCCAATACACCGCTCAACCTATGTTTCGTATTCACTGTCCAACTCTCCTGTACCGCGTCCAAAGTCAAATGGCGGAGACGCGCGGAAGAATCCGGTCCACTCTTGGACGCCTGTTTCAGCCGGAACCGCGAGATTAGGGGGAGCGCCGAAACACCATTCTGGAGTTTCGGCGCCCCACTGCGCTAGCGTTATAGGTCAAACATCCTTGGTAAGGCCTCATGGCATCCGCTGGCCGACTGACTCGCCGCGGGGAATAGCCGCGTGACCTCCGGCATGCGGGATATCAACCGGGCCAGCCGGCTGACCAACCTGACATGCCGATAGAAGCGGCCTTCGTATATGCGTGCTGGTTCGTGACCCAGCAGCTATTGTCACCCTTCTTTGCGAATTGGACGTGACCGTCCATGAACAGGACGTTAACGCCGCCCGGCACGTGATTGTAGCGCGTCCAGGAAGTGCCGCTCATCTGAGCTTCGTCGTAGCTCACAACGAGGCTTGACTGGGCCGCTGAAGCGCCCGCCGGATTGTTGATGTCCGTGATCATGAAACGTTCGACGCCTTCTTTGAGACGGTGGAACGTAGCTGAAGTGCCCGACGGAAGGGTGTAGGTCATTGAAGACTTACGGTTCTTCCACATTCTCGGCGTGTCGTTTGTGCCACCGGGACTCTGCGTCCAACCGATAGCGCCGGACGTGCTGTTCTGGTTTAGGAGATTTCCGACGATAAAATAATCCGCCGGGGTATTAAACCACCCGGGGCTCAGTGCGAAGATCATGTACTTGTATGAGCGGAAGTCTTTCCAACCGTTGTTCTTGACGATATCGCAGTGAAGATAGGGAGCGCAGTATTTGGCGCCATCCACACCACAGTCATAGCCCCAAGCGTCGCCGGTCGTTATGCCAGGATACTGGGGAGTGGCCCCATTAGCCGTGGTCTTGCCCACGCAAGGATTCTCTGACGGATCGTATACGGAAGAAAGAACCGCTCCCGCGGAACAACCGGCCAGGTTGTTTCTCCCAATGGAGAAATCGGTATCCGTGATTGGGCCGGCATCAAGCCCCTTGGACGGACAGAAGTTGACTTTGGGATCCGCGATATATTCTGGATAGACGCTGGCCCACGCCGCATAGACAGCCGCTCCCTTGTTATCCCAGTCCGCGCCCGTGGCCAAAGTCCCGCGGTGGTCCATGCTTCCAAACGGCCACACGTCTTTGTTTTCGTTGGCGAACATTTTGTACACCAGACCAAGCTGTTTCAGATTGTTCTGGCAGGACGCGCGCCGCGCGGCTTCCCGTGCGCGGGCCAGGGCCGGCAGCAAGATCGCGGCCAAGATACCGATGATCGCGATGACCACCAGCAACTCAATGAGTGTAAAACCTGACCTCTTACGTTGCATAGCATGATCTCCTTTGGCAACCGTGATACGCCTTGAACGACGTCCGTGATTGCAACGATTGAATTATCAAAATACGAAGTAACGCACATTTTCCCAAACCAGAAACGACGCAAGGAACCGGCGCATTGGCGCGCATTCTTAGGCAGAACTGATGTGATGCGCCCCTGATGAAGAGCGATTGACACCTGTCGTACATACGTCACGTACTGCACGCGTACTGCCGACCGGTCCAGCGCAAATCCCCTCGTTCAACGCTGTTCGCACCTCCTTTCCGCGCACGGTCAAGATTCGACCGCGGCGCACGTGACAGACTCGGAACTCAAGAAGGGTTTCGGCGCCGCACATGAAGGCGCCAAAGCTAGAATTCGACCGAGTGGTTGGTGAGGTATGCGAGACGCCGCGCTACGGGCGAAGCCGACAGGTTTGACGGCGCGGCGGGATTGACTCCGCACGGCGCATACTGGTCATCGCGCTGCGATCTCCGCTCGACTCACGCTGCAGACCCTGAAAAGCGCTCGGTCTCAATCTACGTCAATTGTGGAAGAAGGAGAGATTGCCGTCTATCACGCGAGCCATGATTCTGGACTTCGAAAAGCATGATTACCACTGACGAAATACACGACATATATTCAAGGAGAACCGCCACTGGTGTTCCTCGGGAGAGTCCCCGAATGTCCCTACATTCGGAATTTGGACTCATCGACATGTGATGGGTGCGGTTAGTTTTTCGCGGACTATCGAGAGTGAAAGCCCGGGCTACTTCGGGGGTGCTTGCTTGACTGCGGCGGCGTTCGCGGCGCTCCACAAGACCTTACTCACCTCTGGCGCAGCCCGCACCTCGCTCGCGTAATAGGCCGCGGTATGTTCTTCGTGGTCCTTTGCGAGCGGGTCCGCCCCCTTCTTCAAGAGTAGTTGGGCCGCAGCAGGGTTTCCGGACAGAGCGGTGTAGTGGAGGGGGGTCTGCCCCTGGTTGTCCCTCGCCTTGACGAGGGCCGGGTCGGACGCGACCAACCGGTCAAGTTCTTTGACATCGCCTCGTTTGGCGGCGTCAAAAATCCGCTCCTGCGGGGACATCCTTGACCGATCCAGGGGAGGAGCAGTACCCCGTTTCTCCACGTTGTTGTCCGAACACGAGACCAGCGCGGCCAGGAGGAGTGGAAGAGAAAGTGCGCTGGCTCTCCGGGCGATCCAGGGCACGCTCCGTCCTCCTTTCTCGTTCTCTATTTCGTCTGAACCCAATCGCGTCCATCCCCCATTCTCGCGGTTGGCTGCTGGTTGGAAGGTCGCGCGCATGGGACGGCGCCGCGGCGGTTACGGCCAGTCGTTATTGTCGGTCATGTACTGCGACACGGGCCAGTTCTTGTCACCCGGCCGCGCTGGAAACCGGCCAAACTCGACATGTCCATCCATATACAGAATGTTGCAGCCACCGGCGACGTGGTTGAATCGGCCCACGGCCGCTCGACCCCTTCCGCCATGCGGTTGAACGTGGCGGAAATGCCGGACGGCAAGACGTAGGTTTTCGAATGATTCTTGTTAATCCAAAGCGCGGGGGTATCGGCGATGACGCTGCTGCCCGGCATCAGTGACGACGCGGCGGTCGGCGCCCGCTGAAGCAACTGCCCCAGCATATAGAAATCCGACCGGTTTACGGTCCAAGCGGGATCGACAAGCCAGCCGCGGTACTTATAGCTTCGCAAGTTACCGGCGCCGTCGGGCGCATTCCAGATGTGAAGCGCGGGATGCGGCAATACCGCGCAGGCCATGGGATTCGTCGAGCAATCGAACCATTGTACGCCGAAGTTGGCGGGATTGCCTGGTTGGGCCGTCGCCGTCGCTCTCTGCCTTCCCAGACACGGGTTGTCCAGGTCGGTGGCCGTCACGGGGTCTGGAGTCACGCCGACGGTGGCAAATCCGGTTCCGCACCCGGACATCGTGTCGTAGGGGCGGGACTCAATGTCCAGGAAATAGGGCAGTTGAATGTCCGACGGACACGCCAGAAGCGTTACGCTCGTCAAGTAGTCCGGATAGAGTTGATAGATGCCCAACTCGTGATTCTGGGTTTTTCTGGCCCAGTTCACCGGGCCGTTCGACATGAAGTTTGTTCCCCGGATAGGGTACATCCCCTTATGTTCTCCGGTGAACATTTTGAGGACAATCCCTAACTGCCTGAGGTTGCTCGCGCAACTGGCGCGGCGTACGGATTCCTGTGCGCGGGCCAGCGCCGGCAACAACATGGCGACAAGGATTGCAGCGATGGCTACTCCCACCAACAGCTCAACCAAGGAAAAGCCTCGTTTGCGCATGTCTACTGCTTTGTCCTTCTTGTTTACCCTGGGACCATTCTATGTGCAACGACTTCCGGCGGCAAATACGAACGGCAAAGTCACCCGCCGGTAACGCGTGGAAAACGCACGGCAATGACGGGCGGGCTTTCTCGTCCATTGAAGTTTTCGCGAGCGCTTTCGGCGCGTCCAGCAGTCAAAGCTCGACCCGCAAACCATTGCGGAATCGGACTCAGATTGCCGGTCCACGGCAGCGTCTTGCCGCCCACTCGTTTCTTTGCCGAAGTCCAATACACTGAGAATACTCCAAAATTATCTTATCTCAGACCAACTTCCTTTTCTAGTTGCAAGGGAGTTCGGCAAGTTAATGCCGTTCAACTCCCGGAATCGCATCATGGCGCCACATATGCCAGCCAACCCGGCGCCTATAATGTTACTCCGAACGCCGATTCTCTTCAACCCATTCAGATCGACCCTCGATCTGCGGGTAGGGATGGCGTGTTTGCCATACCCGCTTTGGAATGGCGTCAACGCGTGAACACATGACATCAAGACGCGCACAACGAGGCTTTGGCGGCTTTGCCCATGGACCTTGGCCGGGAAGACCAAGCCACACACGCGATGAACCATGGTACCCTTTCGCGCAGATCGTGGCCGACGGGCCTCGGAACTCGAATCTTGCGGTTGGAGAGGCCAAATGCCGCCACTCCCCGTGCGATTATCCCCTAAGCTATTGCGAATACGACGGTTAGTGATCTTGAAGGAGCTATGGGTAAACCTACCGCCTTGGGGGGGCCGCGCTCATCGAGCGCCGGCGTACTCGAGAGGTCCGGAAGAGTCAAACAGGCCGATTGTGCGCGGCGCCGGTCTCGCCGGAAGGGTGTCTGCCCTGGGCTCACGGCAGATCGGGGTAAATCCAACCCGTTCCCGACGGACGTTTGAAGCAAAACTGATTCACCGGCCACTGGCGGCCCCCGACGGTGCCCGGCTTGCCCCATTCAACGTGGCCATCCATGTACAGAATGTTCATCCCGGACGGCACGTGATTGAATCTGCGGCCGTCCACGGCGCCGGCGGCCTGCCGGCTTTCGTCGTACATGACGACCACATCCGACTGCGCCGTGGCCAATTCGGCCGGGTTGTTGATATCCGTAATAGCGAACCGCTCGATTCCGTATCTCAAGGGGTGGAAGGTAATGTTGGCGCCGGAGGGCAAGGTAAAGGTCAGGCTGCGTCTGCGATTCTTCCAGTACATTGGCGATTCGGTTCCGATGATCCCTCCACTCGGAACGGGGTATCCTTCGGACGGGTTATTGCTGAGCAAGATCGCGCCCACGGCGGTGTAATCTTCGAGCGTGTTGTTCATCCAACTGCCGGGTATGAAGAAACCATAGTACTTGTAGCTGCGCGCGTCCCGGTATGCCGTTTTCTGAATATCCGTGTGCAGATAGGGGGCGCATGCGTTCTGATTCAATCCGCAATCGTACAGCCGGGAGAATGATTCCGCGGGGTTGGCCGGATTCGGTGTCAGGGGCGCGGCCTCTTTCCCGAAACAGGGGTTATCAAGCTCGAAACCTAAGGTGGCGACTGTCACCATCGTCTGATTGCAGCCTGCCAGCCTGTTCCGTGGAAGCGAGAAGTCGGTCTGCTCATAGATAGCGGTGTCGGCCCGCGACGGGCAGAAGTTGATCTTGGGGTCCGAAACGTATTCCGGGAATACTTGGTACCATCCCACCCACGCTGACATGCGTTTGTATTGAAACGTGGGATCATTTCCGCCGTGATCGATGCTCGGGTGCGGCCACCACCCCCCGTGTTCATCCGCGAACATCCTATTCACGAGACTGAATTGCCTGAGGTTCGCCTGGCACACGGTCCGGCGGGCTGCTTCCCGGGCTCGAGCCAGCGCCGGCAGGATCATTGCGACGAGAATCGCGAAGATGGCGATTACCACTAACAGTTCGACCAGGGTGAATCCGTGCTTACGAAGACCCATCGCGCAGTGTTTCTTGCCAATCGTGTAGCTACTCCCTGCGCGAAGATCGAAAAAGGGACTGGTAATACGTGGGCGCTTGGACGGCGCGCGTCCACTGGCAGTGAGAGTACTCCCCCACCTTGGACTTCGGGCGCTCGCAGGGGCGTTCCCAAGCGCGGCGCAGCGATCCCCAAGGCGCCGGGGCGTCGAAGTTGGATCGTCCGCCCGTGGAAGCGATACACCGCATAGCCGCGTTCTGGCCGAAGTCCTACGCACTGAGATTACTCCCGAATTCCCTTTTCCTTTGGGCGGCTTCCTTTTCTCGTTCTAATGGGTTCGGAAAGACACTGTCATTTTGCTCACGAACAGGACATGCGAGCATCCAACTTTGCGCTTCTGATGGTACGCCGAACAGAAGAACGCCTGCAATCCATTCAATTATCGCCAATCCGCGGGTATTGCCGGCGGCGGGCTGTCGTCCGGACCGGAAACGTCTTCTCGTGCGCCCGGCGTGCTTTTCGGATTGCGCAACGCGGCTATTCGAGCGACGTCAGGCCCTCTCGGATCGCGTACTTCACGAGACTCGCAAAGGTGTGAATATTCAGTTTCTCCATGATGCGGCCGCGATGCGTTTCGATCGTGTTCGTGCTTACGTGGAGACGTTCAGCGACCTCCTTCGTACTGTGCCCTTCCGCAAGGAGCTGAAGGACTTCCCGCTCGCGCGGGCTCAGCGAGGCGTGATTCTCCGGGGCAACCTGCGTGAGTTGCCTGGCGTAATCCCCGACGATGCTGTCGGCGATCTTCTGGCTGACGTAGTGCCTGTTGTTCACGACCGTTCGCGTGGCTTGAATGAGTTCCTCGAACGCGCTGGCCTTGAGCAAATAGCCCAAGGCGCCGGCCTGAAACATTCCGGAGACAAATCGCTTGTCGGAATGCATTGACAGCGCAATCACCTTAGTTTCGGGTACCCGCGCTTGGATTTGCCGAGTCGCTTCGATCCCATTCAAGTCCGGCATGGCGATATCCATGATGGCGATATCCGGCTTGAGTTCGCAGGCCATGGTTACGGCGATTCGTCCCGTCTCGGCCTCGCCGACGACCTCGAGGTCCTCGTGATGCTCGATCAAAGCGCGCAACCCCTCGCGAAATACCTTATGGTCATCCACCAATAGAATGCGTGTCTTCATTTCAATCCGTCCCCGCTGCTGCGCTTACCATATCCAGTGGCACACAAAGCGTCACCCGAGTGCCATGGCCGTGTTCAGACTCGAACTGGATCGTTCCGCTCAAGTATTCGATGCGCTCCCGAAGTCCGAACATACCGAAACCGCCGTCTCTGCGGGCCGGTTCGGCTGGCGCGGAGACATCGAATCCGACGCCGTCGTCCTGTACGACTAATCGAAGTTGGGATTCTTCGACTTGCGCCGTGACCACAACTTTGCTGGCCTTGGCGTGTTTCACGACGTTGACCAACAGTTCCCGAACGACGTAATAGCACGCGCCGCGTATGTCGTTTCCCAACGGTTTGGGCGTTCCGTCGTCCACGAGCTTGAAATCGATCCCCTTCGACTCACAGATCTTTTCTCCCAGCCACCCGACGGCGGGCATCAGTCCCAACCCGTGCAGTATTGGCAGGCTCAACTCGAACGTCAGGGAGTACGTCTGTTCGACCGCGTGATCGAGCAGTTCCTGAATTTCGGTGAGTTGCGAGTTGGAGCCGTTCGCCCCCGCGCTGGTCGCCACTTCGCCGAACTTCAATCGCGCGGCGACCAATCCCTGCGCCACTTCGTCGTGCAGATACATGGCGATTTGTTTTCGTTCGCGCTCTTCGGTAACCGCGAGTTCCGATGCAAGCGAACGAAGGCGTTGCTGATACTCGAACTGATCGTTCTCGGCGCGCTTGCGCTCGCTGATGTCAATGAGGCTGGCGCGGACCAAGCGCCGCTCCGCCGATGGCAATTGGGCGAGCCTAACCTCGCAGATGAGGTTCTTTCCTTGGAGATTGTGGAAGGCCTGCTCGAACGCCAGTTCTTGCCCCGCAAGCGCGCGCGCGCCAAGCGCGCGAATACTTTCGGCGGGCGGAAGGGGCGACATCTGGAATCGCTGCAGGCCAGAACCGAGCAATTCGCTTCGACTACACCCGAAGAGCAGTTCCGCGTTCGGATTGGCGTCCACGAACCGATCCTGTTCCAGGTCGTAAACGATGATCGCGTCGGGGGCCTTCTCGACCAGGACCCGAAATCGCTCTTCACTCTCGCGCAACGCCGCGTGGGCTTCCGTAAGGGATAGTGTTTGCCGCCCATAGCGCGAGGACATTGCGCTTTCCATCAGAAAAATAAACGCTAGAAAGGCATAATGACTCAGGACGACCACGGAGGAGAGGTTGGTGTCGTTCACCATGACCTGTATCCAGGTGCCAAACAGGCCCGCCAGAGAGACGGCCATGGCGGTGGCCTCGCCCCGATCCAAATTGCGCCGCCCGCGAAACAGAATGTAGAGGCAGTAGGCATAGGTGGCGAATGTTCCCACCAGACAGAATGGATTCCACAGGCTGGGAACGAGGATCGCCGACACATACGGGCCGCCCCCGGGAAAGGTCTGAAGGAGCAGGTTACTAACTTCCGACGCCATGAGCGAGTTCTTTGAGAGCAAGTTCGCGATGAAGAGGAAGGCGAAGTACGCCGCGAACAACAGCGTGATTTTCCGGGCCTTCACGCGCAAGTGCGCGGTCACGAACCATACGAAGGCCGACTGCGCGGCAAAGAGGCAGCAGAGATCGATCTTGAGCGCGAGCACGTATGCGGCGACATTCTGCGCGCGATAGAGAAACACCAACGCAATAGCGTGGCCCGCGACTCCCAGGCAGATAAAGCTGAACGCCAGGCTGTCTTCGTCGCGTTTCTGATAGAGCCAGTCGAAGAAGTGACTTACCCCCGCGGACAGGGAAAACCCCGCGACCAGCAGCGTGGAGCACGCGAACCACCCCAACGCCATGGCTTGATGCGTTGCGTCTTGCAGACCCAAATCCACGATTTCGGACTCCCTGGTATTTCGCGGGGCGCTTCCGGCCGCGCCAATTCACCGTATGAGTTGTGACAACACCGGAGATACCGCGCACCCATTTTCCCGAGATCCTTTCGAGATCCTTTATGGTAGACGCTGTATCTTTTCGGATCAAGCGGTTGACGCCGTGCTATGATTCCCGTGATCAAGCAATCCGTTGGGCGGATTTCGCGAGGTAGGTGAACGGCGCTCGCGCCGGAGTCCCAATCACACTGTTCGCAAACCAAAATCCGAAGAGTGGCTCCAGCGCAATAGTACACGAGTGTGTTGGTGAGTGGTATTCGCGTGAAAGAACGAACGTCTAAAATGCATCGGATTGGCATAGTCGGGGCCGGGCACTTTGCGCGGGCGCACCTGAGCGCGCTCGGACGCCATGCGTCCCGCGCACGGGTCGTCTTGACCGCCCGTATGGATGCAAGCGCCCCGTGGCCGGAGGCGGAGGCGATAGGGGCGGTCATGGCGTCCGCGGAGGCGCTTCTTGCCTCACCGGATATCGACACGGTTCTGATTTGTTCGCCCAGCCATCTGCACGCGGACCACGCGATCACGGCGCTGCGCGCGGGTAAGCATGTGTTTTGCGAGAAGCCGATGGCGCTGAGCGTCGATCGGGCAAATGCAATGGCTGATGCGGCCGAGGAAAACGGTCGCATATTGATGGTGGGACATCTGACCCGTCACGCGCCTTTGTACACTCTGGTGGCGGAATCGCTTTTTTCAGGGCGTCTGGGACGCCCTCTCGCGGCGCATGCCTCACGCGTTCAGTCCGCTGGTTCGGATCGGATGTGGCGTATGGACCCGCGGATGGGCGGGGGTGTGGCCTTCGATTTATTGATACACGATCTGGACTTGTTGAACTGGTTTCTTGGCGCTCCCCTAAACGTGTCCGCCCTGGGCCATCGACACGCGCTTGGGGCGTTTGATCATATTAGCGCGGTGTACACACACACGGGGGGCGTGGTCGCATCCGCGGAAGCAAGCTTTCTGCTGCGGCCGGGAGCGCGTTCGCGGGCCATGCTTCGTGTCATCTGCGAACGGGGCCATATCGAGGCGGATACCGTGAACGCGGCTTGTCCAATCCTGATCTATGAGGAAGGGAAGCCGGTCGAAGGGCCTCCGGCTGACTTGGCGGATGCGTTGGCGCGCGGTTTGTATTCGGAACACGAGGAATTTCTGGACGCTCTCGATGGCGTGAAACCGGCGCGGCTGCGGCTGGAGGACGCGGGCCAAGCGGTACTCACTGCGGTGAAAACGATCGAATCGGCCGATGGAAACGGGAGACTTACGTCAGTCGCTTCGTTGCCGGCTTCATCCGGGCAGATGCTGTAAGACGGCCGCCGCCCAAGTCACAAGGTACAGCTGCAGAGCGGCGTGGTGGCGTGCTATTGATGGGGGCGATGCTTCTACTACGCCAGCAAATCAAGACGCGGGGCATTCGGGGCAAGAGTCGCCGAGAAGGTCTGGCCGTTCACTCTGAATGTGGCCTGCGCAGGCTGATTTTCACCGCCTTGAGTCGCCGGGGGCGTTTCGCCGCTGACACGGGCCTGCGCGACGCCTGCGGTCTGGTCCAGCGCGTTGATGAAATTGCGAACCTGCCGTGCGGCATTGGCCTGGTGCCGGCCCAGTTGGATCGGGGTGGCGGCGAGAGTCGCCTGATTTGCCGACTGAGACTCGGACGCGCCGGGGGATGTGTTCTTCGCTTCCTCGCGAAAACGCTTGCGCACTTCCTCGAGCGAATCGAACATGGTTCGAGACGCTTCTACGGTCCTGTCCAGGGCGCGCAGAGCCGCTCCGACCGACGAAATCGTACCTTGACCGAAACCGACTTCGGCAAAATCGGCCTGGTCCCTCTGCCCAAGCAGCGCCGGACTGTTCCCGGTAGGCGACAATTGTAAGTCTACTGACGCGCTGTTCGAGTCCGCCAACGGTACGGCGGCCACCGGCTGGCGTGGATACGCAGCAGACGCGGCGCCTATGGAATCAACGCTTAGACCCATTGCGGTGTCCTAACACAACTGAGCCGCGTTGTTTCGGTGACGACACACCATCCTCGTCATCCCAGTCAGCGTTTCCGGCGCGGAACATGACCCGTCAAAGTGTCCGGTCTGCCACTTCCGCGCCGTAGCGGCTCTATCGTGATTATCGCACTTTTCCTGGAAAACTGTCAAGTTCCGCATACTATTTTGGAGCGAAATTGAGCCATGGTTAGGGCGCGGCTCTGGGATCTTATTCCGTCCTGTCATGGTGGATTGCGGACGCGCTCTAAGGCGGGGGCATCGACCGGGACGAAACGGGACGCGTCACGCGCCGTAGCTAGAGGGGCCGCTCGCGAACCCGTTGAATCCTCCAGGCGAGCAGGGTCCAACGCGCATCGCTATATGGCGCAATACGTTACACGCAAGCCAAGGGTCCAAGGGACCCGGTTTGCCACGAGTGCGCCTTAGGCTAAGAAGTGACGAACTTCAAGACGTGGTAGCTCTTCTTGCCTTTGCGGACGACGGCGATCCGTTCGGTCGTGAGCGCCTTTTCGGTGAGCGGCGCCGCATCGCTTTCGACGCGCTCATTGTTGATGTACAGGCCGCCGCTTTGCACAAGACGCTTGACTTCGCCCTTGCTCGCGAACACACCGCATTCCACCAGGACTTCGGCAAGCGAGCGGCCTGCTCCCAGGGTGGCGCGGGGCAGTTCACTCGAGGGGGCCTCACTGAAGACGTCTTCAAGGGTGGCATCGTCCAGACCGGCCAATTCACCGCCGAACAGGGCTTGCGAAGCGCGAATGGCGTTTCGTAGCGCATCTTCGCCGTGGACCATACGGGTGACCTCTTCGGCGAGACGTCGTTGCGCGGACCGTTTTTCGGGCCGCTCGGTGACTTCGCATTCGAGGGCCCCGATCTCCTCCTGCCCTAGGAAGGTGAAGAGCTTCAGGAAACGAGGTGTCTCGGCGTCGGCTTGGTTAATCCAGAATTGGTAGAACTTATAGGGCGAGGTGTACTCCGCGCTGAGCCATACATTTCCGGTTTCACTCTTGCCGAATTTCGAGCCGTCGGCCTTGGTGATGAGCGGCATCGTTAGGCCGAACGTCGACGCGCCGTCCCGCAAGCGCCGGGTGAGATCCATACCCGCGACGATGTTGCCCCACTGGTCGCTGCCGCCGATCTGGAGGCGGCAGCCGTGAGTGTCGTACAGGTGGAGGAAGTCGTAGGCCTGCAGCAGGCTGTAGGTGAACTCGGTGAAGGAAATGCCATGATCGCGGTCGTTCAGCCTCACTTTGACAGAGTCTTTGGCGAGCATGACGTTGACGGAGAAGTGTTTTCCGATGTCGCGCAAAAAATCCACCAAGGTCAGGGAGCATAGCCAGTCGGCGTTATTGACCAGGGCCGCGGCGTTGGGACCGGTGAAGTCGATGAATCGTTCGAGTTGCTTGCGTTGGCCGGCGACATTGGCCTGTGCGCGATCCTTGGTGAGCAGGGGGCGTTCAGCGGCTTTGAAACTCGGATCGCCAATCAAGCCGGTGGCGCCGCCCAAGAGCGCAATGGGTTTATGTCCCGCCCGTTGGAAACGCATCAGCCCCATAATGGGCAGGAGGCTTCCAATGTGGAAGCTGTCGGCCGTCGGGTCAAACCCGCTGTACAGCGTGAAGCGTTCTTTTTCGAGTAAGGACGGAAGTTCGTTGTCGGTAATCTGGGTGACGTAGCCCCGCCACGATAATTCTTCAAAAAGCGTCATAGCCGCGATAACTCCGATTTGTTGGGGCGTCCGCACAGACAATGATGCGGGGGGACGTCCGGAAAATTGGTGAATTTCAGGCTGGAAACAGCACGAGAGACTCCAACGCTGAACGACGAACCGGGGAGGAGCTCAGGCATACCTGCGGCAGGCGCGCCGTAGAGCGCCTGCGGAATTCCCTCGCAACGTGAGTATGCGCCTGATCATAGCGTCACTCTATCAGACACCGGCAAGCCCAATCAAGGCGCCGGATGCGCATGCGCGCCGTGTAGTGTAGTGGAGCGTATCAGCATCGGGTCAGCGAAGATCGTTCTTGGACCGCACTCGGCCTTGATGCTGTGGCATGCGGATTATTTGACAATGCGGAGTTGTTTCCTTACTATCTTTACGCACAAGATTACAGTGTGACGTTGCATTCGGGCGGGGAATGCATCCAACACGCCACCCTCTCCCTTTCTGGGCCGGGTAATCCCTATTCTGCTCTTGGCCCACTCGGACTCGGGCGCTGGAAGGGTATAGCTGTACAAGAACAGTTAAATAATCGCGGGGTTGTGGCGGCGCTACAACCCTAAGACGCCGATGGATTCAATGAGAAAGGTATTCAGACGTTGAGAAACTTTATCTCTCCAGACGGTCTCTACGAGCCGAGCACGGAGCATGACGCGTGCGGAGTAGGGTTCGTTGTCCGGCTTGATGGCCCGCCGACCCACCGGATTATTCAACAAGGCATCCAGGTGCTTGAGAACCTTGAGCATCGCGGCGCCTGTGGATGCGATCCGGAGACCGGCGACGGCTGTGGAATTCTCGTTCAGATTCCCCACCGATTCTTCGCGGAAGAAGCCGAGCAACACGAGTTCGCTCTGCCGAAGCGGGGCGCCTATGGCGTGGGAATGATCTTCCTGCCTTCCGCCACGGACAATCTCAAGACCTGCATCGCAATCATCGAGAAGACGATCTCTGACGAAGGTCAGACCGTCTTGGGCTGGCGCAAGGTGCCGCGTGACAGTTCGCAGATCGGCTTCCTTGCCAAGGAGAGCGAGCCGGACATCCGCCAGGTGTTCATTGGCCGCAGCCCGGACCTCGACGTCGAGGCGTTCGAGCGGAAGTTATACGTCGTGCGCAAGGTGATCGAGCGGGCGGTGCATGCGTCCGATATTCAGCAGAAGGATATGTTCTACATTCCGAGCATGTCGGCTCGGACCATCGTGTATAAAGGCCTCATGCTCCCCGGCCGGCTGCGAGCATACTATCCCGATCTCGAGGACCCGCGATTTGAAAGCCGCCTGGCCCTCGCACATCAGCGCTATAGCACGAATACCTTCCCAAAATGGCCATTGGCCCACCCATTCCGCTTCATCGCCCACAACGGCGAAATCAATACGCTGCGCGGCAATATCAATATGATGGCGTCACGCGGGACCCACTTGGCCAGTCCTTTATTTGGCGATGACGTAAAGAAACTTTCGCCGATTCTCCAAGCGGGGTACAGCGACTCGGCCATGCTCGACAACGCGTTTGAGCTGCTGGTGCGCGGCGGCCGCTCCGTAGAGCACGCGATGATGATGCTCATCCCAGAGCCGTGGAGCGGGCACGAGAGCATGTCCGATGAGAAGAAGGCGTTCTACGAATACCACTCCTGCCTCATGGAGCCGTGGGACGGTCCCGCTTCAATCGCGTTTACAGACGGTGTTCGAATTGGCGCAATACTCGATCGGAACGGACTTCGTCCTTCGCGCTACTGGATCACCAGCGAAAACTTCGTGATCATGTCCTCTGAAGTGGGCGTGCTGGACATTCCCCAGGACAAGATCATCAAGAAGGGCCGCCTTGAACCAGGCCGCATGTTCTTCATTGATACCGAAGAGCACCGAATTGTGGATGACGCTGAAATCAAGCAGGCGCTGTCGATGCGCCGCCCCTACCGCGCATGGCTGAACGCGCATCGTGTCAGCTTGCCGGCGACCTGTCCGCCCGTGACTAGAGAGTTCAACGAGGCGCCGCTTCTCGAGCGCCAGCAGGTGTTCGGCTACACGCAGGAAGATCTTGAAGTCATATTGCTTCCAATGGCCAGGGACGGCAAGGAGCCGGTAGGCTCGATGGGCAACGACGCCCCACTCGCCGTGCTGTCGTCACGCCCGCAACTCCTTTTCAACTACTTCAAACAACTCTTCGCGCAGGTCACCAACCCCCCGATCGATTCCATTCGCGAAGAGTTGGTGATGTCGCTCGAAACGACCACTGGCCCCGACCGCAATCTGCTGGGGGAAACGCCTGAGCACGCTGAACAACTGCACTTGCGCTCCCCAATAATCACCAACGAGCAGTTGGAGTTTATCAAGACAATAGACAAGCCGGGACTCAAGGCATCGGTCATTTCGACATTGTTCCCGGTCAAGGATGGGCCAAGCGCGCTCGACAAGGCCCTCGACCGGATTTGCTCTGAGGCCTCCGGCGCCATCGCCAAGGGCGCCACGCTGCTAGTCCTGTCCGACCGCGGCGTCAACGACGCGTTCGCCCCGATACCGAGTTTGATGGCTACGGGCGCGGTTCATGAACATCTCGTACACCAACACATCCGCACCGATTGCGGCCTCATCGTTGAATCGGCGGAACCCCGCGAAGTGATGCATTTCTGCCTGTTGACCGGTTACGGCGCGGGCGCGGTCAATCCCTATCTCGCGTTTGAGACGATTGACGACCTATGCCGGCGGGAAATCATCGCGGAAGAAACGCCCGGAAAGGCGCAGAAGAATTTCATCAAGGCCGTGGAAAAAGGCCTGCTCAAGGTGATGTCGAAGGTGGGGTTGGGCACGGCGCTCATCAATCGTTGCTTTACGGGCACGGTTTCGCGCGTCGAGGGGATCGGCGTTGAAGACGTGGCGCTCGAGACGCTGCTGCGCCACGAGATCGCGTATCCGCCGCATCCGATTCGCGCGCGTTCGCTGGATCCAGGCGGACAATACAAGTGGCGGCGCCGGGGCGAGTTTCATATGTACAACCCCGACACGATCGCCAAACTACAGCACGCCACCAAGACGAATAGCTGGGAGCGCTATAAGGAGTTTGCGGCGATTGTCAACGACCGCAACCGCACGTTTGCGCAATTGCGTGGACTGCTCACGTTTAGACAGGGCTCGCCCGTTCCCATCGAGGAGGTGGAGCCCGCCAAGGAAATCGTGAAGCGCTTCTGCACCGGGGCAATGTCGTTCGGTTCGCTCAGCGCGGAAGCGCACGAGAACCTGGCCATCGCGATGAACCGCATTGGCGGGCGCAGCAACACCGGCGAGGGCGGTGAGGATCCCAAGCGTTTCGAGCGCGATCCCAATGGCGACTGGCGCCGCAGCGCGATCAAGCAGGTGGCGTCGGGAAGGTTTGGCGTAACAAACGAGTACCTGAACAACGCCGACGAGCTTCAAATCAAGATGGCGCAAGGCGCCAAGCCCGGCGAAGGGGGACAGCTTCCCGCCCACAAAGTTGCGGGAAAGATCGCCGAGGTCCGCTACTCGATGCCTGGTGTGGAGCTCATATCTCCCCCGCCCCACCACGATATCTACTCCATCGAGGATCTGGCGCAGCTCATTCACGATCTCAAGAATGCGAATCACACCGCGAACGTTTCCGTCAAACTCGTTTCCGAGGTCGGAGTCGGCACCATCGCGGCAGGCGTAGCGAAAGGCAAGTCCGACCTGGTTCTGATCAGCGGGCACGAAGGCGGAACGGGCGCATCGCCGCTCACGTCGATCAAACACGCCGGACTGCCCTGGGAACTCGGGTTGGCGGAAACGCACCAGGTGCTGGTCGAGAACAACCTTCGCAGCCGAATCATTGTGCAGGTGGACGGCCAGATAAAGACCGGCCGCGACGTGGCGATTGGCGCCCTGTTGGGAGCCGATGAGTTCGGCTTTGCGACGGCGCCATTGGTGGTATCGGGCTGTATCATGATGCGCAAATGCCATTTGAATACCTGTCCCGTCGGGATTACGTCACAGGATCCCGAACTGCGAAAGAAGTTTTCCGGAAAGCCGGAACACGTCGTGAACTATTTCTTCTTCGTAGCGGAGGAATTGCGGGAGATCATGGCGCAGCTTGGCTTCCGCACAGTCAACGAAATGATCGGGCGTAGCGATATGCTCGAATTCAATCCCTTGCCCACGCACTGGAAGGCGCGCAAACTCGATTTGTCGCGAGTTCTGTACCGGGCCAAACCCTGGGAAGGCGAAACGCTTTACCGGAGCAAGACGCAGGACCACGGCCTTGACAAGGCGCTCGACCACCAGTTGATCGCGTTGGCCAAGCCGGCGCTTGAAGAGCGGAAGCCTGTTCGCTTTCAGGTTGCGATACAAAACACGAATCGGACCGTAGGGACGATGCTATCGAGCGCGCTGACGCGCAAATTCAAGCTGGGCATGCATACCGGAAGCCTTCCGGAAGACTTGATTTGGATGGACTGCAAGGGGTGCGCCGGCCAGAGTTTTGGAGCATTTGCCATCAAGGGCGTGACGTTTAGCGTCGAGGGTGAAACCAACGACTACGTGGGCAAGGGGCTTTCCGGCGGCAAAATCATCGTATTCCCGCCAAAGGAGAGCACGTTTACGCCGGAAATCAACATCATCATTGGCAACGTGGCGCTATACGGCGCGACCTCCGGGGAAGCGTATTTCCGTGGCGTCGCCGGTGAGCGATTCTGCGTGCGGAACAGCGGCGCCTGGGCGGTCGTCGAGGGTGTCGGCGACCATGGCTGCGAGTACATGACCGGTGGCCGGGCGCTGATCCTCGGGCGCACCGGCCGCAACTTTGCCGCAGGTATGAGCGGAGGAATCGCCTACGTGTACGATCCCGAGGGAACCTTTCCGGGGCACTGTAACCTAGGCAGCGTGGACTTGAAGCCGTTACACGAGAAGAGCCTTCCGGAATTGCGGCGAATGCTGGAGCGGCACGTCCAATATACACGCAGTACGGTCGCGAAGCGTCTGCTCAGCCGATGGGAGGAGTCGCTCGCCGCGTTTGTACGAGTAATGCCAAGAGATTATGCGCGCGTGCTGCGTGACCAATCGCAGCGCCCCCTTCAGGAGGTAAGCCATGTCGAAAGATAACAACAGGCCGCCGAAAGAACGGGGCTTCTTGACCTATACACGCGAGACCCCTCCGTATGCGCCCCCGGCGGATCGGTTGAAACACTACGGCGAGTTTCTCACTCAGTGGGAGCCCGAGAAGACTCGGAAGCAAGGCTACCGTTGCATGAATTGCGGCGTACCCTTCTGCATGAGCGGATGTCCTTTGGGCAACATCATTCCCGATTTCAACGATCTGGTGAAAGATAACAAATGGCGCCAGGCTCTGGACGTCTTGCAGTCTACCAATAACTTCCCCGAGTTCACGGGGCGGGTATGTCCAGCCCCGTGCGAACAGGCGTGTGTGCTTGGAATCACGGAGCCGCCCGTCGCGATCGAGTTTATCGAACGGGAGATTGCGGACCGCGCGTGGGCAGAGGGATGGATTGTCCCGCAACCACCGGCGGTGCGCACCGGAAAGCGAATCGCAATTGTGGGTTCCGGCCCTTCCGGTCTCGCCGCGGCCCAACAGCTAAACCGCGCCGGTCATACGGTAACCGTATTTGAGCGCGCGGACGAACCCGGCGGCCTGCTCCGCTTTGGTATTCCCGACTTCAAGCTCCCGAAGAAGTATGTCGAGCGGCGTGTACAGCAAATCCGCGAGGAGGGTGTCGAATTTCGTTGTAGCGTGTCAGTGGGTAAAGACATTTCCGCCATTGACCTATTGGATTTCGACGCTGTCGTGTTGACCGTTGGTTCGACGAAGGCGCGAGACATCGAAATTCCGGGCCGGGACCTCTCGGGAATCCACTTTGCGATGGAGTTTCTTCCTCAACAGAACCGCCGGGTCTCGGGAAAGCCAATTGTCGGGCCGGAGATTACCGCAAAAGGCAAGAATGTGGTCATTCTTGGAGGCGGAGACACTGGTTCGGACTGTCACGGAACCAGCCTGCGTCAGGGCGCCAAGAACGTGTACAGCTTCGAGCTGCTGCCGAAACCCCCTGATGAGCGAAATGACTCCATGCTCTGGCCCCTGTATCCGTTCATCATGAGAACACGGACATCGTCCAGTCATGAAGAAGGCGGGGTGCGCGACTGGAGTATCTCTTCCAAGTCGTTCTCAGGAGAGAATGGGGCGGTCAAACGTCTGCATGCGGCCCGTCTCGAGTGGAGCGACCCCGACACCACGGGACGGCGCTCGATGAAGGAAATCCCTGGGAGCGAGTTTA
>JACRLJ010000155.1:44853-48187 GCA_016215105.1 Candidatus Hydrogenedentota bacterium
CCGGAACATGATGTCCCTCAGCAGTTGGGGCTGGAGCTCGATCCACGAGGTAACATCAAGGCGGACAGCAACTTCCGAACGAGTAACCCGAAGATTTTCGCCGCCGGTGACGGTCGGCGGGGTCAGTCACTGGTGGTCTGGGCGATACACGAGGGCCGCGAGGCGGCCCGTTGCGTGGATATCGCACTAATGGGATACTCTGACTTGCCAAGCGCGGTTTCCCACGGATACGACAGTCTTCCAATCAGTCCGGCCCTCGGGAAGTCAATTTCGCCTTCACAAGGGTCAGTGTAATGTTCGGAATATCAGAGTGTAGTGTTGAAAGACGATGAAGCCGGTCCACTTCCTTTAGTGGTTTGGAAATGAACCAACCCATAATGTGGTGGATCGAGCGAGTCTGTGCTTGACAAGATCGTATGGGTAGTGGTATAGTCGCCGTGATGTAGTTCTTAATGTTGTCTTGTGGCGATCTTGTTCAAGACGCTGTTTACGACATAGGTGGGTGATTTGGACTATGAAGCACGTTAGTGTAATATCGAAGACGCCTGTGAAGGCGAAAACCCCTATTGATATTCAGTTCATAATTGACCTGCTAACCGCGTGGCTTGCTCTCAAGGTGGCCTCGGGCACGTAGGCTTAATGGGTGAACCTGCGCTTTGGACTGAGTACGGTGTGGTTCGCCCTGGTATGATGAAGGGGTATCGGTGTTTGTTGTGGGGCCACCCGGCAAATTGGTTGCCTAGGAGCTCCTGGGTAAAAGCGGAAAAGCTACATCTAAGGAGAAATGAAAATGAAGCACCTCAAGAAAGTCACAGTACGGCCGGCGTTGAGCAGCATCAGCACCCTGATCCAGGACATCATCGACGTGATCACGAGCGCGATTCAGTCGATCATCGATCTGCTTAACGCGTTCTTCCGCGGCGCGCTTTCCTAAGCCGGAAACGACGCCTTACCAGATGTCTACAATGAAGCATATCAAGCGGGTGACATGCGTTCGAGCGGACGCGCTTACGGATTTCCTGAGCGCTATATCGAGGGCATGGTCCGATTTCCTCTTCGCGAAGAAGAACGAAGTCGCGTTGTAGAACACTTCGGAACTCTGCTTGCCGGGACTTGATTGGTATCGAAGTCCCGGCAAGTGTTTTTTCTGCGCGTTATGCCGGGTGTGGACCGCGCGTTCTCTTGTCCACCGCGCTCCGGGGAGATGGACGCGACTGCGGAGGCGATTGTGCGCGGCGCGAGTATCTCGTGTTAAGTGGGGGAAATTCTTCGCGCGCTCGCTCTCGGGCGACAGCATTGCGCGAATCTCGCAGCATCACCAGCACGGAACTTCTGAATACCGCAGGCAAAGGCTCTGCGTCCGAATAATGAGATCGCGTCCCAGGCGGGTGACACTACCCTGAGGCGGGCAAGCAAGGGTTCATCGAGATGATCACCGGAAATCACGCTGTAATTCGAACTACCGATTCCGACGACGCCCCCTTTCTTCAGCGCCTATACGCCGACTGGCCGCCGCGTTCGTCATTGCTGGACCGAAAGCGAGAACTGATCGTTCCGACCGCGGATGAACTGCGGGAGTTGCTTGGACGCAAGGACAACCCCGCCACGGCCCTTCTGGCGGTCGAAGACCTGACGGGAACTGTGCGCGGATTCTGCGGCCTCCGCCAAGCGGGACCGGAACTGGCGTACGGTGAGCTGCTCCTCATGCTCTTTGATGAGCTTCACTACCGGGAGCCGCTGGCGCTTGAGACCTTTGCGTATTTGTGCAAGAATGCCTTCGCGGAGAAGCGGTTGAATAAGCTTCTCGCGCATTGCCTGGACACGGAGCCGGAATGGCGCGGTTTTCTCACCGGACGGGGATTCACGTGTGATGGAAAACAGCGGGACGTTTTCTTCACGCGGGGCGAGTGGCATGACTTGGAGTCGTTCTCGCTGCTTCGCGGCGCGGTATAGGGTTGCGCCTTAGGCGGCGTGCAGGAGGTTCATATGGCTTGGAAAAGCGCGGCATTTCTACGCCGCGCCGAACGCGAAGACCTCGACACCGTCGTCTCGTGGATGGAAGATCCGGACTTTCTGCGCTTCCTCTATGGAGATGCGGCGCGGTCCCCCAAACAGATCCGTGAAAACATCGTCGCGATGCTGGGCCGGACGACCGGTCAAACCATGCCCGGCGGCGTGTACCTTTTGATCGATTCCAAGGAGGACGGCCCGATCGGGCTGATATCGCTGCAGAACATCAGTTGGCGAAATCGTTCCTGCAGCATCGATGTCTATATTGGCGCGAAGAGCATGCGCGCGGGAATGGTCGCGGGAGTATCCTGGTACCGCGCGATGGAATACTGTTTCGACGAGTTGAATCTCCACCGCATCAGCGCCTTCATCTATGAATTCAACTCGGCTTCGTGGCGCATATTGGAGCGCTCTGGCGCGAAGCGGGAAATGACCCTTCAGGAGCACGTCGCGCGCGATGGCAAGCTGTATGCGATGTACTGCTACGGTTTGCTCCGCGATGAATTCAACGCACTCCGGGAAGAAGTCGCCGGAAAGCTGAAAGGCAAGTCGCTGGCGGAAATGATCGCCGCGCAACGGGACGAAGTGGCGGAGCCCGCATCGTGAGTACCGCGTTCTTGTTCTTCCTGGCGCTCCACATCCTACACTCCATAGTGACCAGCCGCGGCGAAGAGCCACAAGGCCCCCGGCGCTTGAGCTTCGTTGCAGCGATCACACAGATCCCCGTGTTTGTATTGGCGTGCTACCTTGGCTTCCAGCAAGGCGCCGTGTCCCGGCAACTCGTAAACCCCGCCTTCATTGGCGCAGGGCTGCTTGCGGGCCATCTTATCTTCGGACTCTCTTTGCTGATTACGCACCGCTCCTGGCGAGACGCTGCCTCGCATTTCTTTGACGTGGGCGCCATCTGGAACTACACGATGGACAGCCCTATCATACTCACGCGATTCTTGTCGGTCAGCGTAGCCGAAGAGCTGATCTGGCGTGTCGTCGCCCAGCCCCTTCTGATCTCCGTGACTGGCAACGTCGTAGCCGGCATCACCATCGTGGCCGTTGGATTTTCCCTGGTGCATCGCCACTTCTTCCGCAATCCGTTGCTGGTTTCATTTGAGTTCTTGTGCTTCGCGTTGCTTCTGGGGTGTCTCTACGCCTACACCGGAAGCCTCATCCTGGTTATCGTCGTACATGCCGTGCGCGACCTCGAAATCGCTTACCTGGAATACTTGATCAAAGTCGAAGAACTCGGTGATCCGCAGCAGGCGGCCCGCGTAATGGAGCAGGCCTACTGGTCCCGCCGTCCGGAGAATACATGAATCCTGAGTATGTC
>JACRLJ010000155.1:48207-96077 GCA_016215105.1 Candidatus Hydrogenedentota bacterium
CAAAGATGAAGACACGAACAAGCGCCGGTTCTACCAGAAGAAAACGGTTCGCGCCGTGCAGGATGTGTTGTTTGGGATCAAGCGCGGCGAGGTCTTCGGCCTGCTCGGCCCAAACGGCGCCGGAAAGACCACCCTGGTCAAGATGGTCTCGGGTCTGGTCAAGCCCAACTCCGGGATCGTATATGTGGGCGGGCTCGACGTCGAAAAAAAGCGGTTGGATGTGTTGCGGATGGTGGGCGTGGTGCTCGAAGGCACGCGCACCAGCATTTGGCCCCTAACCCCTCTCGAGAACCTGGCCTATTTTGGCAATCTCAAGGATGTCCGAGGAAAGGTGCTCAAGTCCCGTTCCCGCGAACTGCTCGAGTTCATTGGGCTCAAGGATAAGATGAATGTGCCGGTGCGGAATCTTTCGCGCGGACAGAAACAGAAACTGGCGATTTGTATCGCGCTTATCGCCGATCCGGAAGTCATATTGCTCGATGAGCCGACCACCGGCCTTGACGTGCAAAGCGGACGCTCGATCAAGGACAAAATCATCGAGATGACGCGGAGCCGTGGCAAGTGCGTTCTCGTCACGACGCACGACATGAACGTAGCGCAAGAGGTCTGCGATCGGGTTGGCATTATCAACAAAGGCACACTGGTCGCGTGTAAACCTACCAAGGAACTAATCGGGGTCTTTTCCGACCTGTCGTATGAGTTCTGGCTCGATTGCGCGCCGGACATGGAGGCGTTGCGGCAAACTCCCGGAGTGACGGGCGTGAATATGGATGTCGCGATAGAAGACCCGGTGTGCGTCGTGCGTTTGGAGGCGGACGAACAACGCCGCTCCGAGGCGGTGTATGGCGTCATTGAGCGTCTGCACGCGCAGAATAGGATCCTCAAGTTGATAAAGCAGCGGGAACCGCGCTTGGAAGATGTGTTTCTTCGGCTTACGGACGGCGCGGCCTAGCGGATAGCGCGGCGTCAAGGATAGGGTTTATATTCATGGGTTTTTTCCTGGTTCTGAAGGCGGAAGTGGTACGCGGCATGATCCAGATGCGGCGCTACTGGTTTGCCAGCGTGGTCGGCCTCGTTGTGGGATACGTCACGTTGATCGGTATGGTATACGCCTTCGTGCAAACCCCTGGTCTAGTGGGAGTCGGCGGGCAAGTAACCGATATGTCCGTAGGATTTCTCATCGGGATGTTCGCCTTCGGAATCCTCGGGTTGTTCAGCCAGAATTTGCAGGCCATGGCCAGCGCGGGGCAACTCGAACAGGTGTGCATGAGCCCCCACGGTCTCGTCACGAATTTCCTGGCGCGGTCCCTGGGCGCGAGACTGGTCCTCGGTTGGATCACGGCCACGGTCGCCAGCGTCGCTGGTTTGTACGCTTCCTATGCACTCGATCTCCCGACCGGCGCGGCCATCGTGTGCGCGCTGGGTGGGGCCCTGCTGATTTCGGGGCTGGTGTCCGGCAACTGTTCTTCCTGGCTATTAAGATCGACGCGGCTTTTTTTGAAGACCTGCCTTGGGCCGCTCAAATTGTCGTGCGCATTCTTCCGGGAAGTGACGCGGCGATTTGCCTCAAGCTGGCGCTCCTGGACGGAATGGGATGGGAAGTCCTGGGTACGCAGTACTTCTTCTTTCTGATCATCAACGCCGCGGTATGGACGAGCGTCGGCATCACCTGTTTTCGTCTCATGGAAAACTGGAGCCGTCATAAGGGCACGCTGGGAGCATACTGATGGCCCGCGAGCTCATCCACCGCTTCGAACAGAACGGCACGCGATTTGCCCTCGATCCCGAAACGTGCTTTTGCTTCGAGTGCGACGCCATCTCCTGGGATGTTCTCGAATACTACCCTCAGACCCCCATCAACAAGATACTTCACGAGTTGGGAGGCAAGTACGATCCCAAGGAGCTGTCGGAAGTCGTTGGCGAACTCGAATGGTTGCGCTCGACGAAATCCATTCTGAAGACGCCCTCCCAGGACGAAATCGCCAAACTCTACGAGTTGGAAAAGGGCGTGAAGCGGCTGACACTGCGCCTTCCCGGGAACGCAACGCAAGATCTTCCAAAAAGACGCGGCTGGTTTCCGGCGGATCGCGCTTCGGAACCCGGACGGTCCGGTTCAGGGCTCGCCCCCGCGGCCATCGCGCTGCTGCTTGGGCGTTCCGCCGCTCAAAAGGAATTGCGTCTTGAGTTGGTCGTGGAGCAACGGCTTCACAACGTCGATGAGACCGCGGCAATCTGCGTCGATGCAGTCAAGGCCGCGAATCTTGCGGGCAAGAAGCTTACCGTGTGCGTACGCATCGCTAACGTGCAAGTCGCCAAGGCGCCAGGGCCCCTGCAAGGACACACGCTGGACGTTAGCGTCGAGTTTCAAGATACATCAGACGTGACCGCGTGGATTCGCGGTCTCGCCTTTGACGGGCCTGTCAGTCTCGATCGGCTGGCCAAGATCGTCCAGCCGGGGGCGAATGGCGTCACCGGACGGATTATCGTTCGCCCAAACCATGCGGAATTTGGGGACGCGGTAAAGACGCTGCGCGATTCCGGTTTCGCCGCGATCGAGTTGGACTTGGACTCAGCGTATGCGGTTACTCCGGCGCTGAATCCGAGCGACTTGCTCACGGGACTTGGACAGACGGCGATGTACTATGCGCAGTGTCTTCTCAAACATGACTATTTCCGTCTAGACCCCATAGCGCCGTTATTCATGCGCATTTACGAGGGCGCGCCTATGCGCCGGGGCGATCCCGCCGGAACAAACGAGCTCGCGCTGGATGAACGGGGAGGCATCTATCCTTCCCCCAAGCTTATAGGCCGCGAGGAATTCAAACTTGGAAACCTCGACGACGGCCAATTGGACGAAGATCGGCTGAAACAATTCGAGGACGTCGGATCTCTCACAACTCCAGAGTGTCTCCAGTGCTGGGCGCGAAATCTGTGCGGTGGCGGCGACGCGGCCGTTCACTATGCGCTTTCCGGTTCGTTCCGCCGCCCTCACGCCGCGTGGTGTGAGGCGCAACGGGCTTGGATGGCCGCGGCGGTGTCCGCGTTTCAACTATTGTCGTCGCACGGCGTAAACTTCACTCGCATGTACGGCAGCCTCACCCCGAAAGCTCGTCCATCCTTGTTTACGATGGCCCGCGCCGCATTTAGCCTCTCTATTGGCATGCGACCCATCGAGGAGGCAGACGCCGAACTGCTCGTACAGTGGGAGAATTGGGCTGAGACGGCCTATTTCCTGTGCAACGAGAAGGGCATGCTTCTGGCCACGAAATACGACCGGGAAATGGATTCACTGCATCCCGAGGGTCTCGATCGCGAGTTGGTGCTTATACGTAAGACCGGCGAGTCATTTGGCTTGCTCAAGCTTCGCCCGGAATTCTCGGGCGCGTCAGCGAAAGCGTGGTTCTACTGCCGCAATGAAGCGGACTATTCGTCTGACGCGGTGCGAAAAGGCGTGCGCTTTGTGTTGAAAGAAGTGGGCGGCCAGCAAGCCCTCCGCCGGGTGACCGTGCAGGCGGCGCGGCACGAGCGGGCGTTACAGGCGTTTCTGCTTGGGGTCGGCTTCGAGAAGTTAGGGGTACAACGCGAAGCGCTCTACCTGCACGGGAAATACGAAGATGTGGACGTGTACGGTATCGACCTCGAACGCCTGTAGGGGCCGCGGGAAGCTTTACATCGCCAAACCACCATCGACCGGAAGGACCGCGCCAGTGATATACGATGCGGCGCCACTGGCCAGGAATCCCACCACACCGGCAATGTCCTCGCCAATCCCCAGGCGGCCTGCCGGAATGCGATCCAGAATACCTTTTTGCACGTCTTCGCTCAGGCCCGCGGTCATGTCCGTTTGAATGTACCCCGGCGCAACAACGTTGGCCGTAATATTCCGGGCGCCGAGTTCCTGCGCGATCGACTTGGTAAATCCGATCAGCCCCGCCTTGGCTGCGGCGTAGTTCGTCTGTCCTGCCTGTCCGCGCAATCCAATGACCGACGAAATATTGATGATGCGCCCGTAGCGCTGTTTGATCATGCCCCGGACGGCGGCGCGGCAGCAATAGAATGTCCCGGAGAGATTGGTGGCAATGACGGAATCCCAGTCCGTGTCCTTCATACGCATCAACAACCCGTCGCGTGTGATGCCCGCGTTGTTCACCAGAATCGAAATCGAGCCGAGGGTGTCGGTTACCGTCTTGATCATCGCGTCTACGGCGGAGGGCGCGCCGATATCGGCCTGGACGCCGATGGCGCCGTGGCCAATCTGCGCCGCCGCGGTCTCGGCCGTTTCGGCGGTTCTTCCGCACAGCGCCACTTTGGCGCCCATCCGCGCGAAGTATTCCGCGCACGCGCGGCCTATTCCGCGGGTACCGCCGGTGACCAGGACAACCTTATCAGCAAACTCGCTCATACTTGAGCCTCCATGTTCGCTACTGCTTCCAGTGTGCCTACAGCGATTACATTCGGAGCGCCGCTGGTGCGCTTCGCTATGCCTTGCAGCACTTTTCCGGGACCAACTTCGAGCGCGTTGCCCGACCCAATGCGCGCCATCACATCAGTCCAGCGCACGGGCGAGCAGATCTGCTTCGCCAGTAGTTCACGAATGACTGACGACTCCGCCTCATCCCTGCCGCTGACGGAGGAAATGAAACAGACGACCGGTGTCTTGAACTCGATGGCCGCCAACGTTTCGGCCAGGCGCTCCGCGGCAGGTTTCAGATAGGATGAATGAAACGGACCTGAGACCGGCAGACGCATCAGGCGTTTGATTCCAGCGGCCTTGAGCGAGGCCTCGGCTTGGTCGAGTGCCTCGATACTGCCCGAGATAATGGTCTGCTGCGGGCCGTTGTAATTCGCCACTTCCGCGCCCGCGGGCAGCGCCGTTTCGATCGCTTCCGGCTCCGCGCCGATCACGGCCATCATGCCTCCCGCGGGAACGTCTTCAGACATCAAACGCGCGCGAATCTCGACGAAACGAAACGCGTCTTCGAAGGACAGGGATTCCGCAAGCACCAGCGCAGATATCTCGCCCAGACTGTGCCCCGCGCAGCCCGTGGGACGATACCCCTGCGCAAGCAGGTGTTTCGCGATGGCCACTTCGACGGTAAGCAGCGCGACCTGCGTCAAGCGTGTCTGAGAAAGCTCTTCGGCGGTCCCGTCGAAAATGGACTTGAGGAATCCACCGCCGCGCAACGCTTCGGCGCGGTCAAAGATATCCCGCGCGGACGCTGAAGCTTCATAGAAGTCTTTGCCCATTCCAGGGACTTGGCTTCCCTGACCGGGAAACAGAAAAAAGGACACCTGACACCCTCCCACTATTCGTCTCGTTGGCGCTATCTCCGCGCGCAGCGCGGGCCAGAACGCCGCACAAGCTCGATTGTGTGCGACCTCCTAGACGACCTCGGTGCGACGCATGGCGTGTACCGCCTCGCGAATGTGCTCATTGAGTTCGCATTCGACTTCGATACAGGCGCCACGGATCGCGTTAGCCACGCCCCGCGCATTGCTCGCGCCATGCAAAATTATCACGATACCGTTCACGCCTAAGAGGGGCGCTCCGGTGTACTCGTTGGGATCGACGGTCTTCTTGAGCCGGCGGTACGCGCCAAGGCTCAGCAGCCCCCCTATCTTGCTCAACAGGCTCGAGCGCAATTCCCTGCGAACCAGCGTGGTCACGAGTCCCGCTACAGCTTCACTGGTCTTCAGGACCAAGTTACCCACAAAACCATCGCAGACCAGCACATCCACTTCGCCCTTGAATAGGGCCTTGGGCTCGATGTTACCTACGAAGTTGATTTGTTTGGCTGCGCTAAGTGTGCGATGGACCGTTTTGGCGAGTTCATTTCCCTTGAGCTGCTCTTCGCCGATGTTGAGCAGGCCAACCCGCGGATTCTGTACCCCGAGGGCATAGCGGGAGTAGATCACCCCCATCTCCGCAAACTCACACAAATGCCGCGCGCTGCAATCGACGTTGGCCCCGAGATCGAGGATGAGCACAGGGTCCTTGGTGGTTGGAAGCGTTTGACAGATGGCCGATCGCGCGACGCCCTGAATTGGGCCGAGAATGGTGCGCGCGGCAACCATGACGGCGCCGGTGTTGCCCGCGCTGACCACACCATCGGCCTTGCCTTCTTTGACCAGGCGCAACGCCACCAGCAGCGATGAGTCTTTCTTTTGGCGCACCGCCATGACGGGTGAATCCGTCATCCGAATGACCTCGGAGGCGTGAACGATGGAGACCTTACCGCGTTTTGGAATCGCCGCGAGCGCCGGCTCGAGAACCGCCTGATCGCCCACCAAGATTACCTCGACACCGCTCCTCAGGCTAGCCTCGACCGCCCCCCGTACTTCTGGTCCGGGGGCATTGTCGGAACCCATGGCGTCAAGAGCAATTCGCATGAACGGTACCTGTGCGCCTCCGGGGCTTTGGCAACTGAGTCAGCGTACTTCGCGCGGGAAGCGTACAAGGCGCTGACGAGGAAATCACACCCACAACTCCCCCACAACTCCGAGGCTGTGCGGCCCGCAGAAATCCGGACGCATGGCCGTAACGGCGCCATTCAGGCGTGTTTCCGCGAGCCTAGGTTCGGCGATTGGGCGTGAACTCGCGAGGTCCTGTCCAGGAAACCGCGTCCGGCGCTTCACCCGCTGGGCTCTACTCGCTCTTGCCGCCGATGACCAAACGTTCTTTGTAGTGCCCGCACTTCGGACAGACGCGGTGCGGCATGGTCTTTTCGCCGCAACTGGGGCATTCGGTCAGGCACGGCGGCGTCAGGGCGTGATGTGACCGCCGCATGTTCCGCTTGGACTTCCCTGTTCTTCTCTTTGGTACTGGCACCGGTCAACCCTCCAAGTCCTTTGGTCTCAATTCCGGAAACAGGTCGCCCAGTCCCGCTAGACCCTTATTCTCCAACGTAACTTCGTTACTGCACTGGCACGGCGCAAGGTTCAAGTTGGCCCCGCATTTGGGACACAGCCCCGCGCAATCAGTCGCACACAGAAACTTCGCGGGAAGCGCGAGCGCGACCTCTTCGCGGACTTCCGGCCGCAGATCGATCTCCGCGCCGCAATACCGATGAAAGGACGGTTCGTCGCCAAAGGCGTCCGAATCCGCGCTGTCCTCGGCGTTCCATTCGTCACCCGGCTCTGGTTCCGGACCTTCCGCGTACGTCCAGCATACTTCGATGCGGAACGGAAACGCCGCCGGTTGCAGGCAGCGATCACACGGGCTGACAAACGAGCCAGATAGCTCACCCCGGAACAGATACTCGTCACCGAGTTCCGTAAGCGTTCCAGAGACGGTTACCGTACCTGCGGGCTCCCCCGCGCTATCCGGGCCAATTAGTTCACTTGTGGTGACTTCGGCGCGAATAGTTAGCCCCTTGTCCGTCATGTGGGACAAGGGAACGACTAGCTTGTTCACAACATTACCGCCCAGGCGCTCTAGCCGCAACTCTAAACTCATCTGTGTGACTTCTTTGTCAGCGCCAGCTAGGCATGCTGAGCAGATGACGGTCACAAAGAAGCCATATCCACCGTGGAATCAGCGCATAGTGTAGCGAACGCCCACCGTGGAAGTCAAATAGGCGTATGGGTTTCCTTCGGCGCCAGCAGTGGGACGGTGTATGGCGCGGACGGCATCACGTAATACCCCGGTTCACCGGAAAGGGCCGAATCCAGACGGACCCGCGCCATTTCCATCGCCTCGTCCAGGTTCCTGGCCTTTCGGGCGCCCAGAAGCATAACCTCCTCGTCCCGCAGCTCGGTTACCATGATAGCGCTTGGCGCTTTTTCGAGCGTGGACAGCGCGGTCTGACCGTTTATCTCGCTTCGTTCACGCAAACCCGCGATAACGGATGGTCGGTCGCGCAAGCGGAGCCACTTGACGAACTGGTCCCCGCCAAGCCCCTCGCGGCATTCCGCCAGCAGAATAATGACGCCGCCGGGACGCATCGCCTGGTAGGCATTAAATAGAGACTTATGCGTCTGGACGAAGTTGCGGGTCCCCGGTGATGCCGCGATAACCAGGTCGGCTTGCCGCTCGATATGAACCGCGAACTGCCGATACGCGAACTCGGCGGCTTTCCGGTGCGCGGCGACCAACTCGCCCGCAAACACACCCGCAATTTCGGATCGGCTGTTCAGAACCGTATTGACCAGGTAGTCCACGCGGGCCATTCGAGCCCCCTCAAGCATATCCTCCGCGACAGGATTACCGTCAAGCGCGCCAATTCGCACACGGGGGTCAAGCCGGTCGGAATCGCGATCCAGATTCATCGAATGGTTGTGGGAAATCGTGTCCTCGGCGGCTAGGCCGGGCAGGACCCCTTTGCGTCCTCCGCCAAACCCGCCGAAATAATGGAGCACGACCGCCCCAGTGACGATGACCCGGTCGCAATCGAACACCCTCTTGTTCAGCCGCACTTCGGTGCCTCGGGAAGTAACGCCAAAGCGGCGCAGATTGGACTCGTCCCGGGGATCGTGCGCAAACAGGCGGCCGGCGAAACGGTTGTAGAGACTCTCGCCAACGATTTGGCGTTGCTCGCCGGGAGTTGGCGCGCGATGCACGCCTGTGGCAAATGTGATGAGCATCGCATCATCAGGTATACCGGCGCGATTCAGACCGTTCACGAGGATCGGCAGAAATTGATCCGCTCGCGTCTGACGGAATATATCGGACACGACGAGGGCCACAGTCTCACCCGGCCGGACAATCTGGTAGATATTCCACGCCTGGCCAATGGGATGCTCAAGCGCTTCGCTCACCGCGGCTTCGAGTGGCGCCAACGCTGGAGCATCAGCGGCAGCGATTGTTCCCAGGGAATGGCCCCAATTCATCGAAGCCTGAATGGTCGCGGCGCCGTAGGGAAGTTCGAGCTTCATTGGTTGGCCCGCCAGAGTCCTGGATAGTCCGCGTTAAGTCGCTGGTATGTGCTTCGCCACGGCTTTGCCGAGTCCCAACTGGTAATGTTGTCTTGCTGCTGCGCCACATCGCCGATTCCCGCCGCGCCGTCCGCCCCCAGCGAATAGACTTGGTACGTGTGCGGCGCGTAGTACACCTCTGCTCGATGCAAGGCCTGGGATTCGGGGGCGGCGTATGCGTCGCCAGGCACATAAACGAACGGGCGATCCCATCCGTCAGTTGGCGGACCTTCCGGCAAGTAGTGCCCCGTACGCGAGAGAAAATCCGTCGCCATGCGCAACCCACCCGCCCCGCCCGGCGGGTAGACACCGCGGGCGGCATGATACGTGTCCAGCGCTTTGACTAGGACCGCCAGATCGGCCTCCGTACGGTACATTCGCGCCAGCGGAGCGTCTTGAGGCAGGCGCCACGCGGGAATCAGAATCATCAACGCCAGCGCCGCAACAGACACCACGGCTACCGCCACGGCGATTCCACACCCCCGGCGGATGGCCCTAGAAGTCAAAGTCGGTGTCCTCACCGTGCTCACGGTGGGTCATACAAATCAGCCACGTTCCGGCAAACACGAAACACTCGATGAAGGAACTTACCGCGAATAACAACAACGAGAGGGAAACGGCGGTCCATTTCGACGGCATCGACTCCCGAATCCCGTAATAGCTCAACTCCATGACTATAGTAAGGGCGCCCAGCAGAAACAGCAGAAGCGTGCGAGGAAGCTCGTGCAGGAGCGGTGAGAAACAGCGGGACGCCTCCTCCAACGTCTCGGGACCACGAAACATGACACACGCCCCCATGGGAACACATACGACAACAAGAGTGACGTACAAGAGCAGAATAAGCTCCTTGAGTCCGTCTCCGGCAGGACCGTCGGCGATCAGTTCAGGCAAACTGACCGTCGCCATGATCAGTAAATTCAGAATCAGCCAGATACGGAAAAACCGCGTTATGGCCTCGCGAACACCGGAAACGCGCCACAGTGGACGGTCGATATCGGCGCCCAATTTCGCGAACGTAACGACTTGGGCTAACGATACGACGATCACGAGGAACACGGACGACAACACCGTGTACGTGTGCGCGAATTGCGCGTGGGCCTCTTGCTTGAACCAATCCTCCGTGAGAACTCTCACGGCGACCGCCGCGGCGTTCAGTCCGGAAATTCCGAAAACATAAAGGGCAACGGCGGCAGCGTTGCGGCGTAAGGCAATGAAGGATTCCGAAAGTATGTCCACGTCTACTCTACTTTATGTCCAATGCGGGTAAGCGGTTGCTGGCGGTCGAGGACGTAGTGCGCAATGGAATCGCGCTTGTCCTCTTCGATATTCACAAATGACGCGCGGATCAGCCAGCGGCCTGCCGAAAGCGCGCTCGAGGAAATGATGCGCGCCTCGGTCTCGAACACCTCGTAACCCGGCAGGTCCACGCTGATTCGGAGCAAGACCTGCCTGGGAACCGCTTGATAGGTCAGTATCGCCACTCCTCCGGCGCTAAGACTGGTAATGCGGCCGCGCATCTTGGTTATGGCCCGGCGCTCTTTGACCCTGGCCGTGTCTCCGTCCACCGGTCCTTCCAGAATCCCGACGGTGCAGGATTGGTCGTGTTGGACCCGGTAGTGGGCGCGCGACTGTGTCCGGTTCACCTGGGTGGCGTGGCGTAGCACCCAACCCGGGGGGTGTGTCTCGACCCGCGCCAACGTCGCATTGAATGCGTAGCGGGCGTCTTCATCACGCCACATACGGCATTGAATCGTATCGCCGGCGGCGAAGGCGCGCCGGGTGGCCGCCGTCGAATCGTCCGGAGGAACGACTCGGAACACGGCCTCGTCGACCTCGACCACACTTGCCCGTAACCACTCGGACGATGCGCCCCCCGCCCGGGCCATCCAAATCACCTGACCACTGTTCAACTCGCGTGTCGAGTTGATCCGCTGTCCGAACGGAATGAAATCCAGGCCCAAGTGCAGACGCACATCGCGCAGAACCTGGCCTACGCGCTCAAATTCACCCTCATCCGCCTTGCCCTGGATGGCGGTCATCTCGCGTTCCACGCAATCCTCAAAGTGCTGGCGGACGGTAAACGCGCGCAACGGCGCCTCCGCCGAATGGCGCTGAACGATCGAGTCAAGCAAGTCCCGCTGTTCACTAGACAAGCCTTTGTCACGAGCAATCTCATCCACTACCCGCCATTCTGCTCGGATGCGCGCGGCCCGTTCGGTTCGCCGACGGTAGATCTCCCACAGCGCGACCGCGAACATTACCAGCAGGATCGCAGCCAGGAGCCATGTGATTGCGGTGGGAGTGGGCGTAGGCCATTCCAGCAACGGCATTGGGCGCGTCTGGTTCAAGAGCACATCCTCAATGTAGAAGCGCAACCAGGGGGTTCGTCAGGGAAATCCCGCCGGTAATTGTGAACAACGCAGATATACCTTCCGGCTCCGCCGAAACCGGTTCCAGGCCGCGGGACCGGAATCACTCAATTATAGGGCCGCAAGCGTTTGTTCACAAGGGTTTCAGCCACACGGGGTTCGCCGGGCGAGTCCGCTCTTGCAGGGACCGCTATTTCGCTTTCTTTTCCGCGGCAGTTAATACGACAGTAGCGTCCTGTGATTTCAACCAGGATACGCACTCCGCCAGAACCAGTTTCGTCGTTACGGGATCCAACCCGACGTGATCGCCAGGGTACCACGTAATGTCCTTGGGCCCGTACGCGGCGTCAAAGAGAGCGCGGCCACTCGCAGGTGGGACCAGCGTGTCGTCCGCGCCACTTTGAAAGAGTATCGGGCGGGGCGAGATCTCGCGGACGTGAAGTATGGGGTCGGACGGCGCAAATAGATACGCTCCGGCGTACTTGGCAAGGTGGATCAGGGGCCCGACTTGGGCGGCGGCTTGTTTGCTATTGAGCAGTACCGGCAGGTTGCCCCCGCCGTACGTCAACACCACGGCCTGAATACGCGGTTCAAACGCGGCCGCGGTGGAGCCGGTGATCGCCCCGAAACTGGCGCCCGCCAGATAGATGCGGTCTGGGTAGATATCCGGGCGGGTCTGAAGGTAGTCCACCAATCGGCGCGTCTCGATCACAGTCAGGGCCGCGCGGCGCCGTAACGCGAGAATCTCGTCCAATCGGCTCGATTTCGGCAGCTTGCGTTCGCCTCGAGTGTACTGGTCAGACGAGACCAACGCAAAGCCCGCTTCTACAAATCCCGGAGCTATCTCGTCCAGGAACTCCTTCTTCTGCCCAATCCCGTGCAAGAAGATTACGCACGGGAAAGGTCCCGGCGCGCCTTTGGGACGCGCCATCAGCGTGGGTACCCGCATCCCGGCGAGTCCGTCGAACGAAAATGCGGTCCGCGTGTAGGCCGAACGTTCCTCATCGGGCTGGACAACCGGATTCAGCGGAAGCGAGGCGTCGTAACCGTCATAGTAATGGCTATCCAACCGGATCTTTGCCGCTTGGACAACAATAATTACTACCAGGACGGTTCCCGCGAAGCTGCTGAGTATTTTTTGTCGTCGCGTCATAGCAGGGCGCTATTCTACATGGAAGGAGCCAACAAATGCACATTATGCGCGCGGCATGCTCTCTTGACTGGTATCGTTCAACTGGTTATGGTAGGCTATGGTGATGTTGGATTGGGGAATTATTTCCCGCACGTCAACGATGTCAGTCGGAGTCGGCTTGTTCATCCATTCTGGATAGCGGTCGAACCTGCGTGACAGGTCAAGGGATTCGGGCGCATCGCCGTTATCCGCAGTTTAGAGCGGATCACGCGACGGGCAGGCTAGCTCTTTTGGACAGACGGCGCGGCAGTCAGCACAGGAACACACGCTGACAAGTCCGCGGAGCCGCAATGCCGCACCCAGGAAAGGTATCTGGTTACACGATGAGTTCAGACATATCCGATCTACGAAAACCTGGTCTCACCATCCACGATGTCGCAAAGATGGCCGGGGTATCCGCCAAGACGGTGAGCCGGGTGGTCAACGATGAGGCCGGGGTGAGCCATGAAAAGCGCGCGCTGATTGCCCGCATCATCAGCGAGGTGGGGTACTATCCGCATACCGGAGCGCGGAGCATGCGCAAGCCGTGCCGCGACTCCGTGGGCGTGACGTTTCCGGCGCCAGTCGAGCAGTCTCCGCTTAGCCAGCAGTTCCTATTGTGGTTGTTTGCCGAGATCTACCGGCTATTCTGCAAAGACGGCGGCTTCGTCTGCTTTGACTTGAATCCCTTCGCCAAGAACCGCGACGAGGATTACGCCCGAGGCCTGTGGCAACAGCGGTACGGCGCATGTATTGTCGCGGGACCTCTGGCCGTGAACGACACCACGGCGCACCGTATCCAGGCATCGGGCCATCCGTATCTGGCGATGGGGCGGCTGGATTCCCTTCCCGACATCAGTTGCGCCACGGTGGATTACGAAGAAGCCGCCTACCTCAGCGCGAAGTACCTGATTGACAAGGGACACAAACGCATCGCCATGCTGCGCGCATTCGAGGGGTATCAACCCGGCGTCGAGCGGTTGCGTGGCTACCTGCGAGCCCTCGAAGAGGCTGAAATTCCGTTCGATGAGAACCTGGTTCGCCCCGTCACATTTGATGCGCTTCATCTCGCAAGCGTGACCCATCGGCTGTTGCTCGATCCGACCGTGACCGCGCTAATCGAGTGCAGCGGATCCGAGGACGCCGCCAGTGTCCGGGAAGGCGCCCGCCGGGCGGGGCGCGTACCGGGTCAGGATTTCGACGTGGTCGTCTGGACCTACACCGACAACGCCGCAGTGCTGAATGAAGCCGCCGCGCACATCTGGCTGCCGGCCCGCGAGGCCGCGGCCGAGGGTCTCGAATTGCTTGCGGATTGGGTCCAGGAACGCCGCACGGACCCCATCAAGGTCATCTACCGGCCGACACTCTACCATCCCAGCACGGACCGCGAGATCCCCAAACCCAAGCCGCTCTTCGATGTGCTGTTGAACAGGTAAGCCACTTTCGTTCCGCGCAGTAACTCGCCGCTTGCGTATGCCGCGGATTTCGGGCGCAGGTCCACGCCGTGACTCTGCATGGTCTGCGGGGTTGGTCCAGGCGAGATATCTGTACTACTCGCGCTTGATTCTGTGAATTTGTGTCGTGATTTTCTTTCCCTAAATCCGTGGCCATCTGTACTACTATCCCCACAATCCGCGCGTAGGGATCGCGTTGGTCCGGCGCTCTTGTGGCTCGGCCTTCCAGGCAAAGGTTCTTGGGCAAGATGCCCAAGCCACATCGTGCCCCTCTCTTGATGTTACGTGTATGGGCGATCGCCCCACTTGACCGGGGTTCACAGCAAACGCGTGAATTCTTACCCGCGGATAGTGCTATCCGTTGTCTTCTTGCTTTCTTTCGCGGAAGTTCATGCGGCAACTCTCGGCAATCCATTGGATCTCCGTCTGACCAGCCTTCCTGATTTCAAGATTGAGAAATCTTCTCCGCGTTCCTTTGCGCTCTCTGCGACTCTGCGTTGAGGAACTGCTTCTCAACCCTATTTTGGCTGCGGCTCTGCCGCGCTATGCAAGTCCGCATGATAGGCGCTCGAGCTGCCTGCGCTCATCGATCGCAGGCGTACGAAAAGGCCAGGGTTAGAATAACATGTTGAAGTGTATTGACCGACGGCGGCGTTGGGCCAGCGGCGCCCCCCCAACTGCCGAATTTGGATTGATGACGCCTCGCGCAGCCGGCCACAAAACAAAAACTCCCGGAGGCCTCGTGTGGGCCTCCGGGAGTTTCCTGCTGTATTCCTGACCGCTGCGAGAACGGAATTGGTTACGTCAGATTTCCAATCGCCGTGGCGATGCCCATGTTAATCGGCGCCTTGTCTTTGTACTTGATCCACTCAACGTGGCCGTCCATGTACAACACGTTGCAGCCGCCCGGAGTGTGGTTGAAGTTGTAACCACCGTTGGCCGGCACCGCGATTGCGTCAAGCGCGGCGAACACTTGCGACTGAGCCATCGCGCTGCCTGCAGGGTTATTGATATCCGTGATCATGAAGCGCTCGACGCCTTCCTTCAGGCGGTAGATGGTGGAGCCGTTCGAATTGCCAACGCCAGCCGGAACCGACATATCGTTGTCCGAATACGCGTTTACGTTCGCGATAGCCGTGGCGTCTCCGACAGCCAGACCGGCCAAGTTGGCGGCAAGAGCGGCAGTCGCCCCGCCGTAGATCGTCTGAAACCACGTAAGGAATTGGATCGGAGCATTGCCTGTCGCCGTGGGATGGCCCAACAAGGTTGCGATGGGCGTTACGCTCGTCTGCGGATCGGTATCGGCAATCCTGTCGAACACAAAACCAAAATAGCCGTAGGTGTTGTCCACCCCGCCCATGCAATTCGCGGCGTTAGCCTTGGGAACGCCGCCGGAGATCGACGCGCACGCCACACCGTCCGAGTTCGTGTCAGCCAATCTCGCCGAACCGAACAGGCTCCCATTGGGACCCGTGAATTGTTTGTTCGAGAACGAGGCGCTCGACGGGCAAACGTAGATGTTCCCATCGGACGTGTATTCCGGATAAACATCCGGCACGTTCGGACCGACAAACGTCGTCACGGTGACGGGCGGCGTCTGACCCGTAATCGGTATGACACCCAGCCCCATCCGCGGGAACTTGCCGCCCTTGGACTCATTCGCGAACATCTTGTATGCCAGGCCTTGCTGCTTCAGATTGTTCTGACAGCTCGCCCGGCGTGCGGCTTCCCGTGCCCGAGCCAGCGCCGGAAGCAGAATCGCCGCCAAAATACCGATGATGGCGATTACTACCAGCAGTTCAATTAATGTAAAACCTCTTTTCCTGCTCATTTCAATGACTCCTCGATTGTTACCACTTCTCTCCACCACACTACGATTACTACGACACCCATGTCATCCGGAAGCAGCCGGAATACAGCCAAAGAAAGCATAAAAACGGACATAATAAGCGGGAACTACAGGAAATGGAAGACGAATTGTCTCGAACACCTCACACTACGCCGGGCCGCACGTCAACGATGACATAGGCAAATATAACACACCTTCTCACTTTCGTCAAGAGGCGCGGCCTGAAAGCCTCCGCGTAGCAAGATTCCGCACGAGCCAGCGCTGGAATTGAACAACCTACAGACGCTTTCTGACCGCGCCGCGTCAATAAGCGAACTTTCTGGGGGGAGATTTGCGGTCGTCTCGACGCTACAACGGAAGCGGGAATCCCGAAACCGGTTGCCGGGGTTTCGGGATTCCCAATTGAACGAGGAAGCTCTGAAGACGCGGCGTCCAAGGCTCGGAGCGCCGGGATTGTCGATTCAACTTGCGCTGTGCGTCAACGATGTCGTGCATATAGTGAGGCAATCGCCTCGAAAAGTCAAGTAGAAAATTTCCCGTGGCTACAAGCCAGAATTCCGTTCAATACTCGAAATTCTTGAGTATCGTGGCTAACGAAGTGACCAGTTCGCACGGTTCTCTGTTGCGCCTCTGGGACCTATCATTTCAAGGGAGCCGCCGTCTTTGTGACATCGTTGACGTCCGCGGGCAAGGCTACGCTGCCACGTGGGCGCACGAATAGGCAAGACTCCACTGCTCTCCCGCGACCGAGGCCACGGGGAGCCACCTGCCGCGCTGGACGGACAATGGGATTTCCTACGGTCAGTACAAGAGCAAACGCGCGACCCACCGAAGGTCTGATTTGCCTGTAGCCGTAGGGCAGTGCGCAAGCCAAAGCTGACTGACGAGACTACTTATTTGCGCGTGCGCGCGCCACAGACCCTATTGCTTGACCAAGGCCTTGCCCTTAATGGCGACCACGTTGCCATCCCAGGTCGCTGAGATCGACTGAAAGCCGATGGTCATATCGATTTTGCCGTCGAGCACAGCTTGTATATTTCCATCTTCATATCCGGTGCGGTGGTCTTTTACCAATGTATAAGGATGAAGCACATACGAGCGTATTTGACTGCCCCATTCTATTTTTTTATGCTCCCCTTTAATCTTTGTGAGTTTTTCTTTTTTTGCTTCAAGTTCCAAGGCGTACAATTTGCTTTTTAATATTTTCATCGCATTGAATTTATTTCCGACAGCGGGACCCGGGCAAGACACGTTTCTTTATACCATTTCGAGTGCCCAGTTAGTAAGAAGCGATTGGGCCGGGTGAGAACCCATCACGTCTATACCGTTCCAGCGCTTCTCAGCGCCCCCTCGCAGGTAAGTCTCCTGAACGCCCGCGAAGGATTTGCGGTTGACACGCGCGATAACCGAGAACGAGAAAGAAGGCCCACCCGCCGTCCTCGATGGGTGGGCCTTCTACGAGAATTACTTAGCCTTCGCACCGAAACAAACGCATCAAGTTGAATTCAGATGCGAACGGAACTGCAAGCTACATTCGCAAACAAACTTGGCAAATTAATTTCGGTCAAAGTCGTTACTCAACCAGCTTCGAACTAGTTGCCTGGGTTCAGCGCCGCGTCAAACGTCGCAAGATTCTTCGCAAGCGGATCCTTGCCCGGGTACTTGATGAATTCCACGTGACCGTCCATGAACAGGACATTGGAACCGCCGGGAAGGTGGTTGAAGTCCGTAACGTTCGTGCTCAAACGGTCCCACATAATGAACATGCTGCTTTGGGCTCTCGCACTACCTGCGGCATTGTTGATATCCGTGATCAAGAAGCGCTCAATGCCTTCCTTCAGCCGGTACAGGGTGTTGCCGCCGGCGTTGCCGTTGGGGGCTGCTACGCTGATATCCTTGACCGTGATCGCGTTGACCGCGTCAACCTTCGCTTGGGTGGTCGGCGGATAGTTGGCCAAGGTCGTGTTGTACATGTACTGGAACGACAGCACTATCTGGGCCGGACCCACCTTCCCTATGACGCCCGGGCCTAGCAACGCTGCCGCAAAGTCCAGCGGCGCCGTCGGATAGGTGTCGCCCATTTGGTCCAGCATGTACCCGTAATACGCGTAGCAAGCATCCACTGTATTCATGCACGACCCGCCATGATTGCAGCCCGTGCCATTTTTCGTCGTCGGAACCCCGCCAGCGTAGTCCGTCCTACCGAAATAGTTGGAGCCATCCACACCCGTCCACAAGTCCGAAGACACACCGGGTTTAGAAGGACAGACGACGATATTCGGGTCCGTCAGGTATTCCGGATAGACTTCCGACACGTACGGCCCGAAGTTCAGCTTCAGACTCGGGTTGGATATGGGGTTGCCCGCGGGAGGCGGAACTACTTTAAGGAAAAATGACGGAAACACATCCTTGTTTTCACCGGAAAACATCTTGTAGATAATACCCCATTGCTTGAGGTTGTTCGCACAACTGGCCCGGCGTGCGGCTTCCCGCGCCCGCGCCAGCGCCGGAAGCAGAATCGCCGCCAAAATACCGATGATGGCGATTACTACCAGCAACTCGATTAACGTGAAACCTCTCTTCTTGCTCATCATAATGACTCCTTGTTCGTTACCATTTCTCTCCACTACACTAAGATTACGACATGCATGAAATCCGGAGACAGCCGGAGTACAGCCAAGAAAACCAAGAAAACTAGTGCGATATGCCGATTTATGCCGGAAACAGCAGCCACAACTCCTCAAAGTCCTCGTCCTCGAGCAGCCTAAACGACAACGGTGACGCAATAAATATAGCACATCCAACCGAATTCGTCAATCACGAGCACCGGAGACCCAGTGAGCCGCAGAGCGGGAAGGAAGCGCGACCCGTTATCCAGGTCGTGCAGGCGCCGTCCGAAAGAGAGAACCTGCCCGTGCGGCGCGCAAGGACTCCGCGCTCCGCGAAGTCCTGTTCCTTCTCGTTCATTCCTGTTCGTTTCTATTCAACTTGGTGGCGCGGTCATCAATATACTGAGAAAACTGCGTCGCAAAAGTCAAGCGGAAAATTCGCCGTATTCGTTCGATGATCCGCCGCCACCCGTTCGGAGAGCGCACGGCCGGCGCGAATAACGGCCGACGCTGAGATGTCTGCTCGGAGGACGATCCGCCGCTGCGCCCGCGGACGACCTCTCGGCGGAGTCTGCGTCCCGCGTCACCGGGGAATTCGTAATCAAGCTCGTACTCATCGAGGCGACATCGTTGACACGGCGCGCGCGTTTGCAATCACGTCGCGATGGGCGCGGCCAGACAGGAGTCATCGAGATACGGAACAAGACACGCAGGATCGCGCTGAGCTATCCGCTACGCGTCCGGCCAACTTGGAACCGTCTCGTGAGGCGGCGGCGCGCCCGGAGGATCAGCGCCATGCCGCCGGCGAACAGAGTCAAGGCGCTCGCGCCGGGAATGTAGGACAAGCCGGCGGGCTGAAACTTGTCCGGGGCGTCGGGGAGATAGGCGACGGCGATGGCGATTCGATTCTTGCCCCCCATCGAAATGGGCTTCTTATACAGCGCCCCGTAGAGCGTACCGGAAGGGTGGGTATAGCTCAGACGATATCCGCCGCCGTCCGGCCACGCTTCGGCCCAACCCTGGGCTCGGGCCCCCTGGAAATCCAGTATCGCGGAACGCCCCAACTCGTAGTGGTTCGCGACAAGCACGCCCGCCGACGCCAGCACGATCCCAAGGACCAGGCCGAGCCAGTCGTTCCACGATTTCGCCGGCGCGGACGCGGCGGCCGCCTCGCCACCGCGCTTATCCAAGGGCTTGGATGATGCTCTTGACATGGGCCACGTCGCGCTCGAGCACCGCAATGCGCTCCTGCGGGGTAGCATAATGCCCAAGCGATTCATCTTCGATGCAGATGTCGCCCTGGTACCCGCCTTCTTTGAGAATCTGAAGAACCTTGGCGTGGTCGATGTCGCCTTCGTCGAGGGGGCTCACGTACTTTTCGTACTCCCACCCGGCCTCGCGCATCGTCTCGCGCACTTCCGCCGGATACTTGATGTTCTTGAGATGGGTGTGTTTGGTGTGCGGCGCGAGGATGGTCAAGATGCCGTAGACTTCCGATAGCGGGTAGCCGCGCCAGTAGAAATTGCCGGTGTCCATCGTCGAACCGAGACGGTCCGAGCCCGCGACCTTGTAGACATTAAGCTGGAACGCCAGGTTGTTGCCTTGGAAACCGTGATTCTCGATGCCCATCGCGACTTTCGAGCCTGCGGTGCGCTTGAGCGCTTCACCCAGGCCCTTGGCGAAAATGTTGACCCGCGTCTGAAAGTCGAGCCCGCGTTCATTCGACATCGCGGAGTCGATGCGGATCGCCGGCATGCCGATGACCTCGGCCAGTTCGAGCGCGCGCGTGATCCATTGCACATTGGACTCGAAATCGCCGCTGTTGAAGTCGCACGCCGTCAGAAATGACGTTGCCCGGATTCCCAGGCTATCGAGGTGTTTCTTATAGGCCTTCGCGTCCGCATCGGACTCGAGGGTAACCAATTCCTTCGAGTCCATCGCAAATGCGGTAAAATCACGGTTGAGGGCGATCTCAGCCGCGTCAACGCCCAAGTGGCGCATACCAGCGGCGGGGCTGGTGAACTCGTCACCCGCGACCATCGCGTCTCGAACAGAAATGTACATCGTGTGCTGCTCCGCTGTTGTGGAATCGGTTGATTTGGCGTCTCACGCGCCGCCAAAGAGTCTATACCGCAAGCGCAGGGCATTCAACCCGTCCAAGCCGACGCATCAGCGCAAGGGTAGGGACGCGCAAGGGTAGGGACGCGTCGCCGACGCGTCCCCGCGCCAAAACCTCCAACTCACGGAACGGTTTGGCAAACCGTCCCTACCCCGCTCAGCCTTATCCATAGACCGATGCCCCATTTCTGGCTACAGAGTAGTGCAAAACGAATGCCCCGCCCGCCTATTCCCCGCGCAGAATTTCCGCGACACACCCGTCAAACGCGTCTGCGTGTTCCTGCTGATTCGAGCACACGCGCAACAGGCGCATCGATTCGGCAGCGACGGCCTCGGCTTTTTCAACCTGACCGGAAAGCGCCAGCGCGCGAACCAGGTCCATGCGATAGTCCGCATCGAACGCGGTGAGGGGCAGCGCGTCTTCGAGAATGCTGGCCGCCTCCTCGATTCGCCCGAGCTGGCTTTCCGCGATGGCCCAAATCCGGTGTGGAAAAGCCACGCTAGGCTCCCATGCGATGGATTGCCGCGCGCGCGCGCATGCGTCCGCCGCGCGTCCCCGAATCAGGTCCAATTCGCTCAGACGGCACGCGGCGGCAGCCCACAACAGCTCCGGACGGATCGCGCCGAGCGCAAGGCCCTTGCGCCACGCGATGTAGTAGGGGTCCGAAGTTACTCCCATGAGCAATCCGCCGTACTCGCAGCTCGACGCGGATAGCGCGTTCTCCAGGCAGTGTGTTTCCGCCTCGACCGACCCGGCCTGGCGGCACATGACCGCCAAATTCAACCAGGGAGTTATCGCGTCGGGCGCAATCGATGACGCTTTGTTGAAGCAGCGCATGACCTCCTTGGTCTCGAGACGCCGCGGCTCTCCGTCGAGTTTGGTCAGGTCGTGAAGCTGCGCCAGGCCCGCGGTGATAAGAAAATCGGGTCTATCGCCAAAACGGGCAAGACACGCAAGGGCGTCGTCCCGTGCCAGATCCTGTTGGCCAATAACGAGGCTGGCCGCGTTCTGCAGAATATCCGCAAGGAGACGATCCTCCTCGGGAAGTGTCTTGAATGCCCGCGGACCGCGCGGCTGCCGCGCAATCCAATTAATCCAGCCGTCAAGCCGGAGTTCGCCGGCGAAAGCGGCGCATTTCCTGCGCCCAGCCCGGGCGGCCTGCCGGCGCTGTTCAGGCTCCGCCAGGTAGTGGCGCAGCAGCCCGATCATGTCCTCTTCGGTGTACATCACTGCGTCAATACGATTTTGGAGCAGGCCGCCGGCTTCCTCGTTGTGGTGTTCGAGAAACAGCAGCGCGCCGCATGCCATGGCCTCGAAGGTGCGAAGATTCAACTCGCCCCGGACGGAGTAATTGAACACGATACGCGCGCGGTTGAGCAGGCGCGCGTATTCCTCGTCGTACACGTCAGTCGCAATGACCACGTGAAATTCACCGGCGAGCGCCGCGATCCGCTCGAGACAGCGGGCGCGCTCGCGGTGAATGGCGTGATTAAGATTTCCCACGAAGAGAATGTCAATGTCTTTCTTGACATCGAGTTTGCGGTGAACGGTGCTGAGATGCGAGTAGAGCGGCGCATAGTACTGCGCCTTGGCGCCGCGCAAGCGCAGCGTCCGCGCGCCGGGCTTATCGGTCAGCGCGAGATCGTAGCGCGCGAGATTGGCCTCAATCTGGGGAAAGTAGATGTTCCAGTCGGACACGATAGCGACGGTCTTGATCGGAGAGTCCTCGACGGCCCTCGGCGGAGGAAAGAGTTCGGGGAGCCAGCACATGAGCAAGTCCGGCGGCCAATCCTTGGAGACGCGCGCGATCACGTCGGAAGTGGTCTCCCGGGGATCGAAGAGGTAGTCCGCGTCACCCTCGATGGCGAGTGTCCGGACTTCATGACCGTGCGCGGAGTGGTAGAGGGACAAGATCGCGTTCCCCACTCCGAATGGCAACCCCAGCGATAATGTGCGCGTCGATCTTTTCCTGAACCCCTTTGATTTTGGGATCGAGGCGGAGCGCATGCCGCCATTCCAGGAGGGCTTGATCGACATCGCCTCTCAGAAGATAGGCGTCGCCGAGGTGGTCGCGCAGGACCGAGTCGTCGTTGGGCATGGCAATGATCGCCTGCCGGATGTGTTTGATGGCGTTGGCGGCGTCGCCCTTGCGGTAGTACACCCAGCCGAGACTGTCTTGATAGGCGCCATTTTCGGGGTCGATTTCGAGCGCCTTCCGAATGAGGGTTTCCGCTTCCGCAAGCTTCACGTTCTGCTCGGCGTACATGTAGCCCAGGAAATTGAGCAACTCGGCGGAGCCTGGTTCGAGTTCGAGGCTCGCCTTGAGGTGCTGCTCGGCCTCAGGAAAACGGTGAAGGGTCTCGTACGCCGAGGCGAGATAGTAGTGAATCCAGCGGGTCGCCTTGGTATTCGGGGCGGCGCCCGGAATCTTGAGCGATCCTTCGAGCAGTTTCGCGGCTTCTTCGTTTCGTTCCAGCGCCATCAGGGTCCGGCCCTCGATCATATCGAGGCACCTGGACCGCACTCCTTCTTTGCGCAGGTCACTCAAGGCCGCGAGAAAGTATCCGGCGGTATCGTCCTTGCCGAAGAGCGACATCATCTTCAGCAGGAAATCGTGGCATTCTTGATCAATTTCGCCTTCGACCTGATCGAGCGACTCCAGAACCGCCGTGTACGGCTCCCCTTTTTGCTTACGAACCAGCGCGCGCAACAGCGTTCCGAAAATGGGGGCGCCGTTGGGTGGCACGATCTCGGCGGCGTCAGCGCTGCGCCCTTCGCGAAGCAAAAGATAGATCCGCTCGATGGCGTGCTGCGCATCGGAAACTTCGTCGCCGCCGCTAAGTTCCCCGAGCAGGGTCACGGCCTCGCCGCGCTTTCCCACTCGAGCGAGCGCGCCCGCGAGATTTTCTTTCGCGCTCGGCTTTTCTTTTTCGTCATCGGCCTCGGTGGTATAGCGGCGAAGTTGCTCGACCGCCTTGGCATTCTCATTGAGATCGAGATACACCAGCCCGAGGACAAAACGCGCCTCGGTCAGCTTGGGGTCCGTTTCGAGCGCCCGTTCGAGAGTCGCGGCAGCGTTCTTGGAATCGTTAACGCGAGCCAGGGTCATGCCGAGTTGCATTTGCAGACGCGCGTTCTTGGGTTGAAACTCGAGCAGTTTCTCGCACATATCAATCGCGCCCGCCAAGTCGTTTGTGCTTTCCTGCAATCGGAAGATCGCCTCGTAAGCGTCAGTGCTGTCGGGAGCCAGCCGGATGGCTTCCCTGAGAGCATTCAACGCCTCGTCGTAGAGTTTCAGTTCTTGATACACGACCCCTTGGACGATGCGCATTTGCGCGTTGTCAGGCGACGCCTCCACGGCGCGGTCACACATGATTCGCGCGTTTTCGAGGTCATTCAGCCGAAGGTAGGCGAATACCAGTTTGATGCTCAACGACGGCGATTTCGGCGCGGCGTCGGAAGACTTGCGCAACTCGGTGACGGCTTCCTCGAACCGGCCTTGGCGTTCGAGCATGGCCGCGGCCAGGTAGTGTCCCATGGCCTGCGCATCCGCATCGGCGCCGGCGACTCCCTTGGAGCCGCCGTGGCCGGTCGCGCTGACACAGCCCCACAGGGGCAACACGAGGAGGAGCACTGCCGCAATGCGCATTACTGCATTCCTTCCACCAGGGGTTCGAACAAAGCTGCGGTCTCACACAAATCCGAAATAGGCGCAAAACTCTTGCGATGCGCCGGACACGGGCCGTGGCGCCGGATGGCCTCGATATGGTCCGCCGTGCCATAGCCTTTGTGCCGCGCAAAACCGTATTCAGGGTAGATGCGATCCAATTCCATCATGGTGCGATCACGGACGACCTTCGCCACGATGCTGGCCGCGGCAATCGAGAGTGAGCGGCTGTCGCCTTTCACAAGGCTCTTCTGAGGCACGGCACAACCCTTAATCTGAAAACCATCGACAAGGAGAAATTCCGGAATGGGATCGAGTTTCGCCACCGAGCCCGCCATGGCGGCATAGTTCGCGGACTGTATTCCCCATAGGTCGATCCGCTCCGGATCGATCATCGTCACCGCAATGGCGTTGTCGCCGCGGTGCAGCAGGGTAAACAGTTCTTCGCGCTGCGCCTCGGTGAGTTGCTTCGAGTCATTCAGTCCCGCGATAGGTTCGGATAGCACCACGGCGGCGGCGACAATCGGACCGGCCAGCGGTCCGCGTCCCGCTTCGTCCACTCCCGCGACACGGGCAAAGCCGTTCGCGTGGGCTTCGTCCTCGAATTCGAGCATGCGCTGCAACCGGAGTTGTTCCGCGTCGTGGCGTTCCTGATGGCGCACACACGCGGCGTATAGAGACCTCGCGCCCGAACGCGTGTCCGTCCGCAGCGCGGCGAGTACATGCGGAGCATAGGGCGGACCGCCAGCCACGGCGGCGCGATACGATTCGAGTGAAGGCCTTACCATCCGAATTTCCCAAGGCGGTCCAGCCGCACTTTCAAGCTAACCATTCGAGTTCTCTGTCTGCAACGTCTAGTGCGCGCGCAGACGAATCTGGCAAAAACGCTAGCCCTGGCCTGAAACAGTCCGCTCCGCGAAGCGGTTCCACTAATAGCAAAACGTGGGCGGAAGTGATCCGCCCACGCAGTATACACAAAACACACCGTCAGACTGCGGCTTCCACTCGCGCTAGCGCCGTAAAGCAAAACCGGCGTCTGGCCGCGAACGCAGAACTCGCTACGCCTCCACCGGCGAGGCCGCGTTGGCCTTGGCCGAAGTGTCCTTGCCTTTGCCCTTGACGCGCGCGGCTTTGCCCATGCGCGAGCGGAGGTAGTACAGCTTCGCGCGGCGCGTGCTGCCTTCGCGGGTGACTTCCACCTTTTCGACTCGCGGCGAATGCAGCGGGAACACGCGCTCGACGCCTTCACCGAAGGCCACGCGGCGCACCGTAAAGGTCGCGTGCGGGCTTTCACTGCCTTTGCGGCCGATTACCACGCCTTCATAGACCTGGATGCGTTCCTTTTCACCTTCCACGATGCGGAAGTGTACGCGGACGGTATCGCCCACGTTGAATTTGGCGACATTTTCCGGCGCCTTCTTCTGGGTTGCGCTGAAGGTATGCAATACGTTCACGGCTCGTTCTCCTTTTCCGGCGCCTGCTCTTCCCGCATCAATTCGGCGAGTAGTTCACGGTCCGACTCTATACTCTGTTCCAACAAATCTGGGCGGCGGCGGAGCGTCGCCCGAAGGGCTTCTTTGCGCCGCCAGCGGGCGATCGCCGCGTGGTTGCCTTCTCTCAGCACGGCCGGCGCTTCCATGCCGCGAAACACGGGCGGCCGCGTGTACTGCGGCGCGCCCAGAATTCCGTCGTAGAAGGAATCCGTCCGTACGGACTCCCAATCGCCAACCACGCCGGGCAACATCCGGCTAACCGCTTCTATAACCACAAGCGCGGGCAATTCCCCGCCGCTCAATACGTAATCGCCGATGGAAATCTCATCGGTGCAAAGGCCCTGACTGACCCTTTCGTCCACACCCTCGTACCGAGCGCAGATCAGAACCAAGTCCGGCGCGCCCGCCAAATCGCGCGCCATGCGCTGGTCGAACCGCCGGCCTCGCGGCGAAAGCAAAATCACTCGTTCGAGTGAATTCTTCGCGCGCAAACTTTCCACCGCGGCGAAGATCGGCTCGCACTTCATCACCATGCCCGGTCCGCCGCCAAAGGGCGAATCGTCCGCGGTTCGATGGCGATCCGTGGCAAAGTCCCGGATATTCGTCACGGCCACGTCCAGGATGCCTTCCGCGACGGCCTTCCCGAGCAGGCTCGCGTGCAACGGGCCTTCGAGGATCTCCGGAAACAACGTGAGAACGTCAATCCTCATCGGTGACAACGTAGGGGGTGATATCGCGTACGACCACCTTTCCCTGCTCCCAGTCGACCCTGGCGACCAATTCCTCGATAAGCGGTAACAGGAACGTTGTATCGTCCGGCCGCCGCACTTCGATCGCGTCGTTGGCGCCTCCAGTATAGGCCTCGGAAATCGAGCCCAATACTTGGCCTTGTTCTTCAACTATCGTCATACCCAGGACATCTTCCGCCTTAAGGGAAGTCTGCCGAGCCTTCACTTCGCCGGAAAGCGCAACGACCGCTGCGCCCTTCATCTGGGCCACCGTATCGCGCGCGATTCCGGGCGATAAACTCAAGATCACCGCGCCCCCACTCACCTTGGCCGTCTCGACCTTACATCGCAACTCCGGACCGCCAGACGGCGCAATCCGTATCCACTTCATCGCGGCGTACGCGCTTTGGTACGCCGGTACGGGGTCGACGCGCACTTGGCGCCGGGCCGCGTTCACGGAATACACACTGCCTATGCGAATCCTTGGCTCCACCATCGGAGGCCCTAACCGGGCCTACTCGACGATCTGCAGCACCGCCCGCACGTTCTTCTTGCTGGCGGCGGACCCGAGCACCGTGCGGATAGCCTTCGCGGTCTTTCCGTTCTTGCCAATGACCTTGCCCATGTCGTCCGCGTGTACGCGTAACTCCAGAGACTGGCCGTCTTCGGCCTCGATCACCCGGACTTGAACGTCTTCCGGATGCTCGACCAGTTTCTTGGCAATCAGTTCGATGAGATCTTTCACCTTAAGCTTCCGTTGCAGTCTTACCGGCAGTACCTGCGGCGTGCGCGGCCAAGATACCTTTCTTGGAAAGCAGGTTGCGGGTCGTCGCGGACAGTTGAACGCCCTTGGCCAACCACGCCAGCGCCTTGTCCTGGTCAATCTCCGTCACCGGTTCCGGGCGGGCGCAGGGCTGGTAGACCCCAATCTGGTCAATCTCGCGGCCGCGCGTGCGGTCCCGTGAATCCATCACTACCAGCCGGTAGTATGGCGCGTGCTGACGGCCCTGACGCTTCAAACGAATTACTGTTGCCATGCAGATCCTTTCTGTTGTACGTCGGCGCTCGGCGCTTATCGCCGCCGTTTCGCGCCTTTCATCATTTGCTTCATCATCTTCTTCATCTTCTCAAAATCTTTAAGGAGGCGATTGATATCCTGCACCGAGCAGCCGCTGCCATCCGCGATCCGCAGGCGGCGGCTGCCATTGATGATCTTCGGATTCCGCCGCTCTTTGAGCGTCATCGAATAGATGATCGCCTCGGTATACTTCAGCTCGTCCTCGTCGAATTCGGCGTCTTCGCCCATCAACTTGTTCATGCCGGGGATCTTCTTGACCAGATCGCCGATCGAGCCCATCTTCTTCACTTGCTGCATCTGCAGCAGGAAATCTTCCAGGTTGAGCGTCTCTTTGCGGGCCTTTTCCTGAAACTTGATGGCCTGCTCTTTATCCACCACGTCCTGGGCGCGTTCCACCAGAGACACTATATCGCCCATGCCCAGAATCTGGTCGGCCATGCGGCGCGGATGGAACACATCGAGCGCATCGAGCTTCTCGCCCGTTCCGACAAACTTAATCGGACAGCCCGTGACGTTAATCAAGCTGATCGCCGCGCCACCGCGGGCGTCACCGTCCATTTGCGTCAACACCACGCCGGTCAGCGGAAGCGCGTCATTGAACTGCTTCGCCGAGGTGACAGCGTCTTGACCCGTCATCGCGTTCGCGACAAACAATATCTCGTGCGGCTTGACCGCCGATTGAACGCGCTTGACCTCGGCCATCATCTCCGCATCGACGTGCAAACGGCCCGCCGTGTCGAGGATGATCACGTCGCAGCCCACGCGTTGGGCCTCACCCAGCGCCATCCGGCAAATGTCCACCGGGTCGGCGTGCTCGCCCAAGCTGAAGAACTTGGCGCCGGCCTGCTGCGAAACCACTTCCAACTGCCGAATGGCCGCCGGCCGGTACACGTCCGCGCCAACGAGAAGAGGATGGTGCCCCTTCTTCTTGAGCGACAGCGCAATCTTGCCGGCCGAAGTCGTCTTGCCTTGACCTTGCAGACCGACCATCATAATGATCGTGGGACCGGGGTTGGCCATCTGCAGCGGCGCATCCGAATCGCCCATGATCCGTACGAGCTCGTCGTGAACGATCTTGACGATCTGCTGACCGGGCTGGATGCTGTCGAGCACGCGCTGCCCAACCGCGGCTTCCTGCACGTCCGCGATGAACTTCTTGACAACTTGGTAGTTGACATCCGCCTCCAGCAACGCGACTCGAGCTTTTTTGTCAGAGATTCAAACATAATACCGCGTATACCAGCGTCACTAAAGCCTTTGTAAAGACAGAATGAGCCCTTGGGGTCGCGAGATAGAGTAGCACACGAACGAGGGCCAATTCAACGTGAAATTGCCGGGTACGAGAAGGGGTGGCGCCGAGGAAAGACGGGCATGAAGAGGCGACAGAAATGAAACTGCGGCGGCCACAAGTGACCGCCGCAGCCCTCACAGACTAATCAAACACCTCATCACGCCTCACTACCGGTCATTGGAACATCCGTTTTTCGGGAGTTATTCCGGCGCGTTCACTTGACCTACCGCGAAGTGCCCCAGCCGGTGGAGATGGGCATGCAACGAGTGCCTGGCCAAAGGCCAAATGTCAGGATTCACATCGTCGTACACGGCGGCGACCAACTCGTCCAAGTGACTTAACCCTTGCGCCAACAGCCCCTTAAGCTTCTCCTCCCGGTTCAGGCGATGTTCGATGAGTTTCCGAACCCTATCTTTAGGGTAAGGCGGCGGCATCCCGTGCGACGGAATCAGAAGCGAATACTCCTCGGTCAAGAGACGTTCCAGACTGTCCAGGTAGGACGTCATATCGCCCCCAACGTCCACCGAGATTATGATCGTGCCCGGATTCGCGACCATATCCCCCGCGATAAGCGTGCGGGTGGTCTCTTCGAGTAGACATAAGTGCCCAGGGTCATGTCCGGGAGTGAACAAACATCGGAGGCGCCAGCTCGGGTCGCCATCGGCTTCAATGACTTGTCCGTCGGTCAGGAAACCGTCCACGGGAAAAATGAGTTGAGCGACGGCGGCTTCGTGAGCCCAGATTGGCGCGCCTAAGCGCTCCCTAAGAAATTGGGCCGCGCCAACGTGATCGATGTGACTGTGCGTAAGAATAATCGCCTTTACCCGCGCGCCCACCGCTTCAAACTCTCCGATCTGCTCGAGAAGATGCTCCTGCTCGTCGTCGTCCGTTGGCCCGGGGTCGATGATCAGCAGTTCCCTCTCGCCAATCACCACACAGTTGGTGTGGCGCGCGGGTGGCAAGGTCCGCCAGCGCGCCCGCGCTTCAACGGGACGCATCCACTCCAGCGCGGTAATCTCGCCTTCGATGACCTCTTCGTGTTGCCCCCCGCGAAAGTGGTAAACGTAGTAGCGCGTATCGAACCGGATTGGAGCCACAATCGGCGTAACCCACTGACCCGCGGGTGTGAATTCGCGAGCGTCGATTCTCAGCGAAAAGCGTTCCAGTATCGCGTCGAACGACATGGCGCCGTCGTGCATCGCCCGGCGCGCGGCCCGTATGGCCTCGGACGGCGGAAGCGGCCCCGGCGCGCAAAGCAGCCCGGTTTCCTCGAAGATTTCCCGCGCGGCGGCGTGAATGTGCGTCGCGTCCTCGTCATTCGCCGCATGGACGACGTGCGCTCCCACTTCCCCCGCGTCCAAACTTCCACCGGGAAACACGTGCTGCCCGGCGGCAAACCGCAAGTGACGGCTCCGCGTCGCCAACAGGACGCGCGGGTCTTCTCCCTGGGACAGAATAATTCCCGCGGCGGACTTCCGGGCTTCCATAGTCACTGCGAATTCCTCATCGTTTGCGCCGCTGAAGAGACTGGCACGAGCGGTGGACGATGTCAACCTAGTGTAGTGGTCCAAGATTGAAGCAACGTAACTGTACGAGCGAAAACCGGGGACTGACTCGCTTTTCGGCAGTTTGAAAAGCGTGTCTGTCCCCGCTTTTCGCGGCCTTCGTGTCCAAAGACAAGTTGCCAACAGCATGAATCAATACACTAGAGGCGCGGCCAGAAAGCCTCCTTCTACCGAGACCCGACAATAGGGAGCGATGGTGTTACACAACTTACAGATGCTTTCTGGCCGCGCCGCGTCATAAAGCGGACTTTCTGGCCGTATTCCTAGAACGCCCCATCCATTTTGAACGCGCCACGGCGCCGTGATAGCCTCGTGCCAATGACGTGCGAAAGGAGAACTATGGACACGTCCTACGTGCATGGCTACGACCCAAGAGAGAACTTGCGGCTGCAGGACCAGGCTTGCACGCTCGTCGAGCTGCTGCATTCCGATACCTCCTACCCGCCAGGCAGCCGCGTGCTTGAAGCCGGCTGCGGAGTCGGCGCCCAAACCGTTACGCTGGGCCGCAACAGCCCGCAGTCCCTCATCACATCAATCGAGATTTCCGAAGTATCCATCGCCGAAGCCGCGAGGAACGCCGCCGAAGCCGGCTTGTCCAATGTCCATTTCCAGCAGGCGGACATTTTCGAGTTGCCCTTCGAGCCGGACTCGTTTGACCACCTGTTCGTGTGCTTTGTGCTCGAGCACTTGTCACGGCCCGTTGAGGCGCTTCACGCCCTCCGGGATCGTGTTCGGCCCGGCGGAACGATTACCGTCATCGAGGGCGACCACGGCTCCGCCTATTTTCATCCGGACAGCGATGCTGCGCGCAAGGCGATTCAGTGTCAAGTGGAGTTACAGCGCAGGGGCGGCGGCAATGCGATGATCGGCCGGGAACTCTATCCGCTATTGCAGCGCGCCGGTTACGGTTCGGTGCGTGTTTCTCCCCGCATGGTTTACGCCGATTCGAGCAGACCCGAATTGGTCGAGGGCTTCACCAAGAAGACCTTCACCGCGATGATCGAGGGCGTCCGTGAATCGGCCATTGCGGCAGGAATGATCGATCAAGACGTCTTTGACGAAGGCATCCGGGATCTGTACCGTACTGCGGAGGCCGATGGCGTGTTCTGCTACACCTTTTTCAAAGCGGTCGGAGTGAAATGACCGTTCCAAACGGCTGTGAAAGCGGCTACGCCGCCCTATGGCGACGAGGAAAGGACCTGTGTAATGAAACGACTTGTCCCAGTTCTATTGTTTGCCGCGACGCTAAGCCATTGGGCGTTGGCCGATGGGTATCGGACTTCCGTAGGGGCGGAGCCGGATCGCATTAACGTGGTGGTTGTTTCAGGTACCCCTCATGAGATGGGCCTGGCGCTGGGAATGTTGATGAAGCCGGAAATTGGCGCCTTTGTTCCGGCATTCGTAAAAGCGGTTCAGGAATCCGAGGGCGCGGCCTACAGCGACGCCGCGTTGGACAAGGCCTGGGAATCCGTGTCCAAATACATGACTCCGCGCTACATTGACGAAATGAAAGGAGTCGCTGAGGGCGCGGGAATTCCCTTCGACCTGGTTCGCCGCTCGCACATGATACCGGTGGTGGGCACATACTCCTGCAGCGCCGTGGCGGTGTGGGGTGACGCGACGAACAATCGCCACCTCTACCAGATCCGCAACCTCGACTATAACGTCCATGGCGGTCTGCAGGATGTCCCTATGGTGGCAGTCTACATTCCCAAAGAGGGAATAGCTCACATGAACGTATCGTTCGCCGGTGTGATCGGCGTCAACACCGGAATGAACGCGGAAGGCATCACGCTGTCGGAAGTCGGAGACTCGCCTCCATCGGACCTGCCGTATGACCTAAACGGCGCCCATTTCATGAGCCTCTTCCGCGATATACTGTACGATGCCCACAACCTAGATCAGGCCGTGAAGATGGTGAAAGACGCCAAGCGCATTAAGAAGTACCACTACGTCATTGGTGACGGCAAAGCGCCCAAAGCGGTCAAGATGCGCGCGCATGCGCCGAACTTGGACATTTGGGGAGACAACGATCCCAAAGACGAACTGGCGCCGAAGGTTCTGAAGAATATCGTCTACCATGCCGAGGGGCGTGATCCGATCGCTTTTGCGCATCTGGGATGCTACCAGAAACACTACGACGTGGACGCCATGATTCAATTGTCGAAAGCGATCGGAACTCTGGGCGGAAATCTTCTGAACGCGGTATACGATGCGACTGCCCTCGAGTGCTGGGTCGCCTACGCGAACGGCGAAGACGAGTGCGCCTACCGCCGCCCCTACGTTCACATCAAAATGAGCGACTACGTGCCGTTCAAGTCCAAACCCGAAAACATAAAGGTTGAATCGTCATTTCCGGCAAAATAGACTTCTAACGTGCATTGCCGTGTCACGGCTCTTCCTAACATGGATTTCGCCCGAATCGAAGTCTCAAAACAGCGCCGATAGCAATGGCGCGCCTGAAGGAGCAAATCGATGCGCCGCATTCTAACGTGTCTTGTCCTTGCCGCGTTTCTGGCGTGCGCCACCGCAATAGCCGAAGACGACGATCACGTGATGGGAATTTGGATCGGTAAATCCGCTGCCGCGGGATGGGAGTCACGTACCCTCGTGGCCAAGATCTGGGGAACCAGCAAGATAACGTGGGACGGATCGGTGACGATCCTGGACGGAGCCAACACGCTCTCCGCAAACGCGAATCCGGAAAACGTCGCGTCCGACGTCCTGCTCAACGCGCTGAGTTCCGGCAAGCCCGCCGGTGAAGGAACGCTAACCGGCGCCGGCAGTGACAATAAAGCCACGATTACGGGCACGGTCAAAGTCGGCGGCGAATATGCGTTTGAAGCGGCGGCGAACGACGGAAGAATGACCGGCCAGCTCACGAAAAAGCCCGCAGAATCGGTCAACTTCCAGATGCGGCGCGTGTCGGTCAAGTCGCCGACGATTGGCGCGCCGGCGCCACAAGGCGCCACGGTTCTGTTCGATGGCAAGAATCTCGACGGATGGAATGCGATGCCGGAGAAATGGGCGCTCGTCGACGACGGCGCGATGGAGATCTCCAACCCGCAACTGGCGACCAAACAGGAATTCGGAAGCGCCAAGTTGCACCTCGAGTTTCGGACTCCGTATATGCCCCGCGCCGGCGTCGGCAGTCAGGAACGCGGCAACAGCGGCGTTTATGTTGAGGGCCGCTACGAAGTGCAGGTGCTCGACAGTTTCGGTGCGAAGCCCGCGGATAATCTTTGCGGAGGCATCTACAAGATCGCCGTCCCCATCGCCGACGCAACCCTGCCGCCGCTCACGTGGCAGACGTACGACATCGAATTCCACGCCGCAAAGTTCGATGCCTCAGGAAAGAAGACACAAGACGCCGAAATCACCGTGCTACACAACGGCGTCAGAATCCACGATCACCTGAAACTGCCTAACCCCACCCCCGGCGGCGTCAGCGATCAGGACGCCAAGACAGGCCCGCTGCTACTGCAGCACCACCGCAACGCGGTCCGCTACCGAAACATCTGGATGCAGCCCATTCAAGATTAGGTCCCTGGCGCCAGGGATAGGCAACTTACTGAAGTAGCGGATATGGCGTCGAAAACACGCTCGGTGATACTTCTTCAAGTTCATCGGACGTATCCGGCGGTTGTGAAGCCGTCGCGGCGGGCTCCGATTCTTGCGAGAAGCATCCAGGAATGGTTATCCGGAAGATCGTTCCCTTGCCCATTTCGCTGGCCACTGCAATGCTGCCGCCGTGTTGTTCGACGATTCGATAGCTCACCGCCAAGCCCAAGCCGGTTCCGCTTCGCCCTTTCGTGGTAAAGAAGGGCTCGGACAAGTGCGGGACGTCTTCGGCGGCAATCCCTGCGCCCGTGTCGCCAACTTTGACTTGCAGCGCATCGGCCTTTTGACTCGCGGACACCGTTACTGTTCCGCCCTGACTTCGGCACGCATCGATAGCGTTCCGAACCAGATTAGCTAACACCCGTTCCAATTGCAGCGCATCAATGCTCGCCGTGCAAAGTTCGGCGCCCCTGTAGGTCAGTTCCACGCCATATTCCGCCGCACTGGGCCGCATCATCTCCAGCACGTCATGGATGATCCCTGCGACATTACTGGGGCTGCGCCGTATGTCGGTCTCTTTCGCGAATGTCAGCAAATTCGTAATATAGGTCTCCAGATGATTTGCCGACTTCGACACCAATCGGCATGCCTTGGCAATTTTCGCCGCATCCAGTTCCATGCTTTGCGCTTCGAGAGTTTCAACACCAATGGTCACACCCGTCAGTACACTCCGCACATCATGGCAGATCCCTGCGATAGCCTGTCCCATGGCCGCCAATCGCTGTTGACGAATCATGCGCTCATTCTGGATCTTGTTTTCAATCGCCATGCCCACCAGGTTTCCAACTGCCGTGAGGAATTCGAGTTCTTTCTCAGTGAAGCCTGAGGACCGTTCGCAGGTATCGATGTAGAATACCCCGACCATCTCCTGAGTCCCGATCAACGGGGCGCACATCACTGCCCGAATGCCCCGTTGTTTCACCGCCTGCGAATTGGAAAAACGGGGATCCGTTTGCGCATTCTCCGTCAGAAACGCGGACCGCGTTCTCAACGCGTGTTCAACCAGCGTTCGGCTCAAAAACAATTCATCCATCTCGCCCATTAAGGAGATACGTGCCGCGATCCTGGGCGCGTTGAGTGCGTCCTCTTGGATCACGATCGCGCCCCGGCGCGCCGTCAACGATTCCACCACCAACGCCAGGGTTTGCCTCAGCAACTCGTCGAGGTCGTGAAGCTCTCCCAGCAATAGGGTCGCCTTGTAAAGCGCGGCCGCATGCTCGGAGCCGAGATCCTGTAGTATGGCGTCGCGCATCCGCCTCGCAGCCGCATGGTCAAGCAGTGCGGTCACGCCCTGCGGGGGAGATACCTCATCGCCTTCGCCCAACGTGCGCATCACCAACGTGTATGCGCCCAGGGTCAGAAAGTCCCCCTCGCGCATGACCGACCGCTCCACTTTCTGCCCGTTGATGAAGATGCCATTCGTAGAGCCGCAGTCCTCGATGTGGAGCGTATCTTTGTCGAGCCGAACCACGGCATGGCGGCGAGATACGGTCGAATCAGGCAGCGTAAGATTGGCGTCAGCCCCCCGTCCGATGACACAGAGCGCGGATTGGCTATCGAGAACACAGTGGCGATCCGGCTCGTTTTCCCTAAATGCGACAAGGATACTTCTTGGCATGATCTTCTCCTCCGCAAGTAGAAAATGTGGATTAATCACCCAACTATGGATTGTACCACGAAAACAGCACGCGCGCTTTCAAGTCGTGAACTCTGAATTCGCAGGGCGCAGTTTGCACTCCGACGCCAGGATAGGCAAGTAGAATCGCGCCCGTCGACGCGCCCCAAGCCATTGCAACCCAACCATTTAGCCCCCCCATTGAAGGCCGGTCCCGGTCATCCAGCGTCATTATTGGCCACAGTCAGGCATACTCCGGAGGCGGCCTCCACTGGCGCCGACAAATTGCGCGAGCCCGCTCGCCGTTGCAGCATCCGGAGCGCCGTCCAGATAGAACGAAATCGCTCCCACGTCACTCGACGGCAGTCCGTTCGCCTCGGTAAACGATTTCTGTGCTTCCTGCACAAAGGGATCATGATTTGCGGCCGCCGGTGAAGGCGAGGCACGACCTCTTCGATGCGAGTTTTTGGGCATTAGAAATTGTACTCCACGGTCAGCACAGTGATAGATTGAATCTGGGGTAGACAGCGTGGATGGAGTACGACTCTGTCATGATTGTATTGGAGGTCGGACAGGCCTTTGGCAAATACCGCATTTTGCGTGTTCTCGGACGGGGGGGGATGGGAATCGTCTACCTGGCCGAAGATCAGTCGCTGGGCCGCCAAGTTGCGCTCAAGGTTATAAGCCGGGAGCTGTCGTCCGACGATCGATTCGAACGCATGTTCCGCCATGAAGCCAGAACAATCGCCAGCCTTAACCACCCCAATATCGTCACCATACATTCCATGGAAAAGATCGAAGGCCGCCTTGCGATCGACATGCCGTATATCGACGGAGGCGCGCTAGCCGCACGGCGTGTCGCTACCCCCCAATTGTTGCGTTACCTTCGGCAAGTCCTCGCCGCGCTGGAAACATGTCACCTCGCCGGCATCGTGCACCGGGATGTCAAGCCGAGCAATATTCTGCTCAGCCAACTCGACCACGCGCTGTTGTCGGACTTTGGCCTAGCCAAGGTGCTCGCCGAACACCAAGTTGACTGGATCAAGAGCCAGACGTCGAGCATTTTTGTCGGCACGCCGCGCTATGCCCCTCCCGAAGCGTGGGATGGCGCCGCATGTACACCTGTGTGGGACGTGTACGCCGTTGGAATGATTCTCTACGAGGCGGTGTCACCTACAGCGCCATACGACGCCAATACGCCCCTTGCCTTTGTAAAACAATTGGTCGTGAATCCTCTACCGGAGCTTTCCGCCACCACCTCGAACATCTCCGGTGAACTATGCGCTGCGATAAACGCAATGATAGATCGCGATCCTGCCCAGCGCCCGCAGAACGCGGCAGAAGCGCTCCAACGCCTGAACAACGCGCCCGAATCGCAGGGCCAGGACGACCTAGAGAACCCCACCGTTATCCGCGGGTCAATCCGGGCCGCACGGCAGGTTCGCCTGCGCCGCTACTGTGATTTCATCCGCTATTATCGGCCGCGGTTCGTGCGTTACACCGTCTTCGCCGCCATAGCGTGCGCCGCAATAGCAGGGCTGTTTGTGTTCCGTCTCTATGACGTGACGCCACGCTTGAGCCAAGCGCCCGCTGTCACCCAATCCTACCCCTCCTCTTCCGGGCAACTGTTCGACGTGGTGGATAATTCCGGCCCGACGGTGCTTCCCGGTCATTTCTTCATCGTCCCCGGTTCCTCCCCGGACACGCACAGCATGGTGTGCTATGGGAAGACGGGCCTGCTGATGCTCGAGGCCGTTCAGCATGACGAGTCAAACATGGATGTATCGGGAGACTGGGCCGAGTATGCCGATCAAACCGCCCGCTCGCTGCGTTACGGAACGGTGACCGGGCGAGGAACGTGGGTTACTCCGCAACGCGAACTCGCCCTCACGCTCGAACTAAAGGATGCGATGGAGGGATCAAAGACGAACCGGTCGCTCTTCGTGAGGGCATCCGCGGAAGCGGGCAGCGACGTGGATTTCGTTCGGCGCATCGAAGAGAACGATTACATCACCGCCATCTTGTACAACGAAATGCGGCCCCGCGGCGTCGAGTGGCTGGACGCATTTGAAACGAAGTGGCTAAGTCGTTCCGCCCTTCGTGTGGGCGTTCCCTTTGCCGCCTCTGCCTTGGAACTTACCTTGGATGGCGGACTGAGTGAGACCGCGTGGCGCGCCTCCTTGTCCGATCCCGAAGTCCGTGCGACGGCCCTGGATCGCGCGAAGAATCGCGCGCCGGCAACATTGCATTTTCGCTACACGCCACAAGCATTGTGGGTTGGCGCACGCGTGGATAGCTCCATCACGAATCCGCTGATCGCCGTTTCGCTCCTGACCCACTTTGATATTCCGTTGGCTCACGCTCGGCAGTTTCAGGTGTACTTCCAGAGCGGTTCCGCCATCGCCAGCTACGCGCTAAGCGAGGGACAACAGGTCGCCTGGGATTGCGACTGGAAGATCGCGTCCGTCGCTCGCACTCGGGCACAGGAGTTCGAGATCGTCATTCCCTACGCCGGCATTGGTATCCACAGGCCGCCCGAGACCGGAGAACGGTGGCGGATCGACTGCTCGATCGGGGAAGCGTCACCATCCACAGACATGAGCCCCGCGGGCTGGCGAAAAAACCACGGAGGTCTGGCGGAACACGGAACCATACTTATGTTTGCGCCGTCGCCACAGAGTTCGGAGCCATAACCGAGCGCTCAAGACACCGTCCCATAGCGGCTCCATTCGAAACCGGGACGTTACCGTATGGCGCGGTTCTACAACCTGGAACAATGGCGCTGAGAAGATCGAGAATCGGCGCTACCCGGTCCCGTTCACAGGGTCCAAAAACGGGAAGAAGCGTCCGGAGAATCTAAATCATGCTTAGAGGCAAGCCTTACTTGAGAGTCCTGTTGGGCCTTCTCCTGTGGAGCACGTCGTCCCTCGCCCAGTCCCCGTCCCCGTCCCCGTCCCCAAAGAACAATCCCGATTCGTCCATTCCGTCGCAGTTCTTCATCGCCGCCGATCATCTGTTCTTCTCCGCCGATGACGGCTTACATGGGCGCGAGCTTTGGATGTGCGACTCCAGCGGCGCGGCCTCGCTGGCCGCTGACTGCGAACCTGGCCCGGGAAGCTCTGGCCCTCGAATCCTGGGCGCCATGGGTGGCTGGCTGTTCTTCACCCCGGAAAAGTCCACGAACGGGTCCGATTTGTGGGTTTGGGACCCCGGCAAACACGAGTCCCGTATTGTGCGCAACGTGAATCCTGGCAGAAGCGTGTATAGACCGGCGTTTCTCGGCCAGGGCAACGGGCGATGCTATTTCACCGTGGATCCAACCGGCAAGGGGTCTCGCGCACTATGGACTATAGTTCCCGAAAAAGACGCGTGCAAACGAGTTGAAGGCTGTCCCAACTCCGTACCGTCCAATTCCGCCGCGTTTCTACCAGACGGCGCCCTGGTGTTTGCGACCGATTACGCGTTGTGGCGAGCGGACGGAGACCGCGCGCAGCTTATCAAGGATATCAATACCGATGAGAATGGGGCGGACCGTATCGACAATATCCGCCGCGTTGGTGGAAAGGTAGTGTTCACCGCGTACGATTCAAGTCACGGTTCCGAGCTGTGGGTCACCGACGGAACCGCCGGCGAAACCCATATCCTGAAGGATATACGGCCCGGACCGCGGGGCTCGAATATCATCCAAGCCTTTTCCGCGGACGAAGCTCTCTTTTTCCAAGCCGATGACGGAACACACGGCATAGAATTGTGGTGTACGGACGCGACCGAGGCGGGCACACGGCTCGTCAAAGACATTCAACCTGGCAACGGTTCCAGCGACCCCCACTACTTCGCGAAGGCGGGCTCGTCCTGTTACTTCGCGGCGGATGACGGAACGCACGGAATCGAGTTGTGGAAAACCGACGGAACCGAAGCCAGCACGGTAATGGTGGCGGACCTCTTTCCCGGAATCCAAGGGAGCGGGCCATGGAGTCTAGCCGGATTTCATGAATCCCTGTACTTCTGCGCAAAATCCCCGAGCTACGGAGAAGAAGTGTTTATGACCCGCGGAACGGCCGATTCGACGGTCGTACTCAAGGATGTCTCTCCTGGCCCCGAGGATTCAGGCCCCGGGAACCTGGCGGTACTCGGTGATGTGCTGTTCTTCTCGGCCACGGATTCCCATTACGGGGAAGAACTCTGGATGAGTCTCGGCTCTCCCGACACCACCCGCTTAGCGACAGATATCCGCGTCGGTGGCGCCCGAGTCAATCCGTCGTCCTCGCCGCGAGGACTTGCCGCCATGGGAAACACGCTCGTGTTTGTCGCAACTGACCGGGAACACGGTGACGAACTATGGCGAAGCGACGGCACGCCGGAAGGCACGCGCAACGTATGCGACCTCGTGCCGGGACCCGGCGATTCATCGCCGCAAGAGTTGACCGTCGTCGGGACGCGCATCTTCTTCTCCGCAAGAGTCAACGGAACTGCACGGGAGCTATGGGTCAGCGACGGTAATCCCGATGGCGCACATGTGGTTGGAGATCCAACCAGCGAACCACGAATATCCAATCCGCGAAACCTTCTGGCGTATCACTCCAGCTTGTACTTTATTTCGGACAAAGACGGAACACGTGGCCAACTCTGGCGTTGCACAGAGGACGGAGCCCAGATCACTCCCGCGCTGGATTCCGTCGCAGCGGCTGACATTGCTTACTCATTCTCCCCATTTGAATTGAGAGGAGGCCTCTACTGCTTCAGCTCGACCGCCGATGAAGACTTGACGTTGTGGAGACTTCCAGAAGCCAATTTGACAGCCCCTGTCAGACTTCCCTTCTCAATACCAAAAGCGCAGTCGATACTCCCAAACGTGGCATCCATTGCGCTCGCCAGCCGCGACGCAGATTCCGCTGCGCCCGATCCAGCGACGGCCTCCGCAATCGCGGGCTTGATAGGCGCGCCCGGCGGCGCAGAGCATTCAATCCAACCTGCAACTATTGGAAACATGACCTACTTCTGCGCCCGAACCCGCGAAACCGGAGCTGAACTCTGGAAGACAGATGGAACCACTGAGAACACCGCACTGGTCATCGACGCGTTTGCCGGACCCGCCAGTTCGTCGCCCGCGCTCCTCACTCCCGTTGGGGACTTCCTGTTCTTCGTTTCAGAACATCCGAGGGAGGGACGCGTTCTGTGGCGCACACGCGGTACCGCTGAAACGACGGAGTTCGTACGCCCGCTCGACCTGCGTACCGGAATGCGAACAGGGGGACTCGCGATCAGCGACCTTGTTTTCGTTCCGCCGGACACGCTGGTCGCGTCCGCCCCGAATCCGACGTCAACACCTATCGAGGATCGCGAATTGCAGGTCATTACCCACCTCAAAGAGGAAGGCGTTCTGAATTCCTGCCGGCAAATCAATACGAATGGCGGATCCTTCCCGCGATTCCTCACGCGGGTAAACAATGCCGTTTACTTCGCCGCGAACGACGGTATCCACGGAGAAGAGTTGTGGATTTTGGACCCGGACTCCGCCGCGCCGAGACTGGTCAAGGACATTCTCACGGGCGCCCCGCCGGAACGCGCGTCCGGGAAATAGCCGCCAGCCGGCGAGAGCGTTGTGATAGATTGGTATAGCTTCTTTGTCCGCAACTTCCACGTTGTTCGCGTAAATGTTGCGGACAAAGAAGTCATACCAATAACTCTGCCGTTGCGGCCGGGCCGCCTTGGGAATAGGTTCACTTCACTGGCGCGAGGAAGCGCGGCCACAAGGCGTGCGCTCTGTCGAGGAGGTCGAGAGCTGTGATCCGCGAGCCCAGAACTCACCAACCGCGAATCTCGCTGATCATCCCCGCCTACAATGAGGAGGCCTATCTGCCGGCTCTGCTCGACACCGTGGACGCCGCGCGCCGGCGCTATTCGGGAGGCCCGGATGAAGTCGAAGTCATCGTGTCAAACAACGCCTCGACTGACCGCACCGCGGAAATTGCGCTCCGACGCGGCTGCCGGGTCGCGCATGTCGAAAAACGCGCCATTGCCGCGGCGCGTAACGGCGGCGCGCGCATTGCGCAAGGACGAATCTTCGCCTTTGTCGATGCGGACTCGCAGATTCACCCCGAAACCTTCAACGCGATCGACCTGGCGATCTCTTCCGGAAAGTACGTGGCCGGCGCCACCGGAGTCGAGTTGCGCCGCCGATCACTCGGCATCGCCGTGGCCTACGCGATTATGATTCCCTTAGTGTGGCTCACCGGAATGGACACCGGGGTTGTCTTTTGCCGCCGCGAAGATTTCGAGAAAGTTGGCGGGTACAACGAAGCGCGCCTGTTCGCGGAAGATGTCGAGTTCCTGTTCAGTCTGAAACGCCTCGGTCGAACTCGCCGGCAAAAACTGTGCCGGCTAAAGCCGGTCAAGGCCGTTACCTCGACCCGCAAGTGGGACAAACACGGCGAGTGGCACTATGTAAGAATGATCTTCGCCGGCCTGTTTTTCACGGTGTTCAGCCCAAAATCCGCCGAACGTATGGCAAGAAACTACTGGTACAATGATCCACGCTAAGGATGCCGGGCGCGGCGGGGAGCCGCGCACGGTGTGTCCCATTTCACGGAAACCAACAATAGGAAGGAGTGGATATGAACACGAAGACGATAGCGGCAATAACGTGTCTCGGTGTGTTCGCCGGCACGCTTGCGGCGGTGGCCCAGAGCGGGGAGTACGTCACTTTCGAAAGCAAAAAGTACGGATATTCCATCAAGCTGCCCAAGGAGTTGAAGATGGAGGGGAAAGAGGAAGACAAGACTACATCCTGGAGTTTCCAGCCGGGCTCAACGCCGGCGGCCGCTCCCGCCGCGGACAGTGGAGACAAGGGCAAGAGCGGCGGTAAAGGTCTCGGCGGCGTGGTGAAGGGGCTCACCGGAGCGGCGAAAGGCAGCGCGGCCGCCAAGGCCCCCGCCGCGGAGTCGCCCAAGCAGGAACTCGAGCCTGCCGTGGGCATCTACGTGAATTGGGTGTGGATGCCCGATGTGCCCTCGAACACCCTGTTCGAGACTAACAAGAAGTCCGACCAGCAAGACATCAGTTCCCCCGACCCCAACTATAAAGACCTCGTGGTCATGGACAAGAAGGCCGGCTACGCCATCGAAGGCGGGTCAGCGTATCGCTACAAGGAGAAGGACAAGAAAGACCCCGCCGATATCCACCGCTGGCACGTCAAGGCCTTCGGCAACAAGAGCTTTTACACCCTCGGATTCACCGGAACGTACAAACAGTTCGAGAAATGGGCTCCCGAGTTTGAAGAATCCATCAAGAGCTTTAAGCTAATCCCCATGAAGGACAGCAAGTAGGCAAGCTGCCGAGTCTCACATGGTTGGGCGCGCACAGGCAATTCGTCATCTGTGTGCGCCCTTCTCAATTCTCGCCGGGTACGGATCAGAACGCTGGGTGCGCCAACTTCACCAAATAGAAACACGCCGCGGCCACCAAGGCGGACAACGGAATCGTCATTACCCACGCCCAGATGATGCTCCGGGCTACACCCCATTTGATGGTCGAGAACTTCGTGGTGGAGCCCACGCCCACAATCGCGCCGGTAATGACATGGGTGGTGGACACGGGTATGCCCAGGTGCGTCGCGGCAAACAACGTCGAGGCGCCGGCCATTTCAGCGCAGAACCCGCCTACCGGTTTGAGCTTCGTGATCTTCATCCCCATGGTCTTCACAATACGCCAACCGCCAAACGCCGTCCCCAACCCCATCGCCGCCTGACAGATGAGAATAATCCACACGGTGTGCCAATCCGTCAGTGACAATTGAACATTCGGCTGGAAATAGCCGCCTGCCACCAGCAAGGCGACGATAATACCCATAGTCTTCTGCGCATCGTTGCCACCGTGCCCCAGCGAATACATCGCCGCCGACAGAATCTGACCCCGCCGGAAGAATTTGTCCACGGCCATGGGGCGCCAACGCCGGAAAATCCAATACACCGCAACCATGGCGCCGAACCCAAAGGCCATTCCCATAACCGGGGCCAGCGGAATATACGCAAACGTAAGCCAAAGTTTTTCCCAGCGAATTACGCGCCAGCCACCGTGAGCGACGCCCGCGCCGATGAGACCCCCGATGAGCGCATGCGACGAACTGGTCGGCAGCCCCCACCACCACGTCAGCAGATCCCATACGATGGCGCCCAGCAAACCGGCCAATACAACGTAAACATAGGCATGGTCTTTCGCGTCAATGATCACAATCTTTGCAATGGTGTCCGCCACGCGAGGGGCAAACAAGAACATGGCCGCAAAATTGAAAAAGGCCGCCCACAACACCGCTACGCGCGGACTCAACACGCGCGTGGATACCACCGTGGCGATGGAATTGGCGGAATCGTGGAATCCGTTAATAAGATCGAAAATAACGGCCACGATGATCGCAAAAACAACAAGGGCGAGCGTTTGCATAATCCTATGAGGCCTCGATGATGACTTTCTCGATGATGTTGGCCAATTCCTCACATCGGTCCGTCGCCTTTTCGAGGCGCTCGAAGATCTCTTTCCATTTGATCACCAGCATCGGACGCTGCTCCTCCTCCTTGAAGAGGTTCACCAGCGCCACCCGTAACGCCGCGTCGCCCTCGTTCTCGAGTTGGTGAATTGCGATCAGCTTCTCCTTGATCAGGTCCACATTCTTGAGGTTGCGCAGGCACTTGACCGCGACTTCGATTTCCTTGGCCGCCCGGACTAGAATCGACGCCAACTGCCCCATTTCGGGCCGCAGGTCCGTCAATTCGTACAGTACGATTCGCGACGTCGAAGCATCCACCGCATCAATGATGTCGTCCAGCCGCTGAATCAATAGCAGAATATCTGTCCGGTCAATCGGCGTGATGAAGGTGCTGTTCAAGTCATCCACGCAGCGGTGCGTCACCACGTCCGCCTGGTGCTCGAGGTCTGGCGCCGGATGAAGTCGCGCGCAAGGAAGCCGAGAACGATCGGCACCGGGAGCCCGACCACGCCAAACTCCGCGCCGCCATCGTCGCCTGGCCATCTTTGTTCATGGCCAAGCCATAAAAGGCCTCGCACGCAGCAATCGTTAGCTTCGCGTGTTCTTCAAAGTAATCAAAAAAACTGACTTCTCTTGGCAAGAGTCGCCTGAACATGGTTGCTCCTCTGGATGTCTAAATAAGGATATCTTCGGATGTTCCCGTCCCACAATTCTTCGGAACCCGCCGCAGCCCTGGCCGGTCCCTCCGCGATATTGGAGCGTATTGTACCGAAATCGCGGCCCACGGGCAATTCCGATCCCAATAAGCTGATGGCGCGGTATAACCTTTGCTCCCGTCAACTCCATCCAATCCGTCCGAAGTGTTCCAGACAGCCCGCGCTCGTCGAGCGCGGGCTGTCTGGGAACGGATCTAGGGCCTCGTTCAGGTTGACAATTCCACAAGAACCATGCTAGACTCCCATCAGTTAGAGGATTAGCTGTGTTTAATTCGAAGCATATTCTGAGCCTGCCACTCCCACTCCTCCTCGTGGAGGAAGGTCGGCCCGTTATGCCTCGAATTACCTAAAGTATTCCCCGAAAGGGTATCGCAATAGAAGAGGCCACGGGCTTAAGCCCGTGGCCTCTTCGCTTTTTCTTAACCGTCCCACTAACGCGGGGCATGGGCGCGTATAGCGCCCCCGAAAGGAGGTGGTGTCCTATGGATTCGGGGCTCGCTGCGCTCGAATCCGGTCACTCCGTGGCTTGCCGCTTTCATCCGTGTAACCGAAAGTTGCCGCAAACCTCCGCAATACAAGGAGTAGTACCATGCAAAAACGAGTACGCATTTTCGACACCACCTTGCGCGACGGCGAGCAAACGCCGGGCGTTCACCTGACCGAGACTCAGAAGGTGGACATCGCCAAGGCTCTGGAGGCCTTTGGCGTGGACACTATCGAAGCGGGATTTCCGATTTCGTCACCGGGAGACCGCGCAGCAGTCGCCCGTATCGCGCGGGAAGTCCGTTCCTGCGAAATCGCCGCGCTGGCCCGCTGCGTGCAAGCCGACATCGCCGCGGCGGCCGGCGCCGTGAAGGACGCGGCGGCGCCGGTGCTTCACTTGTTCCTGGGCGTTGTTCAATTCACGCCCGAGGACTCGACGCGCGCCGAGCGGACCTTCCTGCGCCAATGCATCGGCGTCGCCATCGAAAACGGCGCCACCCGAATCAACATCGCCGATACCGTCGGCTGCGCGACACCCCGCGAGTTTGGCGCCTTGATTCGCGACATCGTGCAATTCGTTGGTCCATCCGTGGTGATTTCCGCGCACTGCCACAACGACATGGGCATGGCCACAGCCAACTCGATTTCCGCTGTCGAGCACGGCGCGGGGCAAGTCGAAGCCACCGTGAACGGTATCGGAGAGCGCGCGGGAAACGCCGCTATCGAGGAAATTGCTGTCGCCCTGGCGCTGAAAGGCATCGGCAAGACACGGCTGGACCTGGCCCGGATTACGAACCTGTGCCGGAGCGTCAGCGCGGTCACCGGCGTACAGATTCAACCCAACCGGGCGGTCGCCGGCGATCACGCCTTCGCGCACAGTTCGGGGATTCATCAGGATGGCATCTTGAAAGATCCGGAGAACTATGAGTTCGTTCCGCCGTCGTTGGTGGGAGCGCCCGGACACCGATTTGTGCTGACGGCGCGTTCGGGCCGCAGCGCCATTGCGTACCGAGCCACGACGCTGGGAATAGCGCTGACGCCCGAAAAGTTAGCCGCCGCCTATAACGAGTTCATTTTGACGGCGGACGCTTCCCGAGGCGCCGTGCCGGATGCGGTCCTGGATTCGATCATCGTCCAAGTCAGCGCGCACGACGACTGTGCTTCGTGCATCGTAGCGAAATGAGGAACAGCGAGCAGTACTGCGGCCAGGAATAGCCGAGTGTCCGACCTGTCCGGCCCATCCCACGGGCCGGACAGGCGCACTTTTCACAAGCACGTTCTCAATACCTGCGCGATATCGATCTGCAACTCGGTACTCTTTCCGTCAAGGCAAAGGAAACCGCGTTGACCCGTCTGCGCGCGCGGATCGAGACGGAGCTAAGGCAGTTTCAGGAGCGCGTTCCCGAGGATCGCGAGATCGAAGCCATTCTCGCGAGTTGCGGAACGCCGGGCCGCGTCGCCGCCGAACTGCTCGGCAAGCACGGCGGATTGGATACCCTCGCGCTTTCCCCCGATCGGTGTTGGCTCGGAGTATGCGGAGGCGTGGCGCGGCGCTTCGACATGGACACGCGGACCATCCGCGCCATGGCGGTCGTTCTCGGTCTCCTGACCGGCCCCCTGGCCCTTCTCGCTTACCTCGGACTCTACATTAACCTCTACGTGGGTACCGAGGACGAGTCTGTGCCCACAATCGACCGAGCTCGCTTCGTCCGATTAACACTGGGAACCCTCGGCGGGCTCATGGCGCTCTACGCCGGAAGCAGCGTTCTCGACGCCCTGATTTGCAGCGCCTACGCGAAATTCGCCGCCCACGCGCCGGAATCGCTCGGAAGCTGGCGCTGGCTCAACCGTCAGGGCTCAGGGTTGTTCTTCTGGTCACTTATCCTGCTGCTTCCCATCGCCGCGCTCGCAGGGCTGCCTCTGGCAAATGGATGGGAGCGAACGGGGAAGAAGATTGTCCAAGCCGGTGTCGCGCTTTATGCGATGATTATCTGTCTGGGTATCGCGTCAGTCGTCGTCGGCGTCCTGCTGCAATTCGTCAAGGACTTCACGATTTAGCCGCTTCGGCGCCGCGCCCGTTACGCGAAGCCGCGCACACCCGCCTCACGCCTGGCTAAAGCCGGACAAGACGACCAGTGACTTGCGCTCGACCACGATGGTGGAGTTCCGGCGCACTGTCGGCGCGCGGTCCAGCTCCACGATATCATCCGGCGTCGGCATGGCCGTGTCTATCCGCAGCGACCACGTTCCTTTCGGAACTTGAAACTCGGCGGCCAGCAATCCAGGGTTGAACATCAAGTACAGTGGAACTCCCCGGTTTTCCGCGCCGTTGATCCACAACGCCAGTGCGTCATCCTCGGACTCCCAGTCTATCGGGCTTCCATCGGCGCCGAACCACGCGACATCCGGCCCGCCTTCCCCGCCGCTGGGCAACCCGTCGAAATACATCAAGCGGGTGAAAACCGGACTCTCCTTCCGAAAGCGGATCAACTCCCGGCAGAACCGGTACAACCCCTTGTTCGTTTCAAGCAACGACCAGTCGTGCCACGATATTTCGTTGTCCTGGCAGTACGCATTGTTGTTTCCTCGTTGAGTCCGGCCAAACTCATCCCCGCCAAGAAGCATCGGAACCCCCAGCGAAAGAAAC
>JACRLJ010000002.1:0-87999 GCA_016215105.1 Candidatus Hydrogenedentota bacterium
CGAAACACATCCACGCATTCCCCCGAATGGCCACTCACCAAATTCGCCGCTCGCGAGCGCCGCAACTACCGCTCGCGTTAGGCCGTTTTCCCCGCTCGCGCTACCCCGAATTCACCAACTGCTCGCGCCCGAAATATGCAGTTCTTGCTTTTCCTCGCCATCCCATAGCCCCCCGGTCATTGTCCCTCGCCCCTCCTACTTGTCCCTTGTCAATTGTCCATTGCCCTTTCTTACCCGAATGGCGGTAAGAAAGGGCGTAGCGTTCCTGACGTAATCCACCTCCGTCAACTGTAACGCTGGCATCGCGGCGGCCGGACTATGCCGGCAAGATGCCGGCGCTACACCGGATTTCGTGATCAATTCCCCCTATATGTATAGGGCGTCCGTTTCGGCTTTTCGCGTTGATGATCGGAGCAGTGGAACTGCGTACGGAAGCGCAAGACTGGGGACCGAGGTGTCCCCAGGGCTGCAGGGCTGAGATAAGGCGGGGTTCAGCACCCGGGGCACGCGGGGGGACGATCCGCCAGAACCCGCCGAGTTAGCCCATTTTCGAAACAAGGGGTCAGCCATGATAAGCCATTGTAAGCTATTGAGTTGTGGAGGCGATGGCGGAGTGTGTCGGGGCCTTGGTTTGGCACGGGCGAGGAAGGGTAAATTGGCGGAACGACGATAGTTCTGGTCGTGCATAGCAGAAATTCCTACGACTTGCCTTTCGCTCCCGGAACATCAGCAGAAATATGGGTAGGGTATCATTGATTCACGGCCTGCTTCCTACCCTACCGGCGCTTGACATTATTGTGAGTTTCATTTACACTGTGAATAAACCTTTCATCGTGAATGGAGTTTTCGATGTCGACGAAAGACGACGATTTAGTGGGACTGTTTGAAGTCGCAAAGATGGCTGGGGTGACTCCGGCAGCGGTGGCTAACTGGCGGACTAGGCACGCTGAGTTTCCGCCAGCTATCTCGGAGCTTCGGTCTGGGCCGGTCTTTCAACGTAGCCAAGTGCGAAAATGGCTCAAGAAAAGGAGGGTTAGTATGGCAACGGTGATTTGCACGATCAATCTAAAGGGTGGCGTGGGCAAGACCACGACGACGGTAGCCGTGGGTGAGATAATGGCGCAGGCATTTAGAAAGCGTGTTCTGATCATTGACCTCGATCCTCAGACCAACGCTACCACCATGCTCATCGGCGAAGAAAAATGGGAAGAACTCAACAAGAATGGTAATACGTTAGCCCAGCTATTCCAAGACGCACTCAACGAAGATCCGGCGAGTTACCGTTTCAACTTCGAAAAGACCCTTCAATGCGGCGTGTCGAATGTCCGAGATGTCCAAAACCTGGATCTGATTCCGTCTAGCCTCGATCTCATCGACGTGCAGGACCGTCTCGCGGCAATGCCAAGCGGTCGCTTCTACACAAACAGCCCGACGGAGGTCCTTCGCAGAGCCGTGAAACCCGTGTTGGACAACTACGACTACGTACTGATTGACTGCCCGCCTAACCTTGGTCTCATCACCCTCAACGGCCTGCGGATTGCGAATGGATACATCATCCCGACAATCCCAGACGTGCTGTCTACGTACGGTATTCCACAGATAGTGACTCGAATCAAGGGCTTTTCAGAGAGTATAGGTGAACCGGTTGAGCCATACGGTATTGTCGTAACCAAGTATCAATCGAATTCATCGCTGCACAATCGCACGCTCAAGCAACTTCGCGACGATCGTGCGAAGTATCCGCATGTATTCTCAGCGGTTGTTCCACAGGCGAACCAGATCGCAGAATCCGCGGAGTTCACGCCCATTGGCACGCTTCGCCAGAAGTACGGATATGCCGGGCAGTATGATGTGTTCCACGCCCTGACGAGCGAAATTCTGAAGGCGGTGGAACAATGACTCTCCACAAGAAGCTGAAGGCCGTTTTCAGCGAACTCCTTGCCGAAGTCGAGCGGAACGATCATCTTCGAACAACATTGAATAGCATACTTGAAGATCCGAAGGAATCCACCGAATCACCTCCACAGAAGAGTGCCCGCAGACAACCAGGCCGATTCGATCCAATGGCGTTGCACCGTCAGAATCCAAAAGAACTGCCGCGACGGCTGGACGAACTCACGGTCGACGAACTGAAGGACATCATTGCGGAAAACGGCATAGATCGAGCCAAACTGGCCATGAAATGGAAGACAAAGGACCGATTGATACAACTCATAGTAGACACTGTTGAGAGCCGTGCCTTGAAGGGCGATGTTTTTCGCACGCCCCTTACTGAGAGATTGACTGATCAAAGCGCAGACCGCAGCGGCTGAATATCAGTCTTGACAAGCGGTGGCGGTTCCGCGATTTCAGCTTCTCTTGATGCCGTCATACCAGACACGAAGTGATCTCCATGTCGAGACTGGTACCGCAAAGCTCACGGACCTTGACGCTGCGCTTTCGAAACATTGATTTCCTCAGTGACTTGGCTTTTCGAATCCATCGCCAAAGCATCTCAAACCATGACCGATTCCGCATGCGACGGGCGCGTTCGTCGAAAGCTCCCTATAGGATGGGCTCGGCGACATGGTTGAAGCCCATGCCAGAGGTCCAAACGCACGCCCCAGAATCCGTCGGCGGAGTAGAGTCGGCCTTAGGGCTTCAGCGCCATCAAGGCCCCCCGCTAGGAGTTGCTAACTATCATTCTCGTCTCCGGTGATGCCGGAGAGGACAACGGGCTGACGGTCGGGGAATTCGGCGATGAGCGACAGGTTGCCACCCATGGCCTCGATGGTCTTCCGGAGTGTGGACAGCAGGAGGTTGCTGCGCTTCTCGAGGCGGGAAACACTGTCTTGGCTAATGCCAAGCGTCTTGGCCATGCGCGTCTGCGTGAGCTTGCGAGCGCGCCGAAGCTCGCGCAGGGTCATTTCCTCGGCGATGAGCTGGGCGGCGCGGATCTCGATCTTCTTGCGTTGGGCGGGGCGAAGCTTCCTGATTTTGTCATTCACGTTTGTGGGCATGGCTAGTTCCTTTCCCGTTTCAGCCGGGCGAGATGAGCATCGAAACGGTCATCGGCTTTGCGAATCAATTCGTGGTAGAACTGTCTTTCGCTGACACCTGATTTATCTCCAGCCACAAGCAGGATGGCCTTACGCTTCGTATCGAAAGCGAACGCCACTCTCCACTCGCCGTCAGCGGCGCTGAAGCGGAGTTCTTTCATATTAGCGTGGCGAGAGCCGTTCAGGGTATCCACGCGAGGTCGCTTCAATTGCGGACCGAACCGTTCGAGAAGGCGGGCCAAAGCCAGAATTTCGAGCTGCACATCCTCGTGCAGTTCGTCGAACTCCGGCTCAAACTCGTCGCCAATCTCAACGACCCAGTTCATGACTGAATTATGACATGGAATACATATGGTGTCAAGTCCATATAAGCCCAGTTTCGGCGCGTCGAACGGCGGCTGGGGCAGCCGCAGTGCCCACCGCGCCGTACCCGCAACGCGACCTCCTGCGCCACTCGCCGGGAATAGGCCGGGAAGATCGTGTATAATGGGTTTCTGTGAGTTCCGATGCGGCAACATGGGTAGTAGCAGGCGCTGTCAGGCCCGTCCCTTGCCCGCCAGACAAAATCCGAAGAGCGAGCCATGAACCTTAAAGAAGTCCTGTACAACGAGATATTGCCCGTGGTGGAGAAGCCCTCGCGCTATCTCGGTACGGAGCTGAATACGACGCACAAGAACGCGGACGCCGTTGATTTGCGTATCGCCTTGGTGTTCCCCGACCTGTACGACTTGGGTCTGGGCAACTTGGGAATTCTGATTCTGTACGCGATTCTCAACGAGCGCCCCTGGTGCTGGGCAGAGCGCGCCTATGCCCCGGCGCCGGACATGGAACGGGAACTGCGCGCGCGCGGCCTTCCGCTGTTCTTGAACGAGTCGAAGGACTCCGTCGGCGACGTGGACATGATCGGCATCACGCTCCAGTCCGAATTGACGTACACCAACATCCTCACGGTGATCGACATGGCGGGCCTGCCTCTGCGCTCTAGCGCGCGACAGGATTCCGATCCGCTGGTGTTTGCCGGGGGACCCGCGGTGTTCAATCCGGAGCCGCTCGCGCCGTTCATCGACTTCTTTGTCATGGGCGAGGGCGAAGATGTCATCGTGGAAATCGCCGAGTTGGCGCGCACGCTACGCGGAACGACGCGCCGCGAAAAGCTCGAGGCCTTCGCCAAACTCGAAGGCGTCTATGTCCCCGAACTGTATCCGATGGAGACGCTGCCGAACGGTCAGATCGTTCCGAAAGAGGACGCGCCGAGAATCCGCAAGCGCGTCGTGCAGGATTTCGACGGCGCGACCTTCCCGACGAATTACATCGTGCCGTTTACGCAGCAGGTACACGATCGGCTCGCGCTGGAAGTGCTGCGCGGTTGTACGCAGGGCTGCCGGTTCTGTCAGGCGGGCATGGTCACGCGGCCCGTGCGCGAGCGCAGTCTGACCAAGATTGACGAATTGATGGAGCGCGCGCTGGACGCCACGGGCTACGAGGAAGTGTCGCTGGTGTCGCTGTCCACGTGCGACTTTTCGCGCCCGCGCACGCTGGTGCAGCAAGCCGCGAACCGCGCCGCGGAGAATGACGTGGCCGTCTCGCTGCCGTCACTCCGGCTCGACTCGTTCAGCGTGGAACTCGCGGACATGGTCGCGGGTGTGCGCCGCAGCGGGCTGACCTTCGCGCCGGAAGCCGCCAGCCCGCGGTTGCGCGCCGTGATCAACAAGTGGATTCCCGATGAGGACCTGCTCAAGATGGCGTGCGAGGCCTATGCGCGCGGCTGGGAACATGTGAAGACCTATTTCATGATCGGCCTGCCCACGGAACGCGACGACGATATCGAGGCGATTGTGGACTTGTGCAAGCGCACGCTCGAAATGGGCCGCAAGCTGAATCCGAAGGCCAAGGTCCACACCGGCGTTTCGACTTTCGTCCCGAAACCGTTCACGCCCTTCCAGTGGGCCGCGCAGATTTCCTACGACGAGACCGAGCGCAAGCAGAACATTCTCGAGCAGGGTTTCAAGAAAGTTCCGGGGGTGAAGTTCGGACGCCACACTCCTGAGACCACGTTTATCGAAGGGCTTTTTGCGCGCGCGGACCGGCGCGCCGCCGATCTGCTCGAGGCGGCCTGGCGCCGCGGCGCGCGATTCGAGGCGTGGGACGAACTCCTCAACATCACCGCGTGGCGCGAAGCCGTCGCGGAAACGAATTTCGACGTCGCCTTCGAGCTTCGCGAGCGCGCCCTCGACGAGCGCCTGCCCTGGGACCACATCGACGTCCTCATCCCGAAGAAGTGGTTCCAGGAGGACTGGCAGCGCGCGATGGAACTCAAGCACGCCGCCGACTGCCGCGCGGGCAAGTGTCACATGTGCGGTGTGATTCGCCGCGAGCGCGACCTCTGCGTGCATATGCTCAAGCGCCAGAAGGCCGGCCGCATCGAGGAGGCGGATTGGAAACCCGCGCCGGCGCCCAAGCGCGTTGAACCCGAACCCGCGCAACGGCTCCGCTTCCGCATTGGCCGGACGGGCGAGGCCCGGTTCCTTTCGCACCTCGAAACGATGAATGCATGGGTGCGCACGCTGCGCCGGGCCCGCACGCCCCTGTCTTACTCGCAAGGGTTCCACGCGCATCCTAAGCTGACGTTTTCGACGGCCGCGCCGGTGGGTGAAGAGTCCATCGGTGACTACATGGACATAATTCTGCGCGAACGCGTTGCGCCAGAGGACCTGTTGCAGCGCATCGCCGCCACGGTACCCACGGGATTTCGCGCATTCGACGTCGTCGAGGCGCCGGTGCGCGCGCCATCCCTGATGAGCAGCGTCACCGGATTCACCTACCGCCTCAGCGGCGCGGGCGACCCGCAGGATGTCGCCGAGCGCATTGACACGATCATGAACTCGGACGCGCTCGAGGTAACGCGGCGAAAAGCGGGCGGGTCGAGCGGCCGGCGCGGGAAACGTCCGCAGGAAAAGTCGCTGGATCTGCGCCCGCTGATTACGGGGATGTGGCTGCGCGGCCAAGCTACGGCTCAGGTTGTTGTCGAGTTCGAGACCCGCGTGATCAACAATCAGGTCGCGAAACCCCGCGAGGTGATGGCGCTGCTGGGGTTGAACCCGGCGTCAACACAGGTCCTGAAAATGGTGACGGACTTGGCGGACAATTTCCAGGAAGCGGGAACCTGCGCCGCCGCTGGCGTCGAGTAGGCGTTCGACAAAGCCGCGCAACGCGCCGGTGTGTCCATGCGCGCGTTTCCGTACATGGTGTGAATACGAGGCGCGACATCGATTGTGGCATTGCCAGCCTGTAAGATTCTACCAAGGCACCGGCAGACTGGATAGTACGGCGGCGAATACGAAAGTGGAGATTGCGCGAATGAAACGATGGACATGTGTCGTGATGGGGATACTGATGATGGGCGGATGCGAAACGTTCAAAGCGGGCGCGCCGAAAGGCGCAATTCAAGTGATTGGTCATCGCGGCGCCAGCGCCTACGCGCCGGAGAATACGCTGGCCTCGTTTCGCTTGGCGCAGGAACTGGGCGCGGACTGGTTCGAGTTGGACGTCCACCTGAGTAAGGACGGCGAGGTCGTCGTGATCCACGATGGCGACGTGGACCGCACCACCACCGGGCGGGGCAATGTGCGGGACCTGACCCTGGCGCAGTTGAAGGCGATGGACGCCGGGTCCAAGAAAAATCCGAAATACGCCGGGGAACCGTTGCCCACGTTGGCGGAAGCGCTCGACTTGGCGCGCGGCAAGTGCGGGGTCTATATCGAAATCAAGGACGACGATGACGATGACGACCTTATGGCCAAGATTCTTCGCGACGCCGAAGGACAGGAACGCGGCTCGGACGGGCTGCTGCGCACGATGATGAAACGCATCCAGGACAGCGGCACGCGCAATCTCGAGTTGACGCGCAAGACGATTGCGTTGGTGCGTGAGCGGCGCATGGGGCGGGGCGTGGTCCTCCAATCCTTCTCGCCTATTGTCTGCGCGGTCGCGCTGGCCGAGGCGCCGGAGCTGCGCACGGAATTCCTCGGCGCACAAAGCGATAAGCATCCCGAGTATTGGAACGCCTACATGCGCTGGGCCGCCCTGCTTCCCGTCGCCGGCATGAACGTGAGCGACGACTCGCTTACCGAAGAGCGCCTGAAACAGTTCCACCATGCCAAGCGAACTGTCGCGGTGTGGACGGTGGACGACGAAGCGGATATGCGCAAGTTAGCCGGCTGGGGCGTTGACGGCATCATCTCGAACCGGCCCGACGCGCTGCTGCGCGTGCTCAAGGAGATGGGAAAACACTAGCTGGTCAGTCCCTCTCCGCTTTCATCGAGAGCCTGCGGAATTCGATCTTGGCGTCATACGGACCGGGAATCTCCCAACCGAGATTGAACGAGGTAATCGCAAGATCCTCGAGGCGCGTATTCTTGAGATAGCCGTGTTCACGCGTGATCGCAAGGGCGTCGCGAATCAATTGGGTGAGATCGGCGTCCAGGCTCCGCCATTCGCCGTCACCCGTGCGACCTTTCCAGAACCGCTTCCCATCGAGCAGGCAGATGAACTTGCCCGTCGCGTCGTCTTTGCCGGAGTCGAGCGCGTAGTGCGGCGGTGGAATATCGTGACGCGCGTCGAAGAGCGGAAGTCCAAACCAAATCATGTCTCGATGATCCGGATTGCCGGGCGTCAAGTTGTGTACGGTCCAGTAGGCGGACACCTGCGTGGTGTGCAGACCGCGATCTAGCTTCAATTCCGGCGCGGACTTGCAGAACGGGACACGAAAATCGAGCGCGAAGCGAATCCGTTTCTGTGCGTCGAGCCGCAGGGGCGTGTCGAACGCCTGCTCGATCAACAAGTGCGGCCAGGCTTCCCCCGGCGCGCGAAGATGACCCGCATATTCGACGATGCCTCGTCCCTCGAGGCTCAATTGCGTAACGCCGGCGTTCGCGCGAAGTATCTCCACGCGTTTGGTTGAATTCTCGGCGACCCATGCGCCGTTTGCCGCCGGCGCGCAAACTCCGGGCTGCAAGAGATCCCGTGTAGCCCATTGGGCGATGCGCCAGTCCGGCGGACGCGGCGATGGCGTCTTGTCCGTTTGGAGAACACCGATTTCGATCTTCGGCGCGGGGTGACTCGCGGCGGTCAGTGAAAAGCCGTTCTTGAACTCCGTGTCCCGGAAGAGCTCGCGCCCGGCGGGCTGCTCCGGCGCCTGCGAAGTCACGTACACTGTTAGTGCGATGATTGCTGATGTAAACACGCGCGGGGCCTTTCCTGCTAGACAAACGTCATCTTCCAGTCAACCTTTATCACCTAGCCCGCAGACTCGCAAAAACAGATACCAAGACGCAAGTCCCGATTAGTCCCGGAGGCCAAGTCCTGCGTAAGCGCTTTGTTCAGATTGGTGCGCACCCTGTCGTCTTCTGACGACGCAACGATGCCTTGCAGTCAATGTGGCCTGTTGCCGCTTCACTCAACTGTGTGACACTTTCACTCTTCTTGTCATGCCGGACTAATCCGGCGCTTCTCCCTTACCGGTATCCCCGACTTCGTCGCACCCAACTCCGAGTTTGTTCCTAATTTTCTGCGTAGCTCGGTCAAAAAGGAGAACCTCGTCCTTATCCCAGGCGCGTTTCAATCTCAGAGAATGATAACTCCCACTTACCACGGTAAGTATTGCGCACGCCACCGCCGTGCGAGGCTGACTACCCATGATTGACAAGGAGATGAGCATAAGCGCCAAGTGTAGCCCACCGCAGGTCGCAAATAGGTATCCTTTCTTGCATCTATAGAACGTTACTGAGACTTGCTTAGCCAATCTAGCAGCGACAATTTCATGGACCGCACTACTAAGATACATCCTCTCCCCCTCGCTAGTAAGCCTATGTATCTGGGAGTAGCTCGAGGATTCCTGAGGCGGCAAGTCAATATATCGAACGCCCCGCAACTCGCAAAACCTCATCCAGTAGTCAAAGAACGCGCCATAGAGCTTCGTCAGCGCCGCCATCCGTCATCTCCAGGGTCGAGTCGTTGTATGGCGCAAGTCACTTCATCCCGGTGGGTTCCGGCCGCCAAAACGAACCTAGCGCCAGCCGTATTCGTAGCCTGTCTCGTACATAGCGACGATGTTTTCCGGAGGGGTTACAGGTTGAATGTTGTGGCACGGCGCGAGGATGTAGCCGCCGCCAGCGCCAAGGATGCGGTAGTTGTCGATTACTTCGTTGCGCACATCGTCCACGGTACCGAACGGAATAGTTTGCTGATTGTCTACCGCGCCGTGGAACACGAGTTTGTCTCCGAAGTCCCGCTTGAGCCCTTCGCGTTCCATGCCACATGCGAGCCATTTTCGCGCGTGAGGTCCATCATACGTTTCATCCACGGGAACAGATATTCGCGAATGTGCTCGGGCGAATACATCAGGGCTTCTTGTCCGCCCAAGTCTTCCGCGACGTACGTGACCATAACTTGACCAGGAATCGCCTCGAAAATGCGCCGGGTGTTTTCGTAGGCGAGGCCAAACATCTTGTCCAGGCAATAATGAACAATCTCGGGATTGACGAGAAGGTCCAGAAATGCCTGTTGGTCGCCACGCAAATTCTTGTAAGTTAGGAACGGCTCGGAACCGCCGCCGCGAATGCAACGGTATTCGTTCCCCTTGATCTCCTCGGGAAGGTGCGAGAAGTCCCACCAATCGGGATTGGGCCACGTATAGTTTGCCTCGATGGCGTCAACAGTCTCGTACTGCGCGAGAGGATGATTCGTGACTTCGCTGTAGGCGCCCGTTCCGTATTCGATGGCGCGGTAGCTCATGCCCCAGATATCCTCACCGTCTTTCGGCGGCGGACCGACATAGCGGCCGCCCACGGTGAGCGGGGCGTCAATGTGCAGTCGCTGCAACATGGTGTCGTAGTCGCAGCCGAGGTAGTTGAGAAGATTCTGCTTCGCCTCTTCCGTGTGCCAGATGTCCATGGGAACACGGTCCGGGGTCTTACGGCTTAACACGGCGAGCCAGCGCTCACGCGGGGTCATGGTCTCTTTTTGCATGGTGTTTCCCTTCCCTCCGGCGACATACTACACCGCCTCACGGATTGAATGCCACGCTACTCGACGCCCGCTCCAGATGACTCTTCGCGGGCTAACGTGACACTTGCGCCAAGCGCCGAGTCTAGGGCAACTGGTCCTTCAGACGGTAAAACTTGAGTTGGGGCGCCTCGTTCCAGACTAGCTCGGCGTGTTCGCGGGTGAACCGTTCAAGGTGATACATCGCGAACGGAAGAGCCTTCCGTTTGTTCAGCGGAATGTTCTGAACTACCCACTCGATGTAGCCCTCGTCCACGAGAAGATAGCGGACGCGCTGCTTCGCCAGCGACGCCGCCACGCGCGCATAGTCACCGTCCGCGCGCGCAAATTCCGCAAGGAAGCGCTGGCCTATGCGGCTGCAATCCGGCAGGCTTCGGCACTTGAGGTGATACCCCGTTCCAGCGCCAACCATGAAGATGGTGTCGTTCTCGGATATTCCCGCGCCCGCCTGAATCTGCGTGTTGACATGGCGAATGAGATTCGGGACCGCCGTCGCGCCGTTGTACCCGGCGTACGAGATCCACTCGTCTACATCCGGCGCGTCGCGAAGCCAGTGCAGCGCGTGCCAGTGTTTCACCTTTTGGAGCTCCGCCACGGAGTTCACCGCCAGGTTCACCGTTAGCGCCGCTCCCAGGCAAACCATACCCCACCGCCGGTTTATCCGCGCGAGGACTACGCCGGCCCCGACTGCGAAAAGCGGTAACACGGGCAGCACATACCGCACCAGATAGGTTTGCGCCGCGATCACGAGATAGAGGGCCAGCGCGATGCCGTATAGCCACCAGAGGGTTCTGTCGCGCCGGAACAGCGGAGCCACGAAGAACACCACCAGGAATGGACTGAGCCAGTCGTAGGGCACGCGCGCGTACCAGCTTGGATGCGTCAGCATGTTCCACCAGTTCAAGAGCGTGCCCGGAACGGTGGCGGTGGGCGGACGGTTGAACTGTGACTCCGATTCCGTTGACGGAGGCATGCGGCTGTTCAATCTCGCGACCGCCGAACTGAGTTTCTCGACGTGCCCCTGCTCCGTTCGATACACCGTCCCGTGAGCGAGGGGATAGACCGGGTCTCCCAACTCCAAAGCGTTTCGCACATACCAGAATCCGGACGGAATGGCCACGCAACACAGCGCAATGACTGCCGCCCGGTACAGTCCCGGTACTCCACGGCCACGCCACAGCAGGACGGCGGCCGTAGAAACGCCGAGCACTGCGAGTGAGAACATGGCCGTAAACTTGACGCCCATGGTTACGCCCAGCATCATCCCCATGATCACCAGTAACCCCGTGTCGTGTATCCGGCGCTCCCACAGGAGAAACGCGTAGCACGCCAATACGGTGAGGAGGGTGAGATGGATGTCGATACGGGGCGTCATGCCCATTTCCCACAGGAGGTTCACCGAGGAACACACGACGGCGGCCAACGCCCCGGCCTTGGCGCCCCAGAACTCGCGCGCAAGACTGTACGTCGCGGCGACGACCGCCGCCGCGATAAGGAGATTGAAGGGTTCAACCGCCTTGTCCGCGCCAAGCGCCATGAACAAGGCGTAGAACAGGTGGATCGCCCCCGCGAAGTTGTACTGCTCGAAGTCGGGGTCTGTAGACCATAGACCTTCCGTGAGAAACCGCTTCGCCAGCGGAAGGTGGTACATGGCCCCGTCCCAATCGGTACATGGAAGCAGCGTTTGAAGAAGATACGGAGACGCCCATGCAAGCGCGGCAATACCCGTCACGACGCCGATGACGGCGCGGCGGCGACTCAGGACGAACGAAGGCCGCTCACCCGGTCCCGCGGAAGGCGTCCCCCTGCTCGACCAAGCGAACCACCAGACAGCGAGAACTCCGATTGTTGTGGTGACTGCGTTGACCTGACCCATCCCCGCAAGTAGTAAGAGGACGGCATAGGATAGGTAGAGACCGGTTCCCAGCGCGAACAGATGGAACGCGCCACCTCCTGCCGCGTAATCCAGAAGTTTGAAGCGGCGCAGTATTGCTGCTCCAAGCGCCCAATTGGCTCCCAGAAAGGACAGGGCCAGCCACCAGGAGTACAGGAGGGCCACCCACAGAAGGATCGCGCCATGCCCCCCGCCGACGCCGTTTGGAACGAAAAGGCGCGCGAGCGCGAACGGGGTCAAAGCGCCCCACACCACGAGGGCCGCCCACCGTAGAGCGCGCTCGAATGAGGATGACTGACACCGCATGGTATCGTATGTCACTTCACCTCCATGACGCGCCAACGTTCTTAGTTTGTGTGACCCTAACCAGGCCACAGTGCATCTGCCTCTGCACTTCCCTCATCACTCAGACCGCCGCACGGGCCCATCGCAATGCACGGGGACGCAGCGCCGCCCGCTCCGTTTCTCGTGGACCGTTCATGAACAACCTTGTGTACGTTGACGTGCGTCTACCGATCGAAACACTACTCCAGTTCCCGCTACGGGTCAAGATGGGAAGTGTCAGTTTTCCCACTTTGCAGTCCGGTTCGGCCTCGAGCCGCGCGTGAGGGTCTGCGTGTTCGCCAAGACCCCTGTCGAATCGTCTGATCGCATGAACAGAAGCGCGCGATGTGGCGTGGGCAGCATTGCCCAAGAACCTTGGCCTGGAAGGCCAAGCCACCCAAGCGCAGAACTGTCGTGTCCTTGCGTACGGGGTGTGGTTCGGCCGTGTCTCTGGATTACGACTCCGCCAATGTGCAAAATACCGGTTGTGGACTGCTTACGGCGGCGCGTCCGCAACATAGGAGCAGTCAGCAAGACGTCAGTGTCAACGGCATTCGCGCGACTTGGGCGGACAGCGCCGAAGACTTGGCAAGAGACCGCGCACATGAAATGCCGCCCTGAGGAGACAGTTGTCTCCGTGCGCGGGCGGAATTCCGCCGCCGGGGGGACGATGTGATGGAACCGGATCGAGACAAGGAAATGAGGAGTACCCGATACATGGCGAGCAACGAAAACGATCCTCCTCGCGGGGGTAATCTTTATGACAAATACGCGAGCAAGAATCCCATCGCGCGGGCGCTCTTTCAGGGATTCATGGCGAGCTTGCGCGACTTGTTGCCTGCCTCGCTCGACTCCACCTCGCGGATAGTCGAGGTCGGTTGCGGTGAAGGCCATCTGCTCAATCTTATTCACCAGCACTACGGCGGCCGAGTGTCGTGCATGGGCTATGACCTTGATCCCGCGGTTATCAGTCAGGCCAAGTCACTCTATCCACACCTCCACTTCGAGGTGAAGAACGTGGAGGAAATTACCTTTCCCGAGAATCCGCCCGAACTGCTGATCTGCTGCGAGGTGCTCGAGCACGTCTCCAGCCCAACGCAAGCGCTTGAAAGATTGGCCGCCATCCCATGCAAGCACTATATCCTCTCGGTTCCACGGGAGCCAATCTGGTGTGTTCTCAACCTGCTCCGGTTCAAATATGTCTCGGCTCTGGGCAATACACCCGGACATATCAATCATTGGACGCAGGCGCAATTCCGGCGTCTCGTTCAGGAGTATTTCTCCATCGAGCGCCTTCGCGCTCCGTTTCCCTGGACCATGGTACTCGTAAGACGAAGTGCGATTCAGTGATCTGACCGAGCCGCGAAAACGCGGTAGACTGGGAATCTGGCCAGAAAGCCGGCTTTCTGGCCGCGCCTCTAGGACCAACTGGCTTTCCTTCGCGATGGGTTGTGATGGTGTGGACCGCGCCTTTTGGAGTAGTGTTGAACCGCAACAGAGGAGCGTGACCCCGATGACTCGGAACAATCGTCCGCAAGGCGTGATGGATACGCAGTTCGCGCGCGACCGGCAGCAGATGCCCCACGTAATTTACCGTTTCAAGACACGGGCCCGGGCGCTGGCCAACGCGGCGGCGCGGCATCTGGATCCCGATGCGTCATTGAACGTCCTCGACTTTGGCGCGGCGGACGGCCGTACGCTGCTGGAACTCTACGCGGTATTTCCGAAGTGGAATTATTTTGGAGTCGAGTATTCCGAGGAATTGCTGCAAGCCGCGCCTGTCTTGCCGCCGAGTATATCGCTCACTCGGGGCGATGTCATGAATCTTCCGGATACGGTAACGCAGCGGCAGTACGACATGGTCTCCGCCCTCGCGCTTCTTGAACACTTGCCCGACCCGGGCAAAGCGGTGAAAGAGGCGGCCCGGGCGCTGAAACCCGGCGGCATATTTGTCGCCACCTGTCCCATCCCCTATTGGGACAAACTTGCCGAGCGCTTCGGGCTGATTCGCGGCGGATTTCACGAAACCGATATGGACCGGTCCCAGTTGATTAATGTGGTGACGGACGCTGGTCTCGAGCTGGTGTCGTACGAGCGTTTCGTTTGGGCGCCAATCGGAGTGCTGCCCAACCTGAAGATCCCCGTCGCCGCAGGGCTATCCGATTGGGTGGATCGCATGATCCGGCCGCTGCGCATATTCGACGGCCTCTTCGTCAACCAGTGCATCGTCGGGCGCAAACCATGAGCGAAAGCGGGTGTCCCTCGGCTGACATCCTTCGCGCGTCAGGGCGGAGCGTCAAGGCCGCGGTATGAAACGGAATCTGAAAATAGCCGCGGGTTTCCTGCTCAGCGCGCTGCTTCTCGCGTGGCTGTTCCATGGCACGCAGTGGAAACAAGTGGGCGCGGAGTTGCGTCGAGTCGATCTCGGGTGGCTCGCGGCGTCGCAAGCATTCCTATGGCTTCTCATCTTCACGCGCATCGAACGCTGGAAACCTATTGTTCGCGCTGGAGGACCCGCCACCTATCGCACGCTGTTTAGCGCGACACAGATCGGTTTCCTGGCCAATTGGATCCTTCCGGGCCGCGCGGGCGAAGTCGTGCGCGCCGGACTCCTGACGCGTTTTGGCGGATTTCCGCTTACCCAGAGTCTTGCGCTGGTCGCGCTCGATCGGATGACGGATCTGGTGGGTCTCGTTTTTGTGCTGCTGGTGGCGCTGACCGCGTATCATCCGGTTCAGGACATTGTTCTGCCGGCGGAACTGTTTACGCGGCCCATTCCGGCCACGCTTGTGCGCAGCGGCGCGATCGCCACGAGCGTAGTGCTGTTCGCATTGGCGGGAATGCTGGCGCTGCTCTTTGTGAACCAGCGCCTCGTTTCGCGCATAGCCGGCGCAGTCACCGGCGCGGTGTCGCACAAATTGCAGCAGCGGGTCCATCGGATGCTCGGGCATTTCGCGGCCGGTTTGACGGTGTTTGGTTCGGCGCCGAAGATGGCGTATTCGATTCTGCTCTCACTGGGAACGTGGCTCGGGTACGTAGCCGCCATGGCCTGCATTTTCAGGGCGTTCTCGATCGAGTGCCCGTGGTACACGTCGTTTCTGGTGCAGGCGGTGTTGTCCGTCGCAGTCAGCTTGCCGGCCGCTCCCGGTTTCCTGGGGCAATTTCACGCCGGCGTGGTTGCGTCGTTGTTGATGGCCGCCCCTGCGGTCGATATTTCGGTCGCCAAAGCCGCCGCCATACTGATGCACATTTCGTTTCTTGTGCCGGTTGCCGCCACCGGCTCGTACGCGCTGATTCGCGAACACATGGCGCTGTTTGAGATCGGCCAGGCGGAACTGGCCACCGCGAAACTTTCCGATGATAGTGAAACGCCTGCGGAGGGCTCAGGTCCCGGATGAGTCCTTGGGAAGAGCGCCTTCGACGCGCGCAAGGCGCCAACGGATTTCCTCCAGCAGACTTCGATTGACCGCGATCAGGTCCACCACCAGGCCGACGACTACCAGAAAGAATCCCGCCCCCAGCAGCAACGCCCCTAGAATCAGTGATTGTATGTGGCCCTGACCGCCGCCGGTAAAGTACATGTAGACAAAGCGAAGTCCGATCAGCATGCCAGCCAGGAACGACACGAGGCCGGGCAGCGCGAAGAATTTCAGCGGCCGGTACGTCATGTAGATGCGGCCTATGGTCAGGATCGAGCGCTTCACGTAGCTCGGAATACTTTTCACCAGCCGGGACGGACGCAGGTCGGCGTTGGTGTGGATGGGAATGGACGTAATGGCCATATTCTTCTGGCCGGCCTGAATGATCGTCTCGAGCGTATAGGTGTACTCGTTGAACACGTTGAGCTGCATTGCGGCGTTGCGGCTCATTGCGCGAAACCCGCTCGGCGCATCGGGAATGTTGGTCCGGCTGGCCATGCGAACCACCCAACTGCCAAAAAGCTGCAACAGTTTCTTGATGGGCGAGAAATGCTCGATTTCGGTAATCGGACGGGCCCCGATGACAATGTCGGCTTCACCCTTCAAGATCGGCGCAATCAGCGCGGGAATGTCGCTGGCGTCGTACTGATTGTCGGCGTCCGTGTTCACGATGATGTCGGCGCCCGCGCGCAAACACGCGTCCAGCCCGGCCATAAACCCGCGCGCCAAGCCCAAGTTCTGGGGCAGCTTGACCACATGGTCCACGCCGTTCGCCAGCGCCACCTCGACCGTGCGATCCGTGCTGCCATCGTCGATGATCAGCCATTCCACAGTATCCACACCGGCCACCTGCCGTGGCAACGCCGCCAACGCGATGGCCAGCGTCGCCTCTTCGTTGTAGCACGGTATCTGTATGACTAGCTTACGCATGATTTCGTTCCCCTTCCGGGAATCCGATTCCGACGAGGCAACAGATCGATTCTGTCTATCCATGGTCCTATTGCTGGATTAGAATACCCGATGTGTCGTTGTCGAGCGAAATTTTGCTTTCCCGGGTCAAACTCTTTTGTGGCTCCTACCCTTTCCGGAGTGTATAGCGCAATCGAAAACCTGTCAACTCATAGCACGGTCCTGGAACCAGCCATCGCGGGTGGCGAGGTGTTCGGACTAGGAATCCAATCCGGGATTCAGGTATCGTATCGGGCATGAAATCCCTTCCGTTTGAATTCGCCGTTCCGCAATATCCTCTGGCGCCAGCGACACTCTACAACGTGGGCGGACCAGCGCAATTGGCGCTGCTGCCACGCTCGATGCAGGAAGCGCAGGACGCGTACCTGTGGATGTGCGAGCAACCCGGCCGCAAACTCGTCTTGGGTGGCGGGTCGAATGTGCTGATAGCCGACGAAGGTTTTCCTGGCATTGTGTTGTTCACGACGGGACTGAATAATCTCGACACGCTTAGCGATGGCCGCTACGCCGTCGAATCCGGCGTTGAGTTGGCGCGTCTGGTAAGCGAAGTGATGCTCCCGAACAATTTCGAGGGCACGGCCGGTTTGACAGGGATACCCGGTTCCGTGGGCGGGGCAATTTACATGAATGCGGGAACAGCCAGCGGGACCACCCTCGAGTGGGTCGAGGGGGTGGACGTGATGACACCGGATGGATTGGTTTCGGTGAACATGGACCCGGCGCTTTACGGCTATCGCGGACAGACGTTTTGTCCGCCAGGCGGCTTGATCCTGCGCGGTCAGTTTCGATTCGTGCGTTCGGAGAAGGACCAGAAGCCGCTCTATGATCATTACATGCAGCGCCGCAAGGACACGCAGCCTCAGGGCCATTGCTGCGGAAGCGTGTTCAAGAATCCGGAGGGAAACCATGCGGGGCGCCTGATCGAAGCGTGTGGCTTGAAAGGCACGCGCCGGGGCGGCGCGGAAATCAGCCCGAAACACGCCAACTTCATCATGAACGTATCCGGCGCAACGTGCAGTGACGTAGTGTGGCTCATCGATCTCGCGAAACGGAGCGTCAAGGAAAAGTTTGGCGTTGATCTCGAGGAAGAGGTCAAGATTATCCGATAGGTGTGGTCCGCGAAATCCGGAGTAGCGCTGGCATCTTGCCGGCTTAGTTCAGGCGCCGCGATGCCGGCAGGATGCCGGCGTCACGTCTGATGGACGAAGGCGTCGCCAGGAACTCCATGAGTCATGACTATCTACCCCCATACCGAAAGGTCCCTAACGCACCGTCACGAGTGGACGAATCTGCTCGACCCGGCGTGTCCCGAAGCCTGGGACTTTATCGACCTCGTCCACGGAATGAAACGGTGTCTTCGTCCTGTACGCGATGATCTGTTGGGCCAGTTTAGGCCCAATGCCGGGCAGCGATTCGAGCTGCTGCTGCGTAGCGGTGTTGAGGTTGATGAGTTCTCCCCGCCCCACCTTATCCGGAGCGGTCGCGTCGGCGCCGCCGCCCGGCGTCCCGGCGGAGACCTGCCCGCTGGCCCACCCCGAACGCGTGTATTGCGGGGGATTATAGGGAGACACCTGAGGGTCCATCTGGACGTATTGGCGTGTCTTGGGGTCCCACACCGGTTTGGCGGGAACGCTTAGGGTCGTTCCATCGATCAATCTTGCCGCGAGGTTGATGTCGATTACATTGGCGTCATCGGTAATGCCTCCGGCCTTGTCCAGTAGATCCTGAATCCGGGCGGCCGCCTCGAGCGTATAAACACCGGGCGCCTTCACGGCTCCGACGACGGATACGGTTGCCTGCGGGGGAGTGGGCGGAACATTTGCCGGCGGCGGTGGAGGGGCCTCCGGCGTTACGGGCTTGACCACGCGCTCGGCCGGCTTCGATTTCGTTTCACTGGCCTGCGAAGTCGCCGCGACAGACGACAGGACTTTTTCATCGCGGTGAAAATACAGCGCCAGAGACCCCACCGAAATCGCCCCGGCCAAGGCCAGCAAGACCACCTGCTCTTTTCTCGTCAATAGTCGGCTGAGCATATCGAGAAATTCGCGGAACCCCTTTCCGAAAACAATCTATCCGAATCACCGCCGCAAAACAATACCGTCTTCTGTAGCTGCAACAAAGGATTTGGCGCGCGCGCGCCTTTCACCTCGCGCAGCAGTCTCTCCGGCCGCTCCACGCGCATTATACGGACGCCGCAATCAATATGAACGTAAATTCATTTGGATTTCACGCTGTACTCATAGTGAACACGTACAATTTCCAATGTATCGGAATACGGCGATTCAGCGATTCAACGGACACGAGGGGAAGACTTCGCAGAAGAGTTTTCCGGGAAGTGACAAATCGCTTGGAATTGAAGAATGCGCTAAGAGACAAGATTTCAGAAAGTAAGCGTGAGAAGACTCGTCTTAGTAGTTTCGCCACTCGAGCCCCGGCCCAAGGCGCCGAAGGTCCGCCAGATATTCGTCAGTACGCTCTACTAACATGCGCAGAATTCTGCCGTTGTCGCACTATGCGCGAGATTCGTCCTTCTTCACTTTCACCCTATTCTGCATATGCGCACCAGGCGCCTCCGCAAGAATGATGGCGCAAGCGTTGCTTCAACAGGAGCCACGTAGTTTGTATGTCACAAATGGATAAGTTGGCGGTAGAGTGGCCGTTCACTACTGTGGGAACGGCGCCCTGTAGTCCAGCTTCGACGCAACCGAACAAGGAGTAAAACGATGAGAAAACGCGCGGTGATCCTCCTGATCCTCCTCACGGCATTTGTTCCAACGGCGCTCGCCCGAACAGCGTATCTAACGAACGCAAAGGCGAAGTACCCATCTATTACGGGTACGAAACTCGACTCATGCACGCTTTGCCACAATTCCCCATTCGACGGCAGTAGAAACCCGTATGGCGCGGACTTGCTCACTGCGGGATTGGATTTTGCCGCCATCGAGACGGCGGACTCGGACGGCGACGGGGCATCGAACAAGGACGAAATCGTCGCGTTGTTCTTTCCTGGCGACGCCTCCGACACTCCGCCTGCGGCTCCGGCTGACACTACCCCGCCGGTTCTGACGGTGCTGGGGTCAAATCCCGTGCATATCGCTCAGAATGCTGTGTATTCTGACGCCGGGGCAACTGCCGTCGATAACGTGGATGGTAATATCACTGCCGCCATCGTAGTGACCGGTTCGGTGGACACCGCTGTGCCCGCAACGTACACGATCAACTACAGCGTGCAGGATGCGGCGGGGAACCCGGCCGCGGCCACACGCACCGTCATCGTCGATCCCGCCTCAGGGACCGACACGACTCCTCCGGTGATCACGGTGCTCGGCTCCAATCCTGTGCATGTCGCGCAGAACGCCGCGTATACAGACGCCGGCGCGACTGCCAACGATAATGTCGATGGCGATATCACTGCCGCCATCGTAGTGACCGGTTCGGTGGACACCGCCGTACCCGCAACCTACACGATCAACTACAGCGTGCAAGATGCAGCGGGGAACCCGGCTGCAGCCGCGCGTACCGTCATCGTCGATCCCACTTCGACGACCGATACCGTTCCGCCGGTGCTCACCGTGCTCGGCGCCAACCCGGCGCATGTGGCCCAGAACGCCGCGTATACGGACGCCGGCGCGACTGCCGTTGATAACGTGGATGGCGATATCACAGCCGCCATCACGGTGACTGGTTCGGTGGACACCGCCGTGCCCGGAAGTTACACGCTTCACTATCGCGTGCAAGACGCCGCAGGAAATGTAAGTGAAGCGACGCGTGCCGTAGTTGTTGATTCACCGACTCCGCCCCCTGCTGCAGCGTCGGAACTTACCGCCCAACTGGTGGCCGTCGGCGATGATCAACTGGCGTCGGGACGCGCGCGCTATGAAAACGAAATCGGCGATGGGAATCAAGACGGTTCCCACGATGGCAGCGGCGACGGCGATTCGAACGACAGCAACTCGAACGACGGCGATTCGAACGACGGTAACTCGAATGATGGCGACTCGAATGACAGCGATTCCGGCAACAGCGACAAGAGCAGCCAGGCAGAATCTAAATTGGTGGTCGAGGTCCGCGGCGTGCTTTCCACTGAAACCGTCGAAGTCCGATTGAACGGTGAAATCATCGGCACAGCGTCGGTCGAAGAAGGCAGAGCCCGCTTCGAACTCAAGACCGAGCATGGAGACACAGTGCCGGCCGTTCAAAATGGCGACCTAATCGAAGTACTGCGCAGCGAAGACCAGGCTGTGCTGCTGAGCGGAAACTTCGCCGGCGAGGCGGATGATTCGCACGCGCAAGTACCGCGTCAATCGGCGGACGTGAACCTGGACGGGGTGTACAGCTTCGCCGATCTGCGTGAAGTCGCACTGGCCGCGCTCGGCGAAATCCAGAGCATCTACGACGTAGACCTCGATCACAACGGCGTCGTGGACGTCGCCGACGTGCAATTGGCGCTCAACGCGGGATGCGGTTTTGTTGACCATTACTTCTCGGGTGAAATCGCCCGTAACGCGCGCATGGAAGCCCACCTCGAAGTCGAGTCCGATTCCAAGTCAGGACTCCACGGCAAGGCCAACTACGGTAACTACCAAGGCCATCGCAGTCTTCGCCTGGAGCTCGAGGGAACGCTCGGCGTTGCCCAAGTCGAGGTCACGGTAGATGGCAAAAGCCTTGGAACTGTTAACGTGACCGGCAACCACGCCGGCGCCGTATGGGATACCCGCCACGGCGACACCGTACCGGAATTGCACGACGGTTCGACCATTGAAGTCGCGGACGCGGCCACGCATACGGTACTGGTCTCCGGACAATTCGAATTCCGGTCGAGCGACAGTGTCCGCCACTACTTGGAGTTCTACAACGCCGATGTCAACGCCGACGGCCGGGTGGACGCCGCGGATATCCTGATCGCTTGGGCAGCGTCGTTGGGCCAGAACGTGGGCGCCGCTAACGCCGACGTAGATGGCGACGGCTCGGTCGACCAGGCCGATGTCGAGATTGTTACGCTCGTCGCGGCAATTTCCGGCTGCGGCGAAAGCTGCGATATTGACTCCGACGGCCAGATAAGCGCGTTGGACATACAGCAAGTGGTCAATAGCGCGCTTAATCTCGACCGTCACCCTGAGGATGCCGACGTGGATGGAGATGGCGGTGTGGACGCCGTCGATATCCAGTTGGTGATCAGCAAAGCGTTAAACCTCTAGATAAGAGACAGTTTCCGCAGAAATTGTGCGGTTGAGTGAAGAGCGGCGCCAGATGAATCAGTACTCTCCAAGGCGCCTTCTACCAGCGCAGACTCTGTCGCTAGTCCATACGTTCCGGCCCCTCGTACGCCAACCGCCGTTTGACGCGACTCGCCGCCACATGTTACTCTAGTGACGCTATTCATCGGGCGACTAGCTCAGTTGGTTAGAGTGCCGCCTTCACACGGCGGAGGTCACTGGTTCGAGCCCAGTGTCGCCCACCATTACTAATTCATCGTAAGGCCCTTCTGGGTCTTTCTTTATGTCTTCCTGTGTTGCAGAGCTGGAATCGCCTGCAACATATTTGCAACACGGCGATGCCTGATGGTCCTGATCCAAGTGTTTCGTTGCAGCCTCCACAGCGCGACGTAGACGGGCGTCATCGGCGCTCGCGTACACCTCCATAGAAAGACTTGCCGTAGAGTGTCGCGCCAATTCCATGATCGTTTTCAGGTCTGCACCGGAACGCACCAACGAGTTAACGAACGCTTTTCGAAAACTGTGCCACGTTGCTTTCCCCTCCGGCGTCTGGTTGACGATACCAGCCGCACTGAGGTCTTCTTTGAGCGGCGCCCACGCCTCTCGCCCTGGAATGTCTAGCAAAGGCGCCTCTTCGGGACGACCTTGGTTGTTCGACCTCAATCTTTCGGCCAATTCTTGCGTGATTGGCTGTCGCGCGTTCTTCCGATTCTTCGTATAATCTGCCGCCAAGGGAAGTGATGGCCTGGAAAGATCTAGATCGCGTACCCGCAATGCACGCAACTCCGATACTCTGTAACCGGTGGCGAGCGCCACTTCATACCAGAGACGGCGTTGCGGTGGCGCGACGCCCAGCAGAGAAGCGACCTCATTTTCGTTGAAAGCCCGATGTGGATCACGGGGTCTCGTGTCGATCTTTGCTAGCCCAGCCAAGGGATTACTTGGCAAATACCCCCGTCTAACCGCCCAAAGACACAAGGATTTCAACGCTTCGATGCGTAATGCCACGCTCTTTGGCGCATAGTGCCCACCAGATAACAAGTCCTGAGCCACCCTTTCGACTTTGTCCAGTCTGATATCCACTAGTGACTTAAGGCCTAGCTCGTCCACCCACCAATCAAGATACCCTTCCTTAAGGGCGGCATTCTGTTCATCCCACGGGCGGCCGTCCTTTCCCCCTTGCGTACGTCCCCACTTCAAGTACGCCGCTATTCTCTCGGATAGCGCGTGATCGGCTTCGCTGGCCGGTCGTGGTAAAACGATTTTTTCACCTTTGCGAATCGCTCTTTGATCGGCCTCGACCTCAAGCGCATGATGCAACGTCTTTTGCTTATCCGGCCACCCGGTACCATAACGCCACCGTCCAGCAACATCTTTGAATTTGAATCTCCAGACCTTCTCCGGACGCCCATTTGGCCCTTTTCTTCTGTATACGCTGGCCATCGTTATCCCTCTTTGCGCCACGGACGCATTAGTAGCGAGGAAAGTGATACGCCTAGTCGCTTCGCCGAGGTCACTAGTCGCTTCTTCTCGCCTTTTGTCATTCGCACGTTGACCTGTTCACTATGCCTTTCGCTGGGCGATTTCGGTGGACGCCCCATGATCTGTCTGTTCTTCTTAGGCATAGACTTATGATACTTTCTGTATACGAATTAGTCAAGGCATGTTTTGCTTCAGACGAGTCTGTCGTTGTTTCATCTGCTGGCAAGCTGCTCGTTGGCGCTCTTCAAAATGGTCCAGGATTGTCTTTACCAGCCAAACATGGCGCCCCATAAACTTAACTGGAGGGGGAAGTTCACCGCGTCGCACCGCACGCTGAATGGATTTCTTGCACCTTCCTATCAAACGTCCCAACTCTTTCGAGTCAATATAGGCATTTCCCGGAAGATCCGCTATGCCTGTCACTACGCCCATACTTCTGGATCCAGGATCAGTACTGATTTCGTCATCACCTACCGTGTTCATACGTCCTAGCGCCTTTGAGAGTTTTACCGCTTAAGTAATCGTCGTAGCACTTTTTAGGCTGAGAGAACTCCGAGCAATGATCGAAACCTCCCCGGCATTTGGCTGTCGGCGTAGAACGAGGCGCGCATTGCAACCGAGCGATACGCAATTCCATAAGAGCTTTCGTATTCTTGCTCACCATTCCGACCTGCCTCATTATGTTCGGAATCTTCCGTCTCCGGTTCTTCCTTACCCTTATAGACCGAATCACTTCACGTAATGATCTTTCGTGTCTACCTACCGCCTCGGGTCTTCTTCAGACCTACCCGGCTAACCACGATCCTAACTTCTGCTCTTCGTTGGATTCCTCGTTGGCGGCGTTGTGCCCAATCGAATCTGTTCGTATCTTGAGCGCAGATTTGTGGATTCTGCCGAAAGCGCGGCAATACGTTGTAAGTGCTTGCGACGGCGGATCGGCGTTGTAGCGAATGGAGTTGATTTGCGGGGCAATGCAGAGGCACCGTGTACAGATCCGTGAACACTTGGGTACCCTCATTTTTTGGCATGATCGGCATGCCACCTCTGCGCTGAGTCGAGAGATCTATCTCCATTTTTACTCAGGTACCGGTCCAGTTCTTCCCGGCGAAACCCGTAGCGGCCGGTGCTCAACGCGACGCGTTTGATCGAGCCCTGCTTGACGAGGTCATGAAGGTTACGAACGCTAATCCCGAGAAGACTCGTGGCTTGTTCCCGATTCAAGACGGCGCCGGTCAGTGCGCGCAGGTCTGCCCGCAGTCCTCGGACTTCTTCGATTAACGCAGCCATCATCGCATCGCCTGTGGCTTTGCCATGTCCGGTCGGATCGGTAATCGTCTCCAACACAAGTTCTTTCGCCGCCGTACTCTGTTTGCGCGCTTTCATTCCGTCATCGCCCACCTTCACGCCGTTACATGCCAGACTCATGCCCACATTGTTTAGAAGTGTCAAGGGCGGCGACCATGCGGCAGCCCAAGACCTTTTCGTCGAATGCCGCAAGTGACGCGCAACGCCATTTTCCCAGTCGGGCATCAAACGCTTTCCTTAGCGGCTTAGCGCCGCGCCAGAAGATCCATGACTCGCCGTCATCGAACGGGGGCTGGGAGGAACCGAAGTGTCCCTCCCAGCCTCGTCAAAAGGCTGATTACGTGCGCGCGTGCTCTACTATATTCGAATACACCTTGTTGCCTTCTACGGTGCGGTGCGCCACCGTTACGCGCAACGTCTTGCCCACCAGAGACTCCACGTCCATCATGCCATCGTGCGGCTGAACACCCAACACGCTCGTGGCAAGCTGCTTAAACAGCCGCAGTCCGTTCGGATGATCGAGATTGTAGTTCTGGTCGACCGTCATTCTGCGATCCTGACCTTCGATGATCTCGTACCGCACCCGCACAGCCGCGTCGCCGTCTGGCGTTGCGCTCTGGACCACCACCACGTGCTCTCCTTCGCTAGGAAGAGTCTTGTCGGGGTCGATTTGGTCGTAGAAATTGGGAACTCGTACCAACTTCGGCATCTGATTTCACCTCCTTTCCGATTAGTCTGTAGGACCAGCGCTAGGGCCACGCCCAACCACTGGACTGGCCGTGTCCGCGCGTTAACAACGTTCTTTGATTACTCAGACCCATCCACTGGAAGACGCGTCGGGCTCGTCACAAGTTTCCGGTTCTTCGTCCTCCGTATCCTGTCCGTCATCCACATCGTCGCCGAAGGATTGACGGTTGTCACCCATCCACTCGGGAGCAGGGCGAACGCGCCTCTCGCGAAGGGGTTCTGAAGCGACCTCGGAGCGATGCTCGCTCTCGTAAACGGCCATTTCTCCCCGGTACTGAGTAAATACGCGCTGCAACTCCGGGTCGTCCGGCGTGTAATCCTCATCCTCTAGTAGCGCGTCCGCCGGGGTGCGCGGCCGGCCAGCGCCGGCCTTTCGCAAAGCGCCATCCATGTCCAAGGAGTACAAGCGCTCCGCAGTAGAGCGCAGCGATTCTTTCAATTCCCTGAACTCCTCACGGTGTTGAGGAGAAACTTGCGACTCGTCCGTCCTCCAAGACACGCCCAATTCACCCATGCGCTCGGAAATTGAATGGATGCGGTCATGCAGCATCCCAGCCAGGCCGACCTGGTCCGGATCGGGCCGGCCGGCTGCGCCGTAATACGACATCGCGCCCCTCGCCCGGCCCATCGCCGCCAAACCCCCGGATCCGAAAGCGTAATCCTTGTCCTTTTTGTACTGCTCCCGCCACCTGCGGGCCGTGGAATCCACGAAGTCGGCGAACTGGCGGAACTGCATGCGATCGGCCCACCGATCCCGGGCATCCTGGTAGCCATCGCGGCGAGCCTGCTCATGCTCCTCGTCTGACCAGCGCGACGCCGGCGGCGCGTAGTAGCGCATGTCCAAGGCCGGATTCGGCGGCGGATTACGGAAAGTACCCATTTCTTCGGTTCCTCTCTTGGTGATGTGCTGGACAATCAACCACGCGAAGCGCATGGACAACACCGCCCAGCGGTTCTTTAGCATCGGGCGAAGCTTCGCATCTTCCTCAGCTATAGACCGGTTATCGTCCTTTCGTGTACGTTCCAAGCTCATCCTGGTCAGTAGAAGTGTTTCCTGGTACAGCTGTACGTACGGCTGCTTTCAGGCACCCAACCGATCGAGAACTCCTGCGACATCATCTATCCCGCATCAGCCGGGCCAATCCAACAATTGTGATGCACAGAATGGCCAGCGCCCCGATGGCGTGAAGCTGGTCCAAGCGTGGCAACGACAGGTCAACCGTGCCAATTCGCACCTGGCGATTGAGGAAGGACCATATAAAATAGGCCGCAATGACAACTGCGACGATGCGGGCACGCGGGGGATTAAATGAGACTCTCATCAAGCTCCATCCTCATCTTCAAGATCTGTCTGGATAAATACGTTCATATCCATTGCGCCAACGTTTCTACGGTAATCCGTGGCAAGAATGCCTGGAGGCCAGGGGCGGCATTGAGCGCACGCTTTACTTGCCGAACGTCGGACTGAGAAAGACAAACCATAACTAGACTCGCTAAACTAGCGACCATGAAGTCCTTCTCGGCATTATCGCAAGCATTTGTGAGCGAAAGAGTCACCTCTACGCCAACCAGTCCACCGGTCGGGTCGACACCAACCACGTCGATTGCTTTTGATCCGAAGAAGCACTCCTTGCGCAAATCTCGGTACCCGCGCGCCCTCATCGAGCTCATGACCTCTTCAATACCGAAGGCATGCATGAATCCACCTTTACCATAAGACGGAATCGATCGCTGTAATGCAGCGGCCAACGTTGGCAGAGGCTCCAGCAGGATCGGCGCTCTACCCTTGATAGGAACCGACCACTCCCGCACCCATCGCAACGCAAGCAATTCATCCTTGGAGCGCTGAGCGGATCCGCCGCCGAGTCCAAGCCGCGCGTAGCGTACGTTGAGAAAATCCCAGGGATGGTCCAAAACGTCGGACGCCAGCGCCTTTGCCGTTTGAGAGATCTGACCGGGCATGCGCGCTGGAGCGGCGCCGGTGCCAAAGGGCGTGAGCGCCCGCTCAACTACCTGTAGAGGTACTCCTGGCCGCCACGGCAAAGCTGCGAGAACCGGCGCCATAAGACGTGCTCGATCGGCTTCGGTGAACGTTTGAGTTGGCGCGGGAAACTGCCGCACCGTGCCGGCAAACGGCCTGCTGTACCTTCCGAGTTTTTCCCGGGCGACGAATTCCCCCCGCGCAGGACTCTGGAGCCGGTCCCAATGAGAGGGCGGAAGTCCCAGGGCATTCCCCATGGCTTGCAAGTCTTTTTGATGCGTGAGCGAACCTGTGTTAACGATCAGGTCGGACTGGCTGGATACTGCCAACGCCAAATCTGACGGGCTTTGTGATGAGGCGATGAAACGTAATCCGGCCTGGCGCGCGAGAAGATACATGTGAGACAACGGCATGGCGCCGTCTTTATCGAGGCCCTGTCCAAGGAATCGCTGGGCATCATCGAGGACGAGGACAAACTGGGGAGATGAGTCGTTCGGTCCGTGGCACTGTAGGTAGGCATGGAGCCAATGAATCAACCAGTCGATCAAGAATCGCGCCGCCCGGGAATCGTTAAGATTGGGTATCATCAAGGCGGTTCCGCCAGTACCGAACAGGGATTGTGGGTCCATTCCATAACTGGTATCCAGCAGCTGGCCAGTCGCCCGTATAGTGATGTCTATTGTTGTCTCCGCTCCTTCCAGGTATTTACTTTTTTCGCGCCTCACCGCTTCCAGAAGATTAAGAAGTGTGAAATGCGTTTCGGTCCCGCACTGCTGTGAATACGCATCGTAGAGGCTTTGAAGGCGGTCCGCGCAGCGGTGGAACAATACCCTCGAATACTGCAGATTCCAGTCTTGGGCGAATATTTCGATCACGGTCCTGTTCCAGTCCGCCTGGGGAACACCGGGCGAATGAAATAAACACAAGCGCCATTCGTTCAGGAAAAGTACCCGCTGGAAAACGCGCGGATCGACGAGCAGCCGCGCCACATCCACTTTCGGCGTGACGTACAGAAACGGAATCTTGCCGGAAAGTTGATGAAGGATGACGTACAATAAATTCGTCTTGCCCGACCCCGTGGAACCAGTGAGCAAAACGTGTGGCAGCGAGGACAACGGGATTGACCAATCCAAGCCAGTCTCACGGATACGACCAATTGCATTGTCCCCACGCTGCAACCCGCTTTCGAGACCTGGGTAAGGACGGAGCGCGTCGGGGTCGAGGACAGCTCGCACACGAAAAGAGTGCAAGACCTGTACGAGAAGTTCCATCGCCGCAGAGTCCTTAGGATCGGCTTCAAGAGCTCCGAACAAAGCTTGGACCATGAAATTCTGCCAAGCCCCCAACTCCTGTGCTTCGTCCATCAGTAGCGCGAGCAAGTGCGAAGGGTCAGACGAACCACCTGGTGGATTCCCACGCCAAGGTTTATTCTGGGGGTTGTTCGGTTTCATGGTCACCGTGGACATCGAAGAGAGGCCAAACCAGGATTGCGAAAAGAGTACGCCAGAAGCCGCCGCCTCGGCGTTGACGCAACCGCTTGGATCTGCAACGAAGGCAAATGTGATCCGCACATACATACCGCTGCGCGCGAGTCAGACGGACCCACAACGATCGCGCACAGGCGGGGCAGATGCCGGCGACTCTTGAAAGTGATGAGCAACGGCATCCGCAGGCGAGAACATAGTGATTTGCACTCTCGGTCGTGACGACTTCATTGCCATTTATGTCCCAATATGTGCGCTCCTGCATCGAGAACTCCGTGTTCGTAGTAACAGGCTTGGGGGATATTTGCCCTGTCTTCTTTCGGGTCCGTCCCATCAGCGTATTTCCGAGACGCTGCCGTAACGTTTGATAGGGGTCTGGTTGGCTCATGGATTACTCCTCACTTCGTTCGGGTCCGCAGGACGCGATACGCCCGGCACACCTCAGTTGGAAAGACATCGATACGGGGGGAAACCTGGGGGTCAGTCTGAATTGCCAGTGTTAGGAAGCTCACACACTCCCGCGGCCGGCTGACGAGATATGCGGCGGAGGCCGCGAACAGGAGGGCCGAGGCCTTATCGTGGTCGAACACATGTACGTCATCCATGAGGCGCAGGGTTTGCGCCATGACCTCCTCATAGTGAAAGTGCCCGTAGAGATCGGCAACCTCGGTGAGAGTGTCATGATCGCCTGCAAGCGATTCTTGATTCGGCCGTTCCGTGCTGCCGGATCCTTTTCTCGACTCCGACGCAGTGTCCCGCGGTGATGAGAACGCATCTTCCTGGCGGAGATTAGGAGGCCGCGCGCCGGACTGTTCACCCGAACTCTCAGACGAGTCTGAAGCGGGATTCGAAGTCGCAGCCGAGCGGATATTTGCGCTCGCCGACTCAGGCGGATCTGGTACGTGTTCCGGAGTTCCGCGAGGTATGGCCATCCCCGGCTCCAAATCGGTAGGTTGTGGGCGGCGAGACCAGATACCTGTTCCTTCCAAGAATTGCGCGGCCAGTGGCGACTTCGACGACACGTTGTCCAACATGGTCGTACATCCGGTCAAGAGCAGAAGGCCCAACCCGGCCGCTGATATGTAGCGATTTCTTTTCATGGGAATGCGCCCTCGTTCATAGTGGCTTCACCACTATCCAAGAAGACCTTGATGACATATGATTTGTCCGGATCGAAGGACGCCTGTAATCTGAGCGCCGTCGGCGAAGCCCTTGCCACAAGCTCGAGAGTGTGGAAGCCAGGCGCCAAGAGAAAGGGCTGGGGCCGCGGCGCCTCACCGCAATACACCCCATCGATGTACACATCCGCCACCGGATGACACAGAATCCAGACTCGATCATTATCCGGTGTTGGAGCGAATGGCTCAGGTTCCAGGAAGTCGAGTGTCTGCATAGAAGCGAATTCGTCTTGAACACCATCTCCTGCGAACGGAACCGTTCTAGGCGCGCGCCGCGGAATCGGCGCAACGTCACGGACGTCATGAAGGTGATTCGCGGGCTCGCCCCAACCGGCAGCCCAAGCCGCAGGTTCCTCACGGCGCTTCGTGCCCCATGACATCAGCGCCACCAGGATTACGCCGGCAATCATAGCCACGTATAGCCAGCGATTGGGCCAAACGCGTCTGCCGAACGAATTCCACACTGTAGACCACCGCCAAGGCACGGTCGGAGGTGGTGCTGGAGTGGGTACTTGTTGTGTGGCCGTCTGAACCCTTGGAGGTCGTGATACCCCGCGTGCGGGCGCTTGCGAGCTGGTTCCGGCTGTGGTGTTGGGGGCTCGCGGCGCAGACGGAATAGGCGCGGGCCCCGCTGGTGAGGGCCTCGGCGCTGTCGCCATGGGGGGTGTCGGCGCTGGTTTAGACAACGGCGGTCGTACCGGCGCAGTGGTGGCCTGCTGCGTAGTCACCTTCACGGGCATTGCTGTCGCCGGGGCTGCGGGACCCAGCGGCAATAAGACATTGAACGCCTCCTGGTACGCCGCCATCTGCCGGATCACCTGGTCCCGGTCCACCTGACTTGAGGGCCTTAGCATCCGCACTTGCGCGGACACGACCTTCTTCTGCAACAGCGCCCGCAACACATCAGCCGTTGCAGGCGGCGCCGAAAGGCCCAAAGTCTGAAGCGCCTGTTGCGGTGTCATGTCCGGTTACGAGTCGACACTGAGCATGCCGGTCGCGATACGCGCGAAAGTGCGGCGAATTTCGTCGCCGTCGCCCAAGAAGCGGTAATGGTCGGGCGTTGTGGCGATCTGGCGCAGGAACTGCTCATCCACTTCCTGCCGCGTTTGCGCTACGCCGAAGGAGAGAATGATCACGCCGCGCTCTTTGAGGAATCCCGCACATTCCAACGCTGGGGCGGTTTTCTCATCGTGGCCGTCGCTATAGCAAATGAGCCTAGTGACTATCGGTTTGTACACGTCGGAAAGGCCCAGGTCGCGCTCATCAATCAGATCTAGAGCGATGCGCAACCCGCCCGCCATACGGGTACCACCACCGCACATGTCCTTCGCTTTCTTCAGGGCGCAACACAGCGGCTCGTATCCGTCCACCACATTCTCCAGCCCACAGAAGATTTTGGCCGTGGTTCCGTAAGCGATCACCGCCAAACGGTCCAGCGGGCGCTGATCTCGCTTAATCGCCAGGGCTGCGAGGCTGGCCGCGTACATTAGGTCTCGTTTGGACTTACTCGGTTCAAAGCCCTTGCCACTCATACTTCCGCTGACATCCTTCAAGAGGATGTCGTGGAAGATACAATTCCCGGTCATTTCGGGGTTCGCGAAACGTGTTCTGTCCATGTTCATGATTCCAAACTCCTTTCATTGTGCATTTGTGCAACGGAAGGCCGTGGACTCCCAGGCGGCCCACGGCCACTCCGTATACGCAAGATCACGACAGCATTTGCGGCGCGTCAGCCCAAGTGGCTCTTAGTAACGGCGGCCGCCGTATGGGCCTGACCTTGAATCTCCTTGCCAGAGAAGGTGTCCACGGCGCGGACGCTTGCCAAAGCCGAAGTGTCCACATCCAACTCAACACGCACTCGCTCGTCCGTGGGTCCGGCGGGCAAGTCGTGCAACGGGAACCGCGCCAACTCAGTCGCGTCGGACGGGTCACAGTTCGCTTTGCCTTGCAGCACGACGATATCCGCGCTGTCAACGCCCTCGGCGCCACCGATCAGGCCAAACGTTGTGCTCGCCGTGGCTGGCAACGCCGTGCCCTGTGGAATCATGGCTGCCAACTGCTCACGCATCGTTCGGGTATTCACTGCAAGCACGCCGAGCGCCTGCCCCAGGACCTCGCGAAGGACTACGTTTCCCTTCAACTGATACTCCGGCGCCATACCTTGAAGGGCGACGTCACCGACCGCGATACGCTCTTGGACTTTGATGGCTATGGCGTCTACCGCGCCCATGACGACGCATTTGTCCACATCAAAGTCCTTCATAGCCTTTGCTGAACCGAACTTTACTTCGATATTTTCGCGAAGGTACCGTACCCGAGAGCCGCCGCCGACACTGGCCACACCATCGACTTCATCGGGTGTGATTTGCGCCTGGCTCAACGCTTCGTCCACGAGCGCCAGAATGTCTTGACAGAGATCGGCGATTAATTGGTTAAACGCAGACAGGGTCAGGGGGATATCCAACAACTTGTCCTTGGCCCGAATGGTTAACGTAACGGAATCGCGGGACGATAAGTCCTGTTTGCAGGTTTCGGCTTCCGATTCGATGATGACGATATCTCTGGAATCCTCTTCGGGATCGAGAGCCACGCCGTGTTGGGAAGCATAATCCAGACAGTACTCCACGATTCTGCTTGTGACTTCTCGTCCGCCTCTGTCGTCACGGCCCGCTGTTGCCAGAATTGTTATGGTGTGGCCGTCGTCTTCCGAGCGCACCACTGATACGTCCGTCGTTCCCGCGCCAATATCCACGATGACGTAGACGCCGTTTTTGCCCTTGGCGACTGCGATTACCGCCGCCGAGGGTTCGTTGATGGTTCCCAACGGTCTGAATGTGGCTTGTTCCACGACTTCCAGGGAGGCACGTCTCTGCTGGTCATTGAAACATGCAGGAACACATACCAATACGCCTGCGATGGACTCACCCGTGACCTCTTCATTGCGGTGCGCCCGAATAACGGCTTGTCCGGGTCGCCATCCTCGAACGCTATCGCGGTGGGTGTGCACATCAGACCCTCGCGGTCCGCGAGAACCACGATCTGGCCCAAAGCGTTCACAAATGCAATCAGCGTGGTGCCATTGCCAAGGTCAATCGCCATGAAAAGACCTTTGTGCTTCGGAGGGCGCCCACGCTTCTTTTTTTGGACGGATTCGTCCGGAGTTAATTGATCGGAATCTGAGTTGCTCATGCCTTGTCCTCCTTCTTCGTGTTCACTGGTTTCGGTGAATACTTCAAGACGGTTACGTGAGCAGTGCGGAACACCAGTCCGTTTCGCATGAAACCGCGGCGGCTCATTTCCACTACCCGCCCATCCTCCTCCGGCAGATGGGTAATCTGAACCCGAACGGGAAGGTGCAGGTTGTAGTCCACGCGTTCGGGATAGGGCAGCGCCACTATGCCCAACTCGGCCAAACGTTCAAGATTGGTTTGGATGATATTCGTCAGAGTCAATCGCTCAAGTACCGCAGGTGCGCTTCCATCACGCTGTCGTCCCCGGATTTCCGAAGCGTATCCACGTTGCAAGGAACTTCCCCTGCTGCTATTTCGTCGCGCGCAAAACAGAGCGGGTCGCCAAATTTCAGTTGAGATTCCATTACTCCTCCTTCTTCCGCTAGCCGTACGGCCTCTTACGTGGGTGGCTATGGGGGCGCAAGACTGTGGCGGCTGTCTTGGCCACAATCTCCCGCAATGCCATCGGATCGTGGGGGTCGGGTAAGTCCAGGTCTTCGGTAGTTTCCATGTGCCTAGGTACCTCCTTTCATACGGCTCAGCTGAGGGTTCTCTGGAACGAAGGCGACGACCACCAGGGGCTTCAAACTACCCTTGATCCACCTCGTCCCATTTGCTACTGACGGATGAACAAGGCAATCCGTCCGCATGCGGTCTTCGCCAGTGCTCGATTACAGCGAAAACGGTTGGGTTAGGCGGGCGCTTGTCACCAGAATTGGCTCGTCGACGTCCGCCGCGCGCGCCGTTCCGAGTATGTCTGGAAATACGTTTCCGAGAAGCTCTCTTCCGTCCTGCAAGGCAAGATTCAGACGCGCGTGCCAGCGCGTTGGACGTAACCACCGCGCAAGAAATGCGCTCAATAGCTTTGCCGGTGCAGTTTGAAAATGCAGTATTAGACGCCCTTTGGCACTGTCCAATACGACGGGCCAATGCGGTACAAAACATAGCGCGAAGTCACAATCGCATTGAATCGCCATCGTCTTTCTCTCCTCAGGCTCCGCGTCCGGCCTTTCACATGAGTCGCCGCTGACAACACAAGGCCGCGGCTGGATACTGAGACCATCCGCGGCCCTGCTATGAACTATTGTCGAATCTGTCTGCCGAACCGTCCGGTTCTCAGGTCCGGCCAATAACCCGTGAACCTACGTGAGATACTCACCGAGAACGGGGAGCTCCTTACGGATGCGGTCAAACGCTTCTTTCCGGCGCTTGTACGCCTGCGTTCGTGAAGGCTTGATGGGCCAGTCTTTTTTCCCGATCTCGTACCCTTTCATGTCGTGGAGTTCGGCGACCCTTACACCTACCGAAGACTCCTGCGCGGCATGCTCCAAGGCCAGTTTCACGTCTAAGCGCCGCACGAGAGCGTGGATTTCCGCCATTCCGGCACGCGCTTCATGATTGAGGATGGCGTCCTGAATCGCGTCGTCGTCACCTTCGCAATCGCCAAAGTCGTGAAGGAAATCTGCTGTGACTTGGCGACCGTTCTTTTGGCTCAACGTGATGGCCAGCCTCTTTGCGACCTTGTAGACCCATGTGTACTGTCCCCGTGCTTTAGGAACCCTGATGGGACAGCTCCAAGCGCGATAAAACGTTTCCTGCGCCAGGTCTTCACGGTCTTCCTTGCTCAATCCGAACGAGCGGGAGACGAAGAACACCACGCTCGCCAAGACCAAGAGAAAACTCTTCAAATGTTCCAGAAAATCCGCCTCATCCGTGAAGGTATCGTTTTTCTCGGGCTTGCGTTTGCGCGCCTTCGACGCTGAACCATGCGCAACGGACTTTTTGGGGGTTGAATTCTTCTTACGGGAACCTCTTTTCTTCCTTTTCGTTACGGTGAGGATAGACACGGCCGCTTCCTTTCTTCGGGAATGCCCGCTTGGGCGCGGCGCGCCAGCGCCGGCGGGATTCCTCGCTCGTTGAAGGGATGTCGGCCGACTCCATTCATCCAAAAACCAGCAGGATAACTGCCTGCTGCAAGAGTATTGTGGCGAATAGTTTTTCCTGGGCGATCTCTGCCGGCCGGAAAAACTAAGTCCTTAAATTCCAATGCTTTACAAATTCCGACATGCTGAGAGGTGGAAAAACTCGAGAGCCTGGTGTAACCTCAACCCGGGGCTGAACTGCGTGACGTGTGAGTAGCTGTACGAGGGCGACAATGGATGTTTGACAAGTGGCGTGAAGCGAGGGTTGATTAGGTGGGGCGCCCGGACGACCGTTGGCAAGCGTTTAGATCCACGGCCCGAAACTTAGGCTTGAACGGCGCATACATTGGACCGTTGCAGGAAATTGCGGACATTGTGTACGCAGCGGAGTTAAATTCCGACGCCGAAAAGAAGCTTGAATTGACTGAGGGAATGCTCAAATCCCATTTGCCCGAGAAACGGAAAGACACAAAGAATGATTACCTAAGGAAGCTCGAGCACAAGGACCGCTTTGCCGACTCAAACGCTTCTTGGGTTCTGTGGATAGCAAATGACTCACCCTACTATGCAGCTATCTCAAGTATTAAGGGAGTCATAGACGATCCGCTTCGCGAGGTGTATATCCTACTTCTTCTTCACGCTCTCATGCCCGCCCATTCGGAAAAAGTAACGGACTTTCTGATGAACCGAATGCGCGTTCTGAGCGGTGAAGCTTGCGATGAGACGCTACTGTACCAAATCAGGACCGGGCTAACCGAAGATAATCTGCTGAAGCTACCTCCAGGTCTGCGCATGCAACCCAAAGAGGCCATATCAAAGCTAGACGGCGTAGCCAGTACAGGTCTTAAAGCCCGCATGCTACGTGCCAGCATCATGGACTTTACCAAGGAGATAGAAAACGAGTGCAAACCGATTCACCACAAGGGTGCCCTCGCTCGAATTCGGAGTTTCCTCGAGGGTGATGGTCCCGCACAGTTCCTCATCTTGGTCGGATCCGCCGGATGGGGAAAGAGCGCAATCATTACCCATTTCCTCAAGCACCACAACGCGAAAACTACTCACGTATCAACTCTGATTCCTTTCCTGATCAAATGGGACGAGACACTACGCAGCGAAGCTGTCTTCGTTTGGCAGAGCTTGGGGGCTGCCCTCCAGATTCTGACGGGCCAATTGCTTGATGAGAAGGATAGGCCAGCTGACCGACCAGAAATCGCTTTCAACAACTTTAAATGCACTATGGATCGGTTGCGAGAGGAAAATGATCAAGTTCAACCACCGGATTGGAAACCCAAGTCTGCGAAAGAATCTTGTAACGAAGAAAAGCATATCTTCGGTCGCGCGTATCCCAACCGAATCACTCTCGTTGTAGACGCTTTGGATGAACTCAATCCATCATCACGGCCGCTGCTGGACGACCTGGTCACGATTGACAACATCCCAGCCAGGATACGATTCATTTTTACGTGTAGGCCCGATTCAGCTGGACTAAGTCGGTTCCTTAAGCGCGCCAAAGCGAAAGCCAAGGTTATTGACCTCCTGGATGGAGAGGGAAAGAAGCAGCGCGACGCCATAAAGCGATACTTTGAAGCCGAATTTGTCATTCTCAAGAAAGAAGCTCCCACCCCCGTAAGAATTGAACTGCTGGTTCAGCGCAGCGAAGGCTCCTTTCTATACGCCACGCTGGTGGCACGCGACATAATCGAGGTGGGCGGCCGCTACGACTTCACAAACGTTCCACGGGGACTCCACGAACAGCTGGAGAACAAGGAGTGGGCCCGCCTAATGAAGGGACCCCTCGATCCCGGGAAAACGTCCAGGTTGCTCGCGGCAGTCGCGGCAATCCGTGGACCATGCGAGCTCGAGCTTGTAGCTGAATCCGCTGGAATCCAGCTATCCGAGATAGAACGATTCCTCCAAGTGCATGGCTACCTGTTTCTCTGCGCGCCGGATCAGGACGGCGCCTACAGGGCCAAAACGCGCATCACTGGCTACCGACACCAATCGATACACGCCTACTTCGTCGAGCACAAACTTGGCGAAGCAGCGATCCGACGGGCTCATGGCTTTATAGTCACCGCATTTCAACGATGGTGGGGATCGCGTCACAATGAGCGCTTGGCTGACAGCGGCTACTACTTTGAGCATATAGTGAATCACTTCCTCGACGCGAACGAGGTCTCCCGACTTATGGAACTCCTCACCGATTCACCGGACTGGCTCCTCGCGAACGAAACCGTGACCGGAAGTACTGCCCATGGCTTGAGAGATATTGCGTCGGTCTGCGCCTTGCTGCCCAAATGCGAAGATGCGGTCACGATTCGTCGTCGATTCAAGCTGAGGGCCGCGCAGAGATTTCTGGAACAGCGAAATGTCCAATTTGACGACGACTATATCGAAATCTTGGCAATGCTAGGAAAAGACTCCACCGCGTTAGGACTTGCTCGCGGACGGACCGGATACGCCGCGCGCATCACCGCGCTTCTAGCAGTGATACGCGCATTCCGGGCAATTGGCCGACCCTTCGATCAACTCCTCACCGAGGCCGAAGCGCTGTCTGCTCACCTCCAAATGTCTGCTAAAGCCGATCTCCGGGCATGGGTTTTCTTAATGGAGGAGAAAACCATTGGAAAGGACGAAAGTGACCCAGTAGCAGGACTATTCGTTCATACCACCCCAAACAGGATGGTTCTAGCGTTAGCGCGTGTAGCAGGCGCCCTAGTTGCCAAAGGCGAACATCAACAGGCTGTTGAGGTGGCAACTAGGTTTAGTGCGGATTCGTTACATAACGCCGCCTACGCAGGAATGGCGTTCGTCTGCGGCCGCGATGGGTTGCCGGACGAGGCGTTGAAGCTAGTCGACAATCTCTCAACTATAAATTGGAAGGCGGCACTCCTTGAATCACTAATAAGTGCTTGTGTAGAGAGACGTGACTACCCCAAGATAATCAAGGCATACCATTGCTTTATCGAATTGTATTCATCAGAGTCGGACGACCTATCCAGGTTCTCAGCAAACTGGGACGCCGTCCAAGTCGTTATTCGTCCTCTAATACGTGCGAAATATTTTCACCAAGCGATCAGCTTCATACTTTTTACATATTGTGATTCTTCCTTTAATTCCCAGGAGCCGATGGGAGAGGCGCCAAGCGCCATTGAACACACTCTGAGTCAAGCGCTAGAAACGGTTACCGACCGATTAACAGTGGACGAGCGCGTGCCTGCTGAGCTCGCTCTTGCGCTTGTCGCAGTGTATGGAGGGTGTTTGAAAACATCAACCGACATTTTGGGACGAGTATTGACCGTTATTGCCAAAGACATCAATGTGGGGCTGCCCTGGTTTGCGTTTTTACAACTGCAAGAGATCGCCTTGATTCTTTGCAAAAGCAATAATGTCGAATTCGCCATGAAAGACGTCTACCAGCCCCAAAGGATTGTTGATCTTTACATTGCGGTAGCAAACAGGCTAATTTATATGAACCGCCTGCAACACGCGGACGACGCCATTCTACGTGCCGTGTGCATCGGGAAGCAGGCAGGCAATGATTGGTCTTGGGAAACAACAATTACGCGGCTTGTTCGGACGTGCATAAAGATAAGCCGTATCGAAGAAGCCCGCTCCTTAATTCAGAATAAGCCTCGGCTGGCCTTTCTTCTAGGTGACCTAGCGGTCAGTGTCTGTCTACGTGACGGGCTAGAAGCGGCCATGACCTTAATTGAAGACCTGCCAATCGGAGCTAATAGAAACTACGCAATCCTCCTAATCGTACGGTCAGCGTCAATGGTGGAGAGAAGTCAGTTCGCTGATGCAATTCTTCAGCAAATCGCCTATTCTCAAGTTGAGCATACGAAACCGTGGAACGAGCTTCTTGGCCTAAGCACCACGCTACTCTATTTGGGCTATCATGAAACCGCGCTCAATGTCGTGCGGAGAATCTCAGACTCACCGCTACGCGTTGCCGGGTTAGCAGTAGTGGCTGAAAACGCAATGAGAATGGGTAGGTCGACCTCAGCGCGCAGAATATGCTTGGAAGCGTTTGCGGAGATCCGCTTACTGCCCTCGGCCACTCGCGTGCGAGCCGGTTTCGCTATAGCCGCGATCCTGCGGCGCACTGGACATGAACGCGAAGCCGATCGACGTGCGCATGAACTGTGTCACGAGATTTCCGCCATGGAAGACGACAATGAGGTATATCTTTCGAGTGCGGCACTATGCTCCTACTACGATTATATGGACAAGTCAGGTGAAAGAACTGAATTTACCGATGCGATTAGTAAGTTTGCATTAGAGTCAGTGTATACGCCCCGTAACGTGCGTATACACCCACGAAGTCTTGTTATATCCGATATTTGTTCTGAACTACGATCGCGCTGCGATGATTTTTTTCCATTGTTTTACTACGGAATCGCACACAGGCCTCACCGAAGGGCGTCGAGTCTGGAAGCACTCTCGGCTCGATGGGACTCGCTCAAATTGGAAGCCGATACGGTGGATAAGATCGAGGCATTCACTGATCTGGCGACGCAATGGATAGCTCGGGGCAACGAACGAAACACCATGAATATCTACGAGGAGTCGGTAGTATTGGTTGAGAGGCTATTGCCCGCACTCTCTGAGCACGAGTTCATGTATCACCCTTTGATGTTTACCCTTATGAGGCTGTGTAAGGCCATGGTCCGTGATGGGTTTTACAAAGGTGCGGAGAGTATACTGAACACAGTTCATTCCAAAGTCGATAAAGTATGCTTCGAGCCTTATGTTGTTTACGCAATGTTTTTTTACGGAAATCTCTCCGGCGGGCTTGCGTATGCTAATGAGTGTTTGGCCCAAGACTTGTTTCTCACGCTCTCATACGGATCCGCGACGATGGAGAGGCTCAAAAGAGGCTTGTTTATTGAGGTAATTGAAGATATGACGCGAATCAAAGAATGGACAACCGGTACAGTCTCAGAACTGATGAAGACTATCCAGAAAGTTGTTGCGAACGCGGAACCTAGAGCCCCAATCTATGATCCGGGTGACGATTGTCTCGCCCAACACTCCAACCGCGAAACCTCACCCTACGACACCCTCCCATTTGAACTCCCGCTGCGCCTCGAATTGATGTCCAGAGCCTTGTTCGTGCCAAGATTTAGCGGAAGAGGGAGTTGACGAGACGCTTACTTACGATTGAGAGTAGCACGTAGCATACGGGGATGTCCATGATCTCAGTCGTGCTTCAGCGAGCTGGGCACGGTGTTGCGTAATGCTATGGACCTCACGAACCAGATACCCGGGCCAGTCCCGTTTCAGATGGTTGGGATACACGGATATTACGGAGATTCCTGATGCTGTGTAGGCTGTGTTTTTCTCAATCACGCCTCGGTCGTAGTCTGGGTTTCCGATGAGTCCGTAATACTCGATGTATAACCCAAACTCGGGTAGATGAAAGTCCGGATACCAGATTCGACTTTTGCCGTGCTGATTGACTATGACGGGCGCTTCGTACATGTACCGGATGCCACACTGGTCCAATAATGCCGCGATCTGTCGCTCACCCTCAGATTTCAATAAGTGCGCGTAGGCGCAGTCAATGGTGTTTTCGAGTCCCGATGCCATTCTTCCCCCTATAGAAGGGCGGAGGTTGCGTTAGGCATTTAAGCTTTTGCTGTCACGTGCGAGAAGCAACAAAACAGTGTGCCTTGTTCGCGACTCTCTTCCGAAGCGCAAAGTATATAAACTTGACCGCACTTCCCTCTGGCCGACCTAAAACACAACGCACACGCACCTCGGCCTTTGTGTCTCCTCTAACCTGGATGACTCGAGCCGCGAGCAAACGTTGTCTCCTGCACGTGATCCACAACGTCCCACGCTTCGATCAAGTATCGAATGATGTGACGTCTGGATCTCCCCGCAGGCAATGAACGCAGGTCTCGGAACCTCTCGACGAGTGGTCTGAGACCACGAAGTTTCTAGCGCCAGCTATCCCCAAACACAAAACAAAGCGTCTCGTCGGAATGCAGACTCCTGTCATCCGCGGAACCCGCCAATTCTTTCTTGCCAAGAAAAATGAAAGGAGGTAATCAACAACCCAAGCAACACCATCATTCTTCTTTGATGACAATTCACTAGAACCTCAGGGCCCGAGCCTTGAACCAACACAGAAAGGAGTCAACCCATGGTGATTACTACGAAGTGCATGAAATGCGGCGTAACCATCAAGCTGGACTTCGGCGCACTAACCAAAGATGAAGCGTTGGCCGTGGCCGAAAGGATGGACCGCACACCACGCGAGTGTCCTGGACAACACGTCGAACTATCAGGTATGGCACAAGTCTGGTCAGTCCAGGAAGCCATACACAGGCTGTACGATCTTCGCGAGGGCGAAGAACCCCAACCCATCAGTACAGACAAGGAATATGTGGAAAAGTTACTCGCCGAAGGCAAGGAGATCGTCGATGGCGGCAGCATGACTGTGCCCGATTTGAACCTCCCCAGCATCCACGACTTCAAGAATCTCGAACACGTTGGATTCGGCAATTTCGCCTCGGACACCCACCTTTTTCTTCGTTGCGACAGCCCCCGCGCCACGCGGTTCTACTCTCGCGAGCCCCGCAGCGCCTGACCCGCCCAGTAGTTCACCCACCTAAACTCTTCGCGAGCTCCCATTTTTTCCAATCGAATCAAGGCGCCACAGACCGTCAACCGCTACACGATCAGTCGCCTGCAAATCTCGTCCGAAATACAAGCAAATAACTAAGTGAACCCGAAACCGTGTCGGCCCAACAGGAACAACCATGCCCTGTTGGGCCAAACAATAAAAGGAGGTCAAACCATGCACCTGTACGGAATTCACACTGAGGAAGTAGCACAGCGTATCGTTACCGCGTTTCAACAACCAGAAACGCTACCCAAAGCGCTAGCGCCGATTTTCATCCACCGCAAGGACGACGTACCTTGCCGGAAGTGGTCCTGGCATAACCAGCTGATCGCTGCCCTAAGTGGCACGACGGACGCCCGCGGCATGCGCCAATGGAACGAAGCAGGACGCAAGATACGGCCAGGCAGTAAAGCGATTTGGATTCTCGCACCCTGCCTCAAAACCATACGGGACAAAAACGATCAAGGCGAAGAAGTCCAACGCAGCGCGCTCTTTGGCTTTCGATCCGTTCCGGTTTTTGCTATCGAGGACACCAGCGGCAGTCCGTTACCTGTATCTGACGACTGCTACAATTCTTGGTTACAAGAGCTGCCCTTGCTCGAAGTCGCCAAGTCGTGGAACATCATGGTCGGCACGTACTCCGGAACAGGCGCCTCGGCGCTAGGATACTTTCAACGTAGCGCGTCCGGACAAGCGATTATGCTGGGCGTTGAGAACCGGTCGACCTGGGCTCATGAATTGACACACGCAGCTGATGACCGAATCAACGGGTTGCAGGAGCCCAAGTGGCATCGGGAGATTGTAGCCGAATTGGGAGGCGCGATACTTCTGGAATGCTTGGGTCTAACCCACGAATCCGATCTCGGGGGCGCATACGAGTACATCCAGCGTTACGCCGAAGACGCAAAGAAAGACCTCGTTAAAGCGTGCATCGAAGTATTGGACCGTGTCTGCAATTGCGTCAAGCTCATTCTGGACACGGCGGAATCTGCCGCTTCAACCGCCGCCACCGCAACACTGTCCGCCAGCGCGTAGGGATGTACTTTCCCATTACTCCTTGGCCGGATGATCAAAATCTCGCAGCCGCCTCCCGAGCCACGGACTCGTTCGCGGTTACGCCGACCAGGCATCGCGATAACCCGTCTCTGGATGCGGGCCCTCGCTCAGTCCCGTTTGAGTTCGGTCAATACCTGTATCACAAGTTCGTTTACGTCATGCGATGCAAGGAGCGCTGCCTCCCGCACACTCAGGTGGTCGTACAAGCGGCGGATCACCTCGCAGCCGAGGTAGTAGCCGGTCTGCCGGTATCCGTCGATCACATTGTCAGGCAATGACCCGAAGAACCTGCGCGTTGGGTCGTCGTTGGCCACCGCGGCGAGAAACTCCCGCGCCAAAAACGGTAGATGGTCGTCACACCATTCCAGCCAGCCACCGGTCGTGGCTTGCATGTGCCAACTCGTGGCGCCGGCGATAAGGTGTTCGCAGTGTTGCGCAAAGCCTTCCTGGTACAAGCGCCAGAACGGCCCTTCGCCATCATTGAGGCCAGCTCGCTGCCGCCATTCGATGTGGACCAGATGCCCCAGTTCGTGAGCCACCAGGCCGAACAGCGTATGAGGTTCGGTCCAGCCAAGGTCTGCAATCGTGTCCAGACCCAAAAGGCACGCGCGCCGTCCTCCGTAGACTGTACCCCAACCGGCGTAGCCGCAAGGTCCCATCACGATGACTTGAACGTCAAACTCCAGGAGTCGCAGACGCTCGGCTTTACGGCACACGTCTTGAACGATGCAAGGCAGGACGGCGGAGGCGTTCCGCATCGCAGGAAGTAAGGTTGGCAGTTGGGGAAAGACCCGGGTCTGTAGAACCTCGGTCCAGTCTTCGCCATCCTCGGCGTGTGATGTGGTGTACATCCGGCGCAGTTCCGGCCAACGTGACCCAAACCGGCGCATCCACAGCTCCACCTGAGCCTGGATAGGCCGGTCGTGCAGATCATCCCAAACTGCAGCGAAGTCAGAGAAGGTGTCCAGAATCGCATACCGTGGCATCAGCAAGCCTCCCGCTATGAAGCATTATCTTCACAGTCCCGCCAGTAACACAACATGACGCGCAGACCCTCTGAGCGTCGCTAACCACACCCATCGACTGAGTAACCAAGGCCGGGCACGGAGCAACCATTGCCCCTGCCGGGCCACAACCCTGTAAGGAGGAAGAGAACCATGAACACGCAACAAGAAGTGAAGTTTGATCTCGGCCAGATCGTGGCCACCCCCGGCGCCTTGGAAGCGCTGGGACGGAACCGAAATACAGGCCTGGAATACCTGCAACGCCACGCCCGCGGTGACTGGGGAGTCGTGTGCGAGGAAGACCAACAAGCCAACCAGGAAGCGCTGCAAAACGGAGCCAGGATCCTCAGCGCATATCTTTTAGCAGATGAATCCAAAATCTGGATTATCACCGAAGCGGCAGACGACGCGGGAAAACGCGCCGCCACCACCTTCCTGCTCCCTGATGAGTATTAGTCGTCCATCGGCGCAACCAACACAAACAATGAGGTGAAACCATGAAAACAACCGAAGAAATAACCAAGCAAACCGTCTACACGTCGGAAGTCCTGCCCAGCGTGCGGACCACGAATGAGCGGCTCGCCCGGGTCATCGCCTGGGCGGACGCCCACCCCTACGCCTGGCAGATTGTCTGCGGTAGGCGCAGCAAACCCTTCGGCAAGAATTCGTGCGTTTACATAGGCTGGGCGCAGAGGGCAGATACAAGTGCTGCGGTATTAGAGCGCGCACGCCACCTGCACGAGTTGGTCCATAACGAGTACCCGTATGCGGGCGAAGATTCGATTTTCGTCTTCCGCGCCCGATTCACGGCCGAGCATTTCGGCGACAAGGAGTTCGAAGGCGGATTTTTCCAGCAGCACGACGCCAAGTACCCGCGCAGTTGCCTGGACCTGGACTACACGCCGGAAACCTTCGAATTAGTACTGCAAAAGTTTATCGAGTGGATGGACAAGTCCTACCAAACCGCCCGCATCACCGTGAACGGAGAAACAGTGTGGACCGTTTCCGAGGGGAGGGCAATCGCATGTCCCGCCGCTCCCCAATAACGGACGTGAACCGTTTCATGCGCTCCCGCACCGGACGGCAATTCCTCAATGGAATCCGCGGTCATTTGTACGGCCGGACCGTCCTGGACGCGAGGTCCATCGGACGCGCTGACGGCGTCGCGACCATCCTTCGCCTGGACAATGGCGAGACCTACCGCTTTATGGACGAGGAACTGTCGTTGGACACACTACACGGCCAATTCAGTCCTCTTTTCAAATCACGAAATGCGCACCCGCGCAAAGGAGCGCGCCATGCAACAAACGAGTTCCGTTCAGAACGGGGTAATTGAACCGGATTGCCCCATCGAGATTATGCAGTTCATGGAGTCGGACGAGGGCAAAAAGTTCCTGGATGGTATCCGTCACTATCTCAAGGGACTGACCATTACCGACGTGGAATTCAACCCTACGGATACCGGAATCACGACCAACCTCATATTCACGGAGGGAGAGTACTTTCCCTTTAACGATGAGGAACTCAGTCTGGATACGCTTCGAGGCCAATTCGGGCCACTGTTCCGGCGTTTCGCCGCGAAGGCCAGGGAGTAGAAACCATGCAAAGGGAACTTAATGTGAACGACGTCCTGCGGTTCCTGGCGTCGAAAGAGGGTCAGCGACGAATGAAACAAACCGAGGACCTGCTCACCAAAAAGAAGATCATGAAGGTGACCTTCTCCAATGAAGGGAGCTGTGTCGGAACCACGCTACATCTGAGCGATGGCAGCACGTTCCTCGTGTATCAGCCGTCGCTAATCGTACACGCGTTACCCAATCCGCTCGTAGAAAAGGAATAGAAACCATGGGAAGCGTATCCAATCAAAACGACAATGATCGCGTCATGCGCTCTAGCAAAACCGCGGCGTTGCTGCGTCAGTTCGTCGAGGACTGGCGTGAATTGATCGAAAAGGATGAGCCGGTACCGGGTTCGGACGGTGTGGAACTTTTGGCATCGGGCGGTCAAGGTGTTGGGAGAAACAAACGGGCGGCGGCGCGCCGCTCGACTGGGTCGAACCGTTCCCGGAAGCGTTCGGACCCGAAACTCAAGAACGGAAGGAGGCAGGCCATGATCCGGGTCGCGATTGGCCTTGAAGGCGGATTAGTTCAAGACGTGAAACTCTGCAAAACCAAGAAGGAAGTAAGCGTATTTGAAAAAAACTTCTACCGCATCCGCGGATACGACTCCGAAGTGGAGGAAGAGCGGGATCGGGCCTCGAGTGATCGGGATATCTATGTGGACTGTTGGGAATTCAAAGGAAAGCGTCTGATAGGAGACGCAACAGGAGTGGACGCGGAATCCTGAAAAAGCGTCCAAGGAGAAGCATATGAGCAACCGGGCACACCTGAGTAGAACCAAGTTTATAGGAGACCACGACGGCGCCAGCTGGGGATGGCGTATGGGCGACGACACCTTCCGCAGCTACACCGACGCCTGCGAAGAACACGAAGTACCCACCGGCCCGCTGGAGTTGCTGGCCAAGGCGGCCGGCGAAGCCACCCCCGAAGAACAGACCTTCCTGGACAACCAGCTCAGCTTCGGCCAGGGAATTTCCATCAACGGGTCATGGCGCACGATCGAGGAAATCGCCCCCGTATTACGCGCCGCGCTCGTTGGGGGGGACTAAGCCATGGGAGACGCATGCAACATGGCGGATATCGACCGATTCATGCGGTCGAAGGCCGGGAAAAAACACCTGCGGGAAATCCGCCGGATGCTCAAAGGGCACACCGTCGTGGACGTGTCCTTCGCAAACGACGTGTGGTGTGTTGCAACGACGCTACACCTCGACGACGGCGAGACTTTTGAGGTGTATCAACCGTCGCTGGAAGTGGACGCGCTGCGCGAGGAGTTCCACGACGTCCTTCAAGAGGAGTACTTCAAGGACTATCCCGAGCGGCGCGGAACGGAGGAGTCATGAAGAGCGCTCCTCCCAAGAAGTGCGGCGCCTGCGACGGACGGGGCTGGCTGCTCATGTGCAATACCGACGAGGCCGCCTTTGAAATCCAGCGGTGCGACGCGTGCGAACGGTTCTCGTCCGATCCGCAGGCCCAAGAGTTCATCGCGCGAAACAAGTCGACCCTTGTGGAGGCGCTGTTCGAATTCTGCGACGCCGTCTTGGCCGACGCGGCGCGAGCGGTAAACGAGAAGGAACTATCCCATACCGGGATGAAATGCCGGATGAAAATGATCCGCGACTCACTGCAAAACGCCGTCGACCTTCATAGCAAACACAAAGCAAAGAAGTGATCCATCTGCTAGGGACCCTGTAATGCAGTCTGGCAATGAGGCCGGAAAACAAACGAGAACCTTTGGAAAATGACCAAGAAAGGAACAAACCATGAGAAAGAAATACATCGTTGAAGTGGCAGAAGTGCACTATCGCCTGTATTCAGTCGTGGCGGAGAACAAGAAACAAGCGAAGGCTTTGGTCAACGAGCGCACACCAGAAGTAGTTGATTGTCAGACCCTCGAGTACTCGCACGAATTACGCCAGAGTATGTGGAACGTCCAGGAGGACCCGGAACCGGAGACGCCCTCAACTTGTGGAGAAACTGGGCCATGAATCAGAAAAATACCATGCTGAACATCGCAGAACTGACCATCCGCCACCGTGCAGAATTAGACGGTTACAAGAACGACGACTATGACGCCGTCGAAGACCCTGAAGGATACATCGTGTCAATCTTGGTTTCTCTTCAGCATTGGTGCAATGAGAATGAGATTAATTGGAACAGGGAAGTCACGATGGCGGCAAGGTTCGTTAAGGCGGACAAGAGAGAACAGACTGATGAGTAGCTCGGCCAATCCCATGAACTTTTCGAAAACGGATTTTGCAGACCCCCGCTGAATCCGACTGACCCTCTTCCCACCGTTCGTTTGACCTAAACCGACAATTCACAACCCAACCAAGGGCGGAGTCTGCCTGTACCGCGGCGGCTCCGCCCTTTCCTTTTAGAAAGGACCCGTTATGACCCTCGTTCAACCCGTTATAGGCCGCGGAAATGTGAAGGTTGGGCCGATTCCTACCTTCAGCCTGCCGTCACGCTTCACTTGCCCCGGCGCCACGCCGTGGTGCCTGGAACATTGTTACGCGTGGCGGTTCGAACGAATCTGGCCAAACTGCCGAGCGGCCTATGCGCTCAATCTCGTGTTGAGCTGGAACACGCGCCGGTTCGTCAAGGTCATGCATCGGAGAATTCCCAAAGATCTTCCAGCGATGCGTATCCACGTGAGCGGCGATTTCTACTCTGCGCCCTACGTAACCATGTGGATATACATCGCACGGAGTAGCCCTCGGACCCAATTCTGGGCGTACACTCGAAGTTGGAATGTTCCCGCACTGCTGCCCGCGTTGGAACGTTTACGCGCCTTGCCCAATTTTGAGTTGTTCGCTTCCTCAGATCCGGGCATGCCCGACCCGCCGAGTCACTGGCGCGTAGCGTACCTGGAAACCGACCCGCGCGCCAATGGCCTTCCCTGCCCTCACCAGTACGGCGGCGCTTCCTCCTGCCACGAGTGCCGCTACTGCTTGCGCCCATATGCGCGCCAGAGATCACGAATGCAAAGGAACCTATCATGAACCAACCGTCCAAGCCGTACACCATTCCCGTGTACAAACTGCAACTTGTCCAAGAAGGGACCTGTGAAGTCACGCATCTGTCCGATCCGGAACGAGTAGCGGAGTATCTCAAAGATGTCGCCGTTTCTGACCGTGAACAAATGGTCTGCTTGCATCTCAACACCAAGAACCGGCCCATCGGCCGGCAGACGGTGAGCATCGGCACCCTCAACGCCACACTCGTCCATCCAAGGGAGGTCTTTAAGGCAGCCCTCATCGCGGATGGCAGTGGCGCGAGTAATATCATTTTGACCCACAACCATCCATCCGGCGACACCACACCCTCACGCGAGGACGACGAAATCACCCGCAAGATCGCGCGAGCCGGAGCGCTTCTGGGCGTGCCGCTCCTCGACCACGTCATCGTCGCTCCAGGGGGCGGTTTCTTCTCCTACCGGAACTCGCGTCCGGACTGCCTCAAGGGAGGAGACTAGCCATGAGAATCACCCTGGAAACCGTCCGCGAAACGCTCCGCAGCGCGTTAGGAAGGGATAGCTTCGTCGCCTCCTTCATCACTCGCGTCGACGAATCCGTCCACGTTCCGACCGCCAGCATCGGCGCCGATGGGCGCCTACGGTACAACCCTGAGTTCGTGAAACGCCACGTTCTGGGTGACGAAGACCTGTTCTGTCTTGTGCTTCATGAATGTATGCATCCCATGTTTGGTCATTTCATCCATGGTTTGGGCGAATTGGAGAACATAGCCGCGGACATGGTCATCAACGCCAGCATCAGCCAACTCTTCCCCCACCCAAGCGGCGAGGGCAGCCTTTTCAAGAAGCTCTACGATCCCCATGGATTGCAGGGCCTGCTACGTCCCCAGAGCCGCATGGGCGACAGCCGCTACTGGAACCTGTACAACGTCTTCTACGGACGCAGCGTTGGCAAGGAATCCTGGCTCAGCGCCGGCGAAGTCATCCAAACGCTCAGGATTCTCACCCCGGAAGTGTCCATCCCACAGGTGCTGCTTCTGGGCTCCCATGGCGGCGGCGCAGGAGAAAAGCGCGAGACAAACGATTCTCCCGCTCTGGACACGGAAACCCTCGGAAGGATCGCGGAGGATCTCAAACGGGGCGTCAAGCGGAACGTGAATAAGATGGCCGGATACAGCGAGTGCCTCTATGAGTTGTTCCTCGACGCGCTCAAGACCCACCTCTCCATCAAGAAAGCACTGTTGCAAAAGTTTGCCACCAAGCAAAAGGTGGATAACTTCCGGCAGAGCGTCGAGCAACCGCGGGTCAGCGTCTCACCCATTCCGCTGCATCCGTCCAAACGGGACCTGGTGCTGCTTTCCGCGGGCATCGTTCCGTTCCACTACCACAACCGCGCCACCGGCGTGGTAACGCAGAAGCAAGGTCTCGCGGTCTACCTCGATGTGTCCGGAAGCGTCAATGAACATCTGCCGCATATCGTGGGACTGCTGCACAGCCTTAAGACCGAATTACGAACCATCTTCCTATTCAGCAACACGGTCGTGGAAGTCCCCTTCCAAGCCCTGCTGCGCGGGGAGATCAACACAACCTACGGTACGGATTTCAACTGTATCGCCGAGTCCATCCTCGCGCGGGGTCTGGACAAGGCCGTAATCCTCACCGACGGCTACGCCAGCTTGAAGCCCGAACTGCAAGACGACCTGAAGCGCCGCCACATACGGACCTTCACGGTCCTCTTCGGCGGCAAGGACGAATGCCCGGAATTCGCGCCTTTGGGCGGCGTAGCGCAGTTGGAAGACATCACCCAATAGAAAGGAGACCAGTATCATGCTCTACCGAGTTACCTGGGCCATCAACATCGAATCCCGATCCTTTCCCGCCGCGGCGCGCAAGGCTCTCAGAATTCACCGCAACCCCGATTCAGTTGCCACGGTTTTTGATGTGCGGGACAGCCAAGGCGTCGTCCGCCAAATTCACCTTCCGTCCAACGCCGCGCCCAGTCCGGCTGGCACGGTACTCGTAGTCGTTCCCATGGAGGACGGCTTCGTACGCGACGTCCAGGTTTTTCGCACCCACCGGGCTGCAAAGAAAGCCGAAGCGGCCTGGCTACACCAGCAAGACATCCTCGATGAGCAGGAGCGCGAGCACAAAGCCGACTGGGGTACAGGCATCGCCATCTGGGAGTGTGACCTCAAAGGGTAAACACCTCAGCATGGCGAACCACATACCGGGGAGACATCCATGCCATGGGATGTCTCCCCTCAGCTTTTTTGAGCGCAAGAACAACGAAGGAGGTGATTGAATGTGACCGTATTCGTGACCATCGAAACCTGCCAAGGCATCGTCTCGGAGACCCGGGTCTTCCTCACGGACAAATCCGCACGCAAAGCGGAACGGAAATGGCTGAAGGCCAACGGCATCAAGGACGACGAGAACCGGCAGGGGAAATCAGACAACGGGACCGAGTGCCTCCGCCTGGAGTGCAAACTCGAACCGTAAGCAAAAAACGAATGTGTCGTGTGTGACGTGGAGAAGCATCCCTGTTGGAGCTTCTCCACACTTTTTTGTGAACAAACCAATCAACGGAGGTAAACCATCATGATCCTGCAACAACTCGGTATTTACGGATGGAAAGAAGCCGACGAAAACCTCGTCCTGGCTTCCCTGTTAACCGGCGACCCGCTATTGCTCATTGGCAACCACGGGTGCGCCAAAACGCATGTGGCCAACAAGGTGGCCCAAGCGCTGGGTCGAAAGTTCCTGGTATACGATGCCTCGAAGGCGATGTTCGAAGACGTGTTGGGCTATCCCAACGTGGAGAAGCTCAAACACGGCGTGGTCGAGTACGTGCCGAGTCCCGTCACCATCTGGGACAAGGAACTCGTACTCATTGATGAGCTGAACCGGGCCGTCCCGGAGCTTCAGTCCAAATGGCTCGAAGTGATCCGCTCACGCAAGATTATGGGCTTTCCGACCGAAGTAAAGTGGGTCTGGAGCGCCATGAATCCCATGAGTTATTCCGCCACCAACGTGCTCGACGCCGCGCTTATCGGGCGCTTTGCGTTCTTCGTCTACCCGCCCGATGTGCTGCAAATGGACGAGCAAGACCGCATCCGGGTCGCCACCCATATTAATGGTGATGACGCGCCCAGCCTGTGTGTTTGGACGCAGGGCCGCACCGCCGGGACCGTTCCATCGGACTTAGTCGCGGCCACCGGCGTGAAAATGCGCGAGACCTTGCAACGCGCCGGCGCGCACTTCCTGCGCCTCAAAGAACAACTCTCGACGCTGGCGGAGTTCCTGGCCAAATTCGCCGACCTGCTCATGCGGGAAACCAAAGGCGAAGTATCCCTGGACGGCCGGCGGCTCGGGTTCATCCACCGCAACCTGCTCGCCAACCGCGCCATCGAACTGGCCAAGGCGGAAGTGTTCCAGGCGTCCCTCCCAGATTTCGTTACGTCATCCCGGTACGTGGTCCAATCCAGCATCCCCGTCGGACTGAATGACGCCTCCCTCAAACGCGAGGAAGCCGTCCACAAAATGGAAGTCTGCTTTGACCTCCTCAACCGCTACTTCGAGGAAGGCGCCGAACTGGCCACGGTAAATCTCATCTACGAGTTGCTTACTACCCCCGACCTCATGCGGCGGGCAAAACTGCTGCTTACCGAGAACCTGGGTGAGTTCGCGTTGTCCAAAGCCTGGACCGATCTCATGGCCGAGGACCGGGACATCTCCCTCCTGGCCTATACCGCGCTCCAGGTCGAGGCGCGCCGGCCCGGCACCGTGCCGCAGGAACTCCTGGCGTCCCTGTGCGCCAAAGTGTCCCAAATCACGCTGAGTTCGGCGTGCGTGCCGCGCCTGGAAGGCGACGCCATCGAGTATGTCGAGGAAGTGGAGCGACTGCTCCAACAGGACTCGGACCTGGCCAAACTGGTGGCGTACCAGCGGGTCGGAGAGCTTGTCCGATCCGGAACTATCACTCCCAAGACCATCAAAGAGACCGAACAGGCGATCGCGGAAGACATCCAGACCTTTGAACAGATGCTGGCCGATCACGACGCATCCATGAAAGGAGAGAAAGCCGCATGAACACCCTCAAAACCTTCCGGTTCTGGCTCGAGCCAGACCAGGACATCCCACGATTCAGACGGCTGCAATGGGAGCTTATCGAGGTTCCCGTCGCTGAAGTCCTGCTTCAAGGCATCCACCCTTGGGCCGGCGCGGACAAACACCCCTCCTTGCTGGAGGAGTTCGTCAAGCACATGAACAGCGGCGCAGCCAAAGTGGCCTCGCTGGAGCCGATGCAGTACAGCCACGACATCACCTCCAGCCGTGACTATTGCTGGAGTGGGGCCTGCCTCTTCCAGGCCACGCTGAAGAATATCCAGCAAAACCTTTGTTTTGTCGACAGCCTTAGCTACCTCGAACTGCTGGAGATCGCCAAGGACCGCCTGCGAACGGCCTGGGGCAATGGACTAGCCTTGACACTGGCCAAGAGCGCCTATCCAGGGTTCCAGGAGTTACGCCAGTTCCTCAAAAGCAAGGACAAGAACATGAAACTGTCCAGCTACGACGACCTTGAACGTTACAATCTCGGGACGGTGCTCTCGCTGGACGACTTCGCGGAACGGGACACCCTGCTCATTTCCGAGGGTATCCCGACCAAGAACTTCCGGTCCATGTCGGCGTTGTCCGAGATCGCGGACGAGCACGGGCGGCTATGCCTCGTTCCCGAAATACGGGACCTGAGTGTCGCGGTCATCACCAAGTCCGATCAGCCGCATGTCTGTGGCACGCACGTGATGTGGCACGTCACCCGCTCGGGAAACGTGTTAATGTTCCGGCCCGACACCGGAGAAAGCATCGTCAAACGCGAAGCCGCTGCCGAATTCGCCAAGCGCTGGCGTACGAACCAAGGCCACTTGGTGTTCCAAACCACCCTGGACCGGCTCAGCGAGATGACGGAAAAAGGAGAAGGCGCGCCATCCTTCCCCACCCTGCGCTACGGGGCGAAATCCAACGCGCCCACCGCGACGCTATCCCTGCAACCCTCCAAAGTGCCCGCGTTCTACATCGGGAAGTATCCAAGTAGACGATGCTCAGGAGACCAACTCCGGGAAATCCTGCGGACGCATGGCGTACCCATGACCGGCAATAAGGAGGCCATGGTCCTGAAGCTGGCCAAGCTTGCGGCGGATAAGTACGAGCAAAGAAGGACGGAACTCGACCGCTTCTTCACGCGGCACCGTTACGTGCGCATCGGACAAGAACCGGCCAACGCCGAATACTTCGCTGTCTTGGAGGATATGGGTCACCTGCGTAACCTGCTGCTGACCATGTATGCGATGAAACACCTGCGCGGCGGCGCCGTTCTGGAGCCCGCGCACGAGAACGCGACGTACACGGTCGAGGAATTGGCCAGAGCGCTGGTGACGGGCAAGGTTGGCCTATCCGGAGGGTTCCTACGGGTGGCGTAACCCATAACAGGGGAGGCGGAAGCGTCCAACATTGGCGCTTTCGCCTCCCAAAGGCTGTCTTGTATGCTCGTCAAACCGCAGGCTGACTACTGCTCCAGCGTAAATCCCGCGGGGAGGAGTTTCTGAGTAAGGCCGCCCGCGGTGAAAGAACGCTTGGCGGGAACGTCAACGAATCGTTGTTTACCAATATAGTTCTTAAGCGTGTTCGCAACATTCCGTTCGGGCCCCGACCCTTTCAACGCCTGAGACAATTCGATAAACCCGCCCAGACCGCATTCCTTCAAGATACTTGCAACGTCTTTGTCTTCTCGCAGATCGCCGTAAAGCAGGGTCCAGGGATCGTCAAGATGCAGGTATTCTATGTCTTCGCGTTTGAGGCCGAGCTTTTGGCGCAAGAGTTCCGCTTCCGGCGTGCCCTGCATGGTTGGGGACAGAAAAGTCCGAAGGACCACCTTCTCCTCAACCAGAGACGCGGCGAAGTAGCCGGGGATCGTCTCATCCGCTCCAACCTTGACGAGGTACTCCCCGTTGGGATTCCGTATGACTTCCGGCGTCAAGAGCGCCCTGACTGCCAGTCCCAGTACGAAATCCGCAACGATGGGCTGGTCGATGCGAAATCTCTCACAGAGACGCGTCAACGCATGCTCTTGGATATACACCGGAAGTGACTCCGTCCGGTCCTTGATCCCGAAGATGGAACTCGGCCATTCCAGCGGTTCGGGCTTCTCAACCCGGCCGAATCCATCGTAACACCGCACGCACGGACGGACCTTCCCGTCGATCGTAATGCGCTCAGTTTCGGGCGCCAATCTCTCGATGCGAACGATAATCACGGGACTCGCCGGGTTTTCCCTAAAATCCAGGGAAGACCAATACAATGGCCCCTCGATGCGGGAATGGCAGGCGAGGATGGTCCCGACGTGCTTCTCCACCGTTACGAACGCCTGTTCTGCCAGTTCCTCTTTGTTCCAGGCGTCGAATGCCCGGGCAAAACAGATCTCGGCGTCAGCGCACTGGTCGCGCGACGCGTCGGAATTGACCCAATTAACATAACTTTGTATGGGTATGATGAGTTCAATCACGTCCTTGGCGTTGACACCACTTTTTCCATCGGTGCGGTCCACGACGGCCTTTTGAAGTTCTTCCGTGAGCGCGTGCTTGAGTTCCACTGACGCCGTGTCGCCCGCGTCACCACCGGCCACCTCGATTTCCAAGCGTGCCCTGTGGACCTTGCAGAAATAATTCTGGATGTGGGGTGGCAGCCCTTGAAAGGCGTCCAACAGACCGCAAAGACTGAGGAAATGGCGGAACTTCTCGCGCCTATTCTGGCGTTTTTCACGATTTCGAAGCTTTTTCTTGCTCGGCACGAATCGTCCCTCAAGTTTGCTTCGTAGTGATTACGAATGGCCAACACGATTCCGCGTCCACTGCATCTACGGTCTTGCTTACGCCGGCCCTCAGAATCAGGTACATCGCGGCCGGTTTCATGACCTCAGGTGTGCCCGTCTTACGTACCCCATCTTACAACGGTGTCATGATGTGTCCCAAACTCGCCAGAGCCCTCCTGCGAACTGCGAAAGAACGCAAGAAAGGCAGGGATGGTTGTCTAATCCCGGTCTCTCAAGGGTGCCTGCCTCGGTGTACTGTCCACTGCCGGAGAGGCTTCGGAATTGCCTGTCAGCGCCGCGCCGCACATTCAGTGGACAAGAACGGTCTATAAGGGTAAGGGGGGACGCGCCGTCCCCTGCAAACAGGAGGTTCACACCATGTCCACCGCATACAACGACCTATATAACCGGATCTTTGGCCACCAACCCCCGGACAGTGTGATTATTGGGGAGAGCGACGCGGATATCCTCAGTCCGGGCCGGGGATTCATGGACGGCTTCCACTACACCATGCAACTTATGGTCGGCTGCCCCGGGGGATGCCTGTTTTGCTATGTTCCCACGGGATACATGCTGGCGCCTTCCGCCGTGAAGGGGCCCCACGGCAGCCTCTGGGGTTACGTCCTGCGAAACAAAAATGGTGTGCTGGCAAAGCTCCGCGCACACCTGGCCAAGGGAACGATTGCGGGCAAGACGCTCTATTGGAGCGGAGTGACGGATCCCTACGCGTCGTCTCCCAAGATAACCCGCGGAGTCTGGGAGGCGCTTTGTGACGCCGCCCCAGAACTTCGTCCGGGGCGCATTGCGGTGCAAAGCCGCTTCCGCCCCGACCGGGACGCGGAGTTCGTCACCGAATATGCGCGTCAGACACAACCTTCGGACGGAGGTCCCGCCGTGGTCTACAGCTATAGCATCGGAACGGATCGCAACGACCTGATTGACGCCTGGGAGCGCGCGACACCCTCGTTTGATCAACGTATGGCTTGCGTGGCCAAACTTCGGCAGGCGGGCCTGTTCGTGGTTATGACGCTTAGCCCTTTTGGCCCGTGGAACGATCTTCCCGGCGCGCTGGAACAGTTCAAAGCCCTGGGCGTAGCGTACATCACGGCGCTGTTCTTGAAGTGCGGCACACGGTCCGCAAACACCCCCAAGCTTTTCCGCGAATACCTTCAAGAGAACTATCCATATCTGCTGGACGAGCAGTGGCAGCATGAGCGGGTCCAGGAAATGCAGAGTGTTTTTGGCGTCGACCGCGTAATCGTGGGTCAGGATGGATTTCTCTCGTTGACGCGCCCACATCTGGTCGGCGCGAACGGTTAGGGATAATCTAACTTTAACGATTGCAGTCTCGCCCGCACTCGCCGAGGCCCGCAGAACAGCGAAAGGTTTATATATTACCGGCCATTACCACTCCCCAGAAGCAACATACCGTGATTACCATGCAATTCGGACCAACCCAATACCCCACTTATCGTGAATGGTACGCCTACACATCCATCTACAAGCCCCGCTCTACATCTCAGACTGCCATTGCTCCTTCTTCGTCGTATTCCCGTTCTTTCTTTTCCGAACCTAGCCACAGCGCTGTCCCGTATATTCCAAGCCTGGCTTCTCCCCTGGACGCGCTCGCCGATTCCTTCACCACGCCGCCCGCGCAGGATCCGCTGGACGAACTCCTGTCCGGAAAACGCGCGTTCGCCGCCAAGAGTGTCGAAGACATCCTCGGCAGCATGTACGAACGCGAATCGCTCAAGTACGACAGCATCCGCGAACTGGACTACCAATCCTCCCAGATGAGAAACCGGCTCACCGCCTTGGAGAGCTGGCAGTGGGGCTTCAATCCGCAGATGGAGCGCGTCCGCCTCGGCGTCGAACAAGAACTTCATGACATCGAGACCAACAAGCTCAAGGAACACGTGGAATGCTGGCGCGACGTTACCCGCCTCAAGACCGACCTGCGGGACGCGCTACGGGAGTTCAATCAGGAAAAACAAAAAGGCGCGCTACTGGGCGCCGCCCCCTCAACCTCATGGATGTCCAAGAACTCTGCCGGAATCTGAAACCCCTCATCGGCCCCAAAGCGGACCAGTACTGGCTCGCCTACCTCGCCGAAGACTATAAGGGCAAGCAGGAACTCGAAACAGCCTTAAGCCTCCTAGCTGCCCGCATGCTCGGCTCGGACGTCGAGAATCCCGAAGTACACTTGTCCGCGCCACCCAAAGACGTCGTCGCCGGCGAGTACCCCCTGGGCACGCTGATATATGCAGACCGACCCCTGCACCCCTTCGGCCTACGGGAGGACGAACTCATCCAGCACACCGCCATCTTCGGCAGGTCGGGAGCGGGCAAAACGAATACGGTCTTTCACGTCATCCAAAATTTCATCAATCATCAAAAACCATTCTTAATCTTCGATTGGAAACGCAACTACCGAGACCTGTTGGCCGTGTCTGAAAAAGAAATCCTCGTGTACACGGTGGGCCGGGACATCGCGCCCTTCGTGTTCAACCCCCTCATACCGCCTGAGGGCACGGACGCGGCCGTCTGGCTCAAAAAGCTCATTGAGATCATCGCCCACTCGTACTACCTCGGAGAGGGCGTCATGTTTCTGCTGCAGGAAGCCATCCACGCCGTGTATAAAGAGAACGGCGTGTATCAGGGAAAGCCAGCGAAATATCCGACGTTCAATGACGTTCTAACGTGGCTCTATGAGCATCCGGTCAAGGGCAGGCAAGCCTTATGGATGGACTCAACTATGCGAGGCGTCAAGAGCATGTGCTTTGGCCACATGGGAAATGTAGTAAACACCGGGGTTCAACCCAATTTGGCGGAACTGCTCGGAAAGAACGTAATCATGGAATTAGACGGTCTGACCAATGCGGACAAGGCGCTCATTATCCAGTCTCTACTTCTGTGGATACACCATTACCGCCTGGCGCAGCCGAATAGGGAGACTTTCAAGCACGCGATCATCATCGAGGAAGCCCACCATATCCTGGCCAAACAGGCGGCCGGACGCGGTGGAGAGGTCATTACCGAGACCATACTCCGAGAGATTCGTGAATTGGGTGAGGCGATCACGCTGGTCGATCAGCATCCGAGCCTCATCTCATTGCCGGCCCTGGGCAACACGTACACGACCATCACCATGAACCTCAAACACAGCGCGGATGTGAGCGCCATCGCCGCCGCCATGCTGCTGCAAGATGAGGAGAAGGAAGTGCTGGGCCGCCTCCCTGTGGGTTCAGCAGTGGTGAAGCTTCAGGGGCGCTGGCCCCGCGCCTTCCGCATCAAAGTCCCGCACTGGCCCATTCCAAAAGGAGCCGTGGATGACAATTCTTTGGCGGTGCGCATGAGCGCGCATAGGCTTGCGCCTCCCCCTGGTGCACTGCCGACTGACGATAACCCTTCTGCGGATTCCGAGGCGCCCGAGGACCGTGAGAGCCCCTCGGATCAGGACACGCGTCTCCTCACAGACATTGCCGCGCATCCCTTGTCCGGGGTGGTCGAACGCTACCGACGACTCGAAATAAGCCGGCGCAGAGGAAGCACACTGAAAGATAGCTACGTCCAGAAGGGATTAGTGGAAACGGTAGATATTCCGACTCGTAGCGGCCGGGTCGTGCTCCTGCAATTGACCGAGCAAGGCAAACGTACGCTACGCGAGTTCGGGCATGAGGCGCCGGACCGGTCCCGCTGGGGCGGTCTCGAACACGAGTACTGGAAGGACAAAGTTTCCCAAGCCTTTACCGGCTGGGGATGGGAAGTGCGAGTCGAGGAACCGGTCAACGGATACACCGACCTCATCGCAAGAAAGGATGAACGGCAGGTCGCAGTCGAGATTGAAACGGGCAAGTCGGACTGGCGCGCCAATGTCGTTAAGAACGTCAAGAAGGGGTTCCCGAGCGTTCTGCTCGTGGCCACCAACGATCCCGCTTACGGCGAAATAGCCGCCGCGGCAGCCCAGGAGTTCCAGAACGCCGGTGTGAAAGTCATGCATGTTCAGGATGTGGTGGAGGTGAAAAACGAAGCAGAATTAGGGCTATAGACAAGCACTGGGTAATTGAATGGGGTGATCCCAGGAATACCCTGGAAGGATGACTGCTTCGAGCTAGTCCGAAGGCTATCCATCCGATTCCGTTCCCGCATAAGAGAACATTGGTCTATTCTTCGCAAGACAAGCTTGCTCGACTATCCCAATATTCTCTTTAGAAACAAGAAGATGAGTTCCCAATCTTCTTGTTTCTCCGGCCTTCGCCCTCGAAAGTGAATACTCTTGAGCATATCCAGGTCTTCGTGACGAAGCCCGATTTCCTTCCCTCTCTTGCGCGCCAAGTCCCGCAGGGCCTTCGGGACCTTGGCCATAGTCTCTTCGGAATACTCCTCCGGGACTCCCGCCAAGTCCGACACCGTAGTACCCAGGGCCGAGGCCAGCTTGCGCATGATCTCCCCCGTGGGGTTTGCGCGCCGGCCGCTTTCGATCTGCCAAATGTAGGGTTTCGACACACTCGTTGCCTCGGCGAGTTCGGCCACGCTCAACCGCTTCGCCTCCCGCAAACTCTTTACCTTCTGCGCTAAGTCCATACGCCGATCCCTCTTATGAATGCAATGATACACGGAACCTATGCTTTAGACAACCCACTTGACGCAATTCGTGAGTATATGCGATAATATATGTACAGTTTTCTTTCGAGAACACCCGGACACCCCACACAGGAGCATGGCCATGGACTTCCTCAACAATACCTACTACCAAAACCCGGGGCTCTATAACGTCATCATCGGAGCCCTCATTTTCTACGGCCTCGGCCGCATCGCCTTCTGGCGCAACGCCGACGGCCTCCACGTCGGCGGACCACTCGCCGTTGGACTCGCCCTGCTACTCACCATCGCCATAACGGTTTGGGCGGAAGAGAACGGACGAAGTATCGCCGAGCTCGGGCCGATGGCCGCGGGACTCGTAGTGGGCGCCATCGTCACGATGGGCATTCACGCATTCCGCAAGTCCGGCCAGTCCTGACCCCACGCGGGAGTGGTGACAAATACGGAAGGTTTATAAGGACAGCCGCATTCCCTCATGGGCATGAGGGACTCTAACCAACTGAGGCGCTATCTGCGCGCCCGCGCCCGCCTGCGCGCCAAGCTCCGCGACATAGAACGAAGGCTGGCGCGCATCCCAAACCGGGTCAGGAGATAGGCGCATAAACGCCATTACCAGCAGTTCGAGCAGGTCGCAACGCTCACTTCTCCCCTTCTGCTTCTTGGGGGGCAACCTTTTTGAGCAGAACACACCCAATTTTAAGGGTAGGCGATAAACCCGGGCTGTTAAAACGCCACATCCACATAGTGCCTAACCCAGCGGTAAATTGAGCCACCCCGAAGACCGCGCGAAACCGGACGAATCCTGCGCAAGAACGTGATGTCCAGGCAAAATTCAGTCGGCCTTAAGCGTTTTCCGACCGGACCAAGGGTTTCAGCGGTGCTACGAGGCGGAGGGCAGTTACCTTTACAAAGTTGATTTACGTAATTGATTGCTCAGCTGACCTGTCCATCGTCGAGGAAGTGTGAAAATGAGCGACGCAACAAGGTCGTCACCAGCAAAGCGGACATCGTTACGATTCGTATGGTCTACTTGAATGGACTCAGACGGAACCAGAAATATCCGATGCAGCGGACCTCTGAACCGATTCCATACTTACGGAGTGCCACGATGGACGCCATACCCAAGACAGACAACAGTTTAGACATGAAGATAAGCGCAGCCAGAAACCTGATATTGGGCCATGAGGCATGGATAAAAAAGCAATTGGATGGGTCAGATCCTGTCCTATCGCACTTAGTTCGGAGCCATGTTGTTAACCAGATGGAGCCCAGGCTAAAAGGGATGACCTTGTTAGCCTGCATGAGGGATCTCAAGGGCAGTACGGAATCGTGTGTTACCGCGGTAAACTGGATGGCCGCACTCGTCGAACGAGGTTTTCTAATTGCACTGCGCTCATTGATTTCCAAATTAGACGATAACGTACCACTCGTACGCCGAGTGACAATGGAAGCCTTAGAAATTGCGGTTCCGTTTGAAGCCATCGTCTGGCTCACCGAAAACGAGAACAAAGTACCTCTGGCAGGAAATAGATTCAACGACACGGAGGACTCGCTCCGTTTTGTCCGAAAGCTCTATTCCCTTGGTGCCCTGGCTGTTTTCATAGACGAAGACCGGATTTTTAACGAACCCCGGCGAATCGCCGAGTTCGGTGGCCCGTACACTGACGCGCTGATCGTGTACTTACCAAGTTCCCCACGGTCTCGAAAGAGAATGATACAGATGTGTAACGTGGAGCGGCAGCGAGAATGTGAAGATGAGATACACGACCGTGGTCAGACTGGCGTGCGCCTGTGGTGGGACTAGAAATCGGGAGCGCAATTATCCGCCGCACGACATCGAGATTATCAAGTTTTCGGTAGTGCACAGGAACAACCGTGACAAGCTAGGGGAACCTTTGTTGTACCACCCCTACCAAGGCAGTATTCCTGGCTTGTATCGACTTGGTTACTTCGCGTAGTAACAACCACTTAGCCAATTTCAACTATACAGGACATTTACCTCAGTGCTCCCCAGTTTCAGGTTGGCAGCGCTGCCAGGGCGTCGAACGCTATTTCCAGCGGGCATTTGGCGATCTGCAGGAAGTAGTTTCCGATTCGAGCCAGTGACATAACCCTTTCTTCGCGTGTATTGGCCTTCATGAGTCGCGCAATTTCGAGAGTTTCGGCCGCTGCGCCAAACGCGCACAGGAATACGTAGGCCAGGGCCAAGATATAAAAATGGCGGTCATGGCGCTCGGGTTGGGACAGGCGCACGTGGTCCATTCCGAGTCCCCAGTTACGGTTCTTGAGATCTCGGAACATTGCTTCGGTCCACATGCGGCGTTTATAGATGCGTACCACCTGCGCCGGGGGCTCCGTATCTAGGTATGTTACCAGATACCACGCCTCGTCGGCCTCTCGATCAAAGGTCGTTACCACTCGAATAGGTCCCCATTGCTGTTCGTCCATGGTGCCCCATCCCCAGTCCTTGGGCTTCCATCCGCGGCGTATCCCCAGTTCTTTAAGACTGCCCATATGATGCTCGACGGCGACCTGATGGATATGGGATAAACGTTGGACAAAGCGCCATCCCCGCTTTGTGATATCGCTTAACCATCTCACATTACCAAAGCCCCTGTCCGAAACAATGACTGGCGTGACCTGTGGGGGGCACATTGCTTGAAGCATGGCCAAGGCGTGGCGTTCGGCGGCGATCATGGCGCCTTCGTTCTCTCCCTGATGCTCACTCTTACGGATTGTGACGCATAGGAAAGGAAGAGCGCGGCCATCGCGCGGCAGGGAAAACACCAACTGTTGGAAGGGGTTCATATCGGTCCAGTCAGCCAGGACGATGGTCAGGCCTGTCGCCGGACGCAGAAATGAAAACAGCGCTGCGCCTAATGCGGCGGTTTCCACTTGGTCATTGCGCAAGAAGCGCCAGACCCGTTTAATACAGTGTTTGGCGCCAACCATCCCCGACATCGCGCGGCCTAACGCCAAAACTCCAACCCCTTTCATTTGGAGCGCGGCACACACCAACTCGGCCAAGGTCTTACGCCGAGACTGACGCATAGACTGGACATGCGTCTCCAACCACGTCAAAATGTTGCTCGGGTCGTACATGGCATTCTCCTCCTTAAAGGACTGTTAGTGGCAACTTCAGCCCATTTTAGACGAGAACCGCCCTGTACGGCCCTTTCTAATGACTACTTACGAAAACTGGGGATCACTGAGGACATTTACCACGAGCCGTGACTTTTTGTCAAATAGTGGCACACCGAGTAGCACACTTCTTGAAGTCTGATTTTCGCCAAATTCCGCAACTTATGTGGTCGAAAGTTAGACGGTCGAGCGTAGCGATATTTGGGTCCAGATCTTCGGCCGATGGAGGAGTGTATCCCTTTTGTCTTCGGAACGCGAAAGGTTTCTGGTCACGCTCATGGTTATTGGGGTGGGAACAGCGCGGGCGACGCCGAAAAACACCTTCGCTCGACTGGCCAAGCGACTTGGCCTTAACTTCGTGGCCCCCTACAAATCTTGTGCGCGCTGAAGACCTGAGGTGTCGCGGCAAGGGGCAGGCATTGTGCTTCGACGCCCAAATCGTTATTACGAAGACTTGGAGGAAGCGTTCTGGCTTACGTCCAGCCCCGCAACGATCTAATACATCTGCCTCGCACACCGATTTTTCAAATCAGTTGCGGTTCCGTGGCACGGACGGCCCGAGACTTCATCGAGCGCGCTATGAAATAAACGGCGCGACTGGAGTTTGTTCACTTGGAGGTAATGATTCCTGACGCGCCGGAATAATACCTCCCGGATTTGGGTAGTTTGGATGGCCACCGACCCGGCGGTGCAACCTTCTGCGACCGTGTGCATAGGCCGTTTATCCCGAACGCCGAGTAGGTTCTGACCTTTGTCTATGTAGCCGAAAAGGATATGCGAATACCGTCCAGTCCAATTTACGCTAATGCTTGCTGGGCCACGAGAGTTTGAGGAACGACGTTAATTTTCCCCGGAGTATACGGGGGAGAATACTCCACGCCTTGAAAACGGGTGGATCTAGCTGGTACAATCGCGGCGTTAAAGAGGCTGAATAGCATGTTCTCGGTATTAAGTAGAATGGCACTTTCGGTGATGAGCGTTGTGGTCGTTTTTTTTGCGACGGTTATGAGCGCCTCAGGTGCGGCGCTCTGTATTGCGGGCGACCACACGGCTTTGAAGACGCCACTGACAGAGAACTGTTGCTCCTGTTCCAGCGGGCCAATGAGCTGGTCGGGATCACCGGCCGTCAAGAATGCTGAAACAGCAAAGTGCGGCTCGTGTTTGGACATTCCGCTCAGTGGCGCGTGGATCTCTACGGCGACACCCACGCGACAATCCGGTTCAATCGATGTCACGGCCTTGGCCGTTCCAACCGAAATACGTTCCACTGTCGCGATAGCGTTCACCCGTGCAGACTCATTTTATTCCGAAGTTCGCGCCGACAATGTCTTGAGCGCAATCTCCAGTACCATCCTTCGAATCTGATCCCTCCTTCTCCCACACTCACGCAATAGCCGTGCGTCTGTCGGGACTCGTCTTTCTAGACGAGAAAGCTATCTACGCCGACAGCACCGTCTGAAGCAATCCCCTGTCATTTTGCGCATATCCATTATGTCAATCGTCATTGGATTTATCAGATTTGGAGAGAAACCATGAATAGTTCGCTTATTTCTAGGAAAAGCAGCGTCGGATTGGCGTTACATCCATTCGCCATCTTAATGATCAGCGCATCGTTGTTCGGGTCACCGGCGCCTGCCTCCGCGAGTTCCACGAGTGAAATTTGCAGACCTCTTGCGTGTCCTGCGATGTCTCTGACTAACGATGTCTTCGCCTCAGTCTCCGCCCACCCTGACCACAAGAGCCTTATTGACCTCTACCGTCAACATGCGCAGGGCGTTATGGCGACCGTCAAGATCGAAATCGACCAGCAGAGAACATCCATTGAGGCGACACTCGACCAAACCCACGCATCAGCAATGCAGATCGCGCAGCAATCCCCTCAGGAAACGGGCACGAAGAACAGCGTGGCACTGTGTCGCTTGAAGGAAGACACAAGGTCCCTTAAAGCCCAAGTTTCAAGACAAGCGCGTGCATCGCGCGGTCGATGGCATGCGGACATCAAGAGCGCCATGACACAGGCATCTGATGCTTTGGAAAAAGTCGAGGGGCAGCACTGCGAACCGGCCAGCCAAAAGGCCAAGCATAGTAAGGAGGTAAGACGGTTGCTCCACAAGCATCGCCAGGAAACATTGCCACTTCTGGAAAAGACATGGAGAGACAACTCCCGGCAAATGCGCACCCGAATAGCCCAGACAATAAAGAGTTTAGACAAGGCGATTGCGGCGGAACAGGAAAAGGAGAGAGGCCCCATTATCGGCTTCGAGATCATACATCACAAAGGCCACCAACATCGTGAATTCATTTACGCGAATGACGCGCGTGATAAGCGATAGGCACGCATGAGACGAGGAGAAAGATCTATGAATTGTTCCTATGCAAGGAGAACTGCTGGTATGGCCATAGTAGCAGTTGTGGTTTCACTGATTCCTGCGTATGGCCGAGACGCAGCGGCGTCTCCGGAGTCGGCCGAGCATATTGGCGACGCCGTTAGTCCTATAAATCTCGCGAACGCCATTGTCTTGACGTTGAAGAACAGTCCTCAACTTGCAGCGTTCTCGTGGGAGGTTCGCGCAGCGGAGGCGCGACAGGTTCAGGCCCGGCTCCGGCCCAACCCGGAATTGACGGTGGAAGCCGAAGACGTCCGCTTTGGACGTGGCCCAGGAACACACACCACACTTCGCACGTTGAATTGGTCCGCCAATGGACTGAGCGCTCAGACGGGCCGGGAGTCCGAGAGCGGCGCTCGAAGTGGGTTTTCCGAAGCCCAGTTCACGGTTTCACTTTCACAAGTCATCGAGTTGGGCGGAAAACGCGCCAAGCGCATGATCCTGGCGGCCCGCGACCGGGACGTTACCGCGTGGGATTATGAAGTCGCGCGCGCGGATGTGCTCAAAGGAGTCTCCCAAGCGTTCGTCGAAGTCCTCGTTGGCCAGCAGCGTGTCACGCTCGATGACGAACTGGTCCAGCTTGCGGAACAGGTGGTTCAGACCGTTTCGGCGCGGGTCAGTGCGGGACGCGTTTCGCCACTGGAAGCCACCAAAGCCGAGACCGCGCTCGCGGTGGCGCGTGTCCAAGCGAACCGGTCCAGGCGTGAACTGGAATCGGTTCGCGCCAAGCTTGCCGTGTTTTGGGGTAGCAAGGAACGGCGTTTCGAGCGCGTCGACGGTGATTTGGATACCGCTCGGGGCATCCCCGCGTGGGACGAGTTGGTCCAGCGCTCCAGCAAGAACCCCGACTTGGCTCGTTGGCGCGCGGAGCTTGAGAAACGTCAGACCGCAGTTTCCGCCCAGAAGGCTGCAGCCATTCCCGATCTTACCGTAAGCGCCGGTTTTCGCATGACGGGCATGCCGCAATCGGACGTCCGAGGATCTGGCGTCGGTTTGGATGGATTCTCGTATTCGCGCGGCAACAACCGCTCAGACGCCAATTGGGACAACTCGGTGGTAGTGGGTTTTTCCATACCACTTCCCGTATTCAATCGTAATCAGGGATCTATCCAAGAGGCCGAACATCTTTTGACGAAAGCCAGCGAGGAAAGACGGGCCACCGATGTGCAGGTTCATGCGACGCTTGTAGAGTCGTATCAAAGCCTTTCCTCAGCCTTTACGACCATCACCGCGCTCAAAGAGAGCATCCTGCCTGCGGCCACACAGACGTTTGCCTCCATCAACGAAGCGTACCGTCAGGGCCGATTCGGCTACTTGGACGTGCTCGACGCACAGCGGACCTTATTCGACGCGCGTCAACAGTACTTGGACGCCCTGGCGAGTTACCATAAGACCGTGGCGGAAATCGAACGAACGATAGGTGGGTCGGTGTGGGATGCGGAGGACACTCCGAAGCCGCGTCCAGAAGAAAAGAAATAACCCGTGCGCTTGACTCCACCGGCAATTCGCACGCCGCGTCCGCCATGGACTAATCGAAAGGAAGAAGACACGATGTCGAAATATATTCAGATTGGTGCGCTAGTAGTTTCCATCGTTGGCATGGCCCTCGCCATGCCCGGCTGTGGCCGAGCCGTGGCGCCCGAGAGCTCAACCGGCAAATCGGAAGAGAGTGCGGCGGAAAAGGAAATCCCGGTTGGGACTCTTACCCCCGACCGAGCCCTCCAGGCTAGGTGCCCTCACGGGCTGACCGTCGAGTGCGACGAGTGCCGGTATGAAGTCGGGGTCGTCAAGGTTGACGCGTCGCTCCTGAACTCGGCAGACGCCTCCCACGCGGGTTTGGTGAAGACGAACCAGGTTCCGGCGCCGGGGAAAATGACCGTGGCCGTGAACATTACTGGTGAAGTCCGCCTGAACGACAATACAGCGGTTCACGTGAGTCCGCGGATTTCAGGCATTGTCCGCGAGGTCAAAGTGGATATTGGGACCGAAGTCAAGAAAGACGACGTCCTCTTTACTGTGGACAGCGTCGAGTTGGGCCAAGCGCTGAGCGACTACGAGAAGAATATGGCCTTAACGGCGCTGTCAGAGAAGAACTTTCAGCGCGAGAAAAGTCTCTTTGACAAGAAGATCGGTTCTGAAATGGAGAAGATCGAAGCCCAGATCCGACTCGAGGAGTATCAGACCGCCCTAAAAGCATCCGAGCAGAAGCTCCACGTTCTCGGGTTGACCGACAGTGATATCGCGGAAATCAATCCGTCGAATCACAAGAGTCTGAGCGGTTCGTTGGCCGTGCGCGCGCCAATCGACGGAACGATCATCGAGAAGCACGCCGTCGTGGGAGAACTGGTCGAGCCGGCGAAGGTTACCATGGTCTTAGCCGACCTCAACACGGTATGGGTCTGGGGGGGGGTATATGAACGCGACCTGGACGCCGTGGTGAAACACAAGCTGACCGAATCTATTCCCGTCGAGATTTCCGTTCCCGCCTATCCGGAAGCCACGTTCCGCGGCCAGATGAACTACATTGGGGCAACCATGGACGAAGCCACGCGCACCGTTCAGGTGCGCACGGTCATCGATAACCGCGACCGGCGATTGCGGCCGGGGATGTTCTGTCAGGGGCGAATTCTGGTGAGTACCGACGACGGCGTTCTGGCCATTCCAAAGGTCGCCCTTCTCTCGGATGAGGGGAAGGATTTTGTCTTCATTCACATGAAGGACGATTACTTCCTTCAGCAGAACGTCACCAAGGGCCGCGAGTTTGAAGACGGCGTGGAAATCCTGGCCGGGCTGACTCCAGGTCAGACAATCGTGACCGAGGGGGCATTCGTCCTCAAGTCCGACGTGCTCCGGTCGAAAATGGGCGCCGGCTGCGCCGACTGAGACATCGCCTCAACGCTCTTTACAGAGGATTACACCTATGTTTGATAATATTGTTAAGTTCATTCTCACACAACGGCTGCTCGTGATGATGGCGGCGGTCGTTCTCGCCGTTGTAGGTGTTTTGGCCTGGACATCGCTGCCGATCGATGCTTTTCCCGATGTTACCAATGTGCAGGTCATGGTCTTGTCGGAAGCGCCAGGCCTTGCGTCGGTAGACGTCGAACAACGGGTGACGTTTCCCGTTGAACTGGCCATGCAAGGTTTGCCCAAGGTGCGTCAGGTTCGCTCGATGTCCAAAGCGGGCCTGTCTCAAGTCATCGTCGTTTTCGAAGACGATGTGGATATCTATTTTGCCCGCCAATTGATCTTTGAACGGCTTCAGGGCGCGCGGGAACAACTCCCCGGCGGGGTCGAGCCGGAAATGGGGCCCATCAGCACCGGCTTGGGCGAAATCTACCAGTACACCGTCGAAAGCGACCGCCGCTCACCCATGGAACTGCGCACGATCCAGGACTGGCTGATCGCGCCGCAACTGCGGTCGATCGCCGGCGTCAACGAAGTGAATAGTTTCGGCGGGTTCGTGAAACAGTACCACGTGCTGGTGGACCCGGCCCGGCTTCTCAAGTACCGCCTCTCTCTCCAGGATGTTCTTGACGGCCTGCAAAAAAACAACGCCAACGCCGGTGGCAATTTCATTACACAGGGGTGGGAACAAGCCTACGTGCGTACGGTGGGCATGATCGAGACCATCCAGGACATCGAGAATATAGTCCTGCAGGCCAAAGACGGGACCCCTGTTTTCGTGAAAGACGTCGCGGAAGTGAAGACGGGACCGCAAACGCGGCAGGGGGCGGTCACCAAAGACGGCCGGGGCGAGGCTGTGGCCGGTATGGCAATTATGTTGCGCGGTTCCAACTCCAATATAGTTGTCGACAGCGTCAAGAAGGCGATCCCGAAGATTCAGGTCAGTTTGCCCAAGGACGTGCGCATCCGTCCGTTCTACGACCGTACCGCGTTGATTGATGCGTGCATTGAAACCGTCGCGAAAGCATTGCGGGAGGGCGCGCTATTTGTGGTCATCGTTCTGTTAATCCTGTTGGGCAACTTCCGCGGGGCTCTGATCGTCGCCCTTTCGCTCCCGTTCACGGCGTTTTTCACGTTCATCCTGATGCGATGGCAGGGAGTTACGGCCAACCTTATGAGCCTGGGTGGGCTGGCCATCGCCATCGGTATGGTGGTGGACGCCTCGATCGTGGTTGCTGAGAATATCGCACGCCACCTCACCGAACGGGCTAACTCGGGCACGCCGCGCCTCATTATCATTCATGAGGCAGTGCGCGAAGTGGCGCGCCCAATCATCTTTGCGATTCTGATTATCATCATCGTGTTCCTGCCATTGTTCACGCTCGAGCAGATGGAAGGCAAGATGTTCCGTCCGCTGGCATTGACCATGTGCTTTGCCCTGCTGGGTTCGCTACTGGTGGCCCTCACTATCATTCCCGTACTATGCTCGCTATTCCTGCGCGGACACAAGACCACCCGCGACAATCTCTCCATCCGCCTCCTGAAGCGGCTGTACCTGCCCGTACTTGCGCTGGCGCTCAGGTTTCGGTGGGTTGCCGTCGCGGCCGCCGTAGCCGTCCTACTCGCGACCCTGACGCTGGTCCCGAAGCTCGGTACGGAATTTCTCCCGCAACTGGACGAAGGCGCCATCGCCATCAATGTGGTTCGACTTCCCTCCGCCTCGCTGGAAGGGTCGGTGGCCGTGGGCACGGCTATGGAACAGCGCCTTCGTACGTTTCCTGAAGTCAGTACCATCGTCACCAAGACCGGACGCGCCGAGATATCCGAGGATCCCATGGGCCCGGAGCAGAATGACCTGATGATCATGTTACATCCGGAAAAGGAATGGACCACGGGCCGGACCAAGGCAGCCCTTGTCGACGCCATGAAGGAGGAACTCAGCGCCATCCCAGGCGTAAGGCTGTCGTTCTCTCAACCCATCGCGTTGCGCGTCAACGAACTCATTTCGGGTGTCAAGAGCGATCTTGCCGTGAAACTTTTCGGCCCGGATCTGGACGTGCTCAAACCGCAGGCAGACAAGATTGCGGCCCTCATCGGCGGCATTCGCGGCGCCGAAGACGTGAAGGTCGAACAGATTTCCGGCGCGGCCCAAGTGCAGGTGGTCGTGGATCGCCAAGCCATCGCCCGGCACAAGATCAATCTCGCGGATATCAACGAACTCATCGAAAGCGCCGTTGGCGGAAAGGTCGCTACCACAGTAATCGAAGGGCAGATGCGGTTCGCCGTCTTGGTGCGATTTCCGGAGAAAGACCGCAACGACATCGCGGCACTGGAGAGACTGCTCGTGCCTTCCCCGGACGGTACGTTGGTACCGTTGGCTCAGTTGGCCCGCATACAGGAGCTCGAAGGCCCGGCGCAGATTAGCCGCGAAAAAGGTATGCGGCGCGTGGTTGTGGAATGCAACATCCGGGGACGGGATATCGGAAGCTTCGTCACGGAAGTTCAGCGCAGCATTCAACCAGTCGCAACAACGCTCCCGACCGGCTATTTCATAGAATACGGCGGGCAATTTGAGAATCAGCAACGCGCCATGAAGCGGCTTGCGGTTGTTGTGCCGGTTTCCATTGCCTTGATCTTCCTGATGCTCTTCTCGGGACTCGGGACCATTCGGAGCGCCCTCATGGTCTTCGCCAACCTGCCGTTCGCACTCGTGGGAGGAATTCTGACCATGTACCTGCTTCAGATCAATCTGAGCGTCTCAGCCGCAATCGGATTTATCGCCTTGTTCGGTACCGCGGTCGGAAATGGTGTCGTACTCGTCGCTTTCTTCAACCAACTTCGGCAGGAAGGCCTGACCACCGCAGAGTCGGTGAGAAAAGGTTGTGAACTTCGTTTTCGCCCCCTACTCATGACGGCGCTGGCGATGCTTCTCGGCCTGGTACCCATGCTCTTCGCTTCAGGCAGCGGTTCGGAGATACAACGGCCGTTGGCAGCGGTTGTTTTGGGCGGACTGGTCTCTTCACTGTTCTTGACCCTGGTCGTTCTGCCGGCGATCTATCACATTGTCGAATCGCGACGCGAACGAGCGGAAGTCAAAGCATAAACTGGAGATGGCGAACACCGAAAGGAACACTAGATGAAACTAGTTGCTGCGTACATTCAACCGTTCATGGCGGAGAAAGTCGCCGACGCCCTGCGAGTGGCCAAAGTGCATGGCGTGACCGTTCTGAAGTGTCAAGGCTTTGGGCGTATTACCGAGGATAAAACCCCTCATTACATGGAGGATGCCGCCGCCTTGGGATTTGCCGCCAAGACGAAAATTGAAATCGTCTGTCGTAACGCCGATACCGAGGGCATTATTGCCACCATTCGTGCGCACGCCCACACGGGCCACCACGGCGATGGCAAGATATTTGTCTCCGATATCGGCGAGGCTATTGATATTCGCACGGATGAGAGGGGCGAGAATGTGATATAGCGATACACCAGCCCGCGGCATGGGAACGGGCTCGCACAAGCGAGTCATCGACGACCTCGTGGAATATGTCCCGTACGCGAAAATCGAACTCAAATGCAAAGATGCGTTGGTTGAGCGCATCATCGCCGTGACCGTTGAGAACGCCCACATCGGATTGTGCGGAGATGGCAGGATCTATGTGTATCTGGTAGAATGCGCCGTTCGGATCGGCACAGGTGAGCGCGGCGAGGCTACAGTTCAACGCGCCGACACCCCCTGAGCACAAACGTATTGCGGCAGCACTTGGCAAATCATGGCACCGTCGGCGTCTTGCTCGGTGTTCTGGGCTCAAATCGTAGTACTGGAGCATTGAAATGAAGACCGTTACATTTAAGATTGTTGGAATGGACTGTGCCGAGGAAATTACAGCGCTCAAGCGCGAACTTGGACCGTTAGTCGGTGGCGAACAGTATCTCGCGTTTGATCTGCTGAACGCGCGCCTGACTATCCAATGGCCCGGCCCGGCTTTACCGGACGAACAGGTCATTCGCATCGTAGCGCAAACCGGAATGCAGGCAACGCCGTGGGACGAGCACAGAGCTGACATACCGCAGCGAGACGGGTATTGGCGCAAGTACGGACGGCTCATGGGAACGGCATTCAGCGGAATTTGCATTGTTCTAGCGTTCGTAATTCATGCCGCTCAACACGGCCTTGTCGACGCTTTTTCCGGGGAAGGCGTCGAAGGTCATCGGTTTCCGCTTCTGGCCATCGCATTATATGGCGCCGCCGTGGTTTGTGGTGGATGGTTTGTCTTCCCGCGGGCAGTCTTTGCGCTGCGAAGACTCCGGCCGGACATGAATCTACTTATGACGGTGGCTATATTTGGCGCCGTCGGTATCGGCGAGTGGTTCGAGGCGGCCACCGTATCGTTTCTTTTTGGGGTAGCCTTATTACTCGAGTCGTGGAGCGTCAGCCGCGCCCGGCGGGCAATTGCCGCGCTTGTGAACGTCGTTCCTCCAAACGCACGATGCGTTGACCCCACAACCGGCAGCATCGAAGAACGGCCCGTGCAGACCGTGTCCGTTGATTCCGTGGTCCAGGTTCGCCCTGGTGAACGGATTCCACTCGATGGAATCATCACGAAGGGCTCCACTTCAATCAATCAAGCGCCGATCACCGGTGAATCCGTTCCGGTTCCCAAGGATGTGGGATCGGAAGTATTCGCGGGGAGTATCAACGAATCAGGCGCATTCGAGTTCCGCGTGACCAAACCACCGACGGATACCACACTTGCCCGCATCATTCATATGGTCGAGGAGGCCCAGTCTCGCCGAGCGCCAAGCGAGCAGTGGGTTGAAACTTTTGCGAAATACTACACCCCTGCGATGATGCTCTTGGCCCTGCTTGTCGCCGTTATACCGCCTTTCTTGTTTCACCAGCTCTGGACACCATGGTTCTACCAGGCGCTTGTGCTGCTTGTCATCGCCTGTCCGTGCGCTCTTGTGATCTCGACGCCGGTCAGCGTCGTCGCCGGCCTTAGTTCCGCTGCGCGGGCGGGTGTACTCGTAAAGGGTGGCGTCCACCTCGAGTCCCCCGCGCGTCTTCGGGCGATCGCGATGGACAAGACTGGAACACTCACGCGCGGCCAGCCTGAAGTACAAACCATCCTTCCCCTCAACGGTCATACCGTCGAGGAACTGTTAGAACGCGCCGCCGCGCTGGAAGCCCACAGCGAACATCCGCTCGCCAAGGCTGTTCTGCGAAAGGCCGAAGAACAACATATTAGCTTTTTACCCGCCGAGCAATTTCAGGCCATTAAGGGGAAAGGCGCCCAAGGTCTCGTTGATGGACGGCTCTTCTGGATCGGGAGCCACCGGTTTCTTCATGAGCAGAACGCGGAATCGCCTGAAGTTCACCAGGACGCCGAGCGCTTGGAAGACGCGGGTCACTCTGTCGTCGCGATCGGCAATGACAACCACGTCTGCGGTCTTCTGAGTATCGCCGATGCTCTTCGTCCGGAAGCGGTGGACGCAGTCGCCGCGCTAAAGAAGCTTGGCATCGAGAAGATCGTCATGCTCACGGGAGACAACGAAGGCACCGCTAGAGCAATAGGCGCCGCGGCCGGCGTAGACGACGTACGTTTCGAGCTTCTACCCGAAGATAAATCGGGAGCGATAAGCGCACTTGTTGACGAATACAAGAATGTCGCTATGGTTGGCGACGGCATCAATGACGCGCCCGCGCTGGCCACAGCTACCCTCGGTGTCGCCATGGGCGCTATGGGGAGCGATGCGGCCTTGGAGACCGCCGACGTGGCCCTTATGTCGGATGACCTGCACAAACTCGTATGGCTCATTCAACACTCGCGCCGCACGCTACAGATCATCAAACAAAACATCATTTTCGCGCTTGGTCTGAAAGCCGTCTTCATACTGCTTTCCCTCTTCGGGCTGGCCACGCTATGGATGGCCATTGCTGCAGACATGGGCGCCTCTTTTCTGGTTATCGCCAACGGTTTGCGGCTTCTCCGCGGTTCTTCAGCAACGATCAGCACTCCTTCGAGCCGATGACGAATGCCGGCCAACACAAAACCCCTGTCGTGCGGTTCTGCAGGAAACGCCAATTGTTCCACATACGCCTGGTCACGAACCGACCGTTAATCGGGCACGAAGTTGGCGGGAAACCAATGCGGGGACTGTGAATTCCCTCCCAATTGAGTAACCGCCGCCGGGCAAGCGCTCGTGGTTGCATAGCCAGTGCCGTCGAGGGCGTTCCAAGCGACACAGATGAAGCCCGTGTACAATAGGCGGAGGCTCACCGGTACGGAAACCCCTCGCAATGTTCCGAACGACTCGGAACTAGTGAAAGAGCAAGAACGGCAGGGACAAACAACATGCTTTATATTCAGGTCTTCGTTCTCGCGATTGTGCAGGGAATCGCCGAGTTGCTACCGGTGTCAAGTTCTGCGCACGTGATCGTGGCCGAGAAACTCATGGGAATAGACCCTTCGACGCCGGAGATGACGCTACAGTTGGTGGCGCTGCATACGGGAACGATGTTGGCGGTGATTTATTACTTCTGGCCAGTTTGGCGACGAACGTGGCTGTGTGAACGTTCAAGTTTTCGGCGGATCAGCGGGCTTCTGGGGCTGGCCACCGCGCAGACCGGCATCGTGGGATGGCCGCTCGCAAAACTCGTGGCCCGCGTGCTAGTGGCGCCCGGCGCTGAAATCGAGGAAGTTTTTGGGAACCTGGCCTTGATTGCCACGGCCCTTGCGGTTGCAGGAGTGCTCACCCTGATCTCCGGCCTCCTCAGCCGACACCGACACGGGGGCGCGGAAGTTGGGGCAATCCATGCCGCATGGATCGGGACGGCCCAGGGCTTTTGCCTTCCGTTTCGTGGTTTGTCGCGATCGGGAACGACAATTTCGACGGGGCTCCTGCTCGGGGTGTCGCGAGACCGTGCGGAGGCATTCAGTTTCGCCTTGGCCGTGGTCCTAACTCCGCCTGTGCTCGCCCGCGAGGCGAGCCGCCTCCTTCGTGCGGCTCCAAAAACGGCACAGAATATGGCACACTCAGGGTTTGTTGGGACCAGGATAAAGGGCGTACCGGCTGTGCAAGTCCTTGGCATAACGCGTGTAAGCCTACGCGCGTGTCCGAAGCTCTTGCATGGGGTACCACCCCACAGTGGGAAGCCTCATCGCAGTTTCCGCTCGATTGAGTGGCACCAAGTACTTACGCATCCTGTAAGCCCATTCCTCTTACCCCATTATCCACCAGATGTGCCACTTTCTGAGTCACTTTATCTGGAGCAGAAGTTATATGCGGAGAGTCAACTGCGTTAATTCTTTTGGGACGTGCCCAACCACGAACAACAGGAAAGGAGCGTTCGTATGGCAATCCCAAAATCCAGTCTCAAGAAACGAGGCAAGGTGTTCTAACTTCATTTCTCTGAAAACGGCGTCCGCCAGCGCGTCAGTCTCCGTACGGTTGCATTAGCCACGGCCAAAGAACGACAGCGCCAGTTCGATTCGGCACGTGCGCGAGGCAAGGAAGGTGTGTTTCCAGCGAAAACGCCATTAGCACAGGCTGTCGCCACGTACGCCGCGCATATGAAAATCTCACGCACCCACCACGGTTACAATGCCGACCTGAGTTATTTGAGTAACGCATTCGGGCCGGTTTGCGATGCGCGGAAGCCGCGAAGGGCGCTGGCCTGGTAACCTTCAAGATCTGGTCGAGAATCGCATTCTGCGCATATGTGTCGGCTAGGCAGGTATAATTGATCGACCCGGAAAGGACTCGACTGCCGGTAAACCATAACCAACGCCTCGGAACGAATTGGCGAACCTCAACTCATACGCACGAGACGACGCTTGACACGGAACCCGAGCGATTCGGCCAACGTCCTGGGGGCGGCGTTATTGGAGAGCACGTCCCAGTAGATTGGATCTTTGGCAATTTTGAGCGTGACAAGAAACAGTTCGAGTGGCCGGCTTGGCCATACCGCTACATGACCGCATCCGCATCGCAATTGTTCGACTTGCATTCAGTCTGATAGGATCGTTAACAGACACGATGGAATTCCTCGGGGATTCGTATGACGACGAAATCCAATCTCGCGCCCAGGCCTTGGAATTCGCCAACGACGGGACGCACCCAGACCGACTTCGTGCTTCTTGCGCTGCTCTTCGGCTCCGTGGGGGCGATAAGCTGGGCCATTCGAGGCACGTCGGGCTGGAACGGTATCGACGGGACTGTCGTGCCTGGCATGGCTTGGGGCGTGCTGTGGTATTGGGCGGCGCGGCGCCGGGGGATTGACGTGCGCGGCGTAACGCTGTGGCTTGGATTGGGCATCGCCATTGGCGGCGAACTTGGTTACGGCCAGTATGTCAGTTGGACCCGCGGCGACTTCTATGCCGGAGGCCGAGTCTTGGCCGTTTCACCCGCAACCGGCTTTCTTTGGTTTGCGCTCGTGGGCGTAGCCTGGGGCGCGCTCGGCGGCATCGCTTTGGGGTGGGTCTTGAACAGCGGAGTTTCGCTGCACCAATGGCTAGTGCGACTGCTCGCTCCGATAGGAGTTGCAATGTTGGGCCGGATGCTAATTCAGGCAGAGCCAGCGTGGTTCTTCCCGTTGTATGGCGCCGGCCTGTATGCCGCTCAACCGGACGCGCGCTTGGCTGACGCTGGTTTCCTGCTAAGCCCGACCTTTATGTGGGAGCTATGGCTTGTCGGCGCCGCTTTAGTTTCGGCGGTTTGGACATTTACCCGCAAGACTTTGCGATGTCCGCGACTTGACCATGGCCTATGCGTCCTGAGCGTGGCTTACACGGCCTTCGCAATCGTGTGGATTGGACATTGGCTCTTTTTCCCCCAAGGAAATCTGGGGCTGATTGGTGGCGAGCTGGACGATCACCTTTCACGCACAGTTTACACCAACTCGCAGAACGCGCTGGTGGTCGCGTGGTGGCTCGGCGCACTGACTGTCGCGGTATGGCAAGGGGATCGGTCCACGCTCATCATGGGCCTGCTCATCGGCGGCGGATTTGGCATTGGCATGCCCCTCAGCGCAATCTGGTGTCTCGGCTATACAGTCGCGCCGCAATACATCGACTGGTGGAAGATATGGGAAATGAACGCTGGCTTCAATCTCGGCATCCTCTACGTCGTCGCTTTGTATCTCGCCATGCGGCAGCCGGATAAATTCAAGTGCTCCGCTGATCTCGGCACGGCAACAATCACGGCATGCGGCCGGGCGCTGGCCTCTGCGGCTGGCGTGCTGCTTGTGTGGATTTATCTGTACGCGGAGGATGGATTGTCGGCCGGTATATTTCTCGGCCCCGTCTATGCCGTCGTCGCGTGCTGGTTCTGCTGGCGAAACCGCCACCAACACTCCGGCGTTGTCCTCCATGAGCAACAGCAGCGATTGACGCTTATGTTCTGCGTCTTCTATCTGCTGTTCATTCTGCTGCACGGCGCCACAAATCGCCTGGGCGTTTTTCTGAAACTCTATGATGAAGCCGCAGTGGAGCAGTACGCATGGCCTGCTGCGCGCCTTTGGCTCTTCGTCTTCCTGGCCACCCCGCTCCTCGCCGCAACCTTTCGCACGTTGTGGCTGCTTGCGCGCACTGAACAGACTCGTGAGATTCCTCTGGAACAGGTTACGCGGCACATCGCCGGCCTCGTCATGCTCGTCGGCCTCGTCGGCGCGCTCACTATCTGGCCTTCAAAAATCGGTGTGATCTACGCGGCGCTCCTGCTAATCGCCGTCACCGCGCTCATACAACTCGATCACCGCACCCCGAGGGATTGCACATAGCTGCCCAACGGTATCGATTCTTCCCGACCGCCCATCCCGCGCCCATTGGCACCCGTTCTGATCGTCGTCATTTGTGAGGTTCGTCAATGACTTACACCAAAACGCACGCGCCTCAACCAATTCCACACACAGCCTCTCGTCTTCATGCGACATACTGTCGCGCGCACGCCCCCGTTCTGGCTCATTTCCTGACTACTGCTGCACAGTCAAATAAGTGTCAGCTCGACGTGCCACCATCAATCATTTGTTGGCCCGGGCTATGTGAAGAGTGGAGGTGCTGCCGAGGGGCTAGCCAGGGGTCTGATGTAGATGAACCTAATCTGGTCTCACCTTAGCGCAGGGGACAAATCAGTCAAAAAGTAACGGAGGCGCGCCGAAAAGCGATAAGACCCGTCAGCGTGCGAGTATTAGCCCATAGTGATACGGGGGCAAGTCTACGGGCCGGGATGTCAGCGCGATGAATCCGGCCTCTGCGGCCCACGCCAGGCACCGCTCGGGCTTGGGGCGGATTTCCATCGAAGGTCCGCGGGGGGTGGTGGGATCGTAGTTCCAGTGGATAATGGCGAGCGTTCCGGGGGACCGGAGGATTCGGTAGGCCTCTTGCAGGAGCACGTGGGGGCGTTCGGCGTGCAGGATGTTGAATAACATCGCTAAATCCACGGAAGCTTCCACCAGGCCGGTGCCTTCGGCCACGAAGTCCCGCATGTGTAGACGCACATTTCGCAGGCCTTCTCGGCGGACTTTTTCCTGCGTCGACTGTATCATGTCGCGGTCGATATCGAAGGCGCAGACAGTGCCTGAAACCATGCGAGCTACCGGAATGGTAAAGGTGCCGTAGCCGCACCCAAACTCTGCGACGTCGCGTATCAGGTGGCTCACGCCAAGCTTAGCAAGAATGGCGGGCGGGTCGAAGAATTGCTCCCACATAGACTCTTCAGGCATTCCACTCTCGCGGGTTTTCATTGTCAGTTTCCTCGGCCGCCTAAACGTACTCGCCCGCCGCTCCAAATGTGTTGAGCATGGCATGGAGTGCATGATCGGCGCCGTGTTCGGCCCGCTATTTTCTCGCGCGCCCTCGCTCCATCTTCCTGGCAAGAAGCGATTCCTGTTTCATCTGCTCGCAGAGGATCTCGCGAATGAGGTCGAAAGCCAGCACCATTCTGGGGTTCGCAAGGCGGTAAAATACTTGGTTCCCCTGTTTTCGAGACGACAGCACCCGCTGCCGTTTCATCATGAGGAGATGGGGTGATACCGTTCCGAGCGGCGTGCCCAGCCTCTCGGAAATCGCCGTGACGCCGAATTCGCCGTCCCGCAAGACGTTGAGAATCATCAGGCGGGTGGCATCAGAGAAAACCTTGCACATTTCGGCGTGGCGCTCGTAAAGCTCTCTCGGCTCGTCGGCCACTGCACGCATTGCGACCATTTTCACCTCGGAAATATGTAAATCAGGAATTCTACTGTTCGATAGAATAGTCATTGACTTTGCGCAAGTCAAACGCTATGCTTTCGGCGGCGTCCATGGTGTGCTTAGCGCCAACGCGGTCGCGGTCAGTTTGGCTGATATGGTTGTGTCGCGTAAAAACGGTATCAATCCGCTCGTCTCAACAGCTTCGTTGGAGTGCAGATATGAATGACGCGCATCGTGATGCTTCTGGCACAGCAAACGAAGAGCGACCCACGCCGCTTTATCCCGCCGTTATTCCACGGGAGGAGCATCATCCTACCTCAGCGCAATTTGAGGTCGTAAGTACCGGGGATGAGCGAGGACGCGCCCTTCGGGCGACGGTAGCGTTTCGGCAGGGCGAACGTGTTGCTCAGCTTTCCGGAATTCTTATCCGCCACACGACGTTGGACACCATCCAGATTTCACCCGCACTGCACGTGTCTGATCCTTGGTTCTGCCGGTTCCTCCTGCACAGTTGCGATCCAAACCTCATAATTGAGATAACCGTGATGGAGGCGCGGGCGACAAGGGACATTCGTCCCGGCGAGTACCTTACGATCGACTATGCCGCCACCGAGGATGTGCTCGGGAGCCAATTCCACTGTCACTGTGGGAGCCCGCACTGCCGCGGTTGGATGACGGGGCGGCGCGAGAAACCGAACGACGCAGGGCGTGCATTTCTTGAAGCCCGAGGGCAATAGGTGCGGTTTCAGCACTGGAAAGTGAGAGGGCGGTATGACGACGTAAGTCGACACTCCACTGGTAGTGTAAGTGGTCGCTCAGCGCCGCGCGACCATCACAAGTCTGATTCGCTACCCGCGGATCTTCTTTCCGCGACCGAAGTGCTCGAACTCTACCGTGCCCGTTGGCAGATTGAAACATGCTTCAAGAAACTCAAGTCCGTCATAGGATTTGGTCACCTACCTAAGTACGATCCACGCAGTTGCCGGGCTGGGCTCTACGGAAAACTTGTCGTCGCTCTGCTTGCAGAAGAACTCATTGATTCGGCGCAGCGCTTTTCCCCTTTGGGATACCCGCGTACCGTGCGCGACGAGAAATGAAACCAAAGATTGCGTTGATTTGCGGTGGCGTGACGTGCAGTACATCCTCCGGGAACTTCTGCGGGCCATAGACCCAATACCAGACTTGTCCCAAAGCCTTTCCAATTGGAGTCGAATCAGCAACGGGCCCAATGACTGTGTTTGAAAAAAGAAAAAGTCAGCGTCAGCGACTGGAATTGTCAATAAGATGATTCGAAGACAGTATTCATTAAATTACGCATAAAGGCGATCACCCCATAGGTTGGGACTTTCTCGTTTTCGCCGCTAGCCTGATTGACACCAAGCACTTACCTTCATATATGTTACCTCCACTGACGCGAAATACCGCCAGATGTGCCACTCTATCCGGCGCAGGGGTCATATTGCGGAGCGTCGACCGCGTTAATTCCTTTGGGATTTGCCTAACCACGAACCGCAAGAAAAGAGCATTCGTATGGCAAACCCGAAATCCAGTATTAGGAAACTTGGCAAGGTGTTCCAACTTCAATTCACCATTCTTTCGCCAATGCCCATCCTGCTGTTCGCGTTGGTTTATTTATGGGGCTCGGCATTCCGAATCTCTCGCTCCGCCTGCCTCCAGTCCTGAACTGCTCGACCGTCTTGGCGGCCCCGCTGCTCGTACAATTCATAGGCACGCTTGGCGATCTGCGCAGTCACATCGACCGGTCTCTGTGGTACGGCGAAAGGAACACGCCATTTGATCATCGCAACTTTCATGGCGTCGTTCACGCCGAGACACGCGACCATTGCATAAACAAATATCGCGAGCGTCTGCGACCAAGGCAGTGGCATGAGTCCAGGGAGACCCACGAATGTCAAGATGGTTCCCGTGAGTACATTGGCTGCGAGGGCGTACAGAAAGGTCTTGCTCGGTATCGTCGCCCAGAACAAGTGACGCTCTCGCGCGGACACGATGGAAAATGCTGCGAAATAAAGCAGTGTGAGGAAGCTGAACGTGCAAAGAGCATCGTCGTTGGTCGCCAATCCGAATCGTGACCAGCCAATCCACAAGAGGAAGAGCGCCTCGGCGAGCATCGCGACGCCCAACGCCGCGGATATCGCCACAAAGCCTCCAATCTGCCAGGTCTCCGGTTTTTTGGACGGTCGAACGTGGTCCGTGGCCAAGGAGATTTTCGCAAAGTCTGTCATAAAGACCAGCAGTAACATCGCAAAGGCTGAGACAACGAACTTGCCGGTCACCACGAACGCGATCGCCACGAAAGCTGCCTTTAGGATTGTCCGGCTGATCTTGTTGATGATCCACGTTAGTATGCGTTGGTAAATTGCCCGCCCTTGCTCGACCAGTGCGACGATATTCGTCAACCCCGGCTCGGTCAAGACAACGCTCGCGGCGCCCTTGGCCACGTCGGTTGCAGAGCTGACGGCGATCCCCACTTCGGCCTGTCGCAGAGCGGGGGCATCGTTGACGCCATCACCCGTCATGCCGGTCACGTGCCCTGCGGCCTGCAGGTGCTGGACCACGACGTACTTGTCCTCGGGATAGACCTCGGCAAAGCCATCCGCCCCCGCCAGCAAATCTACGGCCTCGTTACCGGCTTGAGCCGCCGCGGCCTTCAGGTCCGCAACGCTACAGATGTTAGGTAAACCCACCCCTTGGCCAATCTCACGCGCCACGGGCAGTGCATCTCCGGTAAGCATTTTTACCGAGACTCCCAGGTCACGGAGTTCGGCGATAAGCTGCTGGGCGTCGGGCCGTAACGGATCATATAGCATCACCAGCCCGAGCAACGTGGGTTTGCCGGTCTCGACGCCGCTGGCCACGGCCAGCGCGCGATATCCCTTCTGCGCGGATTCGCTTACCCGGGCTTCTATCGTCTCAATCTCCTGCGGCTGAAGCCCACTCGCCTCGGCGACAGTTCGCACGGCGCCTTTCATCATGCGCAGCCGCTGCCCGTTCTGTTCAACAACAGCCTCCGTACGCCGATTTTTCGCATCAAACGGCATGAAAGATACCGGCGTGACGGCAAGCGCACCATCAAAGACGTGCCGCTCCTTTGCCGCCGCAAGGAACGCTAGATCAATTGGATCCTGGTTCGCGTCTTGCGACGCGACTGCGCCGGCGAACAGGACGTCGGATTCCGTGGCGCGCTCTAGCGGGATCACGCCGGTGACGGCGAGTTTATTCATTGTGATGGTGCCGGTTTTATCCACGCAGAGCATGTCCATCGTCGCGGCGTCCTCCGCGGCGCTGAGACGTGTGACCAGCACGCCGCGTTTGGCCAACTCCTTCGACCCGGCGGCCATACTGACGGTGAACATGACCGGGAGGGCTACCGGCACCGCGCTCATTAACAAGACGAGCATGAGCGGGACCATTTCCATGAGCGGCGCGCCGCGAACCAGAGACAGCACGATCACCACGCACAACAGCGCACCGACGATGACGAAGAGCCAGCGGACGACTTTGGTCACCACCGCCTCGATGTGGAGTTTCGGCCGCGCTTGCTGGACCAGTTCGGTAGTGCGGCCAAAGTAGGTTTTTGCCCCAGTCAGCATGACAACGCCGTTTCCCTCGCCCCGTCGGACGATGGACCCCGACGAGAGCACTTCGCCGGGTAATTTGTCTGCGTCCTTCGACTCGCCGGTCAGGGCCGACTGGTCAACGCTCAATGCGCCAGTGAGGAGCTTGACGTCCGCAGGAATGATGTCTCCAGGACGCACGCGGACGATGTCGCCGGGAACCAGTTCCCGTGCGGGAATGACCTGCCAGTTTGTATCGCGCTGAACGCGAGCACTGACCTGCAAGCGTTTTCGAAGCGTCTCGACAACGCCGGCGGCCCGATGCTCCTGCATGAAACTCAACACAGCATTGACGATCAGTAGTGCGCCCACCACGGCAAGATCAGAGAATTTCCCGAGCACCGCCGACAGCACCATGATCAACTCAAGCATCCACGCTGACAGGCCCCAGAACTTACGGAGAAACATAAGTACCGGATGCCCTTTTAATTCAGCTACTTCGTTGTAGCCATTCTCCTTGCGGCGGACATCCACTTCGGCGCGTGTGAGGCCGGTGTCGGGGTTTACGTGGAGCGCCGCTAGCGTGTCCGGAACCGACGCGGAGGCGATGTTAGGGGCCGTAGCGCCTGCTAACTTCGAGGGCGACGGTTCGGTGTCGGATTTACTCGGGGTCGCTCGCATGCTAAACACCCTCCTCAAAGCCTACGTGGTTCTGCGCGGCTCATCGATCACGCGTGCTTTTCCGAAACGTCACGCGGTTCATCAGTCTACGCACACGAACAAAGCCCTCGGATTTCGACTTCATATCTTGCGTTCCTGTGTTTGTAGTATTCGTTCACGACATTCTCCAGTTCTAAGAACATGCCTGACCGCTACAATCTTTCCCACTAGGCACGGTATTCGTCGATTACCCGGCAATTCGGTTCAAAGCCCGAGCTAATGACCAACACGTATCGAGAGCGCGACTGACGAGTGGCCGGTCCGGAATTGTCCTGCTGGACACGGACACAATTACCTAGCGGGAAATGTGGCGCCATCCGGGGGCGATTATTTGACCACCCCAATTGGGCCAGAATCGCGTAGTCCTATGGCAAAGAATAGAAAAACTTCCGGTAAACTTTTACAGTCATACATGGCAGTTTTCCACTATGGATATCTTGGATTCCATTTTGGAATATGCCCAATGCGAGCCTTGCTCAGGCGCCTGTCATCGAACTCGGAGCCGAACCCGTAAGTATATCTAGCACGTTAACTGAGCATTTACGTTCACAATCTACGGTCGCCCAGCTGGATTCGGCATAAACGTCCGCAAGGATTGGCCTTGCGTGATTGATGTGACCGGGATTTCCAAAAAAATAGCGTCTAAGCGCTCCCGATTTTCAATGCTTATGTGCCCCAAGCCTCCAAGCGGAACGTGTAAACTGACCATTCCCGCCGCCGCGCGATGTCAGGTCAGTAAAGAATTCTGACGAAACCTTCGCGCAGGATGAAGGTCTAAATCTACGCGACGCGCCCAAGGCCGAAGGACCGGACACCGCGCAAGAATAGGCAGATGAGATGAGCATTCAAGGCACCGCAAATCGGCTTTTCAACGTCCTCTTATGCACGGCATTTCTAGCGCTGCTCTGCCACGGCACCGGAAGTAAATCCCCTATTGCGTGGCACTCGTGCGATCATTACTCGGGTGTTCAGCATTGTAATTCGCGCTCGCCGAACGTGACGACGGACCGTGCAAAGGACTCGCTACTCTTTAAACGCTCTAGCTCGCGAAGTGATAGCCCGGAACCGCTTGCGGCAGCGCTACGCAGCCTTACTGCCCTGCCCTACTGCCCGTCGGCCAGTAGTGTTCAGCCAATAGGCGGAGAAGCGATTCATCAACTCTCGGGACTCCACCTCTGGCCTTTCCCCCGTCCTCCTTCGCTCGTCTCCGTGTAACCAACTCCCAACGGTCTCATTTACACAATCAACAGGCGTATCACCGCTACGCAGTCGCGCACGCCGCACCATGGCGCGCGAATCGACCAGCCAATTTGCGCGATATGCCCGAGCACAGGAGACAAATACGATGCTACCCAATGTTCATCGTTTACCTATAGCAGTCACGCGGGATCCATTGCGGACCACCGGCGCTACGGCATGGACAGATGTTACGCCCAGACAAAAAGAAGAGCGCTCACTAGCCTCCGCCGATGTCTTGAGCCGAAGCGACCCGAATATCCTCGCGTTCAACCAGACCCACGCCGCGAATGTCCTGAGAGGCATGGACCTAAGTCAGGCCAACCCCGTTTTCCTTCGGATCTTTCTAGAACAGCGAAAAACCTAAGATAGCTTGACCTCAACGGTTCCGATCCCATGACATCGCACAGGTAGTACGACACAGGAACCTCCATACGAGAGATCAGTGGAGACGCAACTTCACCGGCCATAAGCGAATACGCGAGGACTTGGAAACTAGGGCCGAACAAGATTACCAATGCGCAGACAATGACCGCCATGCCAGCGTCGACGACTGCTTCAGCGAGTGGAATGCCTTGCTTGAGGCGTAACTTGATGAAATCCACAAGGATGACGGAGTTGCGCACCACAATCTCGACCCCGCGATGAATACAATCATCGAGGTGGCGGTGAAAAACCCGTGCAAGAGCCGGTGCGCGGGGAGTAGGGCGCATCAATCGGGTGCGAGACCTACGTTCATCGTTGCCGAAAGAGATTTGACGAACGCAAACCATCATGATAAAATTACTCATAGAAGTGGGGATGGAGTCCCCCGAAACCGCCTAAGTTTGGCTAATGACTCCTGCCGCGATGAGCAGTGCGGTGGGAGTGGCCAACGCCTACCCGAACCCGCTCGAACCTGGGTTCCCCCCTACCGCACAACGCCCAACGTGTCTTTGTGAATGTCAGAACTCTGCATTGACGTGGCAACCACAGAATGCGCGAAATCGTTATCGTGTACGCACGAGCGAGCGAATCGTTTCACCTATCGAGAGCTACAGTGACCATGTCGGCCTCTGAGAGTCCGGCAAGGCATGCCCCGTCACCGAAAAAGCGCGGTTATAGCGTTGAGAGTCGTTGCGTCACCATAGCAATCGAGAAACTCGGTTGCTCGCGGGAGGTAGTTGTCGGGGCCGCGCGTTTCGGCCCTGTCACCATGTCGCTCGACTGCTGCGCTTCGTTTTGCTTATCGTGGGAGGCAGGGACATGAACGATCCGTCGGCATGCATCGATAGCCTCGCGCGAATATGCGAACGTTTTCGCCTTCGCAACTTGCAGCCACAACTCCTTGCATGTACGGAGATGCTTCGGGATAGCGGGGTTGTAGACGTAGCTGTTCTGGGGCAATTCAAGGCAGGGAAAAGTTCATTTCTGAACAGCTTGATCGGGGATGATGTCCTACCCGTGAACGTCCTGCCGGCTACGGCGGTGATTACCCGAATAGGGTGTGGCGGCAGGGAGCGGGCCATCGTTCACTTTCTCTCCGGAGAGGCCGAGGAGGTCCCTATGGGTGAACTGGGCGACTACGTCACCGAACAGCGCAATCCTAACAACACAAAACGGGTGGCTTCGGTTGAAGTAGAACTCACATCGCTAGCGCCGTTCCAAGGGATACGCTTCGTCGATACGCCTGGCCTCGGAAGCATTTTTGCTCATAACACCCGAGCATCGATGGACTGGCTACCCAAGGTGGGTGCGGCGCTAGTGGCTATCGGCATGAACCAACCACTTAGCGAACAGGACTTGCTGCTTCTCCGCGAGGCCTTCAAGTACAGCCCAGAGGCCGTAATCCTACTTACGAAAGCAGATCTGGTTTCGCAGCGTGAACGCGACACTATCATCGAGTTCACGCAGTGGCAACTAGCCCAACACACTGCGCGGCAGATCCCGGTTTTCCCGTTCTCAACCCGTCCAGGCTATGAATGCCTCAAAAACGACGTGCGCGACTATCTTCTACGGCAGGTGGCGGCTCGACATGAGGAGTTGTTCAGCAAAATCGTGGGCCATAAGGTCTCTGCCCTGATTGCGGAGTGTCGAGCATACTTGTTCCTGGCCCAGACGGCGGCCGCGTCGGCAGAGAAGTCCCGTTCCGATTTGCGCGACGCGATCGGGCGCGAGCGGGAAGGTGTCGCTTCCCTGAAGGAGGAGTTACGAATCCTGACCCAGGACCTTAAGACCCGCGTCCGGACGGCTTCGGCGGAACGATTCCATGCCCATCACTGTGAGTTGACGAATCGCCTTCGGGTTTCCCTTTGGAAGGAGATGGGCGCCTGGACGGGGAACCTGACGAAGAGGACCCAAGCGTTCCAAGAGTGGGTGGCAACTGCATTGGAAGGAGACCTGGGGCGCACAGTCGGGACCACCTTTCCATAGGATTTGAAGTGAGTTGGGCCACCCCAACATCACCACCACCCGTCTATACGACAAGCGACACACCCGCCCCCATGACAGCCCGCCGCGATCACCCCAAGGAGAATTCCCTTTTCATCGGACTACATCCTTCTATTTCGTCGCTCCCCCCAATGAACCCCGGACGCCGGCAAGCCGGAGAACGGTTTGATCTTGGTCGCGGCGGCTCTCCTCGAGTTCGAGGCGGGCCATGATCAAGTTGCGTTCCGCGTCCAGCAGGTCAAGGAACGACATGTCGCCTGCCGTATAGCCGTCGAGAGCGATACGGTACGCGGACGTGCTCTGCGGCAGCACAATTTGTTCGATAAGGGTAACTTTCCGGTGCGCAATTTCGACGTTTTCCACGGACATGCGCGACATGCCCCGCGTCTGGGCCAACGCCCCT
>JACRLJ010000002.1:88030-90107 GCA_016215105.1 Candidatus Hydrogenedentota bacterium
GGGGCCGGACCACGTCCGAGGGCCGGAATCCTACAGGCATGTTTGGCATCCCTGCCGAGGCCTCAGGCATCATGCCTCGCTCGAACGTGCTGTAGCCTTGGCTAAACGGCGGCCGGTTCATCACCTCTCCCATACGGATGGCCACCTCGGTTCTGCCAACCTTCGCCTTCGCCATATTCACTTCCTGCCGGCCATCCAGCGCAGTCTTTGTCAGTAAATCCACAGTTACCGCTGCGTACACAATACCCGCGCCCCGTGGGGGGCCCAAAGGCGTTTCGGATGGACGCGTTAGCGCGGCATTGATCTGCCCCGCGTCAGCCCGCTGTCTGGCCTCAAAATCCTTCAACGCGTTGCGCTGCCGCTCAAGTTCCGTCTGTGCTTTTAACAAATCAGCCTGGGACGAAATGCCCGCCTGGTACCGGTCATCCACCACTTTTACGAGGTTTTCCAGTAGCGTCACATTCTCGCGCGTGGCTTGCGCGGCGCGAAATTGGTACTGGTAGTCGAAAAAAAGAGTGCCCGTCTCGATGACCGCGTCCCGCAATGTGCGCTCCCATTCCAATTCGTCGAGCCGCGCTTCTTCGCGAATCATTTCGCCCTTCATCGCAACCACACCGGGCGAGGGCACAAAATTCTGAGCCATTTCCTTTTGTAAAGGCTCCCCGGTCGGCACATCCAGATAGCGCGTAAACGTCCGGTATTCGCGCAACAAGCCCTCGAGATAGTCCGCCTGGCTGTATTGATACAACGTCGCCTTCCAGCGTTCCCGCGCCGCCCGCACGTCGGAGTTCATAAACGCCACGTCCAGCGCCAGGTCCTCCCAGGCGATCCCCTTGGCCAGCTCGCTGTCCACACGCGCGGTGTCCCGCATAAGCTCGGCCCGCGCCTTAATCCGCTCGGCCGAAACCCCCAGTACATGCGACGTCACCGTTACAAACGTATCTTCCTCTTTCGGCAAATCCTTCTCCGACAGCCCGGCCACCGGCGATTTTTCTGCGGCAGCTACCCCTTCATCGGCTCCCGCTTTCGAAGCCCATTCTTGCGTCCGTTGGAGAAAAGGCACGGGTTCCGCGGCGCGATACCGGGCCATGGATTGACGATAATGGGCCGTACATCCTGACGCCAAGATCAGAATGCAAGTCGCCGCAAATACAAGCCGCGCCCGCCTCACGGCTTCGCATCCTTTGCTTGCGGGGTGGTCTCCGGCGCATCCGAGCGCACGTCCGCCGTGGTGCCCAAGACTTTTTCCAGACGGTCAATCGCCTGCCCATGGTCCGCGACTGCGCGCAGCCGCGCCAACGTAAAATTGTGATAGGCCAAGGTCGTCTCGAGGACGTTGGAGAACGATGACTGGTCATTGCGGAAGTACGTTTCCGCCTGCCGCATCACCCCTTCCGCTTCGGGAAGCAGTGTGTTCGTGTAAAGCCGGACGAGCCGCCCCGTCAATTCTTCCTGAAAATAGGCTTGGGCCACGGCCGCGCGCACCCCGTTCAATTCCGAGAGCGCGTCCAGGCGCATCGTCTCTTCGAGTGCTTTCTGCTCGCGCACCAACGCCCGGTTTCTCCACTCGAAGATCGGCAGATTCATCGAAAACAATCCCACCCGCGGGTTCTTCAGAACTTCCTTGGGCGTTGATGGCGTGGTGGAGGTAGGTAGGACCGCGGCGCCCGTCACGGGATCGGTCTCGATCGGCGCGACGGTCTCGGGCATGCGGGCGCGATTCATCGTTACGAAATTAAGCCCGGCGCTGACGTCTGGTATTCGCGAAAGCTTGGCCAGAAACGTCTCATAGGCGGCGCGCTGCGTTTCCAGTCCCTTAATCTTGAGCATCTCTGAAAAGTGTTCCGCGCGATCATACAACTCGTCAACCGTTGGGGCCACGGTATACACCGGCGCCGAGCGAACAGGACCGATCACTGTGTCCGGTGGAAGGTTCAGAAGCGATTTCAACCGTTCCGCCTGGGAGGCGCGCTGTTGGGTGAGCAAGATCAGGTCGTACCCGAGTTGCGCCGACTGGCTTTCCGCCCGAAACGCCTCGTTCAATTCGGTCCGGCCAACGGTCAGTTCCGAATAGGCC
>JACRLJ010000087.1:0-23391 GCA_016215105.1 Candidatus Hydrogenedentota bacterium
CCACATCGCCAAGCCACGCTGCCGCAAGAAGTCCTCATAGTCCACCCTCAACTCTTCCAGACTAGCCCGAGCCACATTCGTCAGTTACAATTCCATCTTCCGTGACGTTCCCGAAGCCAGGCTGCCTTCCGCGATATTCTGAACCCCACTACGCGCCGCTTGAACCATCTGGTCGCGCGTGCGGCTGCGCTTGTCAATGTGACGCGCGCGGAATCGCACCGTTACATCATGGATCAACTGCGCAACCTGAAAGCTCTTCAGCTTGCGATAACCACCGTGTGTCGGAATAAGGTCGTCGTCTTCCATAGTTCTCTAATCACCTCACGCTCACCCGGCGCTGACCCGGCGCTCATTCAGTACAATCAGCCCACACTATCCTCGCGTCTTACCCAAGACGCATACCCACTGACAGTGTTATCTTGCGCGTACTCCTCTATCACCGCGCCGCCGGATGCCGCCCAGGCCTCGAACTGTTCCGACGGCGTCCTGAAGAAATCCATGTACATCATGAACCCGCCATTGCGGACCAGCCGCCAACACGACGACAGACAACCACTGTAATTCCCCGACTCGCGGACCGTCGAACCTATGACCGTTACGACATCAAACGAAGAAGCCGTAAGCGAATCGGTCAAGATATCGGCGCAGACGACCGTCGAAGGGTTCCGATGCCCCTCTCGCTCTTGTCGATAGCGGAAGAGTTCGCAGATCCCGCGGTCGATATCTACGCTAGTGACTCGCCCGATCCCGTCAAGCAAGTCACACAGGAAATTGTCCCAACCGCCGGCTCCGATACCGACATTACAGACCTGCATCCCGGAAAATGGACGTATGCGCCCGGCGATGAACGCGCGCGTCCAATACTCGATATACAGACTCCGCGGAGATCGATTCCAAGGCCCCGCTTCCGAATCCTCACACGCAAGATAGTATCCCAACAGCCGCTCGTCCATCGTCGTCATAAACTTACCCGTCAGTATCGTCAGCCGCACGCTAGTACTGGCTACTCTCCCTCAGCGACTTGCGAAGCTCCAAAGCTCCATTCTGCCAGAGCTCCCTATATTCCTTAACCACCTTGAAGCCATGCTTTCGATAGAAATCAACCGTGGCCTGATACACCGGCTTTGACGCGGGCGGCACGGTGAAAACCACGATCTCATCAAAACCAAGCGCGCCCGCATGCAATTCAAGACGTTTCATCAGGGCGGAGCCGATTCCCTGTCCCCGGTACGCAGGACTTGTACCCGTGAGAGTGATGTGTATCGCCCCATCGTGACTCGTAAACATAATGAATGAGCGAATCCGGCCATCCTGAATTGCGCAGAATACGTCCTGGAAAAGCAAATCCCTTTCAGTCGCCGGCGCCACGTCCGTAGTGAACCACTCGCCTGTCAGGTCTGCGACAATCGAGAGTATCGCCTCTGCAACAAGCCCGGCCGGGCGGCTATGTAGATAAATCTCCACCGATTCCCCGTTCTGCCAACATCGCGGATCTGGCGCGTCTATTCACCGTTGTATATACCCGGTATCTCAATAGCATTAACAGTACCCACGCCAGGGCGAGCGAGAGGGCGGTTATCCTCCATCGCCAGTTTCGTGATTTCCCTGACCATGTCTGATTTGCCATCAATGTAGGCTTGGCGATCGTTCTTGTGCTTGACGCACAGTTCTCGCTTGAGCCGACTGAGCTTTTCGCGCCACTCACGATGTTGCCTCAGAAAATCACGGAAGGCGAGTTGATTGCGCAATTCGTAAGAATCGTCATCACACACGTAGAGATAGTGTTTGGGAAGACGGACTATGGCTTCCACATCCACCAGATCGAAAGCCTCCCGCTTCGGGATACCGAGGTCTCCTTGATGAATATAGCCAAGAACCTCCAGTCGTCCCTTGACTTCGGGAAAGGTTCCTGGCGTGATCACGATATTAATATCGATGATTGGTTTCGCCGTCATGCCTGGAATGGCGGTGCTGCCGACATGCTCGAAAGAATGCCGTACTTCTCCCATGCCTGGTTTCAGGAACACGACGATTTGCTGGAAGTGCGAGGGCCACGCAGGATCGTAAGGCTGGACAAGGGTTACGGTCATATCTTCGTTTGTTCCTTTGCAGATCTGGCTTGCTAGAAAGGTTTCTTTTCCTTCCTCGCAATTATGATAAACCCACCGGCGACATAGGCCCGCTCATGATGCCAACTGCCCGCCACGGCGCCGCAATCCGTTTGACGAGAAAACACCTCTTCGTGTACGCGCTGAATGGAGAACCCCGAATCAAGAAGCCCGTTGAAGACGTCGTCAATGTAATGTCGAAACTCGATGCCCCCGTCTTCTCGTCTGAGGGTTGTTTCACTATAGGGCGCCGTAATGCTATACGCCGCTCCATTCCACTTCACAAATGTGTTCGCCGGATTCGAGCAGTCAACGCGATAGATACCACCACGTCTCAAAACTCTCGCCACCTCAGAATAGACCACACGGACGTCCGGGACATAGGCCATTGAATTGGCCTGGAAAACCAAGTCGAATGAGTCGTCGTTCAAGCACGAGAGGTCGCGCATGTCCGCATGACACGTTGTCACGTGATAGCCATAGTGCTGAGCCGCTTTTCGGTCACCCTCGAGTTGACCTTCGGCCAGATCCACAACGGTGACTCGAGCGCCCATGAGACTGAACACAGCGGATTGCTGGCCGCCCCCAGCGGCCAGACATAGAACATCCTTGCCCTCGACATCTGCAAGTATGCTGAAAGGGAAAATGCCCGTCATAGGCTCGGGCAGGATTGACAGCTTCCCTTCCGCAAACCGGCGCAACAGGGAAACATCAATATCCAACCAGGGAACGGTATATCCGCAGCCCTTTCTGACTTCCTCTTCCCACAGCCTTCGGTTGGCAACGGCTACTTCGTCTTCCATACATCTTTCCCTCATCGAGATACTGTCTTATCCAGCAAAGCCCAGCGCACTTTGGCGCGGGCGCACGGCGCGTCCCCGGCGCCTTAAGCCCGTTGTTCGGTTTCCCCTATATCAGTGCCTTGTACAAATATACCTGCCCCTTGTCATCCAGACCGTTCTCACCCGGATGGTACGCTACGGGGATGAAACCCTCCTTCGTGTAATAGCGTATCGCTCCGGCGTTGTTGGCGTAGGTGTCTACGTAAAGGCATTCTCCGCCGTGTCGCAGCAGGAACGTCTCCGCCTCGCGAAGCAGTGACGCGCCAATCCCCTGGGACCGAAATTCGGGAAACAGGCCGAACATCGCGATGGTCCCCTTCTTTCCAAAGCACCGGACACCCGCCAATCCACGGTCGTGGAGGAGGAAAAAGAAACCCATCGGCGTTCCCTCGTCGGAATACAGAGATATCGCGTTCCCGCTCATGGCGTATAGCGCGCCAACCCGCCGCGAGATCCACTCGCGGTGTTGCGGGTTTGCGGTGTCGTAGTGGCTCCCGCATTCCAATTCCACAATCAGCGGAAAGAAGTCCCGCAGGAAATGATCTTGCTCCAGGTATCTGATTTCCACTTCCTACCCCGTGTTTCTGAAGGCGTGGCGTCAACGAAACAATGGACTTCTTCGTTCACGACGTCCTGCTTCCCGGCCAGCGTCAGTCTAGCAGCATGGGAGGCGGTGCAGCCAGCCGCCCGCCCAGCAAAGATCGCGCATCCGGGCTGATTTGGCCGAAACCCGAGCTTCATGTAGACTCACGGTGGAGTTGCCGCGTAACGTGACTCAGGACGAGTTCAACACCGCATTTGCCGGTCTTACATTGCCGGACATCGAAACAGAAAACGGTTGGCGCTTCTTCAAAGCGCGAACATGGGCGATTGACCACATCGGCTTGGACGAAGGCCTTATGAAGCTGCGCGGGCCATGCCTGCGCATGACCTCTGAAGACGGCGTTCGCTGGTTCTTGCGCTTGTTTCGGGAGGGCATGAATCCGTTCGCGTGCTGCCACCCGTTTACACTCGCACGGCGAACCGAAGAAGCGAACCCGCTCGACGCCGCCCCGCTTCCCTCGAAGGCCGTGCGCGCACACTGGCTGAGGCTCATTTGCCCATCTGAACGCAACGCATCGAAACGCACGGATTCTTGGCGCGAGCCGGGGTCTGAAGAGCAAAAGGTCCGCGCGGAAATGTGGGGCATTGCGGGCCTCTTGCTCGATCTCCGAACCTGGTTCGGCTCGCCCGTGCCATACGACGCAGCCGAACGTCTCCTCGGTCTACCGCATCAGGACGCGATGCGGGAATTCTTTACCTGGCAAGCGGGTTATATTGCCGACGCGCTCGCGCGGTTCGGCATTCCGCATGACAGACAGACGGTCGAAGCCACGCTGTCCGGCGCGAGCGTTTCCGAGGGCGAGTTCTCAACCGACCTCGGCAACATGCCTCGCCTCCTGGCAGACCTCGGATTTGGACCGTGGTTTGAGACGTGGGTCCGGGAAGCAAGCGCCGAATAGCTGAGTTGGCCGCCACGTCCCGCTGTTATTCCGCCCACACCTCTTCCCCTTGACCCACCTCGTCTTCCCGCGTTCCTTCCATGTGTCCCATTTGGTCCCTTTCCAACTACTCAAGGGCAAGACAACCGCCGTATCTATTTTGGGATGCTGGTGAAAGGTCGCAGGCCTTACCGCCGCCGGGTCCACGAATCGGCGCCATACTTCGATTCCACCAACTCCTGCACCTGCGCCAATTCAGCGGAAAGGGGTTCAGTGGCTTCCGAGCTAACACCGAACACGGCGCGGACGGCGCTACGTAAGGTAGCGGCGTCGAAAGGCAGGCTGCGCACAAATTCGCCGTGCGTACGTTCGCCGCGGTACTCGGGCCGATCCGCCGGCTCGCGCAAGTACCGCGACATTCCCTCTGGCGTTACTTGCGGCGTTTCTGGGCGTTGCCGGACACTTTGCGCCCTTCCACGACGATGTCCGAAATTCCGTTGTGCGACGCGGTCACGCCAAGTGTCCCAAGCGCGCCACAGATTGCGTTGAGGATGTAGCAATACGAGGGCCGCAACGCGCGCACCTCGGGATGTCCCTCGTGCGTTAGTGCGAGGGAGAAGTTGAGGCAGCCGGGCCCCTGCAATACGCAGCCACCCGCGGAACACCGGCGCAAGATGGGTACGGCGTCGTCAATGCAGGCGTCCTCGTGGACCTCGTCGCGCAGGATCTGAGACACGCCTAACACGACGAACGGAACGGGGCTCTCCCAAAACCGCAGGGTCTCCCCCACGCGCCCGGTTTCGGCGCTGTCGAGGATGACTTCGTCGAGCGCCAAATTCGCGGCCGGTGAGTCGAAGGATATATCCAGCAGGCGTATCATCGTGGAATCTCCGGCAATCGTGTGTCCCTAGCGCTACAACGCTATTCGTTCGAGTAGGCGCGGAGTCCCGCCAGGCCGTCTGGGTGACTTGACTACTCCAGATCAGGCGCCTCGAACAGGCGCTACAACATACCAACGGCGTTTGCGCCCCGGCTGGCGCGGCGAGACACCGCGCCTACTTGAGCGATTACCATCTATCGATTCCGCAAACCTACGGCGCTCAATGCCCTATCCGTATTTGATGAGGAGAACAAAGCGTTGCCGTGCTAGAAGTAGACCCTTACCGACGTTTTGTTTTTCGGGAGCCGGACTACCGCGGACTTGAAAAACTCCTCGGTTAGCTCCGGGATGTCGGACAGATCAATATCCGCATCCGGCATCTTCCGCGGTCGGCGCGAGTCAGTTCCTGCACTTTTCTTGATAGTATTCCGCTTCATGTTTCGTGGCCTAGCGCGGCCATCAGCAGGCGCAGTTCAGTTCCCGCGCGGCCTTTACTTCGTCGAGGCGTCCTACCGGCATGGTAAACGGCGCGTGGGCCAGGTCGTTGTCGTTCCGATCCGCGAGCGCGGCGATCTCGAGCATGGCGTCGCAAAAATCGTCGAGGGTCTGCTTCGACTCGGTCTCGGTCGGCTCGATCATGATGCTTTCCTTGACCGTCAACGGGAAATAAATCGTCGGCGCATGGTAACCGCGATCCAGCAACGCTTTCGCGATGTCGAGCGCTTTGACGCCTTTTTTCGCCTGCGGCGCCGCCGTAAACACGCACTCGTGCATAAACCGCAAGCCAAAGGCCGGCGTATAGGCATCCTTCAATCGCGCGTGGATGTAGTTCGCGTTCAGCACAGCGTACTGCGCGACCTCTTTGAGGCCCTTGTCGCCCAAATGCCGGATGTAGGCGTACGCGCGCACCGCAATCATGAAATTGCCGAAGAAACACGACATCTTTCCGATGGACTGCTCCGGTGTCACCAGTGAATACGCGTCACCATCTTTCACGACGCGCGGTCCGGGCAGGAAGGGTTCGAGACGCGGCCCGACGCCCACCGGGCCGCAGCCCGGACCGCCCATGCCGTGCGGCGTCGCAAATGTTTTGTGCAGATTGAAGTGCATTACGTCGAACCCGAGGTCACCCGGCCGGCACTGGCCAATAATGGCGTTCAGGTTCGCGCCGTCGTAATAGAGCAAAGTATCGTGTTCGTGCGCGGCAGCCGCAATCTCGCGAATGCCCGGCTCGAACAAGCCGTGCGTGTTTGGACACGTCAGCATGATCGCCGCGACCGAATCGTTTAGCGCGGCCTTGAACGCCCCGACGTCCAGCGTGCCGTCCGGCGCCGACGGAATCTGCACGACTTTGAATCCCGCGATGGCCGCGCTGGCGGGATTGGTCCCGTGCGCGGAATCGGGGATGAGAATCGTGTCGCGATGGCGGCCCTTGGCCCGGTGATACGCCGCGATCAGCAGTGTGCCTGCCAGTTCGCCGTGCGCGCCCGCGATGGGCTGAATGGATACCTGTTTCATGCCGCCGATTTCTGCCAGCAAGCGCTCGGTCTCGTAGACCAGTTGCAGCGCGCCCTGGCACGCCGGCCAGTACGCCGGCGACGACGACAAGTGCGGGTGCAGTCGCGCCAGACCCGGCTCCGCGGCCACCGCTTCGGCCATTTTCGGGTTGTACTTCATCGTACACGACCCGAGCGGGTAGAAATGCGAGTCCACGCCGAAATTCCGGCGCGACAGATTCGTGAAATGGCGCACCACTTCGATCTCACCGAGTTCCGGCAGCCGCGCCGCTTCCGCGCGCAGCAATCCCGCCGGCAACGGCGCCTCGGGCACGTCCAACGCGTCAAACGTAATCGCCCGGCAGCCTTCTCGGGACTTCTCGTAAATCAACTGCATGAAGCACTCTCCAGCGCGCGGACAAATTCGTCGATCTCCTCGCGCGTGCGTTTTTCCGTTACGGCAATCAGCAAATCGTTGGCCTCGCCCGCGCCCACACTCGACAACGGCAGGCCCGCAAGGAAGCCCTTATCCAACATGCGGCTCACGACTTCGTTCGCCGGTTTCCGCAACCGCACCGCGAATTCATTGAACGTCGGGCCATCATTGAGTATCTTCGCAAACGTCAGTTTCGACTTGAGGTATTCGGCTTTGGAATGGCACTGAACCGCGGCGTCGCGCAGCCCTTGCTTGCCCAGCAGCGACATGTAGATCAGCGCGCGCAACGCACACAGCGCTTCGTTCGAGCAAATATTCGACATGGCCTTTTCGCGGCGGATGTGCTGTTCGCGCGCTTGCAGCGTGAGCACGAATCCGCGGCGGCCATCGTGGTCTTCGGTCTGAGCGGCGATACGTCCCGGCATCTTGCGCACAAACTCTTTGCGCGTCGCCATGACGCCGAGATACGGTCCCCCAAAGCCCAGCGGAATGCCCAGGCTCTGGCCCTCGGCCACGGCAATGTCCGCGCCCATTTCGCCGGGTGTTTTGAGCAGCCCCAGCGAAAGCGGGTAGAACGACACCACCAGCAGCGCGCCCGCCGCGTGACACTTTTCCGCAAGCGCGGTGAAATCGTTCACCGTTCCCAGAAAACTCGGGTTCTGCACGATAACGCACGCCGCGTCCGTGGGATCGGCGCCTTCGACAATGTCGAGCTCCAGATTCCGCGCGTGCGTGTCCAGCAGAATGCGGTGCGTGGGATTCAACGACGGATGGCATACGACACGCGTGCGCTTCGTCACACGCACCGCCATGGTCGTAGCCTCGAACACCGCCGTGCCGCCGTCGTACAGCGACGCGTTCGCAAACTCCATCTCCGTCAAGCGGCAGATCGCAGATTGGTATTCGTAGATGCTTTGCAGCGTGCCCTGCGCGCATTCCGGCTGGTACGGCGTGTACGCGGTGTAGAATTCGCTGCGCGACGTCAATGCGTCGACCGCCGCCGGGATGAAATGGTCGTAGTAACCGCCGCCAAGAAAGCACACGCGGCCGATCGAATTGCGGTTCGCGATAGCCGCCATCAGCGATCGCACGCTCATCTCCGAGCGGCCCTCGGGCACGTCCCAGGATTTCAGCCGCAGGTCCGCCGGAATGGATTCAAACAGTTCGTCGATGGACCCTACGCCGATGGCCGCGAGCATTGCGTCGCGTTCGGCCGGGGTCGAAGGCACCCAACTCATTCGGCGTGCTCCGCTACAAACGCCTCGTACTTCGCGGCGTCCATCAGATGGCGCAGGTCCGCGGTATCAACGTCGTCAAGTTTGAAAAACCAGCCCTGGTCGTAGGGACTCTGGTTGACGAGTTCCGGCTTGCCCAGGAGGTCGTCGTTTACTTCCGCGATACGGCCGCGCACGGGGGAATAGATGTCGCTCGCCGCTTTGACGGATTCGACCGACGCGACGGCCGCGCCCTTCTTCACATCCTGGCCAATCTCGGGCAACTCGACATAGGTGACGTCACCCAACTGGCTGGCCGCATGCGCGGTAATGCCGACCACGCATACGCCGCCTTCATCGCGTATCCATTCATGGTCTTTCGTGTACTTGATGTCATTCGGGTACATGCTCAGTTCTCCTTCAGTCCTGTCGGCACGTCCCGTTTTTGTAGAAGGGGATTTCCGCCGTTTCAATTTCGATCTCCTTAGGACCCGCCGTCAAACGAGTGCCGGGCGCCGCTAATTCCCGTGGCACGTAGGCCAGCCCGACCCCATATCCCACACTGGGACCGAAGGTCCCGCTGGTCACGACACCAGCCACAGTCCCATTCTTCCGTACCTCAAACCCATGCCGCGGCGCGCGACGGTCCAGGGTACGGATTCCCGTCAATACAGGATACCCGCCCGCGTCCCGTTTCGCCAACAGCGCGTCCTTCCCGTTGAAGGGCGTTTCCCATGCGATGAAACGATCCAAGCCCGCCTCGAGCGGCGTCCGGCTTTCGTCAAAGTCTTGTCCCGCCAGCAGGTAGCCGACTTCGGTGCGCAACGTGTCGCGCGCGCCCAGCGCCGCGGGCTTGACCGGTTCAATCGCCAACAGCGCCCGCCACAGCGCCACGACGGACTCGTTCGGAACAAACAGCTCATATCCCAGCTCGCCCGTGTAACCGGCGCGCGAGACCACCAGGGGCGTTCCGCGCCACTCGAACCGGCCCGCCGCAAAGTACTTCAGCGCTTCGATACCGCCCAATCCCGCGCGGACCAGCGCATCACGCGACGCTGGACCCTGTATATCGATCTTGGCCGTTGACGCGGAGACATTCTCCGATTCTGGAACGGCTTCCGCAAGGAGCGCCGCCACGGTATCGAGCGGCCCGGCGTTGGTCACCAGATACACTTCGTCTTCAGCGAGTTTGAAACTTACAACGTCGTCGATTATACCACCGTGACCATTGAGTATGGCTCCATAGCGGCCCCGGCCGGCGCGCAGTCCGAGGACGTCCGAAATAAGCAGTTCGTTAAGCGAGTGGAGCGCGTTGGCTCCCCGGATGATAAACTCGCCCATGTGCGAGCAGTCAAATACCGACGCCGCCGCGCGCGTATGGTGATGTTCTTCAATGATACCGGCGTACTGCACCGGCAAGGCCCAGCCGTGAAAATCCACCACCTTGCCGCCGATAGCGACGTGCTCATCATGTAGGGGAGTCTGCTGCATCGCGCCTCCGATGGAGCGGTCTGTAACCGCTCCGTTTCAAGCCTCCGGACACACACGTGTTGCGCGCATGAATATCCGGCGCCCAGGCGATCGGCAAGAGGTTCGCTCCGCCGCTTCCTCGTGGTTGGTTCCACGTCCTCGGTCGGCGGCCCAATCGCCGAACGAGTGTCGCCAGTCACAGCGGAGTCAAGAATGCGCGGTACTGTGCCAGATTGCGTCCGCGTAGTCAAATTGAGCCATTTCCGGGCTGGTTTCGGGCGCGAAACCGCCGTCCGCGCCCCTGCGCCTCGCGCTTCGAGTTCTCTTTACAGGCCACAGTCTGCTGTGTTAGCCTAAGTCCGAATCTAAGGCGGCTGAGCCGCAAAGGCGTATGTGGTGGTGTGACTTCTTTGTCCGCAACATCTACGCGAATGCTATGGAAGTTGCGGACAAAGAAGTTAGACTAGGGGTTACAGGAGGGTTGGCCATGGAATGCTCGATCTGTCTGGTGCGCAGTTCAGTCGGGTACTGCTCTGCGTGTCAAATTCTTTTGTGCGATGAATGCGGCATCTCATGCACCAAGTGCGGGAAACTGGTCTGTTCGCAACACGTGCATGAAACGCGCAGCCACAAGCAACTGTGTCCCGAATGCATGGAGGAGCGCAAGACGCGCGCCGCCGAGCGCGCCGCGGTAGCAGACGCGGGTGAAAGCACAAGCCTGGAAGCCTTGCAGGAGGAACAGCCTGCAGATGTCGCCAGTGAAGCCCTGCTCGCCAGCGTGCGCCAGCCACCGCCACCGTGGAAGCTGAGCGCGATTACCGCCGGGGCCGGCGTTGCGGTGATGTTAGTCCTGTTGTTCTTCCCCGCGATGCGCCATGTGGATCTGCCGGGTACCGCCGGGCTCCTCTACATTCCGTATTTTGTGATGCTCGTTCCGCTGATTGCGATCGCCTGGGGCATTGCCGCGTTGACAGGCGCCGACTACGTCCTCGACCGTCCCAAGGCGTATATCGGGCTTGGCCTTTCCATCGTATGCATCATCATGGGAGTCGTGGCGGTACAAACCGATCCCGCGCGCAAGGCCGCTGAGGCGGCGCGTATCGAGGCGGAACGTCTGAAGAGCGCGACTCCGGAAGAAATCAAAGCCAAACGAGAAGGCGTCTTGAACAGGTTCAAGTGAGGCCCCAGCGCCGAGTTCAGGTCGAGGGAGAAGCCGGATGGACATAACGACCATAATCGGGTGGGTGGCCGCGCATAAGTTTTGGGTTATCGCGCTTATCCCTCTTGCGATTTCTATCGTCGTTCTCAAGCTGCGGGGATAAGCCCAGGACCCGTCCTTATTGCGTCTGCCCGGTGTTACCCGCGGGGCGATCCGATTGGACCTTGACGCCGCCCCCTTCCCGGGCCTCGAGTATCGCCAACTGCTGAGCCATATTCTTGAGTTGCGTCTCGAGACGTGAGATCTTCACGCTGAACTGAAGGCACAGCGCGATGAGAAAGAACAGGCCAAAGAAGAATAGCGTGGACGAAGTCCACCCGGCCCCAATGAACCGCGTGATCGCTACCAGCAGCGGATAGTTTAGGCCGATCACCGGCATCACAATGCCCGCCGCGATCCAAAGCCACGAGTACTCTTCCTTAAGCTTGCGCCGGCGCACCAACTCGATGATTGTCAGCAGAAGAGTCACCCCAAACACGGCGGCAAGGATTTTCTGGCGGACTTCCACGGCTTAACTCTCCCGGCGCAGCAGATTCAACGGTATAGCCAGCGACATCTTGAACAGATAATACAAGGGGCGAAGCCCCGCGTGAATGGACTTCTTCGTGTCGCCCGCGTACATCACCACCGGCGCTTCCTCGATGCGAAAACCATGGTGGTACAGCATCACCAATACGTCTGTATCGGGATAATCCGCCGGATAGGAGTCCTTGGCGAAGAATTCCAGCACGTGGCGGTTCATCGCCTGGAATCCGCTGGTGGGATCGGTGATCGTTTGGCCCAGAATGTAGGACGCCACCCGCCGGAATAGTATCATCCCCACGCGCCGGGCTTGCGGCACCCGGTACGTCTCGCCTTCCAAAAACCTCGAGCCGACGCAGATATCGCACGTGCCCGACCGCACCCGCTCGAGCAACTTGGGAATACCGCCCGCGTCGTGCTGGCCGTCGCTGTCCAACTGCGCAAGGAACCGGTAGCCTCGTTTCAAAGCGTACTTATACCCCGTTTGCAGCGCCACCCCGTAGCCCAGGTTGAATGGCAGTGGTAACACGATGGCGCCCGCCTCGGCGGCCCGCGCCGCTGTCTCGTCCGTCGAGCCATCGTCCACCACGGCGATGTCCGCATCCTTCACCGAGCTCCTCACTCCGGCAATCACCGAAGCGATATGGCCCGCCTCGTTGTGCGCGGGAAGCAGAATAAGCGTGTCGGGAGTCATAGGACCGAGTGTACGAGTTGTCGCGCAGAAACATCAACACCGCCGCCGCAAGAGCGGCGGCGGTGCTTTACCAAGAAGCCGGCGAAGTCACACGTCATCAAAACGGGCGGTTGAAGTAGAGTCCGGTGTATTGAGAATCATCGGGATAGTACCAATACCGGGGCTCAAACGTCGTTCCGGGGGTGCGGTTGCCGCACCAAGGCGGCACGTTCATCAGTATCGAATTGTCCCACACGTTGGCGCGCATGAACTCGATGAAATCCGCCGTATACGGCAGGCGGCTGAAGGAGAATCGAGTGTTGTAATTTGTCATGAGCACGCCCGGCGCGGTCACTCCCGCGGCGGTCTGATACTTCTGGAAGCCGGCATGCCCGTCAAGATAGAGCACGTTTCCACCGGTGGGGAAATGGTTCGGAGTCACCAATCCGTCGTTCGTAATGGTGTCGAACAGGACGGGAATCGCCGAATCAGGTTCCGCGTCAACGGGGTTGTTTATGTCGCGGATGAACAAGCGGCCAACGTTGATCTGCATCCGGTGGAACGTATCCCCGCCCCCGGGAGCATGCAATCCGCCCCGGGCGCTAATGAGGTCGTCCTTCATAAAGTCCGTGTCTTTGTTGTACATGCGCCGGCAAATCTCATCCCAGAGGAATACGCCTTGCTCCTCGGTAACCACGGCGTACGGCATATAGGTATACATCTGGCTCGTGACGCAGTCAGCCGAGGGATGCAGGCCCAAGAGCCGGGCGAGAGCACGGTCGTTGCGCGGATCCTGGTACAGCGCCTGATCGATCATATCTTGCGCAAACGTTTCGTCTTTGAACGCTCGATCTTTTTGGTTCCCTGGCCCGGTCAAGCTCGACGGGCAAATCAGGATTCCCAGATCGGTCAAGTAGTCGGGATACAACCCTTTCATATCGAAGATGAAATTGTTGCGTTCCATGCGGCGCGGATAGTACATGGTGACGTCGCTCGTGTAGTTAAGACCCGCCTGTCCCCATTCCGCGTTCGGAGAACCGGCGGGAAGCCGTCCGTTGCTCTCGTTCGCAAACATGGTGAACACGATCCCCATCTGCTTGAGATTGTTTTGGCAGGACGCTTTCCGGGCGGCCTCGCGCGCCCGAGCGAGCGCGGGCAAGAGTATCGCCGCGAGAATACTGATGATGGTGATTACTACCAGGAGCTCGATGAGGGTAAAGCCTGCGGTGTACCGTTTGCTGTTCATTGTTCCTCCCCTCTGTTCCGTTGTGCTGGCCTGCGTCGCCGAAGTGCGCACACGGTCACTCAAGCTCACGCGCCATGAATACCGCTTCCGAGTCGTCTATCAGGTTCACCGCATTCATAGTAATACCCTGACCCGATTCTGTCAACAAAAAACTCTACCGCCATGAACCGGACGTTTCGGGGGCCGCACGCCTCGCCCTCCCCCGTCCCAGCCCTTGTATCTATTTATCCCACCGTGAGTTGACGCCCGTCGAACAGGGGCCGCAATTCCGGCAAGTCGAACGAAGCCAAGACCCCATGGACAAGTGCGGAAGGCCCGAAGTCCTTCCGGTACAACCGCGTACGCACTATGCTTTCGAAGGAATTGATGAGGCCCTCGACGCTCGCCACCCGGATCGTTGGGTCCAGGGCGGCCGCCAAGTACCCCCAGAGGGCAGGCCCCAGGCCTTTGGCGCTCAACTCCATCCGCGCGTATCCGGCCGCGCGAACGCAGGCAATCGCGCGTAAGACGTCGAAGACGCGCATCCCGAGTAGGCACTCCCCCACACAATAGGCGCAGAACGACAGCCAGTTGTCTGTGTTGAAGAGACTGAGCGGGTACTCCTCCCCGTACGGATTGATGGGGTCGGCCTGAACCGAGCCGGTTCCGCGCGCATCAAACACAAAGGCCGCCTTACCCGCGTCCACGATCGGCCGCCACACTGGCGCGCAGCCATCCAGGTCCGCGGTACCCTTATCCGTCAAGACGATCACCGCTTCGTCCGGTATAGCGTCGGCGTTATGAAGCCAGCACCCGGACACCATGATTCCGGGTTCGCTGAGAAAGTACACCGACCGCAGCGTTATGCGGTCCACCGTGGAGGTACGGAGGGTTCGAGGGAACAGACCACACTGGGAATCGATTCGGCCGCGAATGCGGAGCGTCTCTACAATCCGAGACCGCAATTCCTCGGGATTGGCCGCCGCAGCGCGCCTCGGAATACAATCCACATTGAGTTCGAAAGGCGACTTCGCGCCGGGAAAATCCGACCCGACATGCCCCTTGGATGTACACCACAATTCCTCCTGCGGAAGCGTGGCGATGCGGTCATCCTCTTCGCTCACAAACGCGGATTCGACGCCCTGTAGATGCCACGAGAACCAGCGGACTACCGCTTCACGCAGTTCTTTGCAGTACATGTGCTGTCCGGGCGCGAATACGCACGACACGTTTTCTTCCGCGCCCGCGATCCGGTACAGCCGCCGCAACCGCTCGTAGGTCAGCGCCGTGCCCTCCGGATTGAAGAAGTCCGACTCGACCGCGCCGAGCAACAACGGACGCGGCGCGAACGGCAGGAACATGTCGTCGAAATTGATCCCGTTCTTCGTCATCGCGAATTGGATCTGTTCCGCGTCCTGCGGCTGGCCCGTCACGTAGTAATGCTCGCGCGAGGTCACGTAGGTGCATGGCGCCGCCACCTTGATCCGCGGGTCGCCCGACATGCACAGCAGCGAAGTCTGCGTTCCCCCGCCGGAATTCCCTGTCACGCCGATCCGGCTCGCATCAACCTCCGGCCGCGACTGCAAATAGTCCAGCGCCCGCAACGCGTCGTGCAGGAAATACCGCGCGATACTCGTGCCCGTAAGAATGCACTGCACGCCCTGATACGAATGCTCCGATGTGCCCCAGCCAATCGGGTCCTCGCCGCTATCCGGGTCCAAGTACGTCGTACGCTCGCCCTGGCCCGTCGGGTCTATCGCCAGAACCGCGAAACCGTTGATCGCAAAGTCGTGACATACGCGCTGATACTCGGGATTGCATTTCGCCTCGCGATGATGACCGGACACGAACAGAATCGCGGGAATTCGCCCCTTTCGATCGAGCGGCAGGTAGAATAGCGACGTGACGTAGACGCTGGGCTGGCTCTCGAAGATGACCTTCTCAATCGTGTAACCGCTTCGCTCGACCACCCCGGCGATGCGGGCGTTCAACGGATGCACGCTCGAGGGAAGGCCGCCCAGGGACGAAAGGAAGGTCTCGCGTATCATCGCGCCGCGCGCTGCGACCTCGTCAGCCGACGCTATCGCCTCCTTGCGCCGGGTATGCTCATTCAACGCCGCAAACGTTTTCTCCCGGAGGTGCTCCCAAAGCTGTATGTGAACGTTGCAGTGGCCATCGAGAAAACGGGAAAAGGATTCCATAGTCGGTCTTCACTCCGTCCGGCGGGCTTCACTTGAAGGTCAAGGTGTTGTAGCCGTCTTTCTGGTGCATGCTGCCGCTGGCAATGTTTGCGGTGCTGGAACGATCTTCGGCCTCCAACGTTACGGAAAAGTTCATGCGGGCCGCGGCGATCTTCCAGGTCTGGCCTTTGAGTGGTTTATCACCAATGGCCTCCCGGAACGCCGCCAGCGGAATGGCCGCTTCAACTGTGTAGCCGCTATCCCTATCCCGCCAATCGTTCAGCGTGCCGTCAACGCGCGCGGCCGTCTTGATGTCGCAATTCCATTTAGCCCACCGCCGGAATCCGCCGCTGCCGGAGTTGACCATGCGGGCATCGTATACGGCGTTGTTCGGGGCTATTTCGAACTCGTAATAGATCGGATTATCCGAAACGGGTTGGAGAAACAACTCGACGACGTCGGATTCCCAGAGATTCGCGTCGCGTTCCTCGTAGAGCGTAAAGACATCCGCATCATCGCACCGGAACGAAAAGTAGAGGTATGCGTCGTCGTAGGCGATACGGAACTCCGTCTTCTCGGCGGGCGCGGCAAACGACTTGAGTTCCCGGAAACTCGTTATGGGTGGAATCGCCTTCCAGGCCGGTTCGTCTAGTCTTCCATCGACGGTAATTGGCCCCGTGGCGCGATTGCAGTCGAAATGTTGAATGGGTGGCGCCGCGCCGAAAAACACTACCGCCATGGCTAACCCGACCAGACGCATTACGTCCCCTTCTTGCGCAGCCGCGAATTCGTCCGCATCGAGAAAGCCGTCCTAGCCGAGTTGGGAAAGGGGAATGGCCTCGTCAATGAGCATGATGGGGATGTCATCGCGAATCGGATACAGATACGCGCCGTCCTCGCGCACCAGCCCGCCGTCAATGCGCTCCTTGACGACGTCCCCCGCACGATTCTTGAGCGTTCCCGCGTCGACGGCGGCGTTCGCCTTCGCCACCAACGCGTTGTCCGCCAGCGTCACCGGCGTTTTGTTTTCCGGGCACACCAGAATCTTCAAAAGTTCCGGATCAACCATTGCCTTCACTCCCATTACTGCGTTGTCTGCATCGCCTGCGCCCCAAGCGCAGACGTTCCTCACAAGAAGCCCGTCCATTCACTGTGGAGTCGCGGCGAAGCCGCCTCCAGCGCATTGTACCGAAACCCTCAAACGAGTCCAACTCTGAACCCGGACTTTCTGGTTCGCGTTTATTCGCAGTCCGTTCGCGGCGCCCGAACGTCGCTACGGTTCCGGCCGCGCGGCATTTGTACCAATCTACCGACAGTCTCCTTTCCCCTTTCTCTTTTCTTTCTTCCGTGTGCTCAGTGTGTTCCGTGGTTTGCATCCGCTTGCAGTTCGTTCCCGGTTCTCCGGCCTGTCCCTCACCCCGTCAGCGCGCCGCGCATACAACGCCGAATCGCAGAGTCCCGATTTCGCAGAACCTCAATGATTCCACGTCCCGCTGACCCCGTGTGCAGGTCCTCTGCTTTCCCGCGTTTCCGGCACAATTTTCCCCTTGACAGGAATCCGGCATCGGCATACATTAGATCAGTTGCCTCGCTTTGAGGGGGTATCTCCAATGCCGCAGTATCGGTCCGCGAAGTCTCATAGCGCGGAGTGGCCGCAGCCAAAATTGGGTTGAAAAGCCGTTTTTCAACGCAGAGACGCAGAGAGCGCAAAGGAACGCGGAGAAGATTTCTCAATCTGGAAATCGGGAAGGCTGGTCAGACGGAGATCGAACGGATTGCCGAGATTTGCCGCATGAACTTCCGCGAAAGAAAGCAGGAATATAACGGATAGTAGTACAAAAATATTCCACCGGGGCCGACGGCGATTTGGGGACCACGTACGCCCCCTCGATAATCAGGAGCGCAACAGAACTGGGCAGAGAGGCGCATACAAGAATGGAGGCGTCCAGTGAAGAAGGTATTTGCGGCTCAGCACCCCTTCGAGGCGCACTTGGTCAGGGGTCTGCTTGAAGGACAAGGTATCGAAGCCGAGGTCCGCGGTGAAGACCTTTTCTCCGTGCGCGGCGAAGTGCCGATCACACAGGATACCTTGCCATCCGTCTGGGTCCTGGCCGACAGCCAGGTCGAACAAGCCATGGACCTCGTCACCGCCTACCTGAGCAAAGAAGCCCCCGCTGACACGGAGGCCACAGAATGGCGCTGTCCGGACTGCGGCGAGCAGATCGAGCCCCAGTTTACGGTGTGTTGGAAATGCGGGACCGAGCGCCCAGAGGACCCGCCGGATAACGTGTGAAGAACGATGCTCACGAACTTGAACAAAACCGATGTCGGCGTAAACGGGAGGGCGGCGGTCCTCAGTCGGCGGGGGCTTTGGCGTAACGTCTCTCCTCGTACGAAACTGGCGCCAACGGCCTCGAATACCGAGTCGCCCCCAGTGATAACACGGCCAAGGCGAACCCAGCGCGACGGTTGCCGTCGCGCTGAGATGGTTTCAAGTATAGTAGTACGTCCCTGGCCCGGTCCCAGCACAAGGCAGGGCTGGGGACGGTAGAAAAGCCCTAGACTCTCGTTGGGAAGGAAGCGAGGAAGAACCGTTGGCGCTTGACCCAGTTCCTTCGATCCGAACGGGCGACGTGCGAAGAGGTGTGGCCAGAACCCACAGAAGGAACCGTTGATGAGTGAGCTGAAAACGTGTTTCAAGAAGGTCGACTATGACCTGAGCGGACTGCTGCACTACATCGAGATCGGTGACATCGGGCTACCTGACATCCAGCGCCCCTTTGTTTGGTCCAACGCCAAGGTGCGCGATCTGTTTGACTCAATGTACCGTGGGTTCCCGGTTGGCTACCTGCTGTTCTGGGAGAACCCGGCGGGCAACGGCACGAAGCAGATTGGTGTGGGCAGCAAACAGCACACGGTAGCGTCTCGGCTGATTGTGGACGGACAGCAACGGTTGACCTCGCTGTTTGCCGTCTTCCGGGGTAGAAAGGTCCTAGACGACGATTATCGTGAGCGCCAGATCGAGGTGGCCTTTCGGCCACGTGATGGCAAGTTTGAGGTGGCAGACGCAGCGATTCGACGGGACCCGGAATGGATTGCGAATATCTCAAACATCTGGGCAACGGGGAAATCGAGCTACCAGATGGTCAAGGGATTCCTAAAGCAATTGGAGGGAAAGGGGCCGCTGAATCCGGAAGAGGAGGACCTAATCAGTCATAATCTCGACCGGCTTTTCGACCTGCAAAAGTATCCTTTCACGGCCCTGGAGATTGCGCCGACGGTAGACGAAGAGCAGGTAGCGGATATTTTTGTACGCATCAACAGCGAGGGCGTCCGACTGAATCAGGCCGACTTCATCTTGACGCTTATGTCGGTGTTTTGGGATGAGGGGCGCATGGCGCTGGAGACTTTTTGCCGCCAATCGAGGCAGGCCCCATCGCCCTTCAGCGTGGGCGGCTGAAGAGCGTCTATCAGGTCCTACGTGGGAAAGACTTGGACACCGGTGAGTTCTCCGCCGAGCGGCGTGAGACACAGTTCAAAATCTTGCAGGACTCGCAGGCGGAAGTCCTAAACCTTACCTACTGGCACCAGTTCCTATCGTCTCTTATTGGCGCTGGGTTCCGTAGCGCGGAAATGATCTCCTCGCAGAGTGCATTGCTGTACGCGTATGCATTTTACATGGTCGGACGAAAGCGGTTTGCAGTACCCGAGCACCAGTTGCAGAGGTTGATTGGACGCTGGTTCTTTGCGTCGAGCCTTACCGGGCGCTACACCGGATCGCCGGAGACTGTAATGGACGGCGACCTAAACCGGCTCAAAGAGGCGAAGGACGCTTTGGGTTTTGCGGAGACACTCGAAGGAATGATGGCGAGCGAATTGACCAACGATTTCTGGACAGTTACATTGCCCGCCAATCTGGATAGTTCGTCGGCGCGGAATCCGGAATTGTTCGCTTACGTTGCAGCGCAGAACCGGCTGGGCGCGCCTGTGCTGTTCTCGCACAAGAAGGTGCCCGACCTCCTCGATCCGGCCATTAAGACGAAGAAGAAGGCGCTGGAACGGCATCACCTGTTTCCCCGTGCGTGGCTGGAAAGCCAGGGTGTTGAAGATCTGAAACGTATCAACCAGTTGGCGAACTTCGCGTTGCTGGAGTGGCCGGACAACATCGACATCAGCGACATGCCGCCATCGGAATATGTGTCGCAGATTAGACCGCGTTTCTCCGATGAAGAGTGGAGTCGCATGCACGAGTTTCACGCCTTGCCGGGAGACTGGCATGAAATGCCCTACGAGACCTTTCTGCACGAGCGAAGGAAGCTGATGGCGGCGATCACGCGGCGTGGTTTTGAGTCGTTGAAACAACCATGACGCTGGACGAGTGCATCATGGAACTGGGGGAATGAGCGAGAAAAGATGAGTGAATCTCTACAATCGGCAAGAGAGATACTTCCACTGGCCAAGGATTTCGTGCTTATGGCCGCAGCCGTTGTCGCTAGCTGTGTGGGTATAATGGGGCTTGGGAGTTGGCGTCGACAACTAAAAGGGAATGCCGAGTATCTGCTGGCGAAGAACCTCCTCACCGCCGTTTATGAATTGCGGGAAGCGATCTCAAATGCCAGACATCCCTATTTGGAGCTCGCAGGTGAGGCAGACCTTCCGAAAGAGAAACTGAGTGAGCTATCATGGAGAGAAAAGCATTGGTTCGCGCTTGGGGAGGCATATCAGAAGCGATGGGCGCCTGTAGCGGCGGCCAAAGCCAAGATTGACGCCAACCTTCTCGAAGCCGAGGTTGTATGGGGGCAACAAATTCGAAGTAAGGCCACCCCTTTGGATGAATTGATTGGCGAGCTTTACTACGCGACTAAGGATCATCTTGAGGCAAAGAACCCGAACCTTCGCGTGAACAACGAAGAGCTTAGAGCGGCGCAAACGCGGCGGAAGATTATGTATTCGCGTTCTGATCCCGAGAAGGACGAATATAGGAAGCGGCTTGGAGATGTTATCGCTGATATCGAGGACGAGCTAAAACCGCACATTGTTCAACATCACCGCTAGAGAATACACGTAGACGAGTCGACCGGCTTGGTCCGTGACTGCGGCAGAGATGGATGAGACGACACAAGGAAAGGAGGATAAGTCGTGCCTGATGTATTCATAAGTTTTGCCCAACCGGACAAGGATCTTGCGAACAAATTGCGCGCCTTACTTACCGCAGTCGATCTAACATGGTATTTTGCCCCCGAGGATCTCCCGCGGTCGGACGGCGATTGGGAAGAAAACATACTCAAGGACGGGTTGAAAGAATCTCGATACTTCCTCCCCATTCTCACTAGGGAATCGCTCCATAGAAGTTGGGTCCTGTTTGAAGCCGGCGCCGCAGCCGCCCTAAAGCTCCCGTTCTTGATAACCCACGTGCATGGGATTGACGAGAAAGAAATCAATTTCTTTCCTCACGGAGCCAAACCATTTCATTTCAAACTCTATGAAAAGCCCGCTCTCAAGCAACTCATACTAAAGATTGGGGAAGGTAGATTCAGAAGCGAGCGAGATCGCCAGGCTTTTGTAGCAAACGTCAATGACGTGTTCGCCAGGCAACCAAATGTCATCGAGGAAGTCCTTTGCCGCGCGCGCCGGCGTTGGGTTTTCATCGCGGGGAATCACCCGAGGGTACGCTCGAAGCGTGTAATCAGCGACAAATTCATTCGGCTGCTATCGGCAAAGCTCATAGAGGCCGGATTTAACATTAGCGCTTGCCCGCAGGTCGAGCCGGTTGGAAAGGTTGCGCTGGAAACCGCCGCGAAATGGGTCGCGAGCGGACAACGCTGTCCTCTAACCGGGTGCAAAATCGATTACGAGATCGCCGGCCTCTACCCGCTTGACCGCGAACTGCGGACCGGCGGTATACACGCTCCCGACATTATCAACCGCTGGCAGGACAAGCTACTGGAGTTCAGAAGGAGCTACCTTACCGACAAGGATTGGCTAATAGTCATCGGAGGAAATGAGGGATCGGAGGAGGAATTTGACGCGGTAAGGGCGTTGAACGCAGGTGGAAAACAACGGATCAAAGTCTGTTTCGTGACGTGTTTTGGAGGCGCCGCCCAAGAGTTGAGCCGGCAATTCGCATCCAACAAAAACCAACTCTATTTCGACGCCTGCGAAGGCCGGACAGATGGCAGAAGACCGGAAACTCTGGTCGAGAATATTCTGAAGATCATGACCTAGCGCAGAGTAAAGACATCGAGAAGGGGCCACGACCGGTGCGTTAGCGCGAGAATAAATGGGGACAGCAATGAATGGCGCCAAGTTAAGGCTAAGAACTTTTCCATCTTGACGCCGTTGGTCGCAGCGATGGACGGCGGTTTTGGCAAAACCGCCCTACCCGCGGCCAACCCAGGGCTGTGATGTTTCCCGCCTTCAGCGAGAAGCGCGGCGTTGGGTCCTGAGCGCGTCGTCGCGTCGCTTGGAAGAAAAGCCGCTCTTGTGTGCTATATGTCCCTGCTGGGCTCATGGACGGTGTGAACGAATTGGACAGATTCGGAGCGGCGGGAATACGGCGTTTGGGGAGCCAGTGCGCGGTGGGAAGGCCATCGGAAGCGGCGGGCCGCCGCTTCTACTTTGGGGCGTCCTGCGCTTGACTTGACAGCATTCGGGACAGTGTCGAATGGCGCTAAGTTGAGGCCAAGAACTTTTCCATCTTGACGCCGTTAGTCGCAGGGTATTCCTTATGCGACTCTTTCAGAGTAGCCAATTGGGGCCGGCTTTGATCCCTAGGCAGGCTGCCTTCGCGATGGACGGCGGTTTTGGCAAAACCGCCCTACCCGCGGCCAACCCAGGGCTGTGATGTTTCTCGCTTTCAGCGAGAAACGCCACGTTGGGTCCTGAGCAGCGCCGTCGCGTCGCTCGGATGCGATGGACGGCGGTTTTGGCGAGACCGCCCTACCCGCAGCGATGGACGGCGGTTTCGGCAAAATCGCCCTACCCGAGGGCAGGGGGCGCAACGGAGCGGGGCGTGGAGGCGGCGCATCAAAAGCCGTCGAAGGGTCTGCCGTAGCGCCCGAGGGCGCGGGCGCTGTCTACGGTGAATGGGAAGCGGTCTGACGGGTATTTCATGAACTCGACGTGGCCGTCGAGGTAAAGGACGTTTCCGCCGCCGGGGACATGGGAGAAATCCGCCACTTTGGTCGAGGCATGGTCCCACATCAGGGGTATTCTGCTGGAGGCCATAGCGGAACCCGCCGGGTTGTTTATGTCGGTGATTAGGAAGCGTTCGATGCCGTCGCGGAGCCGAAAGATCACGCTGCCGCCTCCAGCCTGCGTGCCGGCGTAGGTGGCGGAGACGGTGAAGTCGCGGCCGCTAGCGGCGCCGTTCGAGTCGACGTTCTGTTGAGCCAGTTCGCCCCACGGGGTATTCAGATACTCGGGTTCCTCGAAGCGTCCGTTGGGTCCGGTACCGACTGTTCCCGCGAGCGGGCCGAGGATATTGATGTCTTCGAGAATGAGCCAGCCGGTGTAGTGATAAGGCTCTTGTCCGATTTCCTGGGGTTGGATTACGCCATTGTTGTTTCCCTTTTCACCATCGTAGCGCGCGACCGGGCCGGCGGACGCGCCCCAGGACGGACACCAAATCACAAAGTAGTCGCTA
>JACRLJ010000087.1:23402-26516 GCA_016215105.1 Candidatus Hydrogenedentota bacterium
TTGAACATCATCTCGCGGCTCAATCCGCCAGTAATATCGCGGATTTGCCGTGAAGGATATTTTCCATTGGCTTCGGAGGCGTACATTGCCAGCGCGAGCCCGAGTTGCTTCAAGTTGTTCTGGCAGGCCGCGCGGCGCGCCGCTTCGCGGGCGCGGGCAAGGGCGGGCAGCAGAATGGCGGCGAGTATCGCGACGATTGCGATAACGACCAGCAGCTCTATGAGAGTAAAGCCCTTGCGCGCGAGCATACGAGAGTTCCGTTCCTGCAGCACGTTACCCGCGAGCCGCACTGCCAGTCAACGCTGTGACCTGGCATCTGCAGCGGGGGAAACCGGAATACGTCACGGTCTCGGGGCCGCAGAAGGCGCCACTCGGACCAGGGGGTTGTCCGCGGAATGATGGAGCACACGGGGATAGTCCGCGGACATTTCCAGACAGAGCAGGCCGTAGTCTTCCCACTGTCGTTGATCCTGGAGCGAGCCCGCCAGCTCCCGGCGCGCGACTTCGAAAGCGGCCCGGGCTGGATTGACTGCGGCGCCGCGTTTTCTTAGTCTGTACCCATGAAACGATGCCACCGGTGCGCCACCGAATACGTAAGCGCGAAGAAGCAGCCAGGTCCCAAGGACACCTGCGAGTCGTGTCTGGCGTATCTGCATTCCTGCTTGAACTGCCGGTTCTACGAAGAACACGCCCACAACAACTGCTACATCCCGACCACGGACTGGGTGGCGGACAAGGAAGGCCCCAACTTCTGCGACGAATTCGAGTTCTCCGATTCGGACACGGTCCCCGGTAAGAAAGCGGGCTCCGACAGCGCTCGCGACGCGTTTGGCGCCCTCTTTGGTGGTTCGCCCGATGAGTCCGAATCGAAAAAGGGCGTCGACGACTTCAAGAAACTCTTCGGCGGCTAGCGGCCCGATGGCGCCTGCGTCTTCGCCCTGCCGAGCATTCGGCGGTATCCGGGAGAGAATCGCTTCCTGGGGTGTTTGTTGACGATCGGCCCCTTGCGTGGTAGATTCTACCGTGGCAGTAACAACAGTTACGTGGAGTATTTCGTGGAAACAGACGTGAATCTGCATCAGATGCTGGTGGTGGACGACAAGGCCAACATGCGGCATCTGCTCGAGGCCGCCTTCCGTGACAAGGGATTCGAAGTCACGACCGCCTCGAATGGCGCGGACGCCATCAAACAGATCAAGGAACGCGTCTTCGACGTCATCATCACGGATTTCAATATGCCCGGACGTACCGGCCTCGATGTCCTCAAGGCCGCCAAAGAGGTTTCCGCCGACGCGCAGGTCATCGTAGTCACGGCCTACGGCACCATTGAAATCGCGGTCGAGGCCATGCGCCTTGGGGCGTGCGATTTCATCGCCAAACCGTTTAAGCTCGCCGAAATTGAACTGAAGGTCGATAAGATTCTCCGCGAGAAGAATCTTGAACCATTGCGCGAAGTCGCGGCGCCGTCCCTGCCCGAAGAACGGCGAATGGTTGGCGACAGCGAAGCGACCAAACAGCTTCTCAAGATGATCGATAAGATCGGCCCGAGCCGCAGCTCGGTCCTGATCACCGGCCCGAGCGGAACTGGCAAAGAGCTCGTGGCCAAGGCGATACACGAGGCCGGACCGCGCCGGGATCGCCCGTTTGTCGCGCTCAATTGCGCCGCGTTGGCCTCAGGAGTGCTGGAGAGCGAGCTGTTCGGACACGAGAAAGGGTCGTTCACGGGCGCCGTGGGCCGCCGTGTAGGCCGTTTTGAGCAGGCCCACACGGGCACCTTGTTCCTCGACGAAGTCGGCGAGATCGATCCCGGCATCCAGACGAAGCTGCTCAGGGTCCTCCAAGAGGCCGAATTTGAGCGCGTTGGCGGCGTCGAGACTATCAAGGTTGATGTGCGCATCGTGGCGGCCACCAACCGCGATCTCCGCGAGGCGATTCAAACGGGCCAGTTCCGCGAGGACTTCTATTACCGCCTCAACGTGTTTTCCTTGCGCGTCGAGCCGTTGCGCCAGCGGCCGGATGACATTCCCGGGCTGGTTGACCATTTCCTGCGGAAATTCAGCGCCGAGACCAACAAGGACGTCTCGGAGATAGACGATGACGTGATGGGCCTTTTCATGCGCTACCCGTGGCCCGGAAACGTCCGCGAGTTGGAAAATGTTCTCGAACGCGCCGTCGTTCTCACCGAAGGCACTAGCGTGCGCCGCGAGGATGTCCCACCGGAGATGTGGTACGCGCAAGACGCGCCAACGGTCATGGAGGCCAAACCGGCAGCCGTGTCAGAGCAAGCCGGCGCTGAGGACGCCTCCCTCATCGAGCGGAGTGACAAGTTCGAGAGCGAGATGATTCACGGGGCGCTCCAGCGCTTCCGCTGGAACAAGACCAAAGCCGCGGAGCACCTCGGCCTCAAGCGAACCACGCTGCAGTACAAGATCAAAAAGTACGGTCTCGAATAGCGCTTCCCCCTTCCCTCTACGACTCTGGCCACGGTAATTTCGATACCGCCGCCGCAAGAACGACGGTACTGCGGAATCCTCGAACTCGTGGTATAGTAATTCATAGAAAGTCCTTACCGGTGGCGACGAGGCTCGTGGGGAGTCTTCCGGATACACTGGCGGAGGCGGAAAGGAGGTGGTCCACCGATGGTAAGTCCGGACAGTACCGGCGCTGGCGGATCGCAACTGACCAGCAAGGCAGCCCGGCGGAGTTCAACGGGTGATCACGAAGTAGTGAGTCATTCGAGGAAAAGAACCCGCTAGGTACGCCCCCGAATCAGGCTATTCACCAGTCTATAGTCGCCGCGCAGGGCCTTTGGCATTGCTGGAGCCCGGCGCGGCCTTTTTTATCCCATCGCTGACGACTTGCAGTCCGATACCCCTAAGGCGACCCGGGCGCAACGGCAGAGCCATTGGTATGGCTTCTTTGTTCGCAACATCTACGCGAACAACGTGGAAGTTGCGGACAAAGAAGCTGAGTGATCCCCAGTTTTCGTAAGTTGCGCTGTATTATAGTATTACAAATAGATAACTATTGACATGGCGAGTTCGGATATAGAAAATGGGCTGAACATTGCTAATCAGAAAGACAACCCCAACAGGAGGCCATCACTATGTTCAG
>JACRLJ010000009.1:0-47831 GCA_016215105.1 Candidatus Hydrogenedentota bacterium
ATAGTGATGGCCTCCTGTTGGGGTTGTCTTTCTGATTAGCAATGTTCAGCCCATTTTCTATATCCGAACTCGCCATGTCAATAGTTATCTATTTGTAATACTATAATACAGCGTAACTTACGAAAACTGGGGATCACTCAGCGAAATGAGTTGGTTGCGGGCGCCGGGCGAATTGTGCGGATATGCGGCAAACGCTCTTGCGTTGTCCGGGAGCCGGGGATTTGCTATGTTCGGTGGCGATGATTGACCTACTACCTGAGAATACACCTCCACTAGCCTGCGGCGGGGTCAACGGTGAGTGACGAGCGCGCTGCGGGTGAGAACGGCCCTGCTTCGGCGCCGGCCTCCGATGGGGCGGCCGGCACGTCGAAGGATAGCCGCCGCTTTGTCGTGTTGTTCATTGTGTACGCGATGTTTCCGCTTCTCGCCTATCAGTATGTCCTGTCTACCGCAGCGATGGATTGGTACCTGTTCCAAGTCGCCCGGCACACCGCGTGGGTGTTGGGCAAGGTCGGTCACTCGGGACAACTCGAAAACGCGAGCGCATTCGCGGGACGCGAAGCCGAGGTGCGCGCCGCGCTTTCGACGGTCTCGTCCTCCTCGCCCTTGAGCTCGTGGGAGATTTGGCGCTACCGCGCGTTGAACGCCGAGCGCGCTGTAGCTCGAACGAGCAACGATATCAGGGCGCTGGAAGAGGCCCCCGCGCTACGCGTCGAGGCGAATCCGAGCATTCTCGATGATATCGACAAGCGGGTGGCGCTCTTGGAGGGTGTGCAGCTATCCAATGACGGCCGCCAGACCCTCAACTCCATTCGGGCGAAATTGGCCAGCGTCAAGACTTCCTCGGCCGGCGATGAAACACAACGGACCCAGTCCCTGCGCGCGTTGGTCAACGCGGTCGAGGCGCTACGGGCCGCGCAAGTGACCGGGCTGCACGAGACACTGAAAGCCGCGAAGGCCCGGCTCCAAGCGGATCGGTCTCCCCTGGTCACCTTCGTGTACGATCCGGGTTCCGCTGGCCAGAAGAAACCTATCGAGTTCCGTTTTCGAGTGGCGCCGGAATGCAGCGCCATCCCGTCGATGATTCTGTACCTCGCGGCTGTGCTGGCGTTTCCCGCCGGATGGCGGGCTCGCTTCATCGGCTTGTTTGGGGGAATGCCGATACTGTACTTGGTCAACATACTGCGTTTGGCGTGTCTAGGGATCATCGGGGCCTTGACTGAGGGCGGACCTTGGTTCAAGTTTTCCCACGAGTATGTCTGGCAGGGTATCTACGTCGTCTTTGTCGTCGCGGTGTGGATGGCGTGGGTCGAGTATTTAGTTCGGAGGCGGAGTCCATGAGGCACGGAGACCGGCGCCGCAGCGTGCTGCTATTCTGTTTCCGGTTTCTGGTATATGCCACCGTCTGCCTGGCCGGTTTGTGGTGGCTCATTCTGCCACACTATGCTTGGGGACTGGGACAGTGCGCCGGGGGTATTCTTAAGTACACGATGGGGAAGCCCATTGAGTCATTGGAGGTGCAGGCGGGCGGGACGCTGAATACCGAAACGCTCCTGGTGTTCTACACGCCGGGGAAGAAACATCCGATTGCCGTAGCCGCGCTGGCGACTAACTTGGCGACCTACGCCGCGCTCGTTCTGGCAACGTCGGGACTGGTATTAGGCCGGCGCATGAAAGTTCTGGGACTGGGACTGCTAATCCTTCTGATAACCCATGTGCTCTACATTGTGCTGGCGTTTTACTTTGCCGCGTACATTGCGAACGCGTCGGAAATACCGATGGCGCTGGCGGAGTTCTTTATCATGGTCCCGTTCCTGCTTTGGATCGCGTTAGCATATTGGCCGCAATTGGGCGCGGCGATTGCTCGAGGACAGAAGGACCAGCCATCCGGCGCCTAAGAGAGTTGGCAGGAGCAGAAGGGCCGCGGATTGCCGCCATTCCCGGTCGCGGGCGTTGCGCGCAACGGGGGTATTGACAGTCTGCCGGATTTATGGTATAGTTCGTCTTGTTGACAGATCCGAGGGGCGTTCTGTCTCTATGTGATTTATTTGGGTCGTAAGTAGCGGCTGCAGAACGCGTGTAGCCGTGCGTACTGGTTTTTGACAGGGGCTTGTCTACACGGAGAAGGCGCCGTCGCACCCTTGCAGAAATTTTCCAAAGACACCGTCGCGGAAGTTCTTGCCGCTAACGATATTGTCGATGTTATTGGCGCTTCTCTCGAATTGAAACCGGCCGGTTCCGGCCGCTTCAAGGCATTGTGTCCGTTTCATAGCGAGAAGACTCCCTCGTTCCATGTGAACCGGGATCGCCAGGCGTTCTATTGCTTCGGCTGTGAAAAAGGTGGTGACGCCCTCGGATTCATCATGAATCTGGAGGGCTTGACCTTTGTCGAGGCCTTGCGCAAGCTGGCGGATCGCGCCGGGATTCGCCTGCCAGCGGCGAACGAACGCGATAACCGAGACGATTTCGTGCGCACGCAATTGTTAGAGTTCGGCAAGTTTGCCGCGAAATTCTATAAGGACACGCTGAATGACCCCCTGAGAGGGGGGAAAGGCCGAACCTATCTCAAGACGCGCACACTGACGCCGGAAACGGTTGCGCGGTTCGGGTTGGGCTATGCGCCTGAGGGCTGGAGCAACCTCACCGAGGCGGCCCAGAAAGCCGGCTTCAAGGACGGTCTCATCGAAATATCCGGTTTGGCGCGCCGCGGCGACCGCGGAGGAATGTACGATTTCTTCCGGAACCGCCTGATGGTACCCATCCGGGATGCGTCCGGTAACGTGGTCGCGTTCGGCGGACGCGACTTGGGCGATGACGCCGCGAAGTACATTAATTCGCCGGAAAATCCGGTCTATAAGAAGGGCCGGGTGCTCTACGGCTTGCACGAAGGGCGCGATGCCCTGCGCAAGGAAAAGCGGGCGATCCTGGTCGAAGGGTACTTCGATCTGCTCCGCTGCCATGACGCCGGGGTTTGTAATGTGGTGGCCACCTGTGGCACCGCGCTGACTCCCGAACAGGCCGGCCTGATCCGCCGTTACGTGCCCGAAGTCGTGGTTGTGTATGACGGCGACGCAGCGGGCATTCGCGCCGCGATGCGTGGTATCGCCATTTTGGTGGGCGCCGGATTGGCCGTGCGCGCGCTGACGCTACCCGACGGGAACGATCCAGACGATTATGTCAAGGCCCACGGCGCCGACGCATTCCAGTCGCTCGTGGAGAATGCGTTGGATTTTGTCACGTTTTACGCGCAAATGAGCGCGGATCGCGCCAAGACCATCGAAGGCCGCAGTGATGTGGCCAAAGAGATCTTTGCGATTTTGTTGGGCGTATCGGACGAGCTTCGCCGTGACGAGTATCTGAAACGCACGGCGCGCGAACTCCGGCTGAACGAATGGACCGTGCGGTCCGAGTTCGCCAAAGTCCTCAAGCAGAAGGACGCGCACGACAGTGTGCAGGTTCAAGAACCGGCTGGTGTTCGGGTGACCTTGAGCCAGGATGACTGCGACTTTGTTGCGATCCTGTTGAACAGCGAACCGATGCGCGAGCGCGTCCGGAAGGATCTCGGCGTCGTGGCGCTGCAACCGAGCCCGCTCGCGGAAGTCTTGACTCAATTGATGGGCTCGGCGGGGATCTCGGCGGGTCAGGACCTTGAGTCAGAAGACGCGCAACGCCTGTACTGGGCGGCCGCGGCGAGCGACCGGGAGATTCCCTATGACAAAGCGGAATCCCTTGTGGATAAACGAGTTCGGCGCCTGGTTCGGGAGAGCTTGAGCCTCGAATTGGGTGATACCCAGGCGGCGCTCGAGCAGGCCGAGCGGCAGAAGGACATGCCCAAGGCGGTTGAGTTGTTAACTAAGAAGATGGCCATAAAACGACGTATAGAAGAACTTGGCGCCGCGTGACGCGGGCTTTGACCACCGAGACCGGAAACGAATTCAAACACTGAGGTTAATCATGGCTGTTAGCACGAAAAAGCGGACCGCGATGAAGGATGAGGACAAGAAGAAGGCGATCGAGCTTGCCAAGGAGAAAGGCAAGCTCACGTACGACGACTTGAACGACATCCTCCCCGAAAACGCCACCTCGGAAGAGATTGACGAGATGATGGTCATGCTGAGCGGCATGGACATCGAGATCGTTGATGAGCTTCGCGTCGACGCCGAGACGCAAAAAGTACAGAAGACCAAAGAGAAGCAGGCCAAGAAGGCCGAAATGCGCAAAGAAGCCGCGCACACCAAGCTCGAGCGCGCCGACGATCCGGTGCGCATGTACCTGCGCGAAATGGGCCGCGTACCGCTGCTGACCAAAGACCAGGAAGTCGCCATCGCCAAGCGCATCGAAGCCGCTGAGATGGAATTGACGGACGTCCTGCTCAACACCGCCTACACGCTTAAAGAAGTGCAGATGCTCGCCGCGCGTATTCTCGGCGGCCGCCTCAATTTGGCTCAGGTCAGCGATATCGAAGATCCCAAAGAGCAGGCCAAGTTCCTCAAGCGGATTCCCGACCTTCTTGACCAGATTGCCGACCTCGACGAGCAGATCGACGCGCAGGAAAAGCGCGAGCGCCGCTCCGGGTTGACCCCGAAGAGCAAAGAGAATATTGACGCCCGCATTGGTGAAATCCGCGCCCAGCAGGCCGCCTTCGTCTGCGAGTTCCGGCTCAAGACCAAAGAAATCATGAAGATCGCGCGGAAGATCAAGAGCCTCAAACGGCGGATTCAGACGTCGCGCGACGAAATTGACCGCGTCGAGCGCGAAGTCGGGTTTCCGGCGGCTGACGTGCATGCCATGTCCGTCCAGTTGCGCCGCACTGCCAGCGCCGCCAAGAAGCTTGGCGTGGACCGCGATCTCGTTCTGGATGCGGAGCGCCGCCTCCTGCTCGCCCAGCGCAAAATCGAACAAATCGAGATGGACGCTCATCTCAATTCCGACCAGATCACGAGCCTTATCGAGACCATCAAGGAAAAGGAAGAGAAGATCTACAAGGCCAAGATGGAACTCGTCGAGGCCAACCTCCGGTTGGTGGTCAGCATTGGCAAGAAATACACCAACCGCGGCATGTCCTTCCTGGACCTCATTCAGGAAGGCAACATCGGCCTAATGAAGGCGGTGGACAAGTTCGAGTACCAGCGCGGTTACAAGTTCAGCACCTACGCCACGTGGTGGATACGCCAAGCCATCACGCGGTCCATTGCCGACCAGGCCCGCACCATCCGCATCCCGGTGCATATGATCGAGTCCATCAACAAACTCGTTCGCACCAGCCGCCGTCTCGTTCAAGAATACGGACGCGAACCCAGCGCGGAAGAGATCGCGGAAGAGATGCAGATGTCCGCCGACAAGGTGCGCAGTATCCTCAAGATCGCGCAAGAGGCCATCAGCCTCGAGACTCCCGTCGGCGACGAAGGCGACAGTAATTTCGGTGATTTCATCGAAGACAAAAGCGCCGAATCGCCCGCGAACGCGACCGCATTCAGCGTGTTCCAAGAGAAGCTCGACGAGGTGCTCGGCACGCTCACCGAACGCGAAGAGAAGGTGTTACGCCTCCGCTTCGGTTTGGGCGACGGCTACCCGCGTACGCTTGAAGAAGTCGGCAGCGTATTCAACGTTACTCGCGAACGCGTCCGCCAGATCGAGGCCAAGGCGCTCCGCAAAATGCGCCACCCGACCCGCGCCCGCGAACTCAAGAGTTTTGTGGATTGGAGCCTGAACCTGTAAGATCCTCCAATACCCACGCGCCCGCACGTGGGCCCGTAGCTCAGTTGGTTAGAGCAGGTGACTCATAATCACTTGGTCGAAGGTTCGAGTCCTTCCGGGCCCACCAAATTGCTGTACCCCTTGCGCGGGCGAATCGGGATGATGGTGAACGCGGCCCGGATGGCGCAATATGAATGCTCTGTTTTTGGCGGCGAAAGAAGTCTGCGAATTCATGACGGAACGCCGCTGGGAATTCTGCATTATCGGCGGACTGGCAGTGCAGCGATGGGGGGAACCCCGGACAACGATGGACGCGGGTATCACGCTGTTGAGCGGTTGGGGAGACGAAGAGAATTACGTGACCGCTATCCTGGACCATTTCCAGCCGCGAATAGCGGACGGGCGCGCGTTTGCACTGTCCAGCCGCGTGCTGTTGATTCGCGCGTCAAATGGGAAGGATGTGGACATTGCGCTGGGCGCCCTGGAATTTGAGGCCACTATGGTCCGGCGAGCGCTGGCGGCGCCCGTGGAATTCGCCCCGGGGCTCGTCTTGCCCTGTTGCACGGCTGAAGACCTTTTCGTAATGAAAGCGTTTGCCGCACGGCCGCGCGACTGGCTGGACGCGGAAGGTATTGTGACCCGGCAGCCTGTTCTAGACAAAGAATACATTCTTGAGCATCTGACCCTATTGTGCGAACTCAAGGAAGCGCCCGAAATCCTCGAGCGCGCGGCGTGCTTACTCGGGGAGAAGCCGTGAAGAGTCCCACCCGCGACGAGCAAAGGAATCTGGTTCGGCAGTGGGATGCGACTGGCCGAGAACTCGAGCGCATTCGCCGGGCCGCGCTGCGGGGCATGCCCTACACTTGGACAGACGTGGATGCTCTACTGGAATTGGGTGACCACTATGATGGCCCGCCTCGGGTCACGAGTGGTCTGGTCGAGATGCAGCGCTGTTTTATGCGTCGCTCTCGTCTGGCCTGATCCGCGTTCCGGCGTGCGCGAACGAGGACCCGATTCGGTCGACCGTAGCAGCTGTCATGTTAACGAAATTCCAAGTCGTAGCCCGGTTGGCCGGGAACAGTTGACTCACAGCTACTCAGTCGAAGGTTCGAGTCCTTCCGGGCCCACCAAATACTATCACGCACGTACGCCGGATGACCTCCGGCGTACTTTTTTTGTCCCGCTGTCTCTCGGCGTTCTCATCCAGCAATGTGACGATTTCGTCTAACAGTAGAGCTTTCTTGCTCGATACCGTTTCGCCTCTGCCAAACAGTTTATCGCTTTCGCATACTATGGCCTCGAATATGGTCTCGCTAGCTTTTTCCCCTTGACGGAAACGGGGATTGGTGCTATTATTCGCTCAGTTTAGTCGGATAATTGGCTCGCGGGGCAAAGGTTTTTTCTCAAGAACAAAGGCCCGCGCAGGAAAGCATGTCTTTCTTGCGCGGGCCTTTTGCTTTTTCTACGGGGTCGATACGGGGTGTAACGGGCGCGAACAGTTTGACGGGGAGAACGATAGGGTTCTTCACCAAGAAGAAAGGAAGCGAAGATGAAGCGAACTATTGTTGCATTGGCACTGGGAACGTGCATGGTACTCGTGAGTAGTATGGCAGGGGCCACCATGGTCACCCTGCAATTTGACCCAAATGATTTGCTCAACATGGCTCCGGCCGACGCGACCGGCGGGAAACCCGATCAAGCGAACGCGCGGCGCTTTCACCAACAGTGGGCCACGACCTACTACGAGACGTTCACCAACGCTACGAACCCCCATGCGCAGCCCGCTGATTACGACGCGTATATCGCCTGGCGCGACAGCCTTAACACCGACGGTGAAGGCATCGCGACGTTCAACTCGTGGTTCCTGGACAATGGCGCGGCACGGTCATGGGGCGAAACGATCGTTGTCCGGCCCGATTCGGTCGTGACGGCGACGGCGGGCGATGGGTGGAGCTACACCATCATCCATGATCCTTACGGACTGGGGGGCGATTCGGTGCAATGGTACACTCTGGATCCTAGCCAGCGAATCCGCGTAGGCAGTGGAGCGGCGGATCTTGGTCCGTTCAGTATCACGGCCGACCTCTACTATGATTCGAATGCCAACGGGTGGGATGCGACCGACCTGGGAGTTTCGTTGGGCGATGCGGTCCGGTTCTGGGCGGGTAATCTCAACGGGGACGATCCGGAATTCTACCGCAGCGACACGGCTGCCCTCTATTTCGATGCGTGGAGCCTTGGTGGCGCCGCCAACATGGGCAGTGGCGCCGGACATCCAGGGTCAGGCTTCGAGGCGGCCCTGACCGCTACCGCTGTCCCCGAACCAGTAACCATGGTGATGCTTGGTTGCTTGGGCGCCGGGATGGCGGCCGCGCGCAAGTTCCGGCGGAAGAACAAAGCATAAACGTATCGCAGTCACACTCTATTCGATTCGGCGGAGAGGATGAGTGTCCTCTCCGCCTTCTGTATGTACGGCTTTGCGCTTGAAGTGTATCCCATCGAAGCGTTCTCATAGTTGAAAACGCGCGGGAACGCTTCCACCGAACCTTTTCTCTCGCGTTTACGTCTAACTATCGATGGCACTTGCACGGGGGAGATTGCATGCGCGACTTGGTGGAACGGGCGAAAACGGGCGACCTGGACGCCTTCGGCGTTCTGGTCAACCGGTACAAAGACATGGCCTACGGGACGTCGTACGCCGTCTTGGGAAATTTCCATGACGCGCAGGACGCCGCACAGGACGCCTTCATCCAGGCGTGGCGGAAGCTGGACGGCTTGAAGAACTGTGACGGCTTTCCGGCCTGGCTGTGCCGCATCACGCGCAATCTTTCTCTCGACCGCGTGCGGCGTCTGCACGGTGGGACGGACCCCATCTACGACGTGGCGGACACCCTGCCCGACACGGGGAATACCAATCCCCGGACCAGCGCGGAGCGAAATGAACTCCACGAGACGATTCAGGAGGCCATCCGGTCGTTGTCCGAGGCCAATCGATTGGCGACCGCCCTTTTCTACATCAATGGCTACAGTGTTGACGAGGTAGCGGACTTTCTGGAAGTTCCCGCGGGCACTGTGAAACGGCGGCTGCACGACTCCAGAACCCAGCTACGAGAAAGGATGGCTGATATGATCGAGGATACCTTCAAGAGCAACCCGCTTCCCGCAGATTTCTCACACGCGACATAATCGGTATAGGCGGCATGGGCAGCGTGTACCTGGCCGAGCATCCGGTACTGAAACACAACGTGGCGATCAAAATCCTCGCGAATGGGGGCAAGAGTTTTTTTGATCGGTCCCGCCGCATCCTCGAAAAGCTCAGTCACCCCGGTTTCGTAAAAGTCTTTTCGTATGGCGAGCACGAGGGGCATCCCTACCTTGTATACGAGTACTTGCAGGGCGCATTTCAACTTCGAGCGTGGCTGAATCGGCCCGAAACTCGCGGCCATTGGGACCTCCTGCAGATCATGGTTCAAATGGCCAACGCCATCGCCTACGCCCACGGCCAGGGAATCGTCATTGGTTACATCGAGCCGAATAATCATATCTTGGTGATGTCCAACGGCGCCCCGGTGCTTCTCGATGCCGGCCTTTTTCAGCATGCCCAACAGAATCACTTTGAGGAGATGGAAGCATACCCGAGCCGCTATCTTGCGCCGGAGTGCGTCAAGGGAGAGCCGGCCACCAAGGAGACCGACATCTGGAATCTGGGCGTTCTGATGCACGAGCACGTTGCCGAAAAACCACTCTTCGACGGCGATTCCGGAGAGGAAATTCGACAGGCCATTCAGTCGCCCGATCCGGTCGACTTGTCGGCGCTCAAAGACGTAGCGCCCGACTACATCGTGCATATCGTGAAAAAGTGTCTGCGGAAAGCGCCTCAAGAAAGGTTTTCGAGCGTGGCGGACCTTCGGGACGCGTTGGAAGAGGCGCTATTCGCCGATCTCGTGCGCCTCAAAGACTACGACACCGAACGGCTACTGCGAGATGTCGAGCCCGAGGCGCTCGCGGCAGCGCTCACGGGCGCGACTGAACAAATTACAGCGCACATGCTCGGCCACGTGCCCGACAAAGTTTCCAAGCAAATTCAGCGCCTTATCACAGTCAACGCGGCGGCAGCGGAGGCGGCCCACGCCGCACGGCGCGAGATCGTCTCGACCGCGACTAGACTTCTGCAGGAACTACGCATCGACTTCCAAAGCAGTAAGTACTTTCTTCGTACGCTGTACCGCCTCGGAGTTGTGGAAACGTTTGACGGAACGCTATAGTGTGCGTGCCGCGCCCCGGAATGTCGAGCGGGGCCAACCTCGTCGAACGAAAGGACCCTCGGTGATCGCTGCATCGTACCGCCGTAATGGCAGCTCTCTGCCATTCTTAGCGCTGCTCGCTAGTGTCGTCTTCTGGGCTGCGAATGCCCGCGCCTACACCACGCTTGTCGAGACGGACTCGCAGTACCACCACATCCTGGTCACGGAAGACGCCGACGGCTACCGGCGGCTCAGCTTCGAGCGCAGCCGCGGAAACCAGAGCGCCGTCCGGATGGGCCATCCGGAGGAATTGTACTTTCCCTATGCCCGGACCACCTTCGTCAGCTTCGCGTTTCTTCCCAAAATCCCCCAGGACGTCCTATGCGTTGGGCTGGGCGGCGGCAGCCTGCCGATGTTTTGGCGCCGCTTCTTTCCGGAGATGAATATCGATATCGCCGAGATCGACCCCGAAGTCGTGCGCGTGGCGCAGGAGTTCCTGGGATTCAAACCGGACAACGCGATGAAGGTCTCCAACGCCGATGGCAGGGTGTTTCTTCGGCGCACGGATCGAACGTACGACCTCATTCTCCTTGACGCTTACGACAGCCACACGATTCCGTTCCATCTCACGACGCGCGAGTTTCTCGAAATCGTGAAAAAACGGCTCAAACCCGGCGGCATCGTGGCCGCGAACATTTGGTCCCCCGAATCCAACAAGTTCCACTACGCCGAGATTGCGACCTATCAAGCCGTCTTCGGACGAGTGTACATCTTCCAGGCCAAAGGCAGCGGCAACTATATCTTCGTGACTCAAAAGGAGAACCAGGAACGTTCTATCGACAGCCTGGTGGAGCGCGCCAAGGCGATCATGGAAGAGAGCAAGCTCCCCTTTGATTTGCCGCCGTTGGTTCGCGATCAGGTCGTGCCCATTACCAGCGAGACGCCCAAAGCGGAAGTGCTCACCGACGACTACGCGCCCGTAGACTTGCTGCGGAACCAAGCGCAGAGCGAAAAGCCATGAAGGCCGCCCTGCCCGTCGCATTGGAGCGTACCGTAATCTATGCGGTGGTATTCGTGAGTGGTGGCGCCGGGATGGCCTTCGAAATCCTCGGCAGCCGCGTCTTGGCGCCGGATTTCGGCAGCACCATGTTCGTTTGGGGCAGTCTGATCAGCGTATTCCTCTTTGCGCTCTGCCTTGGATACAGCATCGGCGGACGCCTATCGGAAAAAGCCGATTCACTTGCCCTGTTGGGAATCATGACCCTCGCGCCGGCGGTGCTTCTGCTCTCGTTTCCCCTCTACGGCTTTTGGGTGAGTGGATTGATCTTCGATCAGGACATGGGCGCGCGTCTCGGTCCCCTGGTGGCGTCGTGCTGTCTGTTCTTTCTGCCGACCATCTTCTTTGGAACCATTACTCCCCTCGCCGTCAGCCTGCTGGCCAGTCCGCGCCACGGCGCCGGACGAAGCGCTGGCGACGTATTCGCGATTTCGACTACCGGAAGCATCATCGGGACCCTGGGCACGTCGTTCTTCCTCATCCTATGGATCGGGACCAAAGCGTGCCTGGTGCTACTCGGGGCGCTCCTTCTTGCCCTATCGATCGCTGCGTTGGGTTACCATCTTCTGGCAAGACCACAGGGGCAAGACGAACGCAGCTGATTTCCGGAACTGAAGACCAAATTGATCGATTGACGATATCGAGTCATTTCTCAGGAGATGGGGGACGTGACCTTGGACGAAAGTCCACGCAGTGAGACACCGGCCCTGAAGCGCTTGGGGGGCGTGGCGCCGTACGTTTGGGTCTTCGGGGCCATTCTGGCGGCGGTCTTCTACACACGTACGTATCACTGGGCCAATCCGACCGCCGCGTTGTCGCTTACGGTTGGCCGCCAGGATGCCTTGGCGCGTACTCAATCCTTTCTCGAACGACAGGGGCTGGACCCGTCTCATTACCGGAGCGCAATAGCCTTTGGCCAAGATTCCGCTATTCAAGATTTTCTCGAAACCCGTCTCGGACTCGTCGAAGCCAACCGGGTGATGTTACGGGAGATTCCAGTTTGGTATTGGCGCGTCCGCTACTTCGTTCCCCGGCAGGATGAGCAATTCGGTGTCTGGCTGGGAACAGATGGACGCCTGGCTGGCTACACCCGTCATCTGGACGACGATGCCGTCGGCGAATCGCTCTCCGCGCTGGACGCCCAGCATATCGCAGAAGAATTCCTAACCAACGAGGCGCAAATCGATCTCAGTGAATACGCCTTGATTGGTAACACGGCGACGGAACAGCGCCACCGCTTGGACCATGGGTTCACCTGGCGCAAGGGGACGCAATACGCGGGCGCCACGTATCACATCGCGGTTACGGTAAGCGGGAAGACGGTAGCTCTGTTCGGCCGCGGCATGGAGTACCCGGAGGCGTGGCGAACCGAACAGACTCGGTTGGCCTCTCAGAAGAGCCTCTTCACGTACGTCGCCAAGAAAGCGGAATTCGTTCTGGGACTGGCGCTGCTAGTTGTATTCATGCTTGAGCTGCGCGCCCACCGGATTCGTTTTCGGTTCGCTCTCATTCTCGGCTGCCTTTCAGTACTTGTTCAGCTCCTTTCCTGCGTCAATTGGCTGAGCTTCGCCTGGATGGATTACTCGACGACCGAACCAGTGAGCGCATTCTATTCCCGCGAAGCGTTTGCCTGGTTGACGAAGATGTTGTCGGCGTTTGCCAGCGTCGTCATCGCGGCGTGCGCCGCCGAGGCGCTGGGAAGGCGCGTCTTCACCCGCCATATCGAGGTATCACGGGCATTTGCGCCCGGTTTCTGGAGTTCACGGGGGGCGTTTACCGCGGTCCTCGTGGGGCTGTGCCTGGCGCTGATGCACCTGGCCTACGTCAATGCGTTCTATCTGGCGGGTGGGCGCCTCGGGGTATGGGCGCCGCAGCGGGTACCCGACCTAAACCAAATCGCTACGGCGTTGCCCTGGGTCTATCCCCTCAGCACGGGATTCTCCGCCGCCCTGTCGGAAGAATTCCTCTTTCGGCTATTTGCGATCTCGCTGATCGTGCGCCTGACCAAGCAGCGGTGGTTGGCGGTACTGCTTCCCGCCATGGTGTGGGCCTTCATGCACAGCGCCTATCCACAGAACCCGGCGTATGTCCGGGGTCTCGAGTTAACGGTAGTGGGCGTCGTGTACGGCGTCGTATTCCTCCGTTACGGGATTGTGGCCCCTTTCATTGCGCACTACACCTATAACGCGCTTGCCTCGAGCGTGTTCTTGCTTGGCAGTGGAAATACGTACTTCGTGATTTCCGGGACCGCGGTGGCAGGCTTGATGCTGGTTCCCGCCCTTCCCGGTCTATGGCGGAAGATTCGGGGGAAGGAACTGCACAGTGGCGACGAGGACACGGGCGCGCCGCAAGTCCGTATCGAAGATCCGAATCCGGCGCATTCCACAACCGACGAGCTTCCTGTGGAATACCTTCCCTTCACGTTCTTGCCGAAACGGCGGCTCTGGATTCTCGCCGCCTTGGGCGGGGCCGGTCTCTTGGTGTGTTTCGTTGTGCCGTCCCCAGCACGGTTCGGGGACTTCGTACATGTTACGGTGAATCGGTGGCAGGCCGAGCGAATCGCGGACGCCTACCTCGAGTCACATGGGGTCTCGGTACGGGGGAGCCGCAAGTCCATCGCTTTTCATAGCAATTTGAACTCCAGCAAAGCGGATTACGTCTGGCAGCAGGCGGGACTGCAGGGACTCAATGAGGTGTACGCGCGACGTCTGGCGGTGCAGAATGTCCATTGGCACGTCAGTTACTTTCTATTGCCCCTAAAAGAAGCGTATGAAGTTCTGTTGGGACCCGAGGGAGATTTCGTTAGCTGCTCGCACGAGGTCTCCCCGGACAAGGCGGGAGCGCACCTTACCAAGACCGAAGCGGAAACGGTCGCCGAACGCTATCTTCGCGGCGAGTCGCGCGTGGACCTCGACAACTATCGTCTCGTGGATTCCCGCAACCTGGAGCGTTCCCCACGGAGCGAGTACACCTTCGTGTGGGAAGACACGAGCGAGACAATCGGTGACGCGCGGTTTCGCATTGCGCTCGATGTATCCGGCGATGAAGCCGGCAATCTTCGGTCCTACCTCGAACTCCCCGAACAGTGGTTGCGCGCGAGGCGCGACCGTCCGCACAGCGACACCTTGAAGACCATCGCCCAAGGCGCCCTGTCGTTACTTCTGGCCGCCGCTTTTGTGGTTGTCGTTTGGCGCTTAGCCGTAAAGAGCCATTTTCTGGTTCGTCCCGCGCTATACGTTGGCGTAATGGCCTGTTGTGTGGAATTGCTTGGCAGTATGAATACCCTTTCCCGGCTATGGGGGTCCTATAGTGTGACAAGGCCTCCTTCGCTTTACGTCGCGGGGCAACTAATGCAACGCTTTATCGCCGAACCCATAGGGATGGGTTTGCTTGTTGCGTTTCTGGCCGCGCTGTCCGACGCTATGTTTCGACATGCGTTTCCCGGCCGGTATAGTCTATTCGACTGGCTGGGCTTGACTTCAGCATCGCGGAGTGCGTTGAATGCCAGTGGGAATTCCCGGCCGCGAAAAAAGGTCTGGGCGGAGGCCATACTCATCGCGTGTTTCGTAATTCCGATGCTGAATGGCGCTGACCGGCTTGTCGAGCGTTCCGGACTGTTCGATGCCTTTCACGGCAATAAAGCGCCGGTCCACGACGATGCGCCCCATGCCCATGTGGTGGGAGGATACGACAGTTACCTGCCGGCGCTGTCCTCCATGTTGGAAATTACTGAAACTGGATTCATCTGCGCCGTGGCCGTCCTTTTCATCGCCGGTGTTTTCCGCCGCTATCTGTGGAGCAAACGGGATTTCACCCCACTCGTCTTTGGCGCATGTCTTTGGGCCGCGCTTTTTAGAGGGGACACCGATGGGTATCTGAAGGTATTCGGCGAGGGCGTTGTGGGAGTGCTTGTTGTTAGCGCGGTGGTCTTCTTGGCGATTCGATGGATTTACCGCGACAATTTGCCCGCGTACTTCTTGACGCTCGTGATCGGCGTACTTTCTGATCGTGGATGACAGATGATGACCGCGCCCAATTCGTTCGTTCGGATCAACGGCGCTGTCTTGCTCACGGTGTCTTGCGCCTGTGCGCTAGGCGGTTTATGGCTGTATTGGTCCGCAAACCACCGAGACAATGCGAATCTGGCGCTGCTCCCACCGGAGTTTCCGAAGGGCATACCCGAAACGGAGAGCGGAAGTGACACGCCGTGATTCAGAGAACGAACGGTCGGCTCCAAGTTGACGGTTCTGCGTCCGTGATATGTATTTGAATGCAATTTGAATTGGGGTGGGGCATGCGTATTTGCGGAGCAGTCATTCGCGTCGCGCTATCGGTTCTGGCGATTCTTGCCGCCGGCGCCACGGTTTATTATTGGAGCCGCCCCGAGAGCCAACCGCCTCCGCCGCGCGTCGTGACCCCTCGAACGTATTCGGACGATCAAGTCACCGCGATTTGGACCGGGATGCGCCACCCTGAACAGGTCATCGAAATTCGAGATACCATTCATCAGCGAAATTTGTGTTGATGTCGCTCAGGCAATAGACAATCGAACCTGAGCAAAGCACGATCGAGGACGGATTGCAGGACGGCTGCCTCTGACCGAGGACTTACGCGTTCCAGTGCTTCAACAGTTGCAGCGCGCCGTTGATTACCAACTGAACATCGATCGCGTTGACCACGCCGTCCCGGTCGATGTCCGGCGTTCCTGTTACCGGAATGCCCAGCGCTGCGTTAATCACCAACTGCACGTCAACGGCGTCGACGACGGTGTCGCTGTTCACGTCAGTGGTTTCACTGAGATCCACGGCGAGCGGGTTGCTGCCATACGCCACCTCGACGTCGTCATTGATGCCGTCGCCGTCGGTGTCCACGTTATTCGGGTCCGTGCCGAGCGTGGTTTCCTCCGTGTCGGTAAGGCCGTCGCCATCGGAGTCCACGTCCACCGGCGTCGCGCTTAGCGCGACTGACACGGCCGCTACGTCACCGGCGGGCACGCTCACGAGGTACGGCGCGCTGTCTTGGTAACCCGGCGCCGTCACCGTCAACGTGTAATCACCGTCGGGCACGCTCGCAAAGGCGTAGGTCCCCAGCGTGTTGTCCGTGACGGAAAAGTTCACCGGCGCAATCGTCACCGTGGCGTCCGTGATCGCCGACACCGTGTCGGCGTTCCAGACCGAGCAGGCAATGGCCCCGGGAATGATCGAAGTCTTGGCGACGAACGGAAACATGTTCGACGGCAGGAAGGGACTGAAATCCACCAGGCCTTGAATGCGATTGCCAATCTCGGCGATTTGGTCCGTGCCCCAGTTGTTGTTTTCCATCCGCACGGAACCGGGCCGCTGATTCAGCGCGGCCTTTCCGCCAATCTGCACAAACGCGTTGTATCCGGTATTGGGGTCGGTTGCGGAGCCGAGCGACTTTCCCGATGTCGATTTCGCCGCCGCCGGATTAAGAAGGATGCCGTTTTGAGAGAGTTGATCAAAGATGCTCCGGCGTACTGTCGGAATATCGGCGCCGATTACGACGCCATTTGCGAGGCTCGTAAACCGGCAATCCGAAATCATCACACCGGCCTGGTCCACGCTGCCGCTGATGACGCCCACCGCGTTCTTGTGCGAATTGCCCAGAAACTCGATGTGGTTCACTTCCATTGACGCGCCGGTCATGTCCAGCAAGGTCACCGCGCTTGCCACACTCGAGTCCTGTTGAATACGAAGGCCGCGGACAGCGGCGCCGGCCGCCCCCTGAACAATAACCGGCCCCGGCCCCGCGACAATAGCCGTTCCCAGACGGGTTCCGGTCAGTGTCACGTTCGACTGCAATGCAACGTTCTCGGCGTAGGTCCCGGGCGCCAGCACAATGGCCACCGGAACAGATGCTTTGACCCCGCTGATCTGCGCCATGGCAAAGCCGATCGTCCGCCACGGCGCCGTGCGCGCGCCACCGCCCGGCGAGTCAATTCCGGTAGGGGAAACGAAGAACGCCTTGCGCGGACTGTCCGGATTTGAAGGGTCCGACCGATGCCGGTATTCGTCGAAGTTGGTCAGGCCGTCGCCATCCGGGTCTTCGTTTGCGTCATTGGCGCTACGCGGATTCAGGCGGGCGCGGACGCCGTACAAGAGCTCGTACCCGTCCGGCATCCCATCTCCGTCGGTATCGGGGTTCTGAGGATCGGTGTGCAGGCGATTGACCTCGACATCGTCCGGGATCCCGTCGCCATCCGAATCATTGCCCGCGCCGGACTCGAACGCGCCCATGTCGAAGCCGTCGCCGGACGGCCTCGAGAATCCAGTGATATCGGTGAGCGGGGCCAGTGTAGCCGTGCCGTGATCGATGCACGGCGAGCCGAACGAGAGGCGCAGATTGCCGCTGCCTTCGCCCGCGAACAGCGGGTCCGATGCGATATTGTTTGCGCCCGCATGCCCGCCTTCCACGTCGGAGTACTCGACGGTGACCGTCGCGCCCGTCACGTCCGCGACCGAATTGGGGGTGTTGTTCCACGCCACGCAGTTGGTCATTCGCACGGTTGAAGCAGCGTCATTCAGTACTGCCCCGCCATTCGCGCCAGGCGAACCGCTTGACTTGTTCCGTGCAAACGAGCAGTTGACGATGCGGCACACGCCGGACACATTGTCTATCGCCCCCCCGGCGCCCGCCGTGGCTTCATTTCCATAGAATATGCTATTGGTGACGGTCACGGAGCCTAACGCGTTCAACATGGCGCCGGCCAGTTGCTGCGCCTTGTTTCCAATGAAGCGGCAGTTGCTAAACGTGATCGTTGATTGGAGGTTCGCAACTGCGCCCGCAAATCCGGTTACACTTTCGTTGGCGATAAACGCGCAATTCGCCACGATCGCGCCGGTACAGCCCGCCGTGTACATGGCGCCGCCAATGGATGACAGGGTGAACTTCGCCCCAGCGGGGATTTGGTTCTGAAGGAACACACAATTCGTCAGAATGGGGGCGCCGCCGCTGATGTACACCGCCCCTCCAACCCCGGCCGAGTTCGATGCGAACACGCAGTTGCTAATCGTCGGAGATACCCCGATAAGAAGGAGTCCGCCGCCATGAAGCTCGTCTGTTCCACTGCCGAGCGCCTGACCGCCCGTGATCGTGAACCCGTCAAGGGTCGCCGCGTCCGCCCCGACAACCGCGTGAAACGCCGGCAGGCCATCCCGGCTTTTTCCCGCGTTTATCCCCGTGACATGCGTCTTGGGGTTCCGTTGGCTGCGTAGCGTTTCATTGCCGGCGAATCCCCCGAAAACGTGAACGCCCGGCGCCATCGCCAACGCCCCGGCCGTGGCGGAACGGAACTCGACGTAATCGCCTTCCGCGACCCAAACTTCGCTATCAACTCGTTGGACCGCGGCGTTTATTCCCTGCTGTACGGCACGAAACGCCGTCGCCCAGGACAAACCGTCGGCGCCACTGGCCGGTCCGTTCTTGCTCACAAATGTCACGGCGGCGCTATTCGCGGAACACGCTATCGCGACGGCGAGACACGCAAGCGTGACACGTGGTCCAGACAGAATTCCGCCGCGAGACAATACCCGGCGGAACGGGTCGCCGGCGTCCTGTAACGAACCCTTGCGAACCGGCAGAGACATATCGACTGCCCGATCCTTAGGACAGAGACTTGGTGTTCGTTTCATATCTGTGAGACGCCTACGCTAGATATTGACAGATTCTCTCATCACCCAGGTTGCTTAATTTTAGCACAGATTACACTGGCGGTCACGTTTGCGCCCGCTGTGGAGCCTGCGATGACGAAGGGGAGGCTAAGTGGGAGGACGCCAGCGCTGGATTGCTTTCTGGCCGCCCGCGCCAGGAACGAACATATCCGATTTCTGGAGGCCCAGTTCCTTGGCCATCTGAAGCGAGTAGTCTAGCTTGCCCATGTTGGGGTAGCGCCCGTTTGAGCCGAACGTGAACTTTGCGCCGGCGGCCTTTGCCGCCTTCAGGAAGTTCAATTTGGGAAGAACGAAACTGGAGCTTATCTCGATGGCGATGGAATTCTTCACAGCCGCATCAACGACTCTCTGAATCCGCGCGTCCGTCCACCATGTGTCGAAATCCGCCACCAGCGCCGGCGGCAACCACGAGACGTTCGCGAGAATGTCCAAGGGTTCATTGGACAAGATCTCGATGTGCCAGTCCACGTAGCGGTCCATGAAAACTTTTAGGTCCCCGATATCCGAGGTCTTCTCCCAGAGCTTCATGCGTTTTCCGTTCTTGTCCGGAAATGTCATTGTGTCGCCAAGCACGAAATCGAGCTCCGCAAGCGCCTCCTTCGAGAAGCACCCCATCCAGTCCGTCCACTCGGCCTGAATCCCTTTGTACACCGGCTTGTCCTTCAGCATAGCGATGTATGCGCGAAGCTCCGTATCGTTGCTCAATACCGTCGGATAGACGTTTTCCTTCGTACCCGCGTGCTCGACTATGCCGAATTTGACGCCACGCTGCTCGGCGATTCCCAGCACTGCATCGATCGTGCTGTTATCCAGATGCACATGAAGGTCGCACAGTGGGAAATCTGTATCAGCCACAGTTTTCGACTCCTCTGAGCGGATCGAGCGCGCCGCAAGCCCCGCAGCGGCTGCGTACGCAGCCGCATTTCCAATAAACCGGCGGCGGGTGATTATGTTCGTCATAGCGTGCCCTCGCATTGCGTTCGAAGAAGCGCCAGCGTACCGCAGGCCTGCCTAGCCGCACAAGTACGGTCTAACGAGTTTGATCAGAGTGCACTAGTTAGCCACTCTAACCTGTTAGTATGGCGCCATTTGACATTCCCGGCGCCTGAAGGTAAGATTATCGAAAGCTCGGCCGGGCTTTCCTTGGTTGGTGTTCTGGGGAGGCCCGAATCAAACAATGTTTTCGGAAGTTCTCGGTGGGAGGCTGGCTACCGGACTTCCCGATACACGGCCAGTGCTCTTGTTGTCAGCGTCATCCGCGCCGGATGTAATGAAGTTGTTGACTGGAGTCATACCCGGAAACTCGTGGTTGTGGCTAATCCGTCTTTGCCGGTTGTAACGCACGCTTGACTGGCGGAGAAAATCGTTCTTGTCTTCCTGTATCGCAATGCGTGGCGGCCCTACATCTTGCCGGCGGCTCCGTTTTCACGCGGAGGAGTGTTCCGATGAGCTGTTAATTGGCCTTATTGATGCGAATTGTCTTCCACCGGCTTTTCTTGGCGCGCTTCCTCGGGTTTCTCAGCGCAGTTGGAGTAATCACGCCAATCGACTTTGCTTAAGGCGGCCCGGCCGCAACGGCAGAGTTATTGGTATGACTTCTTTGTCCACAACATCTACGCGAACAACGTGGAAGTTGCGGACAATGAAGCTAACAACCGATCTCAACCATCGGAGTAGCAGGCATGGTTCGCCGAAGAAGGTCTATCATCGTTACCGCCACGCTCGTCATCGCGTCACTGTCGGCCCCGAGCGCATTCGCCGCGCCGGATCCCGTCGCCGGGGACGTAAACCTCGACGGACACGTTGACGCCGTTGACGTTCAGTTAGTGATCAACGCGGCTCTGAGCGTCCCAGTCGCCAGCGATACGGATGTGGACTTTGACGCGGCGCACGCAACCAACGCCATTGACGTTCAGCTGGTGATTAATGCCGCCCTAGGCATTGTTATTGATCGCGACAGAGACGGGTTGGCGGATATCGCCGAAGCCAATCTGGGCGTCAATCCCGATGTGAAGGACACTGACGGTGGTGGCGTGGACGACGGTGTCGAGGTGCTCGTTGACCATACCAATCCGTTGAACCCAGCGGACGACCAAGGCTTCGTCGCGCCCACGGCGGACTTTACGGCCGTTCCCACTTCGGGAGCTTTTCCGCTTGACGTTCAGTTTACCGATACCTCGACCCCGGGTACGTCGCCAATCACGAGTTGGGCATGGGTATTTGGCGATGGAGGCGCCAGTACCGCTCAGGATCCGTTGCATACCTATACTGAACAAGGTACCTACAACGTCCAACTTACGGTACATACTTCCGGTGGACAAGACACTATCACCAAGTATAGCTACATTAACGTGACCCAGCCCGCCCAGCCCCAGGTCCTTTGGATCAGTCCCCAGGACGGCTTCTGGGACGACCCGGCCAATTGGAGCACCGGCCAAGTTCCCAAAGCATCCGAGTTGGCTATCGTGGATCTACCCAGCCAGAACATTACGGTCACCGTGCGTAAACCCACCACCCTCTATAATGCGCAGATTAAGGAAGCCCTGACCATCACCTCTGCCGGCACACTCGTGGAATCCGGCCAAGCGACGGTAGATAGCACATTCACAATCACGGGCGGAGGTACGCTGCAGGTGGACGGCGCCGGCGCGACATTCACTGCGAACGGTTCAGTGCTACTCCAGAACCACAGGATTAACGTGCGCAACGGCGGGCTCGCCTCGTTCCCGACGCTAACCACGTTCACCTATGACGCGAGCGACAATCATACTCTCTTTGACATATCCGGGACGGGCTCCCACCTTGACCTGTCTCATCTGACCTCGTTCAACTTCGACGACGGCTTTTCGTCTACTATTGCGGCAACCATAAGCGTGTCCAGTTCGGGCCACCTGGATCTATCCGCATTGACCACCGTTACCGTTGGAACCAACCATCACTTCGAGTTCGACGTGAATACCGGTGGCACAATCTCCGCAGACCTCCTGCAGTCCAGTTCGGGACTAGTGGTCACCACCACTTCCGGCAGTTCGTTGAATCTCCCGGGCATTACCAGCGTGTCAAACGTTGGCGTTTCCGGTACCGGAGACCTAACTCTTCCCAATGCCACCGCCGCCGAACAGCTTTCCATATCGATTAGTGGTGGCTCGTTCGGGGCAGGCCTCCTGACTTCCATTGCCAACGGCTCGATCACACTGAATGGAACGGCTGCGGCGACGCTGCCGAGTCTGAGTACCTTGACCGACACGTCAATTGCCCTTGAGAATAGCGCATCATTAGCGCTGCCAGCGCTGACCAGCATGAGTTCGGTCACCGGCAACACGCTATATCTTTCGGGTATCTCCGCCAGTTTCACTGCCGACAGCCTGACGAGTCTAACGAACGTCGTGCTGCAAGTCAGGAGCGGGGCCCACCTCACGTTACCTGCTACCGCCTTCACCTGGTCATACAACGTGAACCCCCCTACTACGTTGGACGCGAGTGGTTCCGGTTCGCAGATCACCTTGCCGAATCTGACCGGATTGACCTTTGACGGCGGCAGTTCGGCGGATATCACGATGTACGTATCGGCAGGCGACAATGGCGCTCTGAATCTGCCGGAGTTGGTGAACGTTACGCTGGGGACAAACCACAAGTACGAACTCGACGCCGGGTCTGGCGGATCCATTTCCGCCGACAAGCTGGTAACCAACAACGGCTTGAAGTTGTGGACGGGTTCCGACAGTACGCTGACGCTTCCGGGTCTGACCAACTTGTCGAGCGTCAGCATCTCCGGAACGGGCCACCTGGTCCTTCCGAGTGTTACCGCCGGCGACGGGTTGTCGGTCTCGATCAATGGCGGCTCGGTTTCCGCCGACGGTCTGGCGTCCATTTCCAACGGTTCGCTTACGGTGTACGGAACAGCGACGATGACACTGCCGGTCCTTGCCAGTTTGACGGGTACCTCGATTGATGTGGAGAATTCGGCGTCGCTCTCGCTCCCAAGTCTGACGAGTATCACGGCGACTACTGGCAAGACGCTGTACCTCTCGAATTCCGCCGCCTTCACTGCCGCCAGCTTGTCGAGTGTGACGAACCTCGTCCTTCAGGTGAGGAGTGGCGCAGTCCTGACTCTGCCTATCTCGTCGTACAACTGGACGATCAACTCTGATGCGGTCCCGTTTGACTCGAGCGGTTCTGGCTCACAACTTAGACTGCCGTCGTTGACTCATGTCACGTTCGACGCCGGTGTCGCCTCCGACATTACCTTACTCGTTTCAGCCACAAACGGAGCGCATATTGACGCCGCGGCTTTGAATTCGGTGACCCTCGGCACAAACCACCACGTGAACATTACCGCCGATGGCGCCGGCAGCCACATCGCAATTACCGCGCTGACGCCACTACCTGCGAATGTAACGTCCGCGGGTACCAACGGGGGAACTATCCTATAAGGTAGCGAATCGCGACGTATTGCCAACCATAGCGGGCTGCGCCGGAACCGGCGCAGCCCGCTTATTTCGTCCACCCATGTTGCAGCCGCTGGAGCTTTGCCGCTGTTCCAGATAAGATAGCGCCGTGAATCGCTCCAGAATAGGGGAAAGCTGGAAGCGTTACCGGGAGATAGGATTGTATGAAGCATGCGTCTTTGATAGTCGCAGGTATCGCATTAATGTATACATCCGGAGCTGTCGCCGTGACCGAACAAGCCAGGCAAAAATTGAACGAATCCGACGTGGCGTTCCTCTGGGAACTCACCGGCGCGGTAGTCCAGGAGTCCCGTGTCGTCCCGGGCGCGAAAGTTGGGAAATACGGACCCAACACCACGGGCGGCATCCTGATTCGTCCCGGCGGACGCGACTGCTACCCTGCATTCTGGATTCGGGATTACACCATGTCGCTCGATTGCGGCCGCATCTCCGTTGAGGAGCAGAAGCATGCGCTCCTCCTGACCGCCGCGAATCAGCAGGACACCGAATGGCGCCTTCCAAGCGGCAGCGTCGTCACGCCCGGATCGATTCCCGACCATATCACCTTCGGCGGTAAGCCCATCTACTATCCTGGCACGCTCGATGACTACGACGGCCAAGGCGGGCCGCGCTGGGGAAAACTGCCGTGCCTTGACGACCACTTCTACTTTATCCACATGGCGGCGAAATATGTCGAGACGAGTGGCGACAAAGAAATTCTCCGGCAGATCATCAAGGGAAAGACCCTGGCTGCGCGCCTCGAGGACGCGTTCGCCATGCCGCCGTCCCGGCCCGATACCGGGCTGGTGTACGCCGACGCCGAGGCGCGCGGTGTCACCTTCGGATTTGTGGACGCCATCGTTCACACGGGCGATCTGCTGTTCTGCTCCCTTCTCAAGATGCAGGCGGCGGACGAACTCTCGTGGCTCTTGGAGTCTAGCGCCGACCCCAGCCACGCGCGACGCTACCATGCTATTTCGGATCGCTTGCGCAAGGCCATACCCAAGACTTTCGCTTCGAAAGACGGCCTGCTTCGCGCCTCGACCGGCGCCAGCGGCCAGCCGGATGTGTGGGGATCGGCCTACGCGGTCTATATCGGCGCGCTGGATCGAAAACACGAATCCCAAGTCTGCCGTGAATTGGCCTGGGCGTACCGCAACGGAGTCCTGGCGTGGAAAGGCAACATCCGCCACGTGCTGACGAAAGACGACTTCAGCAAGACCACCGCCTGGGAAAACACCGACGTAAAGGTCAACCAATACCAAAATGGAGCGTACTGGGGCACGCCAACCGGTTGGGTCGCCTACGCGATTGCGAAAGCAGAACCGGAGTCTGCGGTGAAACTCATGACGGAATACGTCGCCGAGTTGCGCGAAGGGGATTTCCGCAAAGGGCCGGATTTCGGCTCGCCCTGGGAGTGCATGCACCCCGACGGCGCGTACCGCCAGAACGCGGTGTACATGACCAGCGTGACGTGTCCCGCCGCCGCTCTCAATCGCCTGAACGCTGAGTTAAGCGGAACGAAGATCAAACGCGGCGCCGGGAAACACTAAGAAGTCCCAACATAACTTTGAATCATCGAATGTAGCGCCGGCATCTTGTCGACTTCTTAGCGACTGAACAATGCCGGCTGGAAGCCGGCGCTACATTGGCGCAGACTGCCCCGTGGTCTTGTTAGGGGCGCTAGAGATAGGAGGGTTTTCCATGCTCGGAGGCATCTGGTACAACGGGACCCAAAGTAGCAGTTGGGCGCATGACGAAGCCGTAATGCAGGCGACCAGCCAGGCCCAGACGGACAACGCCGCCCGTGTCCGCGAAGTCGAACGGGAAGTCGAGCGCCTCAAACTGTTGAATCAGGCCCTCTGGGAACTGCTCCGCGCCCGCCTGAACGTGACGGACGCCGATCTCGAAAAGGTCATCCGCGACGTAGACCTCCGCGATGGCGTCGAAGACGGGCGGATGACCACCACCGCTCTAAAGTGTCCCACCTGCGGCCGCGTCTCGTCTTCGCGGCACTGGAAATGCCTCTACTGTGGCCAGCAGTTCGAAAAGCCCATCGCAGGATGACCCTCTTTGTCCTTCTGAGCCGGGCATCTCGGGACGGGTTGTCTGTGAAGAGAACTCCGAATCGAAACACGGAGATCGGGAGGGCGGATGTCCTCATCCGCCGGTCGGAGCGCATAGAGTAGCAACACTTGGAGCACCATTCTGGGTTCGAAACATTCGCCAAGAAGTGTTCGTTGTCGTAAACTCTCGGTAACGAAAACCAACGCACGACGGACTTGAGCTCTCTTGAGTTCGAGGCAACATCCGCGCACCGCGCGGCAAGGAGTTAAGAACCATGTACCAGGAAGCCATTCGCATCGGCACACTCGTGCCCGGCAGACAAGACACCGCCGCCTACATCAAACAGATTCTTGATCACGGGTTCGAGTCCTTTTCTATCACCTTCTGGAAGACCGTAGGCGATACGGACCTGGCGCGGCTCGCCAATGACGTTAACGACACGCTTGCCGGTTACGATATTCGAATTAGCAGCCTCGGAGTCTTCGGCAATCCGCTCGAACTTCACAACGAAGCCGAGGAGACCCGTGCGAGTTGGCGGAAGCTAATCGACGCCGCGCCACTGTTTGATTGCGATATCGTCGCGGGTTTCGCCGGGCGTCTGATCGACAAGCCCATCCCCGAGAGTGTGCCGCGATTCAAAGAAGTGTTCGGTTCCTTAGCCCAGCGCGCCGCCGACAAGGGTGTCCGCCTTGCTTTCGAGAACTGCGAAATGGGCGGCTCGTGGGAGCGCGGCGACTGGAACATAGCGCAAATCCCCGCCGCGTGGGAGCTCATGTTCGACGCTGTGCCAGCGGACAACATTGGCCTCGAATGGGAACCCGCGCACCAACTCGAGAAGTTGATCGACCCCATGCCGCAACTCCGCAAATGGGTCAAGAAGATCTTTCACCTGCACGGCAAAGACGCCACCATCCACTGGGACGTCATCCGCGAACACGGCGTCAAAGGCGGCAAACAATACGCCTACCACCGCACCCCCGGTTTCGGCGACAGTAACTGGACCGACATCATCTCCGAATTGCGTCAGGGCGGCTTTACCGGCAGCATCGACATCGAAGGCTGGCACGACCCGGTCTACCGCGGTGACCTCGAAATGATGGGCCAGGTCCACGGCCTGAACTACCTCAAACAATGCCGCGGCGGCGCCTACGCGCCCAACCCGGTCTAACGCTGGGAACTGAGGGAGTCTTGACCGAGCGCTCGGTTCCCTCCTCTTTTCCAGTATACTATACCCAGTTGTGACGTATCGCAGCAGAGGATAGAGCAACATGACGATCGGTCTTGCGCCAATTCTGGACGACCTGAAGGATCGCCTATCGAGACTGTATGGCGCGCGCCTTCAAGGTGTCTATCTATACGGATCGTACGCACGCCAAGAGGATTCCGCGGAGTCCGATGTCGACGTATTGATCGTTCTTGATCGAGTCGATAGCTACTGCACTGAGGTAACGCGAACCGGAGAGCTGGTTTCCGAGCTATCACTGGAACTGGGCAGGACAATCAGTTGCGTCTTCTTGCCAATGGACCGTTGGCTGAATGGCGAGACTATGTTTGTTCTGAATGCTCGTAAGGACGCCGTCCCGGTATGAGGGAGGAATCCCTGGGTCTACTGCAAAAGGCTCGCAGAGCACTGCGTGCGGCCGACGTGCTTCTTCACTCAGGCGACTCAGAATTTGCCACCGGGCGCGCCTACTATGCCATGCTCTACACCGCCGAGGCGCTCCTTCGAGAACGGGGTCTCGAATATGCCAAGCACGCTGCCGTCCATTCGGCATACGGTATGCACTTTGCCAAAACAGCCCTAATCGACCCGAAGTTCCACCGTTGGATGCTCGAAGCCTTCAGCATAAGGCTCACGGGTGATTACGATATCTCGGCCAGCATCGAGCCCGACATTGCGCTGTCGACCATCGAGCATGCTCGCGAGTTTCTTGACGCAGCCGAGCGTTTCCTGGGAATTGGAAACTCCTGACGCATGCCAGCGCGCGAAATCGTGACAACCGCAGTGGATTGAGACTCCCATGACCTACACCCCGATCCTCGGCACACTCGGCTACATCATGTCCCCCGACGGGCGCTCCACCCTCATGGTTCACCGCAATAAACGTCTCGACGACAATCACTACGGCAAGTTCAACGGACTCGGAGGCAAGATGGAGCTTGGCGAAGATGTCATCTCCTGCATCCGCCGCGAGATCCGCGAAGAAGCCGGCATCGAATGCGAGTCGCTTGTCCTGCGCGGAACCATCAACTGGCCCGGCTTCGGCAAGGGCGGCGAGGACTGGTTCGGATTCATCTTCCGCATCGACCGATTCAGCGGAACCCCGCACACCGAAAACCACGAAGGCACGCTAGAATGGGTCCCCGTCGACCGCATCCTTGAACTCCCCCTCTGGGAAGGCGACCGCCACTTCATCCCCCTCGTGTTCAACGACGACCTTCCCCCATTCCACGGCGTCATGCCTTACCTCGATGGCCATCCCGTAAGCTGGAGCTACCAAATCATCGGCTAGCGCTCGCGTAAACTCGCGTACGTCCGTTCATCACCTGTTTCTATGTGATATACTGTGTGTGCTCTAAGGAGGGCGCTACTGTGCAACACACTGAGTTCAAGGAAGATTCTCAGCCTCTTTCCGCTTTTGGGGCGAAGACCGCGAGCCTGCTCGGACAGATGCGTCGGACTGGTAGGCCGCTTTTTCTCACGAAACACGGACAAGCCGAGGCGGTGGTATTGGACGCGGCAGCGTACGAACAACTGATTGAAGAACTCGAAACGCTGCGCGACATACGTACCGCTACAGAACAAGTCGCCGCGGGCAGGGGTATCACTCACCACGCGGCCAAGCGTAAGATCCGCGAGGGGCTCCGTGCGTGAAAGTCGTCTGGTCTCCGCTCGCCGTACAGCGGGCGTGTGACGCTGCACGATACATAGCGGAGGAAGCGCCAAGCGCCGCTGAGAAATGGGTAGATCGGCTGGTAGACGCTGTTTCTTCCCTGGAGTCCCTACCCAGACGCGGCTTCGTTGGTATGACCTCCACGACAAGACCAAATATCCACTTTGCGCTTCTCCCTCAAATAACGCTACGATGCGGCCCTGGTCTAGGTTAACACTATTCACGCGGGGTACGTCTTATGAGTCAGTCCTCCTCACGAACTCAATCGAATCGCCTCGGACCCCAACGCACGTTTTCCGGCCCCTCGCTGGCGATGGTCGCCTTTCCCCTTGGCGGGATTGGGACGGGCAGCGTCAGCCTGTCGGGACGCGGCGGGTTGGTGGACTGGGAGATCTTCAACCGGCCCAATCTTGGCAGCGCGTTTCCCAAGACCTTTCCCGTCCTCTGGGCGCGGGAGCAGGGAAAGCCGCCGGTATGCCGCGTGGTCGAGGCCCCGCCCTTGCCGCCCTATCAGGGCGGAGGCGGCGGCGATCCTCACGCAAGCGGCGAAGGTTTGCCGCACATGGACTCGTGCGAATTTCGAGGTGAGTATCCGTTTGCGTATCTTGATTTCAAGTGCAAACGCCTGCCCGTCCGCGTCAGCCTCGAAGCCTACAACCCCTTCATCCCCAGCAATCCGGATGACTCGGGATTTCCCGCGGCGATCCTGCGCTATACCCTGCGCAACACTGCCAAGAATGCTGTTGACGTCTCTCTCGCGTGGAGTTTGATGAACATGATCGGGACTCTCGGCGCCGCCGAGAAGGACCAAACCATGAATCACCTCGAACACGGCGTCGGCCAAAACGTGAACGCGCGGGTCAACGAGGGCGGCCTGCGCGGACTCGTCTCCAGCACGAACAAATACGCCGCTGATCACCCCCGCTTCGGCACGATGGCTCTGACCACTCCTGACAAGTCCGCCGATGTGCTCACGCACTGGAGCCGCGCCCCCTGGTTCACACCGGTACACGACTTCTGGGACCATTTCTCCGCCACGGGCAAGTTGCCCAAACACAGCTACGGGCCCTCGGACGACAACACCTCCGACGCCGGCGCGGTCGCCATTCGCGCGCATCTGGCGCCCGGCGAATCCAAAACCTTCACGTTCTATCTCACATGGCATTTCCCGAACTTCGAGAAGTACTGGCACGACGGGTTCAAGCCCGGCCCGAAACCCGTCTGGAAAAACTACTACGCGACCCAATTCACGGACGCGTTGGATGTTGCGAGGAAACTGCGCAAGCGCGAAGCCAAGATGCGCGATCAATCCTTGCAGCTCCACGACGCGTTGTTCTATTCCTCGCTACCGCCCTACGTCAGCGACGCCATCTCCAGCCAAATGGCCATCCTCAAGACCACGACCTGCATCCGACTATCCGACGGGACCTTCTACGGCTTCGAGGGGTGCGCGCCGATCGCCGGGTGCTGCGAAGGCTCCTGCACGCACGTCTGGAACTATCAACAAACCCTGCCCTTCCTGTTTCCGTCGCTCGAACGCTCCATGCGCGCCGCCGACTACCGCTACAATCTCAGTGACAACGGCCACATGTGTTTTCGCTTGCAGCTTCCGCTTGGCGCCCCGCCCACCGATTTCCACGCTTGCGCCGACGGACAGATGGGCGGCGTGATCAAAACCTACCGCGACTGGAAAATCAGCGGCGACGATACTTGGCTGAAGGACATGTGGCCCAGCCTGAAGAAGGCGCTCGAATACGCCTGGGTCGCGTGGGACAAAGACAAGAACGGCGTGATGGAGGAGATCCAGCACAACACCTACGACGTTGAATTCCTCGGCCCCAACCCGCTCATGGGCGCGTTCTACCTCGCCGCCCTTGTGGCCGCCGCCGAAATGGCCAACTATCTCGGCGAACCGGAAAAGGCCGCCGAATACCGCGCCGTCTACGAACAAGGCCGCGCATGGGTCGACAAGAACCTGTTCAATGGCGAATTCTACGTGCAGCGCTATGACTCTCGGAAAGCGCCGACGTACCAATTTGGTCACGGGTGCCTGTCCGACCAACTGCTCGGTCAGTGCATGGCCAGCGCCGCCGGACTTGGCCCCATCTTGGATCGCAATCACGTCCGCGCCGCGCTCAAGTCCATCTTCAGGTACAACTGGAAATCCAACCTCCGCGATCACGCTAATGCCCAACGCGTCTATGCCCTCGCCGATGAAGCGGGCCTCCTGTTGTGTTCCTGGCCGAATGGCGGCCGCCCCGCCGTGCCCTTCCCGTATTCCGACGAAGTGTGGACTGGTATCGAGTATCAGGTTGCCGCGCACCTCATCATGGAAGACATGGTTGATCAGGGTCTCGCCATCGTCAAAGGCGTCCGCAACCGCCACGACGGCATCCGCCGCAACCCCTGGAACGAGTTCGAATGCGGCAGCCACTACGCCCGCGCCATGTCGGCCTACACCTTGTTGCTCGCGCTCTCCGGATTCACCTACGACCGCAGACACGGCGCTATCGGCTTTGATCCCAAGATTTCGACCAAGAACTTCTCGACCTTCTGGGCGCTCGACAACTGCTGGGGAAGGTACACCCAGAAAGGCAAAACCGCCACCCTCGAGGTGCTTTACGGCGCCATCACCCTCAAGCGGCTCCATTTCGCGGCCCTCGCGAAGGCAAAATCGGTCCGAGTAACCCTGGCGAGAGGTAAGAGCATGACGGTGAAGCCACAGGAAGGCGTTCTTGTGTTGAACCGGAACGTTGTCGTAAAGGCAGGCGAGAAAATTGCCTGTTCGTGTTAAGCAATTCCCTTCGTCGCCCACAGCGAAATGCCGGTTTGACTCCCGCCTTCCTGTATGGTACTATCTTGTCGCTTTAGTGGAGCAAGTAGAGGCGCCAGGCTTCTCACCTTGCTGCGGCGCATGGCGCCAGCAGGCAGGGTCAGTGATACGCAGGAATAGGGTGAATTGTGCCCTTGTCCGGTGGAAGACTGGGGTCTTTCCGCCGGTTTTTTTTTGGCGGTTTCGCGGGCCGAATCGTCCGCGGAAAGGGCCGCGTGACACAGTTAATGGGCCGCAAGCCCGCAGGAGGTAATGCTAATCGCCAAGCCGCCAGCATTCGATGGAAAGGTGCGCGTCAACGAGATGATTCGGGCTCCGCAGGTCCGTGTGATCGACGAAGACGGAGAACAGGTAGGGATCATGACCCCGCGGGACGCGATGCAAGTCGCCAGTGAACGCGGGCTCGACTTGGTCGAAGTGGCGGATAAAGCCGTCCCGCCCGTATGCCGAATCATGGACTACGGGAAATACAAGTACCAACAGAGCAAACGGGCCAAGATCTCGAAGAAGCACCAACACATTATTACGGTTTGATTTCAAGACCAATCACGTGCGCGAGTCCTTGCAGGAAGGCAACAAGGTCAAGATCACGATCATGTTCCGAGGCCGCGAGTTGGCCCACCCGGAGTTTGGTCATGAAATCTTGTTGCGCGTCGTCGAGGCGACGAAAGATATCGGGCAGCCCGAATCGGATCCCGCGCGCACGCGTCTCGAAGGGCGGAACATGATTGTAATTCTTTCACCGACTAAATGAGGAAGTTGGCGGCGCGGCAGTAATGTGCGGCCGGGGCCGAGCCCCGGTTGTGGCGCCGCGAAGTTTTTCCGCCGAAAGCGGAAAGCACGAATAATTACGGAGGTATGCCGTGCCAAAATTAAAGACGAATCGTTCGGCGGCCAAGCGCTTCCGAGTCAACAAGACGGGCAAGGTCAAGCGTGGACGCGCGGGCGGACGCCATCTGATGACGGGCAAGCCTTCCCAGCGCCGGCGGAGATTGCGCAAGACAACGCTGGTCGGCGCATCCGAGCGGGCCACGATCAAGGACTTGCTCCCGTACAGCTAGCCCATTTTTCACTGTCGCAGTGACGAGTCGAATTGATGCGAGTAGCGCGCTGCGCCGGTTGGGAGTCAGCTCAAAGCACGGCCCGAACGAGGAAATGGCCCGATCAGGAAGTGATGACGTGCTAGCAAACTTGCGTGATTACATGGCCGACAGCCCGGTGCTCTTTACGCTCTCGCGCAAGATTATTGAACTGAATTTTGTCAAGGAGAAACGGCTACTCCGCTCCATCCTTGATCTGGAATCGCCCAAGATAACGCTGGACATAGGGTGCGGCACCGGTGAGTTCGCCCCGCTCTTCGCCCGGCACGACTACACGGGTATAGACATTTCGCCGCGCTACATTGAGTACGCGGCGGCGAGGCGCCCGAAGGGCAAGTTTAGGGTCATGGACGCGACGAACCTCGAGTTCGCGGACAATTCGTTCGATTGCGTGCTGATCATGGGAGTGCTTCACCACCTCGGCGATGACGAAGTGGAAAAAGTCTTGGCGGAAGCCAAACGGGTAACGAGACCGGGCGGCACGATCTCCATCACGGAAGACGCCCACATTGATGACTTGAAGAATTGGTTTGTGAGACTGGTTCAGAAGTTTGACAAAGGTGACGGCATTAGAACGCCGGCGGAGTACATGAAGATTTTTGGACGCTTATTTCGGGTTACGGGTCAGCGTCAGTTTCGCAGTGGCGGTTCCATCTATTTCAGTGTCGTGGCGACGAAGTAGCGATCGCGCTACCCGCTCGTTTGGTTTGTGCTAGAAAATCGTTCCGGCGTTAAACGGCCGGCGGCAATTCAACCCGCGTTGCGACGCGGTGGGCTACAAGGAATTCTACTATGCCACGTTCAACAAACGGTCCCGCATCGCGCGCGCGGCGCAAGAAATTCATCAATCTCGCGGCCGGATACCGCGGCAGCCGACACCGCCTGATCAAGACGGTTCGCCAAGCCACCGAACACGCCGGTGTCTACGCCTATCGCGACCGCAAAGTGCGCAAGCGCGAGTTCCGCAAGCTGTGGATCGCGCGCATCAACGCCGCCACGCGCGCCTGCGGCATTACCTACAGCCGCTTCATGAACGGCCTCAAGCGCGCCGATATCGGCGTCAACCGCAAGATGCTCGCCGATATCGCTGTGACCGACGAGCCGGCGTTTATCGAACTGGTCAAGCTGGTCAAAGCACGCCTCGACGCCACCCCGTAGCGGTGTGACGCCGGCAATGCTGATGTTTGAGTGGCAGAGTTTGATCCTGTGTCCGCGACGCGCCCTCTTCGGGCTGCGGGAGACGGGTCACACTCCCAAACCGTGGTTCGCAACTCTTCGGGGTCAAACTCATAAATGCGCATCGTTCCCGCAGTAGACATTCGCGGCGGGCTTTGCGTGAATCTCGTGCAAGGGGATTACGGCCAAGAAACGGTGTTCTCGGCCGACCCCGTATCGCAGGCGGAGGCGTGGCGTAGCGGCGGCGGCGAACTCATCCACATCGTGGACCTCGACGGCGCCAAAAGCGGCCGCTTATGCGTCGAATCCCACTTGCGCGCCATGAACGCCAAAGGCATCCCATTTGAACTCGGTGGAGGCGTCCGCACTATGGACACCATCAACGCCGTTCTCGACGCGGGAGCCGACCGAGTCATCCTCGGTACCGCGGCCTACCGCAGTCCGGAACTGTTGCGCGAGGCCGCCCGTGCGCATCCCGGCAAGATCGTAGTCGGTATTGACGCCAAAGCCGGCAAGGTCGCCCTCGAGGGCTGGCTCGATGTCACCAGCGCCGACGCAGTCGAATTTGCGCGCGCCGTCGAGCAGGCGGGTGCGGCCCGTATCATCTATACTGATATCCTTAGCGACGGCATGATGAAAGGGCCCAATCTCGACGCAACGCAGGCCGTCGCCCGCGCCGTACAAATCCCCGTGACGGCCTCCGGCGGCATGTCGTCGCTCGACGATGTGCGCCGCGTCAAGGCACTGGAATCCGACGGGGTGGATGAGGTTATCATCGGACGCGCCCTATACTTGGGCGTATTTACGTTGCAGGAGGCCATCGCGGTTGCGCAGGAGCTTTCATGAACCGGCGCTACAACATAGCGGTCATCATGGGCGTGGGGCTGCTCGGGGGATCTCTCGGACTCGCCCTTAAGGCGCGCCGGATCGCCGGACTCGTCCGCGGCGTGGGGCGCCGCAAGGAATCGCTCGACATCGCCAAATCCGTCGGCGCGATTGACGAAATCTCCCTCGATCTGAAGGCCGCCGCCAAGGACGCCGATCTCGTTGTCCTGTGTACTCCCGCCGCGCTGGTCACCCAGGCCCTAGACGATCTCCGTGACACTATTCCCGCCGCCGCTATCGTCACCGACGTCGCCAGCACGAAAGCCATGATCTGCGCCCACGCGGAAGACACCTGGCCAAGGCCGCTCCGCTTCGTTGGAAGTCATCCCATGGCCGGCTCGGAAAAGTTCGGGCCGGAACACTCCGATGTCCACCTCTACGACGGATCCTACACTATTATGACGCCCGCTCAGGACCAAGACGCGACTGCGTACCACGCGGTCAAGGCACTGTGGGAAGCGGTCGGGTCGAAAGTCGTCGAGCTCCCCGCCGCGCTGCACGATACGCTTGTCGCGCGCAGCAGCCATCTCCCGCATATCACCGCCGCATGCCTCGCGGAATTGGCCGCGCAGTTCGGGGATGATATCCGGCCCGTGATTGGGAACGGATTCCGCGACCTTACACGCATTGCCGCTGGCCGTCCGGAAATCTGGCGCGACATCTGCCTCACCAACCGCGAAGCCATTGTCGAAAGCCTTGACGCTATGGGCGAGCGCCTCGCGGCCGTTCGCGAATTTATCGCGCGCAACGACGCCGCCGGACTCGAACGGTTTTTCGAGTCAGGCTGCGAAGCGCGCCGGAAAGCGCTGGGCAAATGAGCGGACTGTTCATCACCATCGAAGGTATCGAAGGCTGCGGAAAGTCCACCCAGATTCGCCTGCTCAAGAGCCATCTCGAATCGCGCGGACGCGTCGTGGAAGTGACCCGCGAACCGGGCGGCACGCCCATCGCCGAGGCCATTCGCGCGATCCTGCTTGATCCGGCCAACTCCGCCCTAAGTCCGACAACCGAGTTGTTGCTCTATGAGGCCGCGCGCGCGCAACACGTAGACGAACGTATTCGCCCCGCGCTCGAGGCCGGAAACGTTGTCCTGTGCGACCGCTACGCCGACTCGACGACCGCGTATCAAGGCGCGGCGCGTGGGCTTCCGGCTGCGAGCGTGGACGCGTTGCACACCATCGCCACGCGCGGGACTTGGCCGCGCCTCACGATTGTTATTGACGTGCCCGTCGAGGTCGGCCTGCGCCGTGCGGGACACCGTGGCGCGTCCGACCGGATTGAGCTGGAGCCGGTCGAGTTTCACGAACGCGTCCGCGCCGAATTTCTTCAACTCGCCGAGCGGGAACCGGACCGCGTCAAGGTCGTAAACGGCGTCGAGTCCGAGAACGCCGTCGCGGAGGTGATCAACTGCCTCGTCGACGCCGTGCTGGAGGAACCGAATTCCAAGCGGACTTATGTTCTGGGGTCCCGGCGGCGTCGGAAAACGCCTCGCGGCGCTCGAAATGGCCAAGGCGGTCAACTGCGCGAAAGGGACCGGCGACGCCTGTGACACTTGCTTGTCATGCCGCAAGGTCGCCAGCGGGAACCATCCCGACGTGAAAATCGTCGCGCCAGTGAAGAAATCGCGCATCATCAACGTCGAAACCATTGAAGGTGTCAACGAATTCGCCGCCTTGCGCGCCTACGAGTCGAAATGGCGCGTTTTCGTGATTCTTGACGCGGACCGCATGGGACTGGAAGCCCAGAATCATTTTCTCAAGACCCTGGAAGAACCACCGGGCGCTTCGTTGTTCCTGTTAGTGACGGAGTACCCGCGGCGCTTGCTTCCGACGATTCGGTCGCGTTGCCAGATGCTGCGCTTCGGCGCTTTGCGCCCGGAAACCGTGGTTGACCTGCTGCAAGCGCAGCGGGACCTCCCCCTCGAGGTCGCGCGTTCCGTTGCGGCGGTTGCGCAAGGGCAAATGTCCCGCGCGCTGGATTTGGTCGACTCGGAGAAACGTGATATTGTCATCGAGATCGCCCGGCGGCTGAGCGAGAACGATGACCCCATGGCCCTGGCCGAGGAGTTCTCGAAGGGCCTCGAGGCCCGGCGCGAGCAATTGGCCGCTGCGGTAAAGGCTGAAACGGACACCGAGGCGTCCGAAGACGCCTCGCGCGACGATAAGAAGCGCCTGAAAGAGGAGCAATTGGCGCTGGTGGACGAACTGAGCCGCCGCGAAATCCTGGATTACCTCTACCTTTTCGAGACGTGGTACCGGGATGAACTGGTGTTTCAGGCCGCCGGCAATGATCACCAGATTCTGAACCAGGACCACGCGGCCCGGATTCGCCAGGCGAAACCGTCCGACGCGGGCAAGAAAATACGCGCCGTCGAGCAAGCGCGCGTCTATTTGGAACGATTTATCAACGAAGAGCGCGTCTTTCGCGACCTCTTCTTCTCCCTGGCGGAATGATCGCCGGGATGGGAGTTCTTAATGCAAACAGTTAAAGTGCGGCTCCGCAAACCGGGCCGCGTGTTGTCCTTCTTGAATCCGGATATTCCGCTCCAGCGCGACGAGCCCTGTGTAGTTCGCAGCGACCGGGGTCTCGAGTTTGGGACCTGCGTGTTGCCGCCCGAGCCGTGCCCGCCCGAACTCGAACAGCGGATCAAGATGAACGTGATCCGCAAGCTCAACTACCACGACGAAGGCACGTACCGCCAAATCCTCGCCGAAGAGAAAAAGGCGATGGACCTCTGCGGCCAGAAGATGCGCGACCGCAAACTGCCCATGCGCCTCGTCGATGTCGAATACTCCATGGATAAACGCAAGGTCGTCTTCTACTTCACCGCCGAGGACCGCGTCGACTTCCGTGAACTCGTGCGCGACCTCGCCCACGACCTCAAGACGCGCATTGAACTGCGCCACATTCAAGTCCGCGACGCCGCAAAGATGATTGGCGGCATCGGCACCTGCGGACGCGAGCTCTGCTGCACCACCTGGCTCCAGGATTTCATGCCCATCTCCATGAAGATGGCCAAACGGCAGAACCTCTCGCTCAACCCCACCAAAATCAGCGGTCAATGCGGCCGCCTCATGTGCTGCATCAGCTACGAGAACGAAATGTACGTGACGGAAAAGAAAGTCCGTGGCGCCGCCCCTGCCGAGTTGACCGAGGAGATCGAGGTCCCCGTAAAGCCCGTGGATACGGGAGTGAGCACGCAGGATCTGTTCCGCCTCAAACTCGAAGCCGACGCCGCCACCGCCCGCGCCCGCGAAAAAGATCAGCGTCCCGATGACGCGCCGGCAAAGGCCCCCATCACCACAACCGCCATCGCCGACGAACCCGATACCGGCGACGAAGAATTCGACGAAGCGGAAGGCGAAGAAACCGCCGCAACTCCTGATCGCGGTCCCGCGCAACAAGGCGCCGCGCCCAACGCCAACCGCGAAGGCCAGCGCCGTCCCCGCCGCCGTCGCCGCGGCCGCCGCAACCGCCCCGGAGGCGGTCAAGGCGGAGGACAACAGGGTGGCGGACAACCGGCGTCCTAAAGCTCCCAAGCCGCGACCAGAGTAGGCGCGCCGTCCCGCCGCGCCAGCCGGAGAGCATAGAGCACCGCCTACATTGACGGCCTCGATTAGAGGCGCGGCCAGAAAGCCTCCGCATAGCAAAACTCCGCACGAGCCATCGCTGGTATTGAACAACTTACGGACGCTTTCTGGCCGCGCCGTGTCAATAAGCCCACTTTCTGGCCGAATTCCTAGCGTATCTCCCTACACCCGAGTACCCCTGCGCTCGACGAGCGCAGGGCCTGAGCCCGTCGCCAAGCCATCACCCTAACCGTGCTCGGACACCGGCGCATCCCGGCCCAAGTCCACCCTAAATCATTCCCGCAGCGTCCCAGAATTCTCATCATCACCCCGATTTTTCGCGTCCCTAATGTTGCGTCTTTGCGGCCATTTTTGCCGCCACGTCCAGTTCCCTCAGGTGCGACTGCTGTCTTAACGCGCTCATCTCAAGTTCCGAAAGCACTTTGTCGTCGAATATCTTGGAGTTCGCCGGACTGGATTTGGCCACGGCGTACAACTGCTCCAAATACGCCGCTTGCGCGGAATCCCTGATCTTGCCTTTCAACTGTTCGAGAACGCCCACCACCGTCTCACGTGGAAGTTGCTCGAAAAGGCGCCTGGCGTCTTCGTAGTTAGGCCCGCCGCCGCGACCGAAGGTCGACCGTCCGAGATGCTCAGCATAGAGGTCCGCGGTGAACGCAATAATGGTATCCAGCAGATAGACGGTGGACGCCTCCGCGTCGCCGCCGTGAAGCAGAGTGTTCTGCGCAGCGGCGATCTTCGGCTCACCCAGTTGTTCGACTACCGACCAGCGTGAGTATATGCTGAGCCGGGCGATCAACGCGGCGGCTTCAGGCAATTCTTTCGTCACCGGCCGCCCTTCGAGCGTCCGTAGCGCCGCATACGCGTGCCGGTAGACTTGCACCGTTAGCGGGCTCATGCACGCTTCTTGAACAATCGGTTCCGCGTCTTTCCAACCAAACTCCGCCACCGTGTCGAAGGCCTCCGGCCACGCTTCAGGATGCTCCAGCATCGCGAGATAGACCTCCTTCGCCTCTACTCGGAACGGAGGCGGAACCAACGAGAGGGTTGCCTCCTGGACGTCTTCCATTACGGAGGAACGGTAAAGCTGCAACAGAATCCGCGTAGCGCGCTCGCCAGGAATCCGTCCCAGCATGCCAATGTCGTTACTCCGCCCGCCCCTCACGCTCTCTGCATGAGACAGACTGTTCTCCAGAAACGCCGCCGCCTTGTCGGGCTCTCCCGCTCTTGCCATACGGCTCAATGCACTATTGCGAGAGTAATCGTCTTGTCTAGAAGAGTTTGCCCAATCCTCAAGGAGCGTCACCCGATCATCCCCGCCAGTGAGCGCAAGTTTGGTGCGAACGTCGTCCTCGACTCCCATATTCGCGTTTGCGTACCAACGATAACCGAATCCGTCGCCGAGATAGACTTGGCGCACGATCTTCACACCTTGAAGAGCCGTCCAAGGAATGGCCATTCGATTCGGCGGCGAGTCACTGTCCGGAAAGAGCACAAACTCCATCTCCGGGCGCAAGCGCCTGACTTGCGTGCCGGACAAACGCATTGTCTTGATTTCATTCGTTCCAAAAACGATACGGTAGCCGCGAGCATTTCCGGCGTTTACGTTGGGCGCGCTATCGCACTGCGACAATCGCAGGCCGTCTACCATATTCCACCGCTGGAAGTGGGGCTGCGCGTTTTCACATATCTTTCTCGCCAAGTCAAGCAAAGGCGGAGAATTGGCCAGGGTGTTCACTGAACCGGATTCATTCGTGAAATTACGAAACATAGTGACGACGTTTTCGCTCATGGGAAACGGACCAGGATACGACGTCCATTCAACGTGCCCGTCCATGAATATCACAAAGCCACCGGGACGATCTGCCGTCGGCATCTCCCAAAGTAATGGAATGTTAGATCGTACCTTCTCCATCGTGCCGGGCGCGCTCATGACCTCCCAAATGTAAAATCGCTCCATACCCTGCTTGATACGAAGTATCTTGTTTCCAATTGTGTAACGGACCGAGTAAGTGGTCGAATCGAGAACAACATCATGACGCAGATCAGCGCCCGTTCCCTGCTTCTGCAAGGCCGCAAGCAAATCCAACGCAGGGTTATCGTCCACTAACAAGTACCCCAGGTAACACAGCCGCGGCTTCGTCTTGCTCGTAATCCGTTCCACAAGCCGAGGACTGAGAAACCCCTTCATCGCCGACAGATCAGGCAACCCAAACTCCGGCGTCATCGTGGCCGGAGGAAAGCAGTCCTTATTCTCCTCGCAGTACTGTTGGAAGGCGACGCCAATCTCACGAAGGTCGGCGCGGTCCTGCCGCTCCCTGGGCAGCATCAGCCGCCACTCCAACAGGTCAACGCGCGACACCATTACCCCGACCGCGGCCAACACCACCGCTACCACCCCAACCGTGATGGGATGGCGGCGTATGCCAGCCCAAACCCAACCCAGCCCATTCCGACATCGTCCAAGAAGATTCATCATCACCCCACTCCCCGTTTTCAGTCCATGTCCGTTTCCTACAATGTACGTAGATAGCAGACCGTTTCAACCCTTTCCTTATCCGAGCGGCGGCTGGGGACAGCCGCCCCCAGCCGCCATTCCAGGCGTCCCCCACCGTACTCACGCGATCCTCTGCGATCTCTGCGTTTCTGCGATTGCACTTCTGTCCGTATTCCCGTAGCCAATGCTGACGATTACGCGGACGACACTTTTCCTATCCAATACAATAGTCAAACAAGTCCCGCCTCCGGGGACATGGCCGCCTAAGGTTTCTGCGCCACACGCCAAATCCCCCAAACTTCGCCTTACATTGCCCATTTCACCGCCCGCGTGGTGATTAGAGTAGAATCGTTGTTGGGGTACCGGGGTCGCTGAACAAATGAACGCCATGCCTGCCGCTGACACGGAATTGCTTACCCAATGGATTGACCGGCGCGATCCGGACGCGTTCCGGGTACTTGTGTCCCGGTACGCGTCCATGGTCTACGCCACGTGCCGCCGCGTGGTGGGCAACGCGACGGAGGCGGAGGACATCGCGCAGGAGTGCTTCGAGACGCTGGCCCGCATGCCCAAAGGGCCGCAGGGGCATTTCGGCGCATGGCTGCACACCGTGGCGACGAACCGCGCGCTGAACCGGCTGAAAACGGAACGGCGCCGCACAGAGCGGGAAACCCGGTTTGCCACCGAAAACGCGGAACCGGTCGAGGTCAACTGGGACGACGTCTACCGCTACGTGGACGAGGCAATCGCCGCGCTGCCGGAAAAGCTCCGCGCGCCGCTCGTCGCCTATTACCTCGAAGGCCAATCCCACGCGGATATCGCCGCCGCCATTGCCGTTCCAAGGCGGACCGTGACTCATAGAATTGACCGCGGCGTCGACCTCATTCGCGGGAACCTGAAGAGCCGTGGAGTTCCGATTGCCACGGTGAGTCTTGCGGCGATGTTGGGGTCCAACATGGCCGAAGCCGCGCCGGCGGCGTTGACGGCCACGTTGGGGCGCATCGCGTTGGCCGGCGTGCGGCCGCTGGAGACTGGAACGGCGGCCACGCTGGCAAAACCCTTGATACCTGGATGGCTCATTACTGGAGGAACTCTGGCCATGCCGCAAAAGGTCGGTGTAGGCGTTGTCGCAGCGCTGGTGGCGCTGTTGTTGGTATGGTTCTGGCCCCGCAACGAGAACTCCACCGTGGCGGACCAGGTTACATCCGATCCCAAGGCAGGCCCGACCGAATCGCAGCCCGGCACGCCCGCCGCAAACAATCTCATGAATGCGATCTCGCAATTCCCGCCGATTCCGGCGCGCTCGGCCAAGGACACGCCGGACGCGAGTACTACGGACAAAACGCCGCCCGAATCTGCTTCGCTCGCGGGAAACGTCATAGACGACGCGGGCAATCCCGTGGACGCCGCCCAGGTCCGGCTGGAAATCAGCGCGGACAACCTGGGCTTTGACGTGCGCGGAGTGTACCACGCCGTGACGGACGCCGCGGGAGCGTTTCGTATCGCCGGCATTCGCGAGTTCGGCGACGGACGAGTCAGCGCCGATCGCGAAGGCTACGTGCAAGCCGTGTCGCGCGCGCTGCGGATTCAACAGGGGGGCGCGCGGACCGGCGTAAAGCTGCTGCTCAAGAAGGCCCACGGCTTCGTGTCGGGTTGGGTCGTCAATTCGCAGCAACGGCCCATCGAAGGCGCCGAAGTGGACCTGCGGCATTTCGAACTCAAATGGCCATTAAGAGGAGGCTATTTCACCGGCGAAGCGAAAATGGTGTCTGCATTCACGGACGCTAACGGTCATTTCTGGATTGGAATTCCCGAGCAGATTGGGAATACGGCGCGGGCCAGTTGCGATTTCGCGGTAACAAAGACCGGCTTTGGAGCCGGGTTCTTCCCCGACGTCAGCACGGGAACTGAGGACGCGCTATTCGTGTTGCAGACCGGCGGCGCGATCTCCGGCAAAGTCACTCGCGAAGACGGCGCGCCGGTCGAAGGCGCCGTGGTTCGCGCGACCGGCGCCGCCGAACTGTCCGGACCGCAGAAGGGCGCCATGCCCGCACAGATTCCGCCCGTCGAAGCGTCAACGAACGCCGACGGCCTCTATTTGCTGAGCGGACTTGGCGCTGACTACCGCTACACGGTGAACGTGCAACAGTCCACGACGCCAAGCCTGGGAAGCGCGCCACGAACCGGTGTCGAAGTGCGTCCGAATCAGACGACATCCGGGATCGATTTCACCCTGCGCCGTCTCGACGCCGTGCGCGTGTTCGGCAAGGCGTCCGAAGGCCAAAGCGGTCTGCCCGCCTACCCGATTCGCGTGAAGGCCACGGTCATCAACCCCGGCGCTGATTTCGTCGGTGACCCGTGGGCCATGACCGAGACCGCGGCCGACGGGTCCTACACGCTGTCTCTGCAATTGAGCCGGAAAGCGGACCTTCGCATCGAGTGGTCGTACGCCGACGGCGCCCACGTGTACCCGAAGAACAACTCGCTCGGCGCGCCCCCGCCGCGTACCCCTGCGGAAATGGATCAAGAAGTAAAGCTCTTGCGCGAGACGGAGCCGGGTCAGGAACACGAACTCAATTTCTCCGTCGTGGCGCCCATCGTGGTCCCCATCCGCTTCGTGGACCCGGCGAACCGTCCGCTCCTGGGCATTGAAGCCGCCGTCAGACAAGGCTCCAGCGAGTGGGGCTCCAAGGTGATCTCCGGACTCGACGGCCGCGCCACGTTCCGCGGGCTGTGCCCGGCCATTACCTTCCAAATTCTCGCGTACGCTAACGACGCCGAGCGCATCCAGATCGGCGAGAGCGCGCCGTTCTCCGGAGCGCCCGGCGAGACCCTCCAGGAACTCATCGTCGTGTGCCGCCACAAAGGCGGAGTCGAAGGCGTCATAGTCGACAAACAGGGGCGCCCCGTCGCGAACATGGAGATCGGCTGCACGGCTGTCCTCGAAGACGGCACAGTCGTTAAACCGTCCGCTACGACCACCGCCGAGGACGGTTCCTTCACGATCCTGCACGGACTGCCGCACGACACCTACGCGGTAGTCGCCGTCGGCTACGTCCGCGACGGCCAAGTCGAGACCGGTTTCGTCAAGAACGTCGAAGTGGTCGAAGGCGTCATCGTCAACCTCGGCGCCATCACCTGCGAACCCCTCATGTCCGTCGAACAAGCGGCGGCAATGGCCCAGCAAGCGCAGCAGGCGCAGTAGGTCTCAAAGTAGAAGCGGCGTCCCCGCCGCTTCCGCTGGCCTTTCCACTGCGCATTCTCGGAACGAGGGATAGAGACGAGCGAGTCTATGCTCGGGCTTTACGTCTTTGTCCAAAACCATGTTCGTCAAATGTAGCGCGGCATCGAAGGGACCAACCCCTGCCGGCTGGAAGCCGGCGCTACATCGACACGCGTAACCTAATCGCTACTTGCGCTTCTGACTCGTTCCCAAGTTGCATGTGGGTATGCCCGCGCGCAAGGGTCGCGGTCCGCGCCTCGGGAAATACAAAGCCCAGCTTTTCAGGCACGCGCATTCCCGAGTACAACTCGGGAACGAGTCGATGCCGCACATATGGCGTTGGAAGAGACTCCAGCGATAGCTCCGAACGCTTCCTAATTCACGACACGAAAGTACACTTGTCGCGGCCCACAAAGTCACCTTGCCAAACGGCCAAACGTCAACAAACCGCGCCTGCGTGAATTGAAGAACGATTGTGTTGTATATGAACTGTACGTACAATGCTGCGGAGGGAGGAAATACTTTGAAACACATGCGTTGGATAGTATTCGCAGCGAATTTACTAATGTTATTGGGCTGCGCGACTACCAATCAATCCACTCAGAGCGGTAATCTGTCAAGAACTCCTTCCGGACAACGAAGTGAAATGTTTGGGTCTATACCGGCCTCGAATCAGACCGCGATCTCCACCAAGAGTCTGTTCACGACGTTTCTCGTTACGCAACACGCAATTCCGGTCTGGACTCTAGAAGGAAGAGCGGGCTTCTTCTTTTTGGCGGGCATGGCCATCGACGCCGATGGCGCGCCAAATGCCTACGACCCCGAGAACCAACGGGGGCTCGACTTCCTTGGGAACGCAGGCTGCAACGGCAATTGGTGGGCGCTTGCCACCGACAATGGACGCGCCTCCGGAAAGCCCCTCATACAAACCGGCGGTGAATTCAAAGGATTCTATATTGCGCAGACTTCCTTGCGTGATAATTCAAAACCAGATGCCGATATCACCAAGTACGCGGACTCGCGACACGTGCCATTCATTTCCCTGCCAAAAGGCTTGATGGAGCGTGGCGTCGGTCAAGTCGGCGACCTTGCTGTCGTCTACAATATGCGAAATGATAAGCTCGAATTCGCAATAGTGGCCGACGAGGGGCCCAATGACGCCATCGGCGAGGGTTCGATCTCCTTGGCGCGTAGTCTCGGAATCGGTATCAATATGCGGGCGCATTCGGCGGGTCAAGACACGGACGTGGTCTATCTTGTCTTCCCGGGAACAGCCACACGGCCCAAATGGCCCCGATCTCAGGAGGAGATCCGGGACAAAGCCGCGTCGGCATTTGCGGATTGGGGCGGCCTATCCCAACTCAAGCGCGTCATTGCGGAATAGCGCCGCGCAGCGTGACCAAATGCTCTGTGAATGTAGGAAGCGTCGGGGCAGGCATTTTGAGATCGCTCCGGCCAAAGACGTTTTCAGCGCGCCCGTGTCCCAGCCCATTTCACAAATATGCCCCTATATATAAGCGTCATCTGTTTCGGCTTTTGGCGCTCGCGAGGGGCGGTTGGCCGGCGGAAAAGCGCCGCCTGAACGGCGGTACTACGAACGGGGAGTGTCGGGCGCTTGCGGGCGAGACGAGGAGCAAACAGTTAACGCAGAGACGCAGTGTTCGCAGAGTCGCGCGGAGAGGTGGGGTCGGGAAGGGGGTGGATTTGGTGAAATGAGGGACGGAAGCGCCGAGATGAATCGGCAAGGAGCAGTGGATGCAAGTTACGTCCTCGTTCCCGAGTTGCACTCGGGAACGGGCCGTGGTCCCGAAGCTGCGCTTCGTACGGCGATGCCTCCACTCATTATCCCCCGTTCCCAAGTTGCATGTGGGTATGCCCGCGCGCGAGGGTCTCGGTCCGCGCCTCGGGGAATACAAAGCGCAGCTTTTCAGACACGCGCATTCCCGAGTACAACTCGGGAACGAGTCGAAACTTTGCCTCGTAAAGGCAGACCGCTGAAAACTGAGGTATTGCTCGATGTCTCTCGTCATTCGGGCTCAAGTTGTATCGTCTCTGAAGTTCGCACGGGATAAATCGGACTTTGGCCCGAGCGCGGCAGTAGTCGGCGGCGATGAAGGTCGGAGGGGACGCCGACCCTCCCATTTCGCCGGATGGGGTTATCGTTGCGGGTTGGGTCTTCGGCTCCGAAATGACGCGGCGAGACGGCGCGTCTACTTTTAGCGATGGCGCTAAGCTATTTGATACCGGTGAGGGCGATGCCTTTGACGAAGGTTTTTTGGGTGAGCCAGAAGATGAGCAGGATAGGGAGGAGGGAGAGGACGTTGCTGGCCATGAGGAGGTTGATTCCGGTTTCGCGTTGCTGGGTGTTGATGAGGGCGAGGCCGACTTGGAGGGTCTTGAGGTGGGTGCTGCTGGTCATGATGAGGGGCCACATGAAGTCGTTCCAGAGGGCGCGGAACGCGAGCAGGGCGACGAGCGCGAGCACGGGCTTGGAGAGCGGGACGATGACGTGCCAGATGATGCGGGGGTGGCCGCAGCCATCGATGATGGCGGCTTCTTCGAGGTCCTTCGGGATGGTGAGGAAGAACTGGCGCATGAGAAACACGTGGACGATGCTTTCGATGCGAGGGACGATCATCACCTGGTAGGTGTCGAGCCAGTTGAACCAGCGCATCATGACGAAGCCGGGAATGAGTTGCACTTCGCCGGGGATCATCATCGAGGCGATCATGCCCATGAAGAACAGGTTCTTGCCGGGGAAGTTGAGCCGGGCGAGGGCGTAGGCGCATAGAGTCGTCACGCCGAGGCGGAGGATGACGACGGACAGGGTCACGAAGACGGTGTTGGCGAAGAAGCGGCCGAGCGGAATGATGGTGAACACTTTGGTGTAGTTGCCCCACTGCAACTGGTCCCACTGCAGCGGCGGCGGCATGTCGTAGATGTGGTCCATGGGCAACAGCGACGTGATTACCATCCACACGAAGGGCGCGATCACCAGCAGCGCGCCGGCGATGAGCCCGCAATAAATGGCCACACGGCCCAGGTCGCTTTTGTCCGCGGCGCCGACCATCAGTATTCGACCTCCCGGCCCATGAATCGGCGTTGGACGAGCGTGACGACGAGCACGATGGCGCCGAGGACGTAGGCGACGGCGGACGCGTAGCCCATGCGGAAATACACGAACGCGTTCTTGTATAGGAAGAAGTTGACCGTGGTCGTGCTGTCGCTGGGGCCGCCTTCCCCGAGGGTCATCACGTAGATCTGCTCGAACACCTGGAACGCCGCGATGACCGTGGTCACCACGACGAAGAAGGTTGCGGGCATGAGCAGCGGCCAGGTGATGTAGCGGAAGCGTTCCCAGCGGCTCGCGCCGTCGATCTGCGCGGCCTCGTAGGTGGTGTCGGGAATGCCCTGCAATCCCGCGAGGAAGATAAGGAAGGCGGCGAGCGCGCGCCACCAGTCCATGACGATCAGCGCGAACAAGGCGAAGCGTTTGTCGTTCAGCCAGTCGATAGTCCCAACGCCAAAGTGGTCGAGTATGCGTTGGACGCCACCCAGCGCGAGGCCGTAGTTGAGCAGTCCGCTCTTGCCGTTGAGTATCCACCACCACACGATCGCGAGCGCCACGCCGGAGGTGACGGCGGGCGAGTAGAACAGGAGCCGGAAGACGCCAATGCCTTTCACGCGCGCGTTGAGCAGCAGCGCGACGCCCAGGGCTAGCGCGGTGTCCACCGGCACGGTCGCCACGACCCAGATCAGCGTGCGCTGCATTGACGCGAGGAACTGCGGGTCGGAAAACACCCGCGCGTAATTCGTCCAGCCGACATAAAGCGGATGGGTCAGCATGTCCCACTGAAAGAAGCTGATGTACAGCGCGAACCCGATGGGGAACACGTCGAAGACGACAAACAAAATCAGTTGCGGCAAGCAGAACCAATATCCGGCCCAGCTCACCTTGAGACCGACCCCGCGCATGTCGCGGTACTCCTTGCGAAGCTGACGGCCGAGCAGCGCGAGCAACACCACGGCAATGAGCATGACGATGAGGTAGAACCCGCGGCGGACGCCGGGGCTCTCCTGGACCGTCTGCTCGGCGTTGTAACGGTCGAGCACGCGTTGCGCCCGTTGTTGCGCCTCCGCGGCCGCGGCCGCGGCGTCTGCGCCATGTTCCACCGCTTCGCGCGCCTTGTTCATGGCCTCCTGGATCTCGTTCCAAGCCCCGTGAAGCGGCTTGGTTTCGAGGTACGGCATCGCCGCCGCGAGCGCCTCCTTTTCAGGGTGCTCCGCAAGGTACTTTTGGTACTCCGGCAGTTGCAGGATGGACGCGCGTATGGGCAAGTACCCGCGTTCGATGCAGATGCGCGCGAACTGCTTCGGCGCCGTGATCCAGTGGACGAACTCGCGCGCGGCGGCGAGTTTCTCCGGGCTT